>JAJFHD010000105.1 GCA_021775805.1 Alphaproteobacteria bacterium | reverse complement strand
GATATTTACTCCATGGGCCACCAGAACTGGTTCGACCATGTGGCAGCCGAACACGAGGCTGTGCGCAACCGGGTTGGCGTCTTCGACCAGTCGTCATTCGCAAAATTCGAGTTGCGCGGCAAGGACGCCGAAGAGGCGCTTTCCTACATAGCCGCCAACGACGTCGCCAAGCCGGTCGGCCGGGTCATCTATACGCAGATGCTCAATTCCAGGGGTGGGATCGAATGCGATTTGACCGCTGCACGTCTTGCCAGTGACATGTACTACCTGGTTACAGGAACCGGCTTCAGGACCCATGACTACGCCTGGATCGCCCAGCACATCAGGTCTGGCCTGGACGCGCAGCTCGTCGATGTCACCGAGGATTTCGGAACCCTGTCGGTCTTCGGGCCCCATGCCCGCGATGTCCTGTCCAGCATTACCAGTGACGACATCTCGCACGGCGAATTCCCATTCGGCCAAGTCCGCGAGGTTGTTATTGCAGGCCATACCGTTCGGGCAATGAGGATCACCTATGTCGGGGAACTGGGTTGGGAGTTACACATGCCGATCGGGGCCACCGGCGACGTCTTCGATGCCCTTTTCGAGGCCGGTGAGAAATACGGCATCGCACCGGCAGGCTACCGGGCCATCGAGTCCCTCAGGCTGGAAAAAGGCTATCGCGCCTGGGGCAGCGACATCACCCCCAATGACAGCCCGTTTGAAGCCGGCCTCGGATGGGCCGTGAAGCTCAAGTCGAACGTCGATTTCATCGGCCGCGCCGCATCTGAGCGCTTTGCGACAACCCCGCTCAAGAAACGGCTGGTGTGTTTTACGCTTGATAATGCGGAAACCGTGCTGGTCGGCCGTGAAACCATTTTGCGCAACGGTGAACCTGCGGGCTATCTGACCAGTGCAGGGTTCGGCTACACAATCGGCAAACCGGTGGGTTATGGCTATGTTCGAAACCCTGACGGTGTAACCGACGAATTCATTGAATCCGGCTCCTACGAACTTGAAGTGGCCACAGAAAAGGTCCCTTGCCAGGCCAGCCTTGCCCCGCTCTACGACCCGTCCATGGCGCGCATCAAATGCTGAGGGAGACTTAGACCATGGCGTTTCACGCGGACCGGCATGCTCGCATTGTAATCATCGGCGGCGGCGCCATCGGGTGTTCGCTGGCCTACCACCTGGCTCGCGACGGCGAGAAAGACGTTCTCCTGCTGGAAAAGGCCAACATCACCGAGGGCTGCACCTGGCATGCGGCAGGACTGGTTGGTCAGCTGAGATCAAAACGAAACCTGACCCGGTTGATGCAGAATTCAGTCGCCGTCTTCGACCGGCTGGAAGAAGAAAGCGGCCAGGCCATCGACTGGAAGAAAGTCGGCTCGCTCCGGCTCGCTTCCTCGCCCGACCGCTGGAGTGAAATCCGCCGGTCGATGACCCAGGCCAAGGGCTTTGACGTGGAATGCCATAGCCTGTCGGCCTCGCAGGCTCTTGATTTGTTTCCTTTCATTCAGACCCAGGGCGTGGTTGGCGCGGCATTCATTCCCAGTGATGGTTCGATCGACCCGTACGCCCTGACCCAGGCCTATGCCAAAGCCGCCCGGAAATTCGGCGCCAGGCTTGAGGAAGGAACGACCGTCAAGGACATCGTTTCCGAGGATGGCCGGGTTTCCGGCGTTATCACCGACAAGGGCACAGTTGGCTGCGAGGTTCTTGTCAACTGTGCTGGACTGTGGGCCAAGCAGATTGGCGCCATGGCGGGTGTTCCAATAGCCGCCGGCGTCGTCGAACATCAGTATTTTGTCACCGAGAAGACACTGTCCTTTGACTCTACGCTGCCGACGCTGCGCGATCCGGACAACAACTTCTATCTCAAACCGGAAGTCGGCGCGTTTGCCATCGGCGGTTGGGAGGAAGGCACAAACGGATGTTGGCGCGGCCTGCCGCCGGTCGAGTTTGGCCGCGAACTTTTTCCAGAAAACTTCGATCGTCTGGAGCTGTTTGCAACACCCTGTACCAGCAGGCTTCCTGTTCTCAACGAAACCGGCATACGCACGGTCATCAACGGGCCGATCCCGGTCTCAGCCGATGGTGAACCGATAATGGGGCTGGCCCCCGGTTACGCGAACCTGTATCTGGCCTGCGGCTTCACCGCCGGCATCGCCGCGTCGGGCGGGGCTGGCCAGGCCATGTCCAACTGGATACGCGAAGGCGATCCGGGCATGGACCTATGGGCGTTCGACGCCCGGCGCTTCGGCCCCCAACATGCTCAAGGGAGGTTTCTTGAGGAACGGGCGATCGAAGCTTACGCTGCCTATTACAAGATTCACTGGCCTGGGGAAGAAGCCAGCGCCGGCCGGGGTCTGAGACGCTCCCCTCTCTTTGAACGCCTTAAGCAGTCGGGTGCGGTGTTTGGATCCAAATCGGGCTGGGAACGCCCCAACTGGTTCGCTTCGGATGGGTCAGAGGCCGTCGATATCCCCAGTTTCGAAGGTAAAGCCAACTGGTTTGAGCCGGTTGCACAAGAGTGTCATGCGATCCGCAACGCCGTCGCCCTCATTGATCAAAGTTCGTTCTCCAAGTTCGAAGTCTCAGGGCCAGGCGCCCAATCACTGCTGCAGCATCTTGCCGTCAACGACTTGTCCGGCAACCCCGGTCGTTGCGTCTATACGCAGCTTTGCAACGAGCGGGGCGGCATCGAGGCCGATGTAACGATCATGCACGTTGCCCCGCAAAAGTTCTTTGTTGTCACCGGGTCGGGCTTCGGCATTCGCGACAGTGATTGGATCAGGTCTCATATGCCGCAGGATGGTTCAGTCTCCTTGCGGGAGGTCACGTCCGAGTTCGCCGTCCTGAATCTGTGCGGCCCCAGTGCCCGGACTGTTCTCGAAGCAGTCACCGACAACGACGTATCCAATGCCGCATTTCCTTTCCTGAGTGTTCGTGAAATTGAAATTGGCAACGCCACTGCCCTGACCGCACGGGTCGGCTACGTCGGTGAACTGGGGTGGGAGCTCTACATTCCGGTGGAGTATGCTGGCCACATCTACGACATACTGTGGAGTGCCGGCCAATCCAGCGGCATCACAAACGTCGGATATCGCGCCATCGAGGCATGCCGGCTGGAAAAGGGATACTTGTACTGGTCCGGCGACATCAGCCCGGACTATTCGCCGTTCGAGGCCGGTCTCGGGTTTTGCGTGGCTTTGGACAAGGGTGACTTTCTGGGCAGGAATGCCCTCGAGGACATAAAGGCGGAAGGCGTGACACGTAGACTCTGTGCCTTCCGCATCAACGGTTTCGCGCCCTTCCATGGCGGCGAGACAATTCTCCACCAGGGCGAGGCCGTCGGGACGACCACAAGTGCCGGTTACGGACACACCGTCGGAGACACAATCGCTTTCGGCTACTTGCCCGCGGACCTAGCCGATGTCGCAGAGTTCGCGATCGAGGCCTTCGGCACCCTCTACACAGCGGTTCGCGGACCGCGTTGTCTCTACGATGCAAAGATGAACAGGTTGAAAAGTTAGACGGGGAGATCATCATGACGGACGATGCCATTGCTCAAGCGCGGGCGGCTATTTCAGATCTGGAAGTATTTGCAGGCACGGACGCCTCGGCTCTGGATATTCAGCGGCTTGGCGGATTGACCAATCTGGTTTTCCGCGTTGCGACCGATCGCGGTGTCTATTGCCTGAGGCTGCCGGGTGCCGGGACCGAGGAGTACATCGACCGTGCGGTTGAAGCCCACAACGCACGGGCAGCGGCCGCGGCCGGCGTCAGCCCGGAAGTCGTACACGCAGACCCCGGCAGCGGCATAATGGTGAGCCACTTTCTCGACGGCACCGTCACCATGTCACCCGACGAGTTCCGGCAACGTGACGGCTCCCCAGCCCGGGCTGCCAAAGCCATGAGGAAACTCCACACCAGCGGCCAGACTTTTCAGTTCCGGTTCGAGTTGTTCGCCATGATCGACGACTACCTGAAGATTCTCTCCGGCAAGACGGTGGATTTCCCCGAAGGGTATCACGAGGTCCTCAAGGAGGCCGAAATCGTCCGCAGCGCGATTGATGCGCACCCCGCCGACCTCGCACCGTGTCATTGCGACCCCTTGTGCGAAAATTTCCTCGATGACGGCAGCACCATGTGGATCGTTGACTGGGAGTATTCCGGCATGAACGACCCGCTGTGGGATCTGGGCGATCTTTCGGTCGAGGCCGGATTTGACGATGCCCAGGACCGCGAGATGATGGCGGCCTATTTTTCCGGCGATCCCAGTGCCGCCCAGACTGGCCGCATGGTCGTCTACAAGGCGATGTGCGATCTCTTGTGGACCCTGTGGGGGCTGATCCAGCATGCCAATGACAATCCTGTCGAGGATTTCTGGGCCTATTCCACAGGCCGCTTCGAGCGTTGTAGAACCCTCATGGCAGATCCTGGATTCAAAGACCATCTCGACGCCGTCCGGCGCGGATAGAACCCTGGGCCGCGTTCAGCCAACCGCCTCCCTCAAAGGGCACGGATGGCCTTGCCTTTATCTCATCACACCATGGGTAAGTGACTGTCGATGTTTCGACAATTGACTTCTTGACCAATGCGCTCCGCTCGCTTTCTCTTGGGTTGGATAATTTCACCCATAAGCCAGCGAAACACCAGCAAGGGAACACCCGATGGACAAGCTCACCAAAGATACACTTGTCGGTCTGACCGGACAGCTTGCGTCTTCGCAGTGGCGTGACGACGAGATAGACGAACTCGTCGACCCCAAACTCGGCATCATTACCGGGTTCCAGGAACTGCTGAACGAGCTTGAAGTTTTGCGCAAAACCGACCTTGGATTCGTTGCTCCGGCACAAGGTGTCCAGCGGCAGGCCGACAGCGAATGACAACGGACAATTTGGCGTTCCAGTCCATCGGCGAACTCGGCCATCATCTCGAGCGCAAATCCCTGTCCTGCCGGGAACTTGTGGAAGTGTTTCTCGAACGCACCGACCGGCTCGACGGCCAGGCGAAAGCCTACATAGAGATCACCGCCAACTCAGCGAGACTGGCTGCCGATAGAATCGACAAATCGGCCGACATCGACCGTTCAAAGACACCTCTGCTGGGAATTCCCTTCGCCAGCAAGGACCTCATCGACGTCGCCGGTGTCGCAACCACGGCGGGATCGCGCGTTCTCGAGGGCAACATCGCGCAATCCAATGCCTACATCATCGACCGCATGTTCGACGCCGGCGCCATCAGCCTCGGCAAGCTCAATCTGCATGAGTTTGCCTATGGCGCCACCGGCGAAAATTCACGTTACGGCACGGCGACGAACGCCTACGATGCAACAAGGCTTGCAGGCGGTTCCAGCAGCGGATCGGCGTCGGCCGTGGCGTTTGGCCTTGTACCTGCTGCTTTTGGCACCGATACCGGCGGGTCGGTCCGTGCACCCGCCGCCCTGAGCGGTCTTGTCGGCCTGAAACCGACCCTGGGGCGGATCTCCACACGCGGTGTCATTCCCTTTGCCTGGAGCCTCGATCATGTGGGCACTCTCACTCGAACGGTAGAAGACGCCGCGTTGTTGTTTCAAGCCGTGGCAGGCTTTGACCCGGACGATCCAATGTCAGTGACCGAAACTGTCGACTGCGAAATCCCGACAGGACGAGAAGATCTCGCCGGACTGCAGGTAGGCGTTCCCCGCAAGTTCTACTTCGAACATTGCGACAGCGAAATCGGCGACGCCTGCGAGCACGTCCTTCGCTTCCTCGAGCGCCGGGGTGCTGCGATCCGTGAAGTCGACCTGCCTGCCATGGATCATGCCCGAACCGTGTCCCTGACTGTCCAGATGCCTGAGGCCGTCAGCTTCCATAGCCGGTATCTCGAAGAGCGCGGCGACCTCTATGGTCGGGATTTCCGGGCAGGTCTTGCCCTGGGCCAATGTATCCTCGCAGAACACTACGTCCGGGCAAAACGCTTCATGGCGCTTTACCGCCAGCAGACCAACGCCGTTCTGAAGGACGTCGATGTCCTGGTCACCCCGACGACGCCGGTCATTGCCCCCAGGATTGGGACTGTTTCGGTCAAGACAGACGGTCTGGAAGAAGCTGCCGGCAATGCCATCACGCGTTTCACAACGTTCTTCAACATGACCGGGCATCCCGCGATCACTGTGCCGGCGGGGATGCATTCGAAAGGCCTGCCCATGGGCGTGCAGATCGTCGGCAGGTATTTTTGCGAGTCCGACATCTTCAAGGTCGCCGCAGCCGTGACGGGCGACAACAGGTTCTCCATACCCGTTCCCCAATTGCAAGCCACAGAGGTCAGGACAGACACGCGCGCAAGCGGGCAATCGCACAACTCGGGCGGCATTGAACCGACCAGGGACGCCCAAGCCAATGCAACATCGTGACGGAGAGGACTGATGAATGAGAGTTGGATTCATCGGTCTGGGGAACGTTGCCGGCAAACTTGCCGGATGCCTTCTGTGTAGCGGTTATGATCTCACCGTCCGAGATCTTGATAAACAAGCCGCACAACCATTTCTCGACAAAGGCGCAAAGTGGCCGGAAACGCCAGGGAAATGGCCGAACAGGTCGACCTCGACCCTCAAGGTCGTGAAAAACTATCTATGCAGTGTCCATCTGGCAGCACTCGGCGAGGCCATGTTCACGGCATAGGCCGGTCGATGACGAACCCGAGGAACCGGGCTATGAAGTTGTTGTCAAAAGGGATGCCCGTGCCGTAGCTTGATCTTGAGCGGACCGACGGCCCGCAATAAGGACACACGCACATCGATGACAATCACAAGACACGATACTGACGACACCCCTGCAGTTGCCCTGCGCGCACCCGGCACAGTGATGAAACTCGCCCGGATGGGGTCCTTTCATCAAACCAGGCTTTCCTTCATGCGGGGTCTGATGCGCCGCCTCAAGCGCGAGCAATGGACGTTCGCGCGGCCGGTTTGGCGGATCGACAACAAGGGCGTCGGCGTCGGTGTCTACACCGCGACCGGACCGGAGCGGACCTACAGCCTGATCGCTTATGCCAACGACCTTGATCCGGCAAAACGCTCAGATCGTGTGATCGCGGAGGAATGGGATGCAACCTTCGCGCTGTTTGACGGCGTCCCCACGGAAGACGACATCGAACGTCTTGCCGATCACGTGCCAAAGCAGGAGGCCGGGCACATTTCCGGCAGCGAGTTGTCGTTGTCCAGGGCCAACCGGTCGGTGCGCCTGTTTGAATACGTCAGCGACTGTCTGGCGGCGGGCACCCAACCGGAGGCGTCGGAACTCGACAAGGTCGGTTACCTGATGAGAACGACGGCGGTATACGGTTCAGCCAAGTTTGGCGCCTGCGACCGCCGCTTCATTGCCGACCGCCCGGAGTTCCAGGCGCCGTTTCAGGCAGAATTGCTGAGCGTCTATCTGACCCGTGCCTTCACGGTCGACATTGTCGAGCACATGGCTCACGCCAAGGCACCGGAGACATCCGTCAAGCTTGATCCTGATCTCGCCCGCCGCCTTGGTGTCGGCAATTCCACAGGCCTTGGCATGGCTCCGTTTATCGTCAATCACCCCACATTGCTGAACAACTGGATTGCCGCCAGGGAAACCGCGCTGGCGAGAGTTCGGTCGGTTTCCGCAACTGACGATGAAACAGCCGAGAGGTTCCGGTCGTTCGTCGAACGCCAGAAGATCGGTGCCTACCTCTGGTCCGTGGACCACGAGCGCCAGGCCGGCCGAATCGAGGAGTTCCGCAAGGACATGGAACGCCTTGACACCCATTGCCGGCTGGCCGAAACGCTGTCGGGGTCCGCGCCCTGGGACCGCCTGTTCCAGTGGGGCGAAGCAAATCTTTCCCTGGAAGGCCAGGAATGTCTCGTGACTCTGCTGATCGAGCCTCATGGCGCAATCGTCGACGATCTGGTCGCCACCATGAGCGCCGACGAGTCCGCCACATTCCGGATCGACGGCGCCATGAAACTTGGCCCATTGTCGGAAATTGTGTCCCGCCACTACGATGAAGCACTGCAGACCGATTTCGGCGATCCGGCCCAGACCGCCCGGTTCTGGTACGCCTCCGAGGAAAAACTCGAACCAAGGCTCGGCGAGCGCCATGAAGAGCCGGGCGCCGAACGCGAGCACCCATTGTGCACCTGGCGCAACGCCGCCGCGCTGGCTGCCGATGTTGCCGTCTGGTGCGACACCGACACCGGTAGCCCGGACGACACGGTCGCGGAATTCCTGCTGCGCCACCCGGAGCATCGGCAGGCCGTTCGCCGCGCTCAAATCGTCGCCAGGTTTCCCTATTCTGAAATTCAGGACAACCTGATTTCTGAGGATGTCTTGCCGATCGACCTTTTGCGCTGCAAGCTTTCCTTCTTCGGAGCCAACAAGTTTGATCCCCGTTCCGACCGCTGGGTCAGGATCACCATGTATCAACACACCCCGATGCCCAACGAACTGGCGCAATGGGACCCCGACGACTGGATCTACCCGCCACTGGAGACCGGCCAATGACCGACTTTGCCATCGGCGAGATCGAGTCGCTTGTCTTCAAGGCCTACCGCGGCACCGGCATGAGCTGGGGACTTGCCGAGGAGGCTGGCCGCGCCGCCGGCTGGCTGGCATCGCATGGTCTGCCGGGTACCGACGCGTTCGCCGGTCTGGTCGCTGAACTGGACGAGACGCCCTACGAAAACGTTGCGCCAAAGATCGCAGGCGAGGTCTGGACCGGTAAGGACAAAACACTTTGTCCTGTTATCTGCGGCGTGACCTATTGCGACATGCTTCCGGAAAGCAAAATCACCCTGTCATCGGTGTCCTACCCCTTGATCATGGCACCGTTCGTGGCGATTGCGGCCAGGGCTCTGTTCCAGTCGCTGCAGATTTCCTGGCCGACCGTTACCATTAAGTGCAGCCCTGACTCTGTGGAGTATCCCTCCAACCACCAGGTGCTGCTAAGCTCGCAAGCGACAGATGTCTCCATAACCGCGTGCGGTTTTCCCTCGAACCCCATCACGGCAGACAAACGTCGTGGCACCATTGAACAAGCGTCCCGGGAGATCCTGGAACGATTTGCCCACCGGACCTACGTCCCGGCCAGCGAGGAGTCCCGGTTGAGCGGTGCCGGTGCCGGTCTTACAGACAACGACTGACATGACCATCACGACCCATCGAATTGCTGCCAGACTCGTCACCCCTGACTGCGAACGGTCGAGGGTCCATTCTCGGAGACCGTATGGGCTTCACGTCTAAACATACGCATCAACGTGCTTACGTGGGGGCATGATGCCCTCAAAATCTGTACTGTATGTGATCGACACATACAGTACCTGAACAGCAACTCAGGAGATCCTCGTGTCGGTGCACGAGGACGACAGTTTGGGGCTATTCAGAACAACACCCAACCGGAAGTCTATGCCTCCGCCTGGCCCCCGATCCAATCCCTGAAACTCTTCAACGGTGGATAAGTGCTGCGCGATTTCGGCCACACCAGATGATAGGCACCGACGCTGCGAACCGGCAGGTTGAGGGCCGGTACGAGCGTGCCTTCACTGAGTTCGTTTTCGATCAGGAAGTGCGGCAGCAGGGCGATACCGATACCGTGGACGACCGCCTGCGCGACGGTGGCGAACTGGTCGAAAACCATACCGGGAACCTTCTCGCCGTCTATTCCCTGAACATGCAGCCAGCGCTCCCAGGCCTTTGGCCGGGTAGCGAGATGCAGTATCGGCGCCTTCAGCAGATCGACCGGCGTTTGAATGTCGTAGTGTTCAAGCAAGTCCGGCGAACAGGTGGGAACCACGGTCTCGTCGTGAAGGAACATGGCGTCCGTGTCGGGCCAGTTGTGCTGCCCGAAATGTATCGCTGCATCCTGTGGTTCGGTTGAGAAATCGAACGGGCGCAGCCGTGTCGTTAGGTTGACCGTGACGCCCGGGTTGTCTTTCAGAAAGTCCGGCAGGCGCGGTGCCAGCCAGCGCGTGCCAAAGGTCGGCAGAATCGCCAGATTGAGCGCCCCGCCGTCCGGGTTGGTCCGCAGTGTCATAGACGCGTTGGCAATCATCTGCAGCGCCTCGCGGACATCGCGGGCATAGGTCTCACCGGCAAGCGTCAGGTTGACTTTCTGACGTTCACGCATGAACAACGCCACGCCGATCTGTTCCTCCAACGCCTTGATCTGGCGGCTGACGGCACTCTGCGTCAGGTTCAGTTCTTCCGCGGCCCGTGTGAAACTTGACGTACGGGCAGCCGCTTCAAAGGCACAGAGTAACGCGGTCGAGGGCAGGAATCGTCGGGGGGACAGCATATCATTCCATTTTCGCATGACTTGATGATGTATTGTTGGTTTACATCTTGTTTTCCAAGGGTGCAAATCACTGGTGAATACCAAATTGGAATGAGCTGTTTGTCATAGGCACGTTCGCTGCAATGGCGATGCCCGCAAAACTTGTGCATTGCCTACGACAAATCGCTTCTGTCGAAATATCCGGGCTCTGCTAGTATGCCAATGATCAGGGTGCCGGATTCGCGACACTGCGTGGACACCGAGAGGATACCGAAATGAACATCCAGACCCCAACGCTCAAGGCCAAAGACGCGCCCGATCTCGGGCGTTTCGTCTGGGACGATCCGCTGTTGCTCGAGAACCAGCTCAATGACGAAGAACGCATGATTCGGGATGCCGCCCGGTCGTTTGCGCAGGAAGTTCTTCAGCCCCGGGTCATCGCAGCCTACCGCGAAGAGAGCGTAGAACCCGACCTGTTTCCCCAGATGGGCGAAATGGGCCTGCTTGGTGTGACCATCCCCGAGGAATATGGCGGCGTCGGTGCCGGTTACGTTTCCTACGGACTGGTCGCGCGCGAAGTCGAACGTGTCGACAGCGGCTACCGCTCCATGATGAGTGTGCAGGCGTCGCTGGTTGCCTACCCGATCTATGCCTATGGATCCGAGGACCAACGCCGAAAATATCTCCCCGGCCTGACATCGGGAAGCCTCATCGGCTGTTTCGGATTGACTGAACCCGATGCGGGTTCCGACCCGGCAGGAATGAAGACACGGGCCGAAAAGACCTCAGATGGCTACAAGCTGTCGGGCTCGAAGATGTGGATCTCCAACGCACCGATCGCCGATGTGTTTGTCGTTTGGGCGAAATCCGACGCCCACGACGGGAAAATCCGCGGCTTCGTTCTCGAAAAAGGCATGAAGGGCCTCAGCGCGCCCAAGATCGCCGGCAAACTCTCGCTTCGTGCCTCCGTCACCGGCGAAATCGTCATGGACGGCGTCGAGGTCGGCGAAGATGCCCTGCTGCCCAACGTGCAGGGCCTGAAGGGCCCGTTCGGATGTCTCAACCGCGCCCGCTACGGCATATCATGGGGGGCCATGGGGGCTGCAGAGTTTTGCTGGCATGCTGCGCGTCAATACGGTCTTGACCGCAAGCAATTCAACAGACCGCTTGCCCAGACTCAGCTGTTCCAGAAGAAGCTGGCGGATATGCAGACCGAGATCACCCTCGGTCTTCAGGGCTCTTTGCGGGTCGGCCGCCTGATGGACGAGGCCAGCGCCGCACCGGAAATGATCAGCCTGATCAAGCGCAACAATTGCGGCAAGGCGCTCGACATTGCCCGCATGGCGCGCGACATGCACGGCGGCAACGGCATCTCCGAGGAATTTCAGGTCATGCGCCACATGTGCAACCTCGAAACCGTCAACACCTATGAAGGCGCCCACGATGTCCACGCCCTGATCCTTGGCCGCGCGCAAACCGGCCTTCAGGCGTTTTTCTGACCCGTACTCAGAAACGCTCAAGGGGGATCAGACAAAGTGGATCGTGCAGAACTCGTTCATCAGAACTTCCTGTCGCGGGTTGCCGAAGGAGACCTGCCGGGCCGTGTCTCAGATGTCTCGATTGATCAGGCCGGGTTGTCGCCGGCGGCAACTGTCGAGCTTTTTCAGTCGCAGGTCCTGAGCCGCCAGCTTGACCGTACGTCCCGAAAGCTGCAGGCACGCGGCGAAGGCTTCTACACCATTGGCAGTTCGGGCCATGAAGGCAACGCCGCTATCGCCGCCGCCTTCCGTGTCGATGACTTGGCGTTCCTGCACTACCGTGACGCCGCATTCCTGATCCAGAGATCGAAGCAGCTCTCAGGCCAGACCCCCGCATGGGACATGCTGCTGAGTTTTGCCGCTTCTGCCGACGATCCGATTTCCGGCGGCCGCCACAAGGTCCTGGGCAGCAAGGCTTTGTACGTACCACCGCAAACCAGCACGATCGCCTCACACCTGCCCAAGGCGGTCGGTGCAGCCTACAGCATCGGGCTCGCCAAACGGCTTGATGCTACCGACCGGCAGTTGCCGGGTGACGCGGTTATCCTGTGCAGTTTCGGAGACGCGTCGGCAAATCACTCGACGGCCCAGGGCGCCTTCAATACCGCTGCCTGGACGGCATTCCAGGGCGCTCCCATGCCGCTGGTTTTTGTGTGTGAAGACAACGGTATCGGCATCTCAACCAAGACCCCTCATGGCTGGATCAACGCCACGTTCTCCCACCGTCCCGCACTTCAGTATTTTGCCTGCAACGGCCTCGACATTCTCGAAACCCGCAAGGTGGCAAACGAGGCCGGAGAATTTGTGCGCCGTCACCGCAAACCGGCGTTCATCCACATGAAATGCGTCCGTCTTTACGGCCACGCCGGCTCAGACGCCCAAACAGCCTACATGTCCAAGACCGAGGTCGAAGTCCAGGAAGCCAACGACCCGCTGCTGCATACCACCCGCATACTGGTCGACCACGACATCCTGACCTGCGGCCAGGTGCTCGACATTTACAACTCCATCGGCGACACAACGGAACGGGTCGCGGAAGCAGCAATCGCACGCCCCAAACTGGAGACCCCGACCCAGGTCATGACCAGCCTGTTGCCGCCAAAGCGGACACTGCCCCCCTCCAACGGGCCGTCGGATCAGGCCCGTGCTTCAGCGTTCGGCAACGACTCCACATTCATGGACAAGCCCCAGCACATGGCACGCCTCATAAACTGGGCGCTCACCGACCTGATGCTGGAACACGACAATATTGTCCTGGCCGGCGAAGACATCGGTCCCAAGGGTGGCGTCTACAACGTCACTGCGAAACTGTCGCAACGCTTCGGCGCGCACAGGGTGATTAACACCGTGCTCGATGAACAGAGCATACTGGGCCTTGCCATCGGGCTTGCTCACAACGGCCTGTTGCCGATCCCCGAGATACAGTTCCTGGCCTACCTCCACAATGCCGAGGACCAGTTGCGCGGTGAAGCGGCAACACTGAGTTTCTTTTCAAACGGGCAATACACCAATCCCATGATCGTGCGGATTGCCGGTCTGGGCTACCAGAAGGGATTTGGCGGACATTTCCACAACGACAACAGCCTGGCCGTTTTACGCGACGTTCCGGGCATCGTTGTCGCCTGTCCCAGCAACGGCGCGGACGCCGTCGCCATGATGCGGGAATGTGTCAGGCTTGCCCGGGAGGAACAGCGGATCGTCGTGTTTGTCGAACCGATCGCGCTTTACATGACGCGCGACCTCCACGACGACAAGGATGGGCTCTGGACCTTCCCCTACCCGCCTCCAGGCTCCGGCACCAAAATCGCCCTCGGCGACATCGGCCAGTACAGTGACGGCACCGACCTTGCCATTGTCACTTACGGCAACGGATATTACCTGTCGCGCAAGGCGGAGAAAATCCTTTCCCGCGACCATGGTCTCAAGCTTCGCGTGATTGACCTGCGCTGGTTGGCGCCCCTCAACAAGGAGCAGATTCTTGTGGCCACCGGTCCTTGTGAAAACATTCTGGTTGTCGACGAGTGCCGTTCCACCGGTTCGCAAAGCGAAGCATTGATGGCACTGTTTGCTGAAAACCTGAATGCCGGACAGACTCTGAAACGCATTGCCGCTGACGACTGCTTCATTCCCCTGGGCCGCGCGGCAACTGTCACCCTGCCAAGTTGCGATGCCATCGTCGCCAACGCTCTCGAACTGACCAAGTCATCGTCGACGCGCAAGAGTGCCTAGAAGATGTCCCCTGTCAAAAAGAAAGCATTGGTCGTGTGTCCCGGCCGCGGCACCTACAACAAACCGGAACTGGGATATCTGAACCGTCATCATGCCGACAAGGCTGACCTCATCGCAAAGTTCGATGCCTACCGGCAATCAACAGACCAGACCACGATCACCGAACTGGACACGAGCAAGAATTACTCGTCGCTCGTACATTCACGCGGCGACAACGCCTCACCGCTCATTTACGCCTGCGCCTACGCAGATTTTTTGTCGATTGACCGCGAGCAATATGAAATCTCGGCGATCACCGGCAATTCGATGGGCTGGTACATTGCCCTCGGCTGTTCAGGGGCGCTCGACCCGATGGCGGCGCTTCGTGTGGTCAACACCATGGGAACCCTGATGCAGGACACGCTTGTGGGCGGCCAGGTTGTTCACCCGGTGGTCGATGAAAACTGGCAGCCGGTCCCGGGGCGCAGGGCGGCAATGGATGCCGTGGTCGCCAACATCAACAGTCGCTCGGGCCACGAGCTCTACATATCAATCGATCTGGGCGGCATGCTGGTGTTCGCCGGCAACGATCCGGCCATCGCCCTGCTTGTCGGTATGCTCAAACCCGAACAAGAACGTTTTCCCCTGCGGCTCCAAAACCATGCTGCGTTCCACACCCCCCTGCAGGAGCCGGTCTCAAAGGAAGGCCTTTCCAGGCTTCCCGGCGATCTGTTCGTTTCACCGGACGTCCCCCTGATAGATGGCCGGGGGCAGATCTGGTCGCCACACGCTACCGATCTCGAAAAGTTGTGGGATTACACGCTTGGGACACAGGTGGTCGAAACCTACAATTTCACACACGCGGTCACTGTAGGCGTGCGCGAATTCGCTCCTGACTGCATCATCGTACTGGGCCCCGGCAATACTCTGGGCGGTGCGGTCGCCCAGACCTTGATCGGTATCGGCTGGCGGGGCCTCGAGTCAAAGTCTGACTTCCTCAGACGGCAGGAAACCGACCCTTACGTGCTGTCCATGGGTCTCGACGATCAAAGAAAGACCGTGACCGCGTAGGCCCGCCGTGCTGTTCCATCGCTACCGTAAATAGAGGCTTTCCCTCGCCGGTCCGTGTCGGTATCTTGCAGGCAGGATACCGTGGGAGAGCAAGCGATGACGCCGGAAGAAATTCTGTCCTTTCCAGCCCGGGTGTTGACGCAAACCCAGCGCGAACACTACTTCGAGCATGGCTATGTCGGCGTTCAGGGCCTGGTGCCGCCCGACACCCTGACTGACTTGATTGACGTTTCAAACGAATTTGTCGAGGCCAGCCGTAGTGAAACCGAGCCTGGACGCACGTTCGACATTGGGCCTGGCCATTCAAGGGAGACGCCGGTTCTGCGCCGTCTCAAACGGCCCGACGATCAGCATGATGTCTACTGGGGCTTCGCCAAGGGACTCATGGCCGATGTGGCAGCCGACCTCGCTGGCCCCGATGTGGTCTTTCATCACTCGAAACTCAATTTCAAATGGTTCGACGAGACCGATATGGTCAAGTGGCATCAGGATATCCAGTTCTTTCCGCATACCAATTACAACGTGTTCACGATCGGCTGCTACCTGGCTGACACCGACATGAAAAACGGACCGCTTGCCGTCCTGCCCGGTAGCCATGAAGGCCCCCTGTTTGACCAGTACGATGAAAACGGCGACTGGGCCGGCTGTCTCACTCAAGCCGATGCAGCGACGATAGATATGTCCAGAGCCGACTATCTCACCGGCCCCGCTGGATCAATCACCGTCCATAACTGCCGCACGGCCCATTATTCGCCGTCAAGCAAATCCCCGGAGCCACGACCGTTGCTGCTCAACTGCTATTCATCGGGCGACGCTAAACCGTACACGCCCCACCCCGACCCGTCGTCACATGCCGGCGAGGTGGTACGCGGCAAGACATCACGCTGGGCCTGGCACGATCCCCGGCCGTGCCAGATTCCGCCGGACTGGTCTGGCGGATACACATCCATATTTGCCGCACAGGCTGGTGAACCGGGATAGAGTCAAGTACACGCCGGGCGCCTGTCCGCCCTGAAAATCCAAGACGTGCAACTTGTGCCCAGTCGACGATCGGCCAAAAGGAGCCTGACATGCAACTCAAGGACCGCCGCAATCGTGCTGTCTCAGAGACAATCAACAACATTCGCGGTGCCCTCGCGGATGGCCCCACGATCACCTCTTTGGAACAGGCAAAGCCTATCCTCATGTCTCTGTGTGCACAAACCGAGTTGTTTTCACGGACCGACTTTCCCTTGCCTGAGGCCGGTGAAACCGAACGCACTTTTCTGATTCATGAAGATGAAAACGGCGAATATGCCCTTTATGTGAATTCCGGCCTGCCCGGTCAGACCTACAGGCCCCATGACCATGGCGGCAGCTGGGCTATCGTTGCGGCGGTGTCGGGCCGGGAAAAGCACCGGCTCTACCGTCAACGGAACGGAGGCCCAAACGGCAACGGCAACGGCAACGGCAAGGTATCGATTGAACAAGTCGGTGAAATCGACGTCCAACCGGGTACGGCGGTGTCAATGCTCCCGGAAGGCATCCATTCAATCCATGCCCTGGGCGACGAACCGCTGCTTCACCTTCATTTGTACGGTCGCCGGTTTGCCGATCAGTCGACCCGCACCGAGTATGATCTTGAGAACAACACCATCGAACAGTTCGTCCTGGAGGCATCCTTCGAAATAGAGGATGCCCGATGAAATCTGTCACGGTGTCGCAGCTGTGCGACCGGTTTCAGGGAACTGCCGAGCTGGCCGTGATTGATCCCCGTGAAGAAGGCCTGTTCACGTTCTCTCATCTGTTTGCGGCGACCAATCTGCCCTTGAGCCGTTTGGAGCTGACTGTCGGCGAGGCCATCCCCGGAAAATCGACCGAGATCGTTCTGGTTGACGAACTGTCAGGAGCCGCAAGACGGGCCGGTGTGGTCCTGGACAAACTGGGATATTCGAATGTGGCGTTCCTGGAGGGCGGCATTACCGCGTGGGCGGCCTCCGGTCTGCCCCTGTTCTCTGGAGTGAATGTTCCGGGCAAAGCTTTCGGCGAGCATGTCGAGAAAACCTATGGAACGCCGGCGATAAATGCCAGGGACCTCAGGCGCCGGCTGGAGGCCGGACACAAGACACTGCTCATAGACACCCGTACACCGCAGGAACATTCCGATTATTGCATTCCCGGAGCGATGCTGTGTCCCAATGGCGAACTGGCACTGCGGACCCTCCCAATTGCTGGCGAAGAAAACACCGTCGTGGTCACCCATTGTGCAGGCCGGACACGATCGATCATCGGCGCACAGACCCTGCGGGATCTTGGTGTCAATGCCCCGGTGTTCGCTCTGGAAAACGGAACCATCGCCTGGGAGTCCGCGGGATACCCGCTTGAATTGGGAGCAAACAGACCGTTCGTGCCGACGGATGCCTCGCGCCAGGCCGGTCAAATGGCGGCGCGCAGACTCGCGCGCGAACACCGAGTCGCGGTTGTCGATCGCCGGCAGCTCGAAAAGTGGCAGCGGGAATCCGAGGGCCGGACAACCTACATAATCGACGTGCGGACGGAAGACGACTATGCAACAGGTCACGTCGCCGGCGCATGCCACGTGCCGGGCGGGCAACTTGTCCAGAACGTTGACCGTTATGTACCGGTGCGCAATGCCCGGGTCGTGCTCGTGGATGACGACGGCGTCCGCGCCCTGACCGCCGCCGCATGGCTCAAGCGCATGGGAATGCCCGACGTATGCGCTGCGTCCCTGGACAGCGATGACATGACCTGCAGACCGTCGGGCCAGAACACCGCCGACTTGCAGCCCATTTCAGCCAAGCAGTTGTCGTCCGCCCTGGTATCCGCTGAAACGATTGCACTCGATGTCCGGTCAAGTTTGTCCTACAGACGCGGGCACATCAGGGGCAGTTACTTCCTCACACGTGAAAACCTGTCACGCGACATCCAAAACCTGCCCGGTCACAAGTTCGCGGTTCTCGTCGCCGACGATGAAGACTATGCAGCTCTCCTGATACGGGACCTGATGGAACTGGGGATTGACGTCCGGACATTCTTGACAAAGGACCTTCACGCGATTGAAGAAGTCCTGCCGCTTGAAACCGGGTTTTCACGATTGGCAAGCCCACCGAACGACAGGCACTACGATGCCGAGAACCTTGACGCCCCTGCGGCAAAGGTCCGCGAAAACCGCCGCTACATCGACTGGGAAGTGGCCCTGCTTGACGACATACAAAGCGAACCCTCTGTTCGTTATGTTTAACTTCCTGACTCAGTGGAAGGCAGAAGCTGCTTTCTGTTGATTTGGCAGCCCGGCGACTCCTGGATCGGCGACGCTCACCCCAACGGATTCACGTTCGAGTCACGCCGCATCAACTTTACTGCGCCCAAGCCATAATTGTTCGCCGTGTTTTCTGGTCTCGCCCGATGTATTTGTTGGCCGCTTTGGCATCGGGCAAACGACAGGACTCTGAAAACGCGGTTGGGGCTGGGGTGGTGTTCTACGGGTTAATCGGCTGTCGTTGCAATGCCGATCGGGGGGGTGTCGCGTCGAAATAATTCCCTGTTCGGTTTTTTTACTGTCCAGCAGTTTGACCCTTGGTCTGGCAACAATCCAGACCCGAGCCGGGGGGCGTTTCAACATATTGATACACACCCATCACATCTCCAGTCCCTGCGAATGATCCGGGCTTGTAACTCTGGATAGGGATGGACTACCGATGGAACAGGACGTCAATTTACGAACAATACTTGCCGATAGGCAGATTACCCGCCGCCAGTTCATGGTTGGGGCATCGGCAGTTGGTTTGTCCGCAGGCTTTGCGCCCACCGTGGCCCTTGCGGAATATCAAAACTGCCTGTGCAACTTTCTGCGGACACCAAGTTCTGAAGAACAATTCATGATAAACGGGCGGAACCCGGCAGAGACGCCGACGGAAACGCGCGAGCTTTTCCGGCGGTTGTCATTGGCCATGAAGCGCGACCGCACCTGGGACAAACCGTTGAAGGACGGGCTGGCAGAGTGGGAGAACCCCGATATTCCGGCGGGCTACACCTATCTGGCCCAACTGGTCGGCCATGACCTGGTTCACTCTGCTCTCGACTTTCCCGACTTCACCCGGGATCATCGTGCAGCCAATGAACCGTTTCGCAGCCTCAGGAGCGTAAAGCTTGATCTCGACACGCTTTATGGTGCGGGACCGTCAGCCGTGCCGTACGCCTATGCGCTCAGTGATACTCGTCATCGCGTTCGCACAAAACTGGGCATGGGTTCGATGCGCTGGATCGGCGATCAGGATAATCTGGCAAAGGGGCCGGCCTGGCGCGACATCAGCCGCACCCGGACGCCTGGCGGCAACGGCGCGCAGCGCAATGGTCTGACCAGACCGCTACTGGTCGATCCACGCAATGACAACAACTCGAACCTGTCACAGCTCCTCACTGTATTCATGCATCTGCACAATGGCTTGGTTGACGCGGTTGCCAAGGAGTCTCCAAGAGCGCCAGGGCAGACCGAGGAGGAATGGAACGAGATTGTGTTTTCGAATGCTCGCCAGATTGTCGAGCGTGTCTATCGCAACGTGGTCCGAAACGATCTCATGAAGCGGATCCTTCATCCGGAAGTCCATGCCCACTACAACCGACGCAACCCTGCATTCATCGACACCCGCGACGGGGCATCGATGCCGCTGGAGTTTTCCCAGGCAACCTACCGCTTCGGCCACGCCATGGTCCGGCCATCCTACAAGATGGCAGACAATCACCTCGACGTGCAGGCGGTTGGCGATGTGCTGTTGACCAACAGCGAAAACCGTCCCTGGAACATGCCTCTGGACCAGACCTGGATCATACAATGGCCCCTGTTTTTCGATTTCAACGATGGACTGATGAAGAACCCCAGCCGGAGAATCGGACCCAGCTTCGCAGGCGATCTCGTGCCGGTGCGCGCACCAGGTGCAGAGTCGGAGAACGAGCCTCAGAACCTCGGTCACCGCGACCTTCTGCGTGGGGCGACCACCGGTTTGTGGTCCGTCGAATCGCTCATCAGGGCCATTAGTGAGCAGGGCAGCCCGCTCATCGCAAAATCGAAACTGTGTTCAGATTTTGGATTGACGCGAACAAAGATCGCGGACTGGCTCAAGCACAGCGGTGAGGGCATTCTCAGCGCGAGTGACATTTCCACGATTGCCAAGGATCCGCCGTTTTCGTTCTACGTTCTGTTTGAAGCAGCGGACGAAAGTGACGGCAAACACCTCGGTGTACTTGGTTCGATAATCGTTGCTGAGTCGGTCTTCAAGGCTTTGCAGGCCAGTGGTTCCGAGACCGGTCAGTCTGGCCGGGTAGACCGGTTGATGTCGCGAATTCTGGGCGACGAACCGGTCAACGACATGGCAGCATTGATTACACATACAGCCCGGCTCGCCGGTCTTGAGGATACCTATCCTCGTTTTATCTAACGTCTGAAAATCACGCATCAAACTTGAAAGGAGAGAAAAAATGCCACTGAACAGATTTGCAATTCTCGACAGGGGACATCAGAAATTCGGCGCCCTCGTGAAAGAATGGGCCCGGGGCACAAAACCGATACCCGGCAAGGATCCGGAGGAATTCAAGCAATACCTTGAAGCCGAAGGCATTGATATCCATTGGCCGGAGGAAAAGGACGGTCAGGATCACCGGGTAACGGAGATCAACATCTTTCAGGGCGTGCCGCACCGCATCGACATACGCCTGCCGCCGCCAAGCTTCATCGCGGAATCCGAAAAGTACCTGAAGACCAACGGTTATCCATTGCCACGCTATTACGAGGACCTGTTCGGAACCGGGCCGGTGTGGAGCAACACCACCGCACTCGACTTCCACAATGCCCGCATTGGCGATTACACGGTCGCGAACTGCGCCTGACGAACGGCATCGGGCTGCATCGGGATGGAGACAGACATCCTGATGCAGCCTCGTGCTCGCATCGGTTTTTACCAACTGATATGATGGGCAGTGTCGACCGGAACCCCGGCACCACCAAGGCCGGTCTTGAGGTGTTGCCAATCGGACTTGTGCCGTATTGGGAACAACTGCAAAATCCATGATGCGATATCGCCGTCGGTGGGTTTGGAATCGCTGTGCCATCTGTTCCTGACAAACTTGAGACAGCGCGATGCTTCCTCACGGGCACGTTCTTCTTCACCAAGGTGATAGTAGGATGCCGCCCGCCATGCGCCGTTGTTTACCAGGGAATCGCCCGACCGTTTAGCGGCATCGAGGGCACCATGGTAGTCGCCGCGGAAGAAGCGCACGCCGGCATGATATCCCCAATGAGACTGGTTCGGCAGCAGAGTGGAATCGAGAGCCTTGTCGCACAACGGTTTGGCGCGGTCCTTGTCACCCAGGAATGCATGCCCCTGGCCTGCTGATATCAGCGTCCAGGGATCATGATCGTTGAGATCGATCGCCAGGTCGAAATGCATTTTGGCCAGATCGTAACGACCGGAGAAGGCATAGGCCCAGGCGAGACAGAGTTGCGCCCGGGAATCTATCGGATCCAGAGCAACCGCGGTCTTGGCCAGTTCAAGGTTCTGGTCATGCTGCGGCTTGGTTCTGAACACGCCGGGTTGAGCGATGTGAGCCGTGTTGCCCAATTGCACAAGGCTGCTGTAAGCCGGTGCAAACCGCGGCGCCTCATCAATGACACTGCGAAAAATATCACTTGCTTCCTGCCAGTTCTGCGGGCTGAAGTTGAGAATCAGGGACTGACCGCGAAGCCACTGGTCGTGAAGTTGCGCGGGCAAGGACGGTCCGTTGGTAATCTGTGACAGCCGTTCGGCGGATAGATGAATATTCAATGCCGTTGTTATCCGCCGGACCACGCGGTTTTGCATTTCCCACCAGTTTTCCACCTGCAATTCAAACCTGTCACTCCAGACGTAGGACTCGCTCCGAAGGTCTTTCAGTGTAATCACGATGTAGGCCGAGGCCTCCGACATGGACGCCGTCGTGCGGACCGAGTATTTCGGATTGATGTCTCCGGCATCGTTGCTGACGGAATCTTTCTCGGAAATGCGCCATTCCCTGAACCTGACAAGACAGGCTATCAGCGTGTGACGGAATCCTTGAACGAAATGGTTCCGCTCGGCAGGCATTGTTTCCGTCACAAATGGTTCGACGATCAAAACCGGCCGCTCCGACAGAGCCGGCAAGACCGGTGCCTGTTCGCGGTTGCAAAACGGCGATACAACGTTGCTTGCGGTCTGGCTGCCGACCCCGGAGCAGTCCTGCTGAGCGATATCTCCAGCCTTGATCTTGGCGACAAGTTCCATTGTCGCGACCGTTGGCTCCATGTCGTACTCTTCGTCCAACAGGTTCCACAAGGCGTTGTATGTCTTGAGGGCGCCACTTATGTCGCCGGCGGAGGCGCGGCTGTGCATCAGGAAGCGGCACGCCAGTTCATGAGTCGGATCAAGATTGACAATTGCCTCCGCAATCCGGTTTTTCGATGCATCCGCCTGACTGTTGGAGGCGAGACCTTCTTCGAGGGCGCGCATGAGTCGCTCATGCAGGCTTTGCCGGAAGGCCAGAATCCAGACCCGAAACCCGGGATCGGTATCTTCATGTCCCTCAAGCAACTTTTCGGTGTAGCGTTGGGTATGCAGCAAAGCAGAATCGACCTGGTGCTTTTCTGCCTGCGAAACAACGTTCCAGACATCGATATCAACCAGTTGGGGATCGAGGGATATCTTGGTCTTGTCGGTGTGCAGTCCATCAAATCCGGCCTCTTTCAACACACACCGAAGCCGGCGAAGCGACTGGCGAAGAGAGCCCCTGGCACGGGCCTCGTCAGACTCGCTCCAGAACAGTCCCACGATATGTTCACGTGTTTCGGCAAAAGAGTTGTTGAGGCTGATATACCCGAGGATTGCCGAGAGCTTCTTGCTTTTCATGTCAACAGTCTCGCCAGCAAGGCTGACGGACACATCGCCAATCAGCGAAATGCGAAGCACATCAGTTCGTGCGGGTTGAATGTCGAGTGACATGAATTTCTGCTTTCCAATTCAGTCAATGCAAAGGCACGTTGTTCGTATGTTCACTTCCGCCGCCATATTTCTCAGTAGCCGCCATCAATCTGGGGGTCACGATCTCACTAGGCGCCAATTGCAAGTTTGGCGCAACCACTCTTACCGCCGGAATACCGAACTGTGGCCTTGTCAAGTCGACTGCATAGACAGCCTGTCCCTGCTCCGACATCAGTTCCACCAGCCAGCGAACCTGCTCCGCGGCGCCCGAAGCGTCGGTTTCACGATGTGAGCCCGGGAAATTTTTGGGATGCAGAAGGACGCAAGCATCGGCCTTCAAGTTTTGGCCTCTGTAGACGTGTCGGCGGTCAATCCCGTTCAGGGCAGCCTCACCCCGTTGGGCGCGCTTTGCATCAACCACTTCATAGGCGGTTTCCATTTGGCACATCTCCAGGACCGCAGCCTGTGTTGCATTCATGAACGTGGTGCCTGCTGCCGTGCCGCAAGCAACCTGCCCGCCAGCACGATCGCACGAGACCGACGCCACACATGGAATCTCCAGGTCCGTACTGATGTCAAGCAACCAGCTTATCCTGGAGTCTTGACCACCTCTGAGAATCCTCAGCCGCTCGCACGCTACGCCTACGGCGGGATGTCCAACATCGATCGAACGCCCAAACCTGCCGCCTTGCCACCAGAGCGCCACAGCGTCACGCTCCACAAGCTCAAGGAGACCATGGAGCAAGGCGTCTTCGATTGTCTCACCTGCCCCGCAACCGGTTCCCAGGGCAAATGGTTTGGGTGGTCCCGATTTGCGTCTCAAACACCGGCCGGCCGGCAGTAACACGGGTGCACCCTTATGAAGGTCCCATCCAGCGACCCAATCTCCACTGGAAGTTTCCAACGAATTAGACATATCACCGCCCACCGGGATCGGCCTGTGACTTGCATCACATTCCCGCGTCAAATCGTCGATCTGCTCGAATTGCGAGAGGTACTCAACGCCTTCGCCCACACAGGACAGGAAAGCGTCCCGAAAAAACAATCCGCATCCCGAAACACTTCCGGCAAGGTTGCGATATTCATCGTCCCCCATTACCACCGGGTTGGCTTCTCCTCCGAGGAACACGAGGTTCGGGGCGTGCAGGGGTTTGAGTGGAAACAGGCTCTCGAGGTTAGCCCCGGCCCTCAGCATCCTGACGTTGTGTTTTCTCTGATCTTCGTCGCCCTGAATTCGCCCTTCTTGATCGATAAATTGAAGATCGGCAAGAAAGTCCCTGCCGTTTCCGGGAATTTCTCCGGGCAGGGCATCCGTCCCCACATCGAGAAAGTTGGCGCATGTTGCCAGGAAGTCGTTCATGACATCAGTCGATCCAGTTGAAATCATTTATAATTTGAACGAATGCTGGTGGTGACGCAAGCGCGCAGTTACGTCACTAGCGTAAATGTCATGTCAAATCCAGTTCAGCAGAATGTAGATTTTGGAACACTGAGTCCTGGCGAAGGGACAATTCTTGGGTGGCCCGAGCAAATGACCGGCAGGCCCCATCCATGCCTAATGCATGTTGCGATCTACGGGATTCAGTCCTTGAGCCGATCAGCGTTGCACCGCCAGAGCTGTGGCTTTGCCGCCCGTCTTGATTGTCGTCCGCGTGCGCCGGCACAAGGGCCTCCGGCGTCGCTATTCTGGAGATGCACGTGTCAAGCAGGTGTCTGACAGTTTTGAGGGCATGGTGCAGTCTTGCATTGTGTTGATAAATACGACCCACGCGTAGCGCTTTAGGCAAGGGGGATTCGTGGAATCGAGCCTCCAGACAAACGCCCCCCTAGATCAGTCCCTCCTCTTCAAGAACCTTCCTGGCGACCCGAAAACATTCCAGACTCTGCGGCACACCGCAGTAAATTCCGACAACATGGATGATTGCGCGCAGTTCATCCTTCGAGACTCCGTTCTTGATCGCGCCCCGGCAGTGGGTCTCCCATTCATGCATTTTCCCCAACGCACCGATCATCGACAGGTTCATCATCGAACGGGTTTTTGCATCGATTGTTTCATCGCCCCAGCCGAAGCCCCAGCACCACGCCGTCATGGCTTCCTGAAACGGGCGTGTAAAGTCGTCCGCCGCAGCCAGATTCTTTTCTACATATTCCGCACCGAGCGTCGCCTTGCGCTTTGCCAGGCCCTTGTCAAACAGGTCATTGTCCATTGCTCGTTCTCCATTTCACGTTAAGCCGACATTGCCCCGGCTATGAATCCCAACATCAAAGCTCCACGCCTTCGCGCATCCATTGTTGCAATGCAAGGATGGAATGTTCCGAGGCGACCCCGCCTCGCGGGTCGATCACCAGTGGTCCTGGCTTGTATCCCCGGTTCTTGAGTCCGCGGTGCACCGATTCGACCAGATGTATGTCCTCCTCGACGGTGGTTTCCCGGTCCTGCCTTGCCAGATCCCGGATTGTTTCTGACGGCTCTCCGTTGACTGTGTACCAGCCCCGCCAAACGACCACACGGTCCACGTCGACCAATCGCCAGTGGTAGGTATTGAGAACGTTTCCTGGATAGACCTGGAATGAGAACAGGGGCCACAGAAACCAGGAGGAATAGGAACCGGCAAAATCATTGGCATCCAGGTCGACGGGATAACTCATCGCATCGAGGTTCTGGCATTCCGTCGTATGACGCAGACAATAGCCCTGAGGCCGGATGTCATAGGTTTCCGGTTTTACGACACCGGTCGCAAAAGTCGGGTGGTTCAGTTGACAGTGATAACACTCCGAGTAGTTTTCAATCGAGACCTTCCAGTTGCAATTTTCCGAAACCTCCACCCATTGTATCGGCTTCAGGCTCTTGATCTGGGGGACGAAGTCGGACAGCTCGCGCCGCACGCCCGGGAACCATTCATCCATGCAGGCGGCATCGCTGTCGAGATTGACGAAGATGAAACCGCAGAACTCTTCCGAACGGACAGGCGTCAGACAAATATTGGTGCGGTCAAAACCGGGGACGGACTTCACATTGGGCCCGGAGCGCAATGCGCCCGTCAAGTCGTAGGTCCAGGCATGATACGGGCAGACTAGGAGCTTGGCATTGCCGGCCCCCTCGACCAGTTCATGCGCCCTGTGCTGGCAGACATTGTAGAAAGTGCGAATTTCTCCGTCCTTGTCGCGAACGCAGAACAGGTTCTGCCCGGCCACGGAAAATGCGAAATAGTCCCCGACATTCTCCAGTTGTGAAACATGGCCGGCAAACTGCCAGGTTCGCGCAAGCACGCCATCCTGCTCGGTCTTGAAGATATCCGGATCGGTGTAATATCGGGCTTCGAGCGAAAGAACCGGGCTGGCGGGTGCATTCATCGTCAGGTCCTCCTGTCTTCCTGGTCTTCATGGTAGATACCCAGGGAACGGCGACGTTCATGAAATCGGTCGATATTGGCAATCACATCCGGGCTGGCGTCGGCAATCACGAATGCCATCAGGGTTTCAAGCAGCGCGCCGGTCGCAAAGGTCGAAGTGAAGAATTGCGGTGTGTCTGTCTGCACGACAAAGCCATGCTCGCTGCCGGCGATCACAGGCGAGGCCGGGCTATCGGATAACCCGATAATCGTAACCCGTTGACTTCGTGCGATTTCAACCGCTTCCACCACCTCTTTGCGATACGGTTTGAACGTCATCGCAAGCAGGACGTCATCCGCCCCGGCCCGGGACACATCGTCAATCGCCAGGCTGCCGTCACGGGGGATGGCCTGAATATTGTCGACCGCCATATCGGCAAGATAGGCAAAATTGCGTGCCAATGTATGGTTTATGCCGACACCCAGCACATAAGTGTGGCGCGCATTCACGATCGCATCGGCTGCCGCCTTCATGCGCCCGGCATCTGTTGCTGCAAAAGTCTGCTCTATATTGGCAATGGCACTCGACGCCATGTCCGCATAAAGACCGCCGAGTTTTCCGCCTTTGGAAAGCGATTGCAGCCAGCGGGCGCGATCGGGAAAATTTCCGCCGCCATTGCGAATATCTTCGCGGAAAGGTTCACGGAATTCGTCGTAGCCGTCGAAGCCGAAAGACCGTGCCATGCGCACAAATGTGTTGGGCTTGACGTTGGCTGCTGTCGCGATCTCGCGGATCGAGCTGACACCGACATCGTTGGGGTTCTCGAGCACATAGGCCGCAGCCTTGCGCATTTCCGGCGTAAGCCCCCCGAGTTCCAATGCCAGATTCCGAAGCACTTCGCGCGGCGGTGGCAAGGTCGAATCTGGTACGTTCATCCTATTCATGGTTGACGATTGTACAAATGTACTATTACGCTGTCCATAACAATTCGAACACCGGGTCATGAGGATTTGCCGTGGTATCAGCAGAACAGAAGGCCAAACTGCCGGCGACGGCACGAGTCGTGATCGTCGGCGGCGGGGTCATGGGGTGCGGCCTTGCCTATCATCTGGCACACGAGGGCTTGACCGATGTCGTTCTGCTTGAGAAGGCCGAACTGACGTCCGGTTCGACCTGGCATGCGGCAGGACAGATCACCCACTCAACGTCGAGCTTCGGTCTTGGCAAGTGCGTCGGCTACAACATCGATCTTTATTCGGGCAAACTGGAGGCCGAGACCGGTCAGTCGGTCACCTGGCATGGCTGCGGTTCGTTCCGTCTGGCCTATACCCAAGACGAGATGGACTGGCTGCACCACACCTTAAGTGTTGCGGCAGCTTTGGGTTTCAACATCGAACTTGTCGGTCCCGGCCGCATTCGCGAACTCCATCCATTCTACAATCTCGACGGCGTTCTGGGCGCGTTGCACACACCAGATGACGGTCATGTGGATCCCTCAGGCGTGACCCAGGCCCTGGCCGCCGGCGCCCGTAAACTGGGTGTGCGGATCGTTCGGCGCTGCCGGGCAACCAACATCACGCAACCGGCATCCGGCGAATGGTTGGTTGCCACCGAGCATGGCGACATCACCTGCGAGCACGTTGTCAACGCCGGCGGCACCTATGCCAGGCAGATGGGGGAATGGAGCGGGTTGCAATTGCCCATGACCTCGATGACCCATCATTATTTCGTCACCGACACCGTGCCCGAATTCCAGGATCTGGAGAACGAACTGCCTGTCGTCCGCGACGACCGGCTGGTTTCCGGCTACATTCGCATGGAGCAGAAATCGGGTCTGATCGGCATTTACGAAAAGGAAAATCCAAACCCCGTCTGGCTGGACCACTGCCCGTGGGATGCCGAGAACGAGTTGTTCGCAGCCGACTACGACCGCGTCATGCCGTGGCTGGAAAATGCCATGGATCGAATGCCCATATTCGCCGACCTTGGCATCAAACGTGAGGTCCATGGTGCTATTTCCCACCCGCCCGACGGCAACCCGCTGATCGGGCCGGCGCCCGGTGTTCGCAATTACTGGTGTTGCTGCGGCACCCAGATCGGCATCGGCTGGGGTCCGGGATTGAGCCGGGAACTGGCCCGCTGGATTGTCCATGGAGCCGCCGACATATCCATGCGCGAATTCGATCCGCGCCGCTTCGGCGACTATGCAAACAAAAACTGGCAGGTCGTCAAGGCAAAGGAAGACTACTGTCTGCGCCACGAAATCCCCTTCCCTCACTTCAATCGCCTGGAAGGACGCCCGATAAGACCAGGACCGCTCTACCAGCGCCTCAAGGACAAAGGGGCGGTCTATGAAGAAGTCTACGGCCATGAGCGTCCACGCTGGTTCGCGCGCGACGGTGTCTCCAATGAGGATCACTATTCCTTCCGCCGTAACGTCGTCCACGACATGGTTGGCGCGGAAGTGCAGGCGGTTCGCGGTGGCGTCGGCATCATGGACATCACCGCCTTTACGAAAATCGAGGTGTCAGGACCGGACGCTGAAAGTCTCCTCGACCGGTTGACGCCTAACCGGCTGCCCCAAAAGACAGGCGGCATCGCCCTGACCCACCTCCTCAACCGGCGCGGCAGAATTGAAATCGAGCTGACGATTGTCCGGTTGGAACAGGATCGGTTCTATCTTGTGTGTGCCGCTTTCTTCGAACAGCGGCTCATCGACCATCTGAATCACCACCGCGGCGGCGACAATATCGGGATCAGCAATCTGTCTCATGACTGGTCTGCACTTGCACTCCAGGGACCCAGATCCCGCGAAGTTTTGGCCGCGAACACCGACGCGGCATTGAACAATGCCGGCTTCCGGTGGCTTTCGGCGCAAAGGATCGACATTGCAGGCGTGCCGATGTGGGCCATGCGCATGTCATATGCCGGCGAGCTCGGGTGGGAGATACACGGCCCCCGAGAACATATGCTTTCAGTCTACGATGCCCTGTGGGCCGCAGGCCTCCCCTTTGGCATCGTTGACTATGGTTCCTTTGCCATGAACATCATGCGCATGGAAAAGGGTTTCAAGGGGGCCGGCGAACTCACCAACGAAGTAACCCTGCCCGAGGCGGACGTCATGCGATTTGTCAGGCTCGACAAAGACGACTTTGTCGGCAAGGCCGCAACCCATAAAAGTGTCGGCGTCCCGCTGCCCTGGATCTGCGTCTACCTTTCGGTCGATGCCGACGAAGACAGCGACGGTCATGGCGGCGAAGCCGTCCTCCTGAACGGCCGGCGCGTCGGAGCCACCAGCTCGATTGTTTTTGGCCACACGGTTGGTACGATCCTGGCATTTGCCTATGTAAAGTCCGAAGCGGCAGCGCCCGGAACCGAACTGGAAGTCGTCATCATGGGCAACCCCCGAAAGGCGCGGGTCCTGAATGCGCCGGCCCACGACCCGGAAAACCTCCTGCCGCGGACAGACGCCTTATGACCTCCAGCCCCGAAATTCCCGATACCATGCGCGCTGTCGTGCTCACCGGACATGGCGGTCTCGATAAGCTCCAGTTTCACAATGACTGGCCCACGCCTGTCCCCGGCCCCGGCGAAGTCCTGATCAGGGTCCATGCGTGCGGCCTGAACAACACGGACATCAACACGCGCACCGCCTGGTACTCGAAAGGCGTCAGCGATGAGACCACCGGCGGCGCATTCGATACCGCCGATGACGGCGACGCGACCTGGGGCGGCGCATCAATAAGCTTTCCGCGAATTCAGGGCGCAGACGTCGCCGGCACAGTGGTCGGCGTCGGTCAGGAAGCGGACGCCGGGCTGGTCGGCAAACTTGTCTTGATCGATACCTGGCTGCGGGACTGGAGCGACCCGCTCAATCTCAACAAATGCAGCTACTTTGGTTCGGAACATGATGGCGGCTACGCCGATTACACCAAAGTCGATCGGCGCAACGTTCACCCTGTCGACTGCGACCTGTCCGACGCCGAGCTGTCGACCTTCGCCACGTCATACATCACCGCCGAAAACATGCTCCGCCGCGCCGATGTGGGTGCCGGCGACGTGGTCCTTGTCCCCGGCGCGTCTGGCGGCGTCGGTTCAGCATTGATCCAGCTCGCCAACCGGCGCGGCGCCCGCACGGTGGCGATGGCGTCCGATGCCAAGCATGACCAGGTAAAATCGATCGGTCCTGAGGCGGTTCTTCAAAGGGCCCCAGAAGACTTGAAGGCGGCCCTCCGGGACGCCATCGACGACACCGTCGTCGATGTCGTAGCCGATGTCGTCGGCGGACCGTACTGGCCGCAGTTGATCGACGTTCTGGCCCGCGGCGGTAGGTACACCTGCGCCGGGGCGATTGCCGGCCCCATGGTCGACATGGATCTCAGGACCTTCTACCTGCGCGATCTCACATTCACCGGCGCCACCGTGGTACCGCCTGATCTCTTCAAGGACCTGGTTGGCTATATCGAGCGTCGGGAAATCCGGCCGATCCTGGCGGCGGCCTATCCGCTGGAAGAACTCCGTGCCGCACAAACGGCCTTTATCAGCAAACAGCATATCGGCAACATCGTCGTGACCATGGATGCTGCGTCATGAAGATCACCGCCATTGCCATCTGGCAAAAAGATCTGCCCTTGCGCGAGCCCTACTGGCTGTCAGGCGGGCGCCTGAAGTTCGAGACCCTCGATTCGACCATTCTGCGGATCGAATGCAGCGACGGCACCATCGGCTGGGGAGAAGGCTGTCCCTGGGGTCACACCTACCTTCCCGCATTCGGCGGCGGCATCAGAGCCGCCATGGAGTTGCTTGCGCCACTCCTGATCGGTCAGGATCCGCGGGATATCGACCGTCTCAACCGGCAGATGGATATCCAACTACCCGGCCACCCCTATGCCAAGGCGCCGCTGGACATTGCCTTGTGGGACATCGCGGCCAAACAGGCCCGAGCACCGTTGTACAAGCTGTTGGGCGGCGCAGAAGGCGACGCGGTCGATGTCAATTCGTCAATCTCGACGGGCACGCCGCAGCAGATGGTCGCCCTGATCGAAGCCGCACGGGCCAGGGGTTACCGCACCCATTCTGCCAAAGTGGGCGGCAGTGACACGGCTCTCGATATTTCCAGGATCGATGCCATAGAGGCCGCGCTCAAACCGGATGAGAAGATCACCTACGACGTCAACCGGGCCTGGTTGCCGGCGGTCGCCATCGAAGTCATGAACTCGGTGTCTGCCAACGGCTGGTTCGAACAACCCTGCCAGACGCTAGATCAATGCGCTCATGTCGCGGCCAACACCCGCCAGCTCATCATGCTCGACGAATGCCTGCACAGTTTTCAGGACCACCTCGACGCCTGGAAGCGTGGGGCCTGTCAGGGTGTGAAGGTAAAGCCCAACAGGCTCGGCGGCCTGACCAGGGCCAGACAGGTACGCGACTTCGGCATATCCGTCGGTTGGCAAATGCACGTGGAGGAGCTTGGTGGTACTGTGCTCTCCGACACCGCGGCGATCCATCTGGCTCTTTCGACGCCTGAAGAAAACCGCTTGGCCTCCTGGCTCTGCCATCCGCACCTGATCGACGACTACGCACTGGGGCAAGGCGCGCGCAACGACAACGGAAGGATCACCCTGCTGGACAAAGCCGGAATTGGTGTTGAACCACCCGAAGACTGGCTCGGCAAACCCTGGAAAATTTTCACACCATAAGGAGAGTCTCGCGATGAGCAACGATGTTTCTCAGGACGAATGGATTTCGCGCTCGCGGAAAGTGCTGCCTGCAGGCGGATTCGGAAATTTCGACCCCAGCGTCATCGTGCGCGAGGGCCGCGGCGCCCGTGTCTGGGACGAAGACGGCAACGAATATGTCGACTTCCTGATCGGTTCCGGGCCGATGCTCGTCGGTCACGGCCACCCGGAGGTGATCGAGGCCGCTCAGGAACAGCTCCAGAAGGGCATGACGTTCTTCGCCAACAATGCACGCGGCGTTGAACTCGCAGAAGAAATCTGCCGGACTGTCGCCTGCGCTGAACAGGTACGCTACGTCTCCTCCGGCGGCGAGGCGGATATGTATGCCTTGCGCCTGGCACGTGCCTTCACCGGGCGCGACAAGATCCTCAAGTTCGAAGGCGGTTTTCACGGCATGTCGGCCGAGGCCTTGATGAGCCTTGCGCCGACCCGACTTGAGAACTTTCCCCTGGCGGTTCCCGATTCCGCCGGCATCCCTGAGAGCGTGCGCGACCACATGTTAATCGCACCGTTCAACGACGCGGAATCAGCCCGCCAGCTGATGGCTGAACATGCAGACGAAATTGCGGCCGTGATTGTCGAACCTCTGCAGCGCCTGATCCCGCCGCAGCCGGGTTTTCTGGAATCCCTGCGCGAAGAGACCGCAAAACACGGTATTGTCCTGGTTTTCGATGAGATCGTCACCGGCTTCCGCCTGGCTTATGGCGGTGCCCAGGAATATTACGGCGTCCAACCCGACCTGTGCACGCTCGGCAAGGTTATCGGGGGCGGTTTTCCACTTGCCGCAGTTGCCGGACGGGCCGACATCATGGCCCATTTTGACAAGGCCAAGGTTGGTAACGCCGGATTCACCATGCAGTTGGGAACCCTGAGCGGCAATCCCGTGGCATCGGTTGCCGGTCTCAAAACCATGGAAATCCTCAGACGCCCGGGCAGTTACGATCACATCCGCAAGTGTGGTGAAGCCATCATGGAAGCCCTGGTCGAGCACCTTTCAAATGCCGGCATCGACCATCAGGTGGTTGGCGACCCGGTGCTCTTCGATGTGGTTTTCACACCGACACCGGTGATCGACTATCGCGGCGTGTTGAGAGGCAATGCCGCAATTGCCAAGAGCTTCAACAAGCTGTTACGCCAGAAAGGCATCCTCAAATCCGACAACAAGTTTTATTCGTCGCTTGCCCTGGGTCCGGATGAAATTGAACAGACCGTGGCCGCCATCGCCTACGCCTCCCGGCATACCATGGACGCCCTTGAGTCTGTCGGCTGATCCCGGCGTTACACCTTTACACCGGTGACGATTGCGGCGCGGCCAGCCCAGCGGCGGCTTCACGAAATGTCACCAGCCTTTTGGCCTCTTCGTCCCATAGCGCCAGGCGAACACATTTCAGACTCTCCCAAAAGGTAAGCCGGCTCACGTTCCTCAACTCCGGATGATCCTTCATGACCTGGGGAAGACGATGATATGGAATGCGGCTCGAGAGATGGTGGACATGATGGATGCCGATATTCCCTGTAACCCACATAATGGGCTTGGGCAGATCATAGTAGGAACTGCCGTTCAAGGCGGCATGCTCATGGTTCCACTTGTCGCTTCTTTCCCAGTGGGTCGGGTCAAACTGATGCTGGACATAAAACAGCCAGACGCCTATCGATGCGCCGATCAGGACAATCGGGAGTTGAATCAGCAGGAAGGTTCCAAGACCGACTGCATAGATCAGCACTCCGGACACCACTGCAATTGCAAGATTTGTCCAGATCGCACTCATCCAGCTCGCACGCCCCTGCCGGATGACTCCTGTCGGCAAGCGGTGCCGGAACAGGAACAGATAGCCGGGGCCAAGACCGAACATGACCACAGGGTGACGGTAAAGCCGGTATTTCAGACGGCCCAGCGCCCCAAGGGCTCTGTATTCTTTGATGGTCAGTGTATCGATGTCGCCAAACCCCCGGCGGTCCAGATTGCCAGAACTGGCATGATGCAGGGCGTGAGACTTTCGCCAGTAGTCGTAGGGCGTCAGCGTCAAAATTCCGAGACCGCGGCCGATCCAGTCGTTTACCCGACGAGACGAGAACATTCCGCCATGTCCGCAATCGTGCTGAATCATGAACAACCGCAGCATCAGACAGGCTGCGGGTATCGACAGCAAGAGTACGTAAACAGCGCTAATCTGTGCCACCGCCCACATCGATACCCAGAGGGCGATGAACGGGATCAGAGTGACAGCCAGTTCAAAGACAGCCCGACGATTGTCGGGAAGCCTGTAGGGTGCTAGTCGCGAACCCCACGTTTGCGAGGAATCGTTCAAACCGAATAACTTTTCAACGGAGTTTCACTTTCTGCCTCACGTCATAACATCCATGGCGCAAGGCTTGAATCACAATGGTTCACACAAGATCAAAAATTCGTACTCAAAACGCGCACTCAGCAACCCAACGATGTTTAAACGAAGGCCGCTCGTTCGTGACACCGAAACACAGCACTCGAATTATTTCGTGAGATTCTTAACGGCTGTCCCAGTTGTCCCCCGCACGGGCGGCTGACAAACCTCTCCAGATCGTTGATGGCAGCCGTACGTCGTCCCCTCAATCCCCACTACACCCACTCCTTAACACTTTCTTGGCATGCCATCCAGCCCCAACCGGACCGATTATGGGAGCGCTTGCATATTTGACCTCCATAGGCACAAATTTGCATCACTAATTCAGCCGAAGTCATTGAACACTGACAACATCCGAGGACTTTTCAACGTCAGTCGGCCTTGGAGCCGGCCGGGCGCATTTCCGTAACGAATCCCCCCCCACGGCGGCAAAGTCCCCGCCAATTATCAGAATAATTTCCGCAATCAGTTCCACTCACGATCACCACGCCAGCAAAAACCGGCACGGAATTGAAAAGAGTTCCTGATAACCGTCAAAGTTAACCGAAACTGATGGTCGCCTGCCCTCATGTCCGTTCTGAATTCAACAGAAAAATACCGCATGATTTGCAAATATAAAGAAACGTCATGCTAACAGATGCTTCAATCTGGGGTTGCATAATCTGCTCCAGAGGATGATGTCGTCCATAGAGCAAGAAACTTTTCCACCATGTTCTTTGCAGTGCTGTTCAGGCAGAATCGAAGGGATGGCGGGCGCCCATGCAAGGGCAACCATGGTTAATCCTGTATTAAGAAAACCCGTCAATGATTCCGCGATGAAGTTGAAAGCATGAGGCACAACGCCTGGTGCACATCGAACCAGGCGTGAGATATCGCCAAACTTGCGGAGTACAGATTATGCGGGGCATTGGAGGGTCAGACGCGGCCAACACGTTGGACGCGTTGATGAAGTCACAAGCCGTCATCGAATTCAAACCGGATGGCACGATCGTCACGGCAAACCAGAACTTCCTCGGTGCCATGGGCTACAGCCTGGAAGAGATTGCCGGGCAGCACCACGCGATGTTCGTGGACAGCGAGTACGTGAAGTCTCCGGAATATGCAGCATTCTGGAGCAGCCTTGCTCAGGGGCAGTTTCAACAGGCCGAGTTCAAGCGCTTCGGCAAGGGCGGCACGGAAGTCTGGATACAAGCGAGCTACAATCCTGTGGTAAATCGCAAGGGCAGTGTTGTAAAGGTCGTCAAGTTTGCCACGGACATCACCGCGCAGAAACTGGTGACTGCCGACTATGAGGGGCAGCTTGCCGCCATCAGTCTTTCCCAGGCCGTGATCGAGTTCAAGCTCGATGGCACAATCGAAAAGGCCAACGACAATTTTCTCGGCGCTCTGGGATACCAGCGCGATGAGATCATCGGCAAGCACCATTCCATGTTTGTGGAACCACGCGACCGCGACAGCGCCGAATATGCCGCTTTCTGGACCAATCTTCGGGAAGGAAAATTCCAATCGAACGAATTCAAGCGTGTTGGGAAAGGCGGCAGGGAAGTCTGGATTCAGGCCACCTACAACCCCATACGCGACATGAACGGCAAGCCTTTCAAAGTCGTGAAATACGCCAGCGACATCACCGACATGGTAGCCGAGCGGCAACGGCGCCAGCAGGCTCAGGGCGAGATCAGCCAGCAGTTGGACCAGATCGGACTGATTGTCGAAACCACCACACAGCAGGCGTCCGATGCCACTGCGGCCGCTGCCACCACATCGTCGAACGTTATGGCGGTTGCTTCCGGAGCGGAGGAGCTGTCGGCATCCATCGGCGAAATCTCAAGCCAGGTAAATCAGGCGCTCGCGACCACGACCGAAGCCGTAAAGGAGGCCGATCAGGCCAATGAGATCATCACCGGCCTGTCGGAGCTGGCAAACAGCATTGGCGAAGTTGTCGAGCTCATTTCCAGCATTGCCGACCAGACAAACCTACTCGCTCTGAACGCGACGATCGAGGCCGCCCGTGCCGGCGAATCAGGCAAGGGGTTCGCCGTTGTTGCGAGCGAAGTGAAGTCCCTGGCTAATCAGACCGCACAAGCCACTGAGGAAATCGGATCGCAGATCGCCAACGTCCAGAAGACAACGGAAACCGTTGTGGGTGCCATTGGTTCGATCTCGACCACCATCGGGAATATCAACGATATCTCAACCTCGATCGCCGCCGCCGTCGAGGAACAGACCGCCGTCACGCATGAGATCTCCGAAAACATGCAGACCGCATCTCAGGGTGTGGAGCAGATCACGAAGAGTGTTGCCGAGATCGCAGAGGCCACAAATCAGGTCGACGCCGCCACGCGCACGGTCAGGGAAACCAGCACCAAAGCGGCGTGATCGCCCGACCGGCCGGCATCTGAAGCAAAGGCACACAATCCGCCCACCACCGGCCACCGGTGGTGGGCGTTAGACTTCCTGCCCCCATCCTCCCGCCCTTCTCCTCTTTGTGATGGAAATTCCGACGCCACTGCAGGCGGCACCAGTTCACCGTCTCCGGACCGCAGTCTCCGCCGGCCGCACATGAATATCTCTTTCGAAACGAAGGCGCTGGAGGGTAGTTCAAAGAATTCCCCGTCAGTGTCGAAATTTCAGATGTCCGTTCGTCTTCTAACATGACGGCACTGATGCCGTGTCGAACTTGAGGAGAAAACCATGACTGGCGATTTCTATTGGCTTGCGCTCACAGTCGGCCTTTGCCTTGTGATCTGGATACCCTACACCGCACTCTATGGCGGCATCGTCGGCATAAAGGCAGGAACAACAGAGGTTCCACCGACGGTCAAACTCCCGGCATGGGCACAACGGTGTCACCGGGCGCACATGAACCTGGTTGAGACCCTCGCGCCTTTCGCCATTCTGGTGGTGATGCTCAACGTGTCCGGCAAATCGGACGGTTCGACTGCCATGGCAGCGGCAATCTTTTTCTTTGCCCGAGTTGCGCACGCCGGCCTTTACACACTGGGTGTACCGTTTCTGCGCACCCCTGCCTTCGCCGTCAGCTGGCTGGTGTGTCTGTATCTTCTTTGGCGGGTGCTCACCTGAGGCAGTGTGTCCACGGCTACGCGATGGCCGGGCAGGTCTTTGGACCCCTCCAGACTCTGCCTCCACATCCGGAACGCGTGGCCTTGAAAACGATTGCGTGGTCGTTAAATGTCTTCAAGTTCCTTTGAGTGCAGAAAGGCTGCGTGTTTGGGCGCTCTTTTGGTTTTCGACCACTCTTCCAGCATGTCCCATTTCACGGCATCGAGCTTTCTGAGCATCTCGTCTTCTTCCGGATCGGGACAGGCCAGTTCAAGCCGGTGGCCGTTGGGATCGAAGAAATAGATCGAATGGAAAATCGTGTGATCGGTGACGCCGAGCACATCGATTCCATTGGCTTCGAGATGTTCCTTGAAGGCCACCAGTTCGTCACGGTCCTTTACCTTGAACGCGATATGCTGCACCCACTCAGGCGTATTCGGATCCCGACCCATTTCTGGTTTGGTCGGCAGTTCGAAGAACGCCAGAACATTGCCCATCCCGGCATCCAGGAACAGATGCATGTAGGGATCCGGTTCATGCGTCGATGGCACATGATCCTCGGCAATCGCCAGAACGAAATCCATGTTCAGGTTCTTCGTGTACCACTCCACGGTTTCCTTGGCATCTTTGCAACGATACGCAACGTGATGAATTTTCTCGATCTTCATGAGGTCTGTCCTTCCGTTGGCCCGGGCCTCTCGTGCCCGCGCGTTTGCGTTGTCGAAGCGGCAATCCCGAAGGCTTGCCGCAAAACACTGCGATCTCCGATGTGATTGGCGAGTATAAGCACCAGTCTGGCGTTCAGCGCATGGCTCTCGGCCTCGTCGCGCCCATTGTGAAGGGCGAGCAATTCGGCATAAAACCCGTCAGGGTCCGGAATGTTGGGCACTGTCGTCAGGGTCGCCATGTCCACGGTCTCCTCATCCATGACCGGTTGCCGTTCGAAATGCCGCGGCGACCGCTGATTCGTCGAAAGTCCGCCATCGGGCGGCAACATGCTGGTCCGGACGCATCAGGTAGACCGCGGAACCGGCTTCTCCCAGATAGCGGTCACGCAGGTCGTCGGTCGGCATGTCCGCACATGACAGCGACACGGTCTCAACCGCCGTGCCGTCGCAGTCGACTGTTTCTGGAACCGGTGCGTCGATGGCCAGAAGCTGGAACCGGTTGCCAAGCCGGTCGATCAGCCAGCCCTCGCCAACCGGCGCGTCACAGGCTGGCGCGCCTGGCCGGGTACGGGCCGGCAGGCCCGTTGCATCGGCGCCGTTTATCGGTGAGCCGTCATGGACGCACGGCACCGACAGACGTCCGGAATTGACCAGGGGCCTGGCAAACGGAAGCTCTTCGGAAAGATCGAGCACGGCATCGCGAAACAGCCGGCTGACCTTGGATTTGGGTGTGATGAAATCGGTCGACCGGGTGGAATTTAACAGATTCTCATCAGCCCCCTGAACCCTCTCGACATCATAGCTGTCCAACAGGCTGTCCGGCGCCTTGCCGTCCAGCACCAGCTTCAGTTTCCAGCACAGATTGTCGATGTCCTGCAGCCCGCTGTTGGCACCGCGCGCACCGAAAGGCGACACCAGATGGGCCGAATCGCCGGCAAAAAGCACCCGGCCGTGACGAAACTTCTCCATCCGCCGGCACTGAAACGTGTAGATCGAAACCCATTCAAGTTCGAAATCGACATCATCTCCCAACATCGCCTTCAGGCGCGGGACGACGTTTTCGACTTTTTGTTCTTCTTCCTTGTCGATGTCCCAGCCCAATTGCAGGTCTATCCGCCAGACATTGTCTGGCTGCTTGTGCAGCAGCGCCGACTGGCCGCGGTTGAACGGCGGATCGAACCAGAACCGGCGTTCGGTCGGAAAGCCGGCATCCATGATCACATCGGCAATCAGGAAATTATCTTCAAACACCCGGCCTTCGAAATCGAGCCCCATCATGTTCCGGGTGGGCGACGCAGCGCCGTCGCAGGCAATCAGCCAGTCCGCCTCAAGCCGGTAGGGACCATCCGGAGTCTCCACGGTGAGGGCCACCCTGTCTGCCCCCGGTTCAACCGACACGACCTTGTTGCGGCCACGCAAAGAGATCGGCTTGCCTGCCGCCTGCAGCGCAAGCGCGCGCTCCGCCAGAAACTGTTCGAACAGATACTGCTGCAGATTGATGAATGCGGGGCGCTTGTGGCCATCCTCAGGCAGCAGATCGAACTGATAGACCTGACGTTCGTCAAAATAGACTTTGCCCAGGTTCCAGACGACGCCCTTGTCCACAAATGCGTCGCCGCACCCCAACCGATCGAGAATTTCCAGCGGCCGCTTGGCATAACAAATGGCCCGTGAGCCCCAGCTCACCTTGTCGTTGTCGTCGAGAACGACCACCGGCACGTCCTGCTGCACAAGATCAATTGCCGCCGCAAGGCCCACCGGTCCCGCTCCGATCACAACGACGGGATGGCGCACCGGTGCAGCGGCATCCTGATCCGGCGACCGCTCATAGGGATAAAGAGGAACTTCGAATATTTTGTTCATTTCATCCTCTCATCGTCCAAGGACGCCCACGTCCTAACCTTGCAGGTCCGCCCACATTTTCAGATCGCGTTCGGCCGTCCAGATCCGGGGGGTGTCGATCCCGAGTGCCTCGTCGAAGGCCCGGGCCACGTTGAAGGGCAGGCAATGCTCGTAGATCGCATAATCCGAGAATTTCGGATCGCATTCGGCACGGCAGGCATCCCACGCCTCCTTCAGCGAACCGCCGCGCGCAGCGATCCGGGCCACCGGGCGATAAGTCGAGTCGACAAAATCACGGGTGCTTTCGATCGCCTTGCCGACCATCTCGTCGCCGACCAGGGCATCGCCGCGGCCCGGCGCGATCGCCGCCGGCTGATAGGCCTCGATCGCATCGAGCGTGGTTCCCCAATCACCAAAGTGCCCGTCGCCACAATAACACGCGGAGTGATACTCAACGATATCACCGGTAAACATGACGCCTGCATCGGGCACCCAGGCGACGATGTCGCCGGCCGTGTGCGCGCGGCCCAGGTGCATCAGTTCCACCCGCCGGTTGCCCAGTTCAACGGTCATCCGCCGTTCGAAAGTCATGGTCGGCCAGGTTAGACCGGGAATCGAATCCGCGGCATCGAACAACCTGGGAAACCGGCCAAATTCGGAATCCCAGTCCTCCTGTCCGCGTTCGTGGATCATGGCATGGCATTTCTCGGAGGCGATGATCTCAGACGCCTGATAAGCCGACGCCCCTAATACGCGAACGGCGTGATAGTGGCTCAAGGTCACATATTTGATCGGCTTGTCGGTAACGCCGCGAATCTTGTCGATCACCAGTTGCGCCATAACCGGCGTCGCCTGCGCATCCATGATCATGACGCTGTCATCGCCAATGATGACGCCGGTGTTTGGATCCCCCTGCGCTGTGAAAGCATAAAGATTGTCGCCAATCTCCGTAAAGGAGATCGTCTTTTCGGTCATATCGCCGGTTGATGCAAATCCCGTGGCCATCGTCTATTCCTTTATTCTACCAATTCTTTTCTGCCGGCGCCGGCAAGATTTTGCCGCTGCATTCGCCAAATCCGATACGGTGGCCGCTGCCTTGCGCCCAGCCGGTAAGAGTCAGCGTGTCGCCATCCTCGATAAAGCTGCGGGTCTCGCCCGTATCCAGCGTGAGAGGTTCCTTGCCGCCCCAGGTCAGTTCCAGGAGCGACCCGTATTGGGCTTTCTCCGGCCCTGATATGGTCCCCGACCCAAGCAGGTCGCCGGTGTTCATTCGGCAACCGCCGACCGCATGATGGGCAAGCTGCTGTGGCGCCGAGTAATACATGTTCTTGTAGTTGGTTCGCGATATCGAGGTCGCCCGGCCCGCTGCCTCCGGCTGCATCAGGATTTCCAGTTCAATGTCGTACAGCATCGGACCCGGTTCCCGCAGATAGGGGTGAAGCACCTTCTCGCGCTCAGGCGTCGAGGTCCGGAAGGGTTCGAGGGCTGCCTTTGTCACCACCCAGGGACTGATCGACGTGCCGAACGCCTTGGCCTGAAACGGCCCCAGTGGTTGATATTCCCAGGCCTGGATATCGCGCGCGGACCAGTCGTTGAGCAACACATAGCCGAAGATCATGTCATCGGCTTCGCGCACGGTCACAGGTTCGCCCATTTGATTGGGAAGGCCTACCACCGCACCCATTTCCAGCTCCAGGTCAAGCCTGCGGCAGGCACCGAACACCGGCTCGTCCGTTCCATGGGGTTTCATCTGGCCGAGCGGCCGGTGTATCTCCGTGCCGCTGACGACCACCGTCGATGCCCGCCCATTATACCCGATTGGAATATGCAACCAGTTGGGAGGCAAAGCATTCTCCGGATCCCGGAACATCGAACCGACATTGAAAGCATGCTGCCGGCCGGCATAGAAGTCTGTGTACTCGGCCACCCGGAACGGCAGATGCGATTGCACCTGACCAAGGGGAATGAGGGCGCGGGCACGCAAATCTGAGTCATCTTTCAGGACATCGTTCCCGCCATCTGCGAGAAGATCGCTCAACTGCAACCGCACCTGTTCCCAGGCATTCTTGCCCAGTTCCATGAAGTGATTCAGGACAGATTGTCCGAACACGCGCTCGCCGGCACCGGCATTGATCAGGCCGGCATCTTCAAGCACGGCCAGATCGAGCGCACGATCGCCGATCGCGACAGCGCAACGCGGAGGCCCGCCGCTATGGCTGATTACGCCAAAAGGCAGATTTTGGACGGGAAAGTGACAGTCCGCATCATTTGCACTTTCGATCCAACTCCGCATGACGGCACCCTTCGACAGCCCGATTGACAAAATTCATCGGGTGCTTTGTAGGCCGTATGGCGATTAGTTGCAATTGAAACTATAATCGGAAGGCAAGGAATCGCGGAACATCGCGATTTCTGTCCCCAATCATCATTACGTGCAGCCCCAAGGTGGTCGCGCCGCCGCCACGCAGTCCATGCCAAGACTGATGCTGGATCAGTCGACCGATGCACCCCTTCGGGTCCCCGACAATCGCTTGCGAAAAATCCTCGGGTCGGATTCCGGCAGGTCTGAAACACAAGAAATCCTTCGCGGGTTGGCCGTCTCAAGCGAGCAGCCGACACCCGCACCCTGCAAACCGCACACCTGAACCACTTGTGGCGGCCGGTGAGCAAACTGCGGATGGGTCTTCAAGGCATCTGGATCGAACGCACACCCGCCGGCGGTGTTGACGACGACAACATTCGCTTCCAGTTCGGCACGTGGTTCTTCTTCTAAGAACCCCGGTTTCTAAGAACCCCGGTCACGGGCCGTCTCGCCGGCCTTAATTGTTGAGAGCTTGAACCGGGGTGCGTCGATCGCCCGGGTTCTTTCTTTGCCGGTCCTCCAGATCGCCTTATTTCCGCTCGCATGGAATTTCACATTGCGAGCCGCCGGCGTTGCCCTGCCCCCCAAGTCATCCTCGGCACTTTCATGTCAGGGAATCCGCAGCTTACGAACCAGCAAGCGCAGGGGTTATGTTTACTGATTCACCACCCAAATCAAACCGTACAAAGAGAAAAACTGGTGATTAAACAACACTGTATACAGAACATCTCACAATATATTCAAGATAACATCACAATGTAATCACAAAATCGAACGCCCAGGTCGCAATAGTCCCCCCTGTGTCAGCAGTCAGAGACCGAACATCAATAACCCATTGATGAAAGAATACTTTTGACACTTGAACAATCTTATCTTCTGCCCAACGGGGAGAGCAAAGCGCTTGTGTGAACATGCCGCTCTACGGGTTGGTGCGCCGTACAGCACCATACCCAGCGAAGGCAGTTCCTTGGTTAGGCGGCAATTTCGGTAAGAAAATTTTGTGGGACGAGAGGACCAAATAGTATGACCAGAGTACTGACGAACAGATGGTTTCGCACGACATTGCTCGGCGGCGTTGCTCTTGGGGCGATGGCGGCGACGGCACAAGCTGACGAATTGGGTTCGCTAAAGGCGCAACTTGAAACCCTGCAGGCCCGTGTCAATGAAATTGAATCGACCCAACCCGGTGCGACAGCCCCCGGAACCTATCCTGCAAATGCATCACTCATAACCTTCCGCCGTGGATCCCTGCTCGGCTCCAGTGACAGTCCATTCACCAAATATGAGGACCAGATACCCGGTGACCGCGGCTTCACAATCGCGATCACACCGACCGCGGATCTTCCGGCGCCAATCACGGAGGTGTCCGTCAGTGGTTATGTAAAGGCAGACTTCATTTTTGACACGCGCAACGATCTCGGTCGTTCCGTGAGCGCCGATGCCATTGTCATCGGCGGTGGCGACAACGAAAACTTTCAGGCTCTGGCCAACCAGTCGCGCTTTCGGATTCGCTCACGCAGCGATACCGCCGTTGGCCAGATTCGGACCTTGATCGAAGGCGACTTCGAGGGAAGTGGCTCCGGTGTAAACGCCTTCAGGCTCCGTCATGCCTGGGGGGCGTGGGACATGACACCCAATCTTACCTTCGGCGCCGGCCAGACCTGGACCACCTTCATGCCCTTGAACGGTGTTGCCCCGACGGTCGATTTCGGTGGGCCAACCGGCATTCCGTTCGTCAGGCAGACCCAACTTCGTCTGACCTACAAATACGGATCGTTCACGACTCATGTCGCTCTGGAAAACCCGGACACTGACCTGAGGACGTCCGGCGGTATCGCCGTCAACAACGGCGGAGGTTCAGGCGTTGCGAACGAACTGCCCGATCTGACTGCCGCAATGCAATGGGAAGGCCCCGGCGGCGCATTAGTCCATGTTTCGGGAATCTTGCGCGAGTTGCAGGTCGACGATGATGCCCTCGGCGGTACCGTCAACGACAAGGAACTCGGATACGGCTTCAACACGGCCGTCGATCTGCCCATCGGCGACATGATCACGCTCTATGGCAGTTTCACATACGGTGACGGTCTTGGACGCTACCTGCTCAACGCCGGCAACCGTGCCGGTGTCATCAACGCCGCTGGAACGATCGACACGACCGAAGTCTATGGCATCACCGCCGGCGCCAGCCTCAGGTTGTCAGAGGCTTCTTCGATCAACGCCAACTGGGGTTATGAACGTCACGGCAATGCACTGGCATCAGCCGACACACGCTCGCTGCAGACCGGCCATCTGAATTACATGTGGCAGCCGGTCAGCAAGCTGCGCATGGGCATCGAAGGCATCTATGCCGAACGCGAACTGGTCGGCGGTGTCAATGACGACAATCTCCGGTTCCAATTCGGCACGTGGTTCTTTTTCTAGGGTCACTGGTCAGCGAACATACCGTCGGCCGGGCATGCAAAACGGGAGCTCGGGCAGACAATTGTCCGGGTTCCTGCCAACACGGCAGCCAGAGCCGGTTCTCAGCCGCTCATTGTCAACCCGCCCGACACACTGATCACCTGGCCGGTGACATAGGCAGCATCGTCACTGGCGAAGAATGCGATGGCGCCGGCCAGATCTTCAGGCACACCGATGCGCCCCATCGGCACTGCCCGGCGCATGGCTTCGCGCAGTTTCTCCGGATGCTCTGCACCTTCGGAATAGCCCGTGAACAGGGCCGTGTCGGTCGGTCCCGGGCACACCGCGTTCACGGTGATGCCGTGCCGGGCATGTTCGCGTGCAATTGTCTTTGAGAATCCTATCAGCCCGGCCTTGCACGCGGCATATACTGATTCCCCCGTCGAACCGACCCGTGCCGCATCCGATGAAACATTCACAACCCGGCCATATCCCCTCTCGACCATACCCGGCAGCACCACATGATGCATGTTGAGCGCACCCATCAGATTGACATCGATAACCTTGCGCCAGAACTCTAGATCGGTGTCCAGGAAAGGCCGAAACAAGTCCCAGCCGGCATTGTTGACCAGAATTGTAACACCACCCAGATTCCCGACGGCATCTTGGAACCCGGCCTCAACGGCGCCACGGTTCGTGATATCGGCGGCAACCGCAAGGGCATCGCCACCGCCGCTCATGATCTCACCGGCGACCCTGGACGCCGCATCGCCGTCGACATCAAAAACCGCAACCCTGGCCCCTTCGGCGGCGAGTCTTTTGCACACGGCACTGCCAATGCCGCCGCCGCCGCCAGTGACAATTGCTGTCTTGGAATCAAACCGGCGCATGTCACCTGTTCCCTTTGCCGCTCTCATGGGCTGCGCGGGTGCGTTCTTTCAGGTCTATTAGGGTCGTAAGTTCCGCTTCGGTCGGTCGTGGCGTTTCCGCCACATCATCGGCCCAGGAAACCGTCCAGCCGCAAGTATCCTGCACCTGCTGGCGTGTCACGCCGGGATGCAGAGAAACAACCGTGAACTCCTTTGTATTCTCGTCAGGGCGCCACAACGCAAGGTCGGTAATCAGCAATGTGGGGCCCTTGGTCGTCATGCCGAGCTTGGCACGCGCGTCGCCGCCCACGCCATGACCGAAACTGGTAAAAAAATCTATTCTGTCGACCATCGCCCGCAGTGACTGTTTCATGGTGATAAAGATTTCGCCGCAGGAAGACGCAATCTCGGGCGCCCCTCCGCCACCGGGAAGCCTTGTTTTGGGATGATCATAGTCGCCGATCACGGTCGTGTTGATATTGCCGAATCGGTCAAGTTGTGCGGCTCCCAGAAACCCGACGGAAATCCTCCCACCCTGAAGCCAGTAACGGAACATCTCCGGCACCGGCACTGTAGTCACTGCCGTATCGCACAACTCACCATCACCGATCGACAATGGCAAAACCGAAGGCGCTGTCCCGATTGTTCCGGATTCATAGATCAGCGTAATGTCCGGCGCGTGGGTCAGGCGGGCAACATTGCAGGCTGCCGAAGGCGCACCGATGCCAACGAAGCAAACATCGTCGTTCCTGAGCGCGCGTGCCGCGGCGATCGTCATCATTTCGTCTGCACTGAAATCAGGATCGCTCATGACGATGCCTCCAGGGTCCGCACACGGGCTGCAAAATTTCCGGGCGTCGCCTTCAGAACGTTATCCTGCATCCAGCTGACAAACCGGTCTCTGTCAGCGGCAACCTTGTCCCATTCAAGGTATGCGGCGTTGTCCCGGCTGTAATAGCCATGCGCGTAGGATGGATGGGCACCACCGGGCACGAGACAGATTGCGGTCACAGTCCAATTCGGCAGGACGCACGCATTGGGATGCACACCGTCAAAAGTGTCGACAATTTCTTCCACGGTGACGACGGCGCGTTTGGCCGAGAGAACGGCCTCTTTCTGAACACCGACGATACCTTCGATCAGAACATCGCCCCGGCGGTTGGCTTTTTGGGCATGAATGAAACTGACATCCGGACGTACCGCCGGCACCGCCGCCAGCTCCTCACCGCTGAACGGACAAGTGACCGACTTGATATTGTTATTCACCCGTGCCAGTTCCGCACCACGGTATCCACGGAAAACGGCACACGGCAGGCCTGCGGCCCCGGCTTCGTAGGCGTTGGCCATGGCAGCGTGGGAATGTTCTTCAAGCTCGATTGGATTGGGCCAGCCGTTTTCAACCGCGTCGCGCAACCGGCGGAGCAGTCCCACGCCGGGGTTACCGGCATAGGAGAAAATCAGCTTCCTCACCATTCCCATGCCGATCATCTGGTCATAGACGATGTCGGGCGTCATGCGCACGAGCGTCAGGTCCCGGCGTCCCTGGCGGATCGCTTCATGAGCCGCCGCATGGGGAATGAGGTGGGTAAAGCCCTCGAATGCGGCCGTATCCCCGTCCTTCAGATTTTCAGCGACGGCATCACCGAGGTCGTAAAACGTCATGCGTGTTGGTCTCCATCAGGCACTATGCCCCGGAACTTACCCTTGACGCATTCCGGTCACAACCGGTTTGCCGTGAAATGGGACGCAATCAAGCTTCACACCGCGGCTGGATTGTCCACGTCGTGGCCAAGATCCTTAAGATCCTGATAGCGGTCGCCGATTCTGTGGTGTGGCCGGCCTCCAACTGATCCGCCCAGCGCGATGACGATCTCGTCTGGCCCCGGAGCATCGCAGATTGAAAACTGGATCGTAAGGTAGTGCGAACGCATTCCGGCATCGATCTTGTGCATCAACGGGATGACTACCGGTGCGTTGGCCGGGCCGCGTGTGTTGGTGAACGACAGATAGCTCTTGGCGCCGACCGCTGATCTGTAGTGATTGCCGAACCGCAACGTGTGTATCAACGCCGAACCGTGCTCGACCTCTCCGCTTGTTCCGACAATCGCCGCCTTGCCGTAACCTTCAATCGCCTCCCCGCCCCCGGCCATGGCGACGATACGCGTCGTCAAAAGCGCTCCCAGATCATCGGCGACAGCGTTGATTTCCGGTTTCAGATCGTCGACGAACCCCTGCCCTGCCCACGGGTTGGGAATAACCGCGGCAACCGCGAACAGCTTCAGCGGTTTTTCAGCGGCCTTGCCGCCTTCGATCAGGGTCTCTTCGTTGTAGTCAACAAGTTTTCGAATTGTCAGGGGCACTTGCTTGAGTTCCATGTGTGGGGTCGCGGACACCTGCCGAACAGGAATTTCGACGTGCCGCTCCTATAACCGTCCTGAAATACGCCCACATAACGATTGTTGCAACACCGCTGTACCAGACGGACAAGGTTTCCGCCTCTTCAAGTCCTGGGTTCTGGAACGCCACGGCAATTTTCCGTTTGAAGCGGTTGAAGTTTTTCAATCTGAGTTTAAGCTGGCTTCAGCGGCACTGAATTCCGATCGCGGATGAAACTGCACTTTCGACACTGGCGAGATTGCGACGAAAAGCCATTGTCGAAACTGTTGTTCGACTAAATTTGGATGGTGAAAGTATTTGCGGTGTTCGATTGTGAGCCCACCGCAACCATTCAAATTATCCGCAAATTCAGACGCTGACGGGGAGCAAACTGTCGTTCGTTGGCATCATGATTGCTTTTCGATGGCGTTTGCTTTGTACGTCGCTGTTGAATTGAGTCTTCCGGTCACGATCGAACCCCATCGATACACCGGACAATAGTGTGCATTACAGGTGCCGGACTGGGGCGGGCTAACGACCACGCTTTAAACAAGAGCGGGACTAAATGAGGAGGGAAACGCGATGGGAATACATCCACGAAAGTACATATTCAGCAGGCTGGCGACCTTGATCTTTTTAGGTTCGGCGATGGCTGCAACCCCTGTCCATGCTCAGGACAGCACAACGAACTCAGACGATGCGACCGCCATGAGCAAAATGGCGCCAAAGAACGAGATCACGTACATATCCTGGGTCGGGCCCTACATGCGCAGCCAGATGCGCGGGTTTGTCAGACCTTATGAAAAAGCAAACGGCACAAAAGTTCACGTGAAGAGTTATGCGGGCGGGATCGACGAAATCCGTGATCAGGTCGAATCCGAGAACGTGACCTGGGACGTCGTCGACCTGACACAGGCAGACTCGCTACGCGCCTGCAACGAGGGCCTGCTTGAGGATCTGCAGGACGTTGATCTTCCCGATGGATCAGACGGAACCGGCTTTCGTGAGGATTTTGTCGATGGCGCACTGAACAAATGCGGTGTCGGCGTGATCGTTTGGGCGACAGCCTTCGCGTTCAACAAGGACACGTATTCCGGTAACGCCCCGGCCTCGATCGCGGACTTCTTCGATACGAAGAAATATCCCGGTGCGCGTGCCATCCGCAACGACCCTTCGGTCATAATGGAATGGGCACTGATTGCCGACGGTGTCAAGCCGGCCGAGGTTTATGGGATTTTGGAAACCCCTGCGGGCGTCGAGCGAGCGCTCAAAAAAATGGATGCCATCAAACCAAGCCTGAAGCTTTGGACGAAGGGTTCCGAACCTGTGCGACTGCTCAATGGCGGAGACGCCACCATGAGCATGATTTGGGCCACAACCGGGGCGACAGCATCCCAGAAGGAAGGTGCCAAATTTTCCATGGTCTGGGACGGACGGGTCATCGAACTTGACCTCTTCGGCATTCCCAAGGGCAGCCGGTACAAGGAGGAAGCAATCGACTTCATCCGCTTCGCCAGCAGTTCCGAATCCCTGGCAAGAATGGTGACCAGCCTGCCCAACGGTCCGACACGAAAATCATCATTGAAATTGTTGTCTGAGGATATCCAGGCACAGCTCCCGAACGGTCCGGCTTATGCGGACAAGGTTTCGATCCGATCGGATGCACAGTGGTGGTCAAAAAACTTCGCGGCTCTGAAGGAAGCGTTCGATGCCTGGCTGGCGGAATCCAGCCAACAAGGTGCTGCCGGTACGGTGCGATGAGAAAAATCAAGAAATTTGAGGAGGGAATATCATGAGTGACATCGTCAAGGTGCCGCCGGAAGATCTGGTCGACAAGACCGGGCTGTTTGCGGGAATGAACAAATTCATGGGCATTGCGTCAATGGTCATGATTTTGGGGTTTGTCGGCTTCACCATCATGGATGTCGAGTACTCCAGCGCCGTGTTCTCTGTAGGCAAAGACTTCATAATCGGAACATTGGACTGGTTCTATGTACTTGTCGTGAATGTTGTCCTGTTTTTCGTATTCTGGTTGCTGGTCAGCCGTTTTGGCGACGTCAGGCTCGGCAAGGACGACGAAGAACCAGACTTTTCCACGTTCTCATGGATCTGCATGTTGTTCAGCGCGGGCCTTGGGTCAGGTCTGATCTATTGGGGCGTTGCCGAACCGATGTACCACATCGCGGATAACCCGTACCTTGCGCAGGAAGGCATCAAGCCTGGCAGCGTCGATGCTGCCGCCATGGCCATCCAGATCACCAACTTTCATTGGGGTCTCCACGGTTGGGCTCTCTACGTGCTGGTGGGACTGAGCCTTGCCTATTTTGCTTATCGCAAGGATTTGCCTCTGACACTGCGGTCCGCTTTCTATCCGATCCTGAAAGAAAAGATATACGGTCCCTGGGGCCATCTGATCGATCTCATCGGGGTGTTCGGTACGATTTTTGGTCTGGCAACATCGCTAGGCCTTGGGGTGACTCCGATCGCCGCCGGACTTGAAAATCTGGGATGGATGTCGAATACGACCACAAACCAGCTGATCCTGGTTGCCATCATTACAGTATTAGGAACGGCTTCTGCAGCCTCTGGTGTCGGCAAAGGCGTGCGTATTCTCAGTGAAATGAATGTCTTTGCGAGCATAGGATTGCTCATTTTGTTCGTGATCCTCGGGCCGACAGCGTTCATGATCGGCATGACCATAACCGGCGCAGGCGATTACCTGTGGAATGTCATTCCCATGGGCTTCTGGATCGACAACGAACCCGGCCGTCAATGGCAGAGCTGGTGGACGATCTTCTATTGGGGCTGGTGGATCGCCTGGTGCCCGTTCGTCGGCCTGTTCATCGCCCGGGTTTCCAAGGGACGCACGATCAGACAATTCTGTTTCTGCGTGCTTCTGGTCCCTGTGTCGGTGGTTGTCCTATGGATGGGAATGTTCGGCGGCGCCGCTGCAGGCGTTGATCTGTTCTACAGCGCAGGCGTGGCGGAAGCGGTCAAGGCCGACTACGCGTCGGGCGTATTCCAGACAGTTGCCGGTTTCGGTTATGGCTGGCTGGTCGTACCAATCACGATCCTGATCACCATTCTACTGGTCTCCTGGTTCGTGACATCTTCGGACTCAGGGACACTTGTCATGTGCACCATGTTGTCCATGGGGGACGAACATCCGCCCGTCAAGTTCCGGATCTTCTGGGGCGTAACCTCAGGCGTCGTGGCGGGCGTGCTGATGCTGGCAGGCGGCCTCGCCGCCCTGCAGACGGCTTCGATCGTTGCAGGTCTGCCAATTGCCATCCTCCTCCTGCTCATGGGCTATGGCATGGCGAAAACCCTGCACGACGACTTCCCCGTGTTGGAGGTTGAAGACAAACGGGAACTGGAGTTCCTCAACCGATAGAACCTGTCAGTCAGGACCGTTATCGCCAGAACACGAACTTTACTTGGGCCGGAGAAATCCGGCCCAATGTTTTTGCGGTGACAAAGTCCACCAGGTACGGTGTACTGCCGTCCTGAACGAAATAAGAGCCATCAATGACAGACGCCGCCCTCTCCGAACTCACCGTTCCCGGAACGCTTCGTGTCGGCATCAACCTGGCCAATATTCTCCTGGTGACCGGCATGAGCCCGGACGGAACCCCCGAGGGCGTGGCGCCGGATATGGCAGCCGTAGTGGCGCAGCGCCTAGGCACGGCCGTGTCATACGTCAGCTACGCAACGCCGGGGGATGTCGCCGATGCGGTCGGTCGGGACGAATGGGACATCGGGTTGATCGCGCAGGACCCTGAGCGGGCAGGGACCATCGCTTTCTGCGGCGCCTATGTGGAGATCGCCGCCACCTATCTGGTGCCCGATGGTTCACCCCTTCAATCCATTGCCGACGTGGACCGGCCTGGCGTACGCATCGCCGTGTCCGGCCGTTCTGCCTACGACCTTTTTCTGGACCGCACTCTGAAACAAGCAACACTGCATCGTGCAGACGGTCTTGCCGGGGCCTTCGAACTGTTCAAGACCGGCAAGCTGGACGCCCTGGCAGGCCTTGTTCCGGCTCTCAAGGACAATGCCGAAAACCTGCCTGGTTCAAAGATTCTGGACGGCCACTATACCACTGTGCGCCAGGCGATCGGAACAAAACCCCGGAACAAGGCACTCGGCGCTATCGTCGAACAGGTTGTTGCAGACGCCATCGCAAGCGGCGTTGTCGCTGACCTGGTCCAACGTCATGGCGTTGACGGCAAACTGCAGGTGGCGTCAGACACCTGATATCCGCATGTCGGGCAGCTTGGCTTCTCCGTGTTCATATGCGAGATTTGCACTGAGCAGAAAGTTCCAGCACGGCTTTGCCGGCAACATTGTTCATTCTGCAGCCTCAAAATTGGGGAAGACGATGTATCATAAATTGGCGTCAATCTCAGTTGTCATTCTTTGTTTGATTGGCACCGCTGCGCCTGTGGCAGCCAAGCGAGTAGCGCTCGTCATAGGCAATGACAACTATGTCGAAGTCGCAAAGTTGAAGAAGGCCGTAAATGACGCCCACAGCGTCGCCGACGCCCTTGCGGCAGCAGGGTTCGACGTAATCAAGACAACAGATGTCGGCCGTCGTGAAATGAACCGGCAACTCCAGACATTTGTATCCCGCCTCGAAGCCGGCGATGAAGCCTTGTTTTTCTTTGCAGGCCACGGAATCGAAATTGAAGGCCGAAACTTTTTGCTGCCCACGGACATCCCCAACGCCAAGCCTGGCAAAGAGGAATTCGTCAAAGCCGAATCCATCCCTGTAGACCAGATTCTCGACTCCATTCGCAGCCGCGGCACACGGATATCGATCCTGGTGCTGGATGCCTGCCGCAACAATCCGTTTCCCAGCGAGGGAACGCGCAGCCTTGGCGGCTCGAGAGGATTGGCGCGCATGCCGGCAGCGGAAGGCACATTCATCCTGTATTCCGCCGGGGTCGGGCAAACCGCACTCGACCGTTTGTCCGACGATGATGCCAACCCCAACTCCGTGTTCACGCGCAGCCTGATTCCTTTGATCAGGCGGCCGGGCTTCTCGCTGACAAAGACAGCACGCCAGTTGCGTCGGGATGTGCAAAAATTGGCATCAACCGTTTCGCACGATCAACGCCCTGCCTACTATGATGAAGTCACCGGCGATTTCTTCTTTAACGGAAAGGCAGCCACCGCCACTTCGGTGCCTGCCGCTCAACCGGCATCCCCCCCGGACCCGGCCGCTTCAGCGTGGAACGGCGTCAAAGACACCAAAAGTTTGGCTGTACTGCAGTCGTTCATCGATGCCTTCCCGCAAAGTCTGTATGCAAAGTTCGCCAAAGCCCGGCTGGGCGAGCTGAAATCAAATACCCAAACGGCAGCATTGCCCGCCACGTCTCCAACGCCGCCACCGGCAGCAGCCAATCCTGCCGGCCACCCTTATGACGGCACCTGGAAAGTAAGTCTCAGTGCGGTGTCAGGGTGCCTCAACAACAGGTCCCGATCCTTCTCCATGGAAGTGTCCGAAGGCAAGATAGATTTGCCACGGCACAAATTCCCCAAGATTGGACTGATTTCCCGCGACGGTAAATTCGACATTAAGGTTGTGGATAAGCGAGGCAGGCTTCGAGCCCGTCACACCGGCACGTTAAAAGGGGGAACCGGCAAGGGCCGGCTTAGGGGCGCCCGATCAACATGCCGGGGACGTCTAACGCTCAAGCGTTTGAACTAGAACGACGTTTTCAGTTTCGCCTCTCTATCAAAACGTTCCACGGCCAGTTCTATCAATCGGTTGATGAGGTCGGGATAGGAAATGCCGCTTGCGTCCCAGAGGCGGGGATACATGCTGATCTTCGTGAACCCGGGAATTGTGTTGATCTCATTCACGACCACGGATCCGTCCTTCTTCAGAAAGCAGTCGACCCGGCCAAGCCCTTCGCATTCCAGCGTCTGAAATGTCCGGATGGACAGCTCCCTGACTTTTTCGCTGACCGAGTCAGAAACGTCTGCCGGTATTTCAAGAGCAGCACCATGTTCGTCGATGTACTTCGCTTCGTATGAATAGAAATCGTGGCTTGAGACAATCTCCCCGACCACCGATGCGATCGGTTTCTGATTGCCCAGAACCGAACATTCAAGTTCGCGGCCATCGATGAATTCTTCGATCAGTATCTTGGTGTCATACTTAAAAGCATCTGCGACAGCCTCGTTAAACGTCTTGCTGTCCGCCACTTTGTGTACTCCGACGGACGAGCCGAGATTGGCGGGTTTGACAAAAAACGGCAGCCCGAGGCCCGCGGCAATCGCCTCGAAGTCAAGCACGTCCCCAAGCCTGAAAACCTGAAACGCGCCGATCGGAATACCGGCATCGCGCAACAACCGTTTCATCACGTCCTTGTCCATGCCGACCGCGGACCCCAGGACACCAGCGCCGACAAACGGCACACCGGCGAGCTTTAGCAAACCCTGTACCGTGCCATCCTCGCCGAACGGACCGTGCAGGATCGGAAACACAACATCGATCGAGGAGTGAGCGCCACCGGCGGACAGGTCAATCAGTTGGCCACCGCTTTGCGGCACCAGCGCCACGCTTTCCTCGTTCTGCTTGTTGAGTTTTATCAGCTCGGGGTCGGACACGTTGAGAAGATACTGCGATTGATTTGGCAGCAGCCACCGACCGGTCTTGTCGATTCCGATCAGGGCAACATCGTACTTGTCCTTGTCGATTGCATCCGCGACATTTTTTGCCGATTGAAGCGAGACTTCGTGCTCCGCCGACCTGCCGCCGAACAGAATACCGACTCTGACCTTTCTGTTATCCATGCGCCGCCTGTATCTCCATATGTTTCTGGCCAGTGTCACCACATCGGCGAGACCATGATACGGTTCGCCAGGTGTCGTCCCGCAGCGAGATTTCGTTGAACAAAACCCTTGGCAAGGCGAATTTTTCCTTCAGCTGCGGTGGTGATTCTGATCCCCCCACAATCCGGCAGGACGCCAAGTTTGACAAGCGTTTCCGATATCCGCCGTCAGCCGGTTACACCGGCCCGCGAGATCGCCGGTTCTTCAACCGGGAACCAAGGCACGGCTTCCTGCCTACTCGGCCGGTTCGATGGCTCGCGTGTAGAGATGCCACGTGGCGTGTCCAAGCACGGGAAAGACCACGATCAGCCCGAGAAATGCCGGCAGCATGGCGACAATCGCCAGAAGCGTGACAATCACGCCCCACCCCAGCATTGGCAGCGGATTGGCTATCACGGTCTTGAAGCTGGTGATGATCGCTGTAACAAAATCCAGTTCACGATCCAGCAGCAGCGGTATTGCGATGACGGTCGATGCAAACAGGACCATTGCCAACACGAAACCGACCAGCGTTCCCACGCACAGGAAGGCAATGCCGCTCGGCGTCATCAGCACGACCTGCGTGAATTGCTCAATCGACCAGATTGGCTTGAAGCCGAGAAACAGGGCCAGCAGGATCCGGACCTGATAGATCCAGATCCAGAAAACGAACAATACAAGAAACGCCATCCAGGAAAGTTGCCGCTCTCGCTGACGGTACATGAGGATCAGGATATCACGCCACCGAAGCGGCTTTCCCGCCGCCAGGTTGCGGCTGATAGCGTAAAGGCCAGCGGCCACAAACGGCCCGACCAAAGGAAACCCGATGGCCAGCGGAATAATCATGTACGGCATGTCGAAAACGCTCAACAGACCAAGTATCAGAAGTCCACCGATTGCATAAAAACCGCCAAAAAACACCCCGAAGCCCGGAGCCCGCAAAAAGTCCCGCCAGCCCGCTTTCAGTGCTGCTATGACGTCCGTCACTTCGAATTCCCGGACCACCGGAACCGCCGGCGGCCGGTAGACGGACTGGTCCTGATGTTCCATCTGTTAGCCCTCCCTGACCAACGGGCGACCGTACACCGCCCATCATGCCAGCCTAACGGCCTGACGGGAACACGCTTTGATCTGGATCAGTGTTTGGCCTTTTCTTGGATTTCGCTCGATAACGTCTTCGACCGGTTGATACAGTCATTCCTTCTGGCGATACCGGATGCCGCCGACAACATGATCGGTCGCAAGAATTTCAATTTGTGAAACGCACAGGCGGGAAGGTTTCGACAAGGCCCAGATGATGGCCTCCGCCGCGTCTTCCGCCTCCATCGTTACAACCGGATCGTAGACCCGCCGGTCGGCTTCTTCATGACTGCCCTCGAACATTTCCGCGTGCATGCCGGTGCGCACCCGGCCCGGTCGAATTTCCGTCACGCGCACCTGGGAACCATAGAGTTCCATCCGAAGATTGAAGGCCATGGAATGGACGGCAGCCTTGGTTGCGGAATAGATCGGCTGGGCAAGGCTCGGATAGGGCCCGGCGATGGAACCGATCAGAACCACATGTCCTTCGTCGCGTTCAATCATTCCCGGCACCACGGCCTGCAGACAGTTCTGGACACCGAGAATGTTGACATCCACAAGCCGCTGAGCGCTGTCCTTGGGCTGGTTGAACAACGTACCGGTCTGACCGAGAGCGCCCGATGCATTGACAAGGATATCGACATTGCGCGACGACACCGCGTCCATTACCGCATCGCGGTCGCTGACATCGAGATAGAGACATTCCGCGCCGGTTTCATCTGCCAGGTTTCGCCGTTTCGCATCGTCGTCGACAGAAGCCGAAATCACGTTTGTTCCCTTCCCGACCAACCCCCGGACGACTGCCGATCCGATGCCGCCGGTCCCCCCCGTCACAAGGGCTGTTTTGCCCGCGAATTGTCCGCTCATCGTGTCTCTCCGTTGTTTGCCGCGCCACGCGCTCGTGAACGAATGTCACCGGCGTTTCGATATGTTCAGCCGGAATCGTCAGCGTCACGCCTGTAGGAATAACGGAACGTGCAGCAGTCAGCCCCTTGCGCTATGGTTTGGCGGCGCTCCAGAAAAATGTTCGGATCGAAGTCCGTTGCAAACGCGCCATCCCGGTTGCATGACAGTATTTGAGCGATGTCGCCCAAACCCAGACTTTCATAGGCCTCGAGGAACCGGCAGCGGTGCACGTCGAAGTCAAGATGATCCTCATCCGATCGCAGGACCTCGACATCGAGTCCGGCCTCGGCGCCGTGTTCAACATACGTGCGGTGGAAATTCGCGGCGAAGGGTGCCATTGAGCTTTTGACCGAGTCGCCGCCCTCATTCACGGCGACCGCTGCTGCCGTTCGGGCCTCCGCCATTACCGATGCCCGAACGGCCCGTGCGATGAGTGCCTGCGCTCTATCCTTGCCGATTTCCTGAACCAGAGCGTCATAGACCGGCTTGATGATCTCACCTTGAATCCGGCGTCGTTCAAGATTGGGAATCGAACTCATGGCAAAGACAACTCTTGAGTGTGCGACCAGTGACAGCGCTACAGCATGACCGCAACACCATAATATCCAATCACACGGCGGCACAATATGCTGATGGCTCGCGGCCGGCCTAACCGTGGCCGGAAAATGAACAAAGCATATGCACAATCCAGCCCCACTGAGTCCGCAAGTCAATGTCAGTAATGGTGCCAGCCCAAGGTCGCACGTAGCCTTGGGAGGTGTGGAAGACGACCAGTCTTCACAGTCTCCCATGCCTTACCTTGCCATGCCGAAACGCGCTCACCCCGAAGCACCACGTTTTTGCCGGCATTGTAGGGCATGGGGGAAACCTTCAACGACTGATTAACTGCGCTACGCTCCGCCAGCATTGTTTCAAGGCAAGCCGAACAGTCGGTGTATGTGTGAGCGGCGGCACGAACGAACCATGTTTTTCATGGGTGTGGGCGGGCGGCGGAGCCCTGAAGTGGTCCAATCGATCGAGCGCGTCACTTAGATCACGGGCTAAATCCGGATACCTTAAGACTGCGGCCGTCTCGACCGTCACGAATTGCACCGCTTCTCGATTTCCAGACTCGGGACCATGCTTGACGTGATCGCAATACTTTATCCCACTATCTACAAACTCCTCCAGCACATCGGCAAGCTCGACCAGCAATGCATCGCGTTCGAGTTCAGACAAGGTGTCGAATTTGCCGCGCAAGGACCGAATATGTTCAGTCGTATAACGTTGGCTCTGATAACAGGAAACCAGAGCTTCGGCATCTTTTCCCACGGCATTGCGAATTTCCGAAGCTTTTGTGTCGGTCCTGCCTCGCAGCGAATCCCCCCATTCTCCGTGACTGTAAGCGGAGTGAAGCATACCCGCCGCAACGATATGTCCTTTGGCCTTTTGCGCCGCAAGGATACTGGCAACGCCAATCAAATGAGCAAGCTGGGGTTTTTCGTTTGCCCGAAACTGTCCGGAGAACAGGCGCATGGCAAGAACATATGCGCATCGTACCTTTTCGATGTCCCGATCGTCGTATTCCAGCAATTTCATCTGATTGTAAATTTGGATATTGGTCTGTGCAAAACTGACTGGATTCAACGTCATACCTGCAGCACTCCATTGGTTCGCCGTTATGGGGCAATGATAATAGTTGACGCAGCGTGTTGCATCAGTCTGTCCTGATTGGCTATTTGTTGGTCGGCCAACGTTTCGATATTCAAGCCGAGGCAAAAGATGGTCGTTCTTTGTCCCAGGACTTCATGCACAGGCGGCACAAGACGAATGCAACTCCAAGAATGACTGACCGGCAAAACAAGTTCAAAACAACAATTGTGGTCTCGCAACGCGAACGAGTCGAAACCGTCCTTTGGTCTCTTGAGTCCCTGTTCTCAACCATAGACCCCGAAGTTCCTGTGATTGTTGTAGACGGTACCCTGCCGGAGGTCTTGAAGAGCAAACTCCGGAACTTGCAGAAAGTGCGCCCGTTTCGACATGTATCGAAGCCCCATTTCATTCCCCCCGGCCATTCTCGAAACATTGGAGCAGCACTGTCTGAGACCGAGTTCATCGCCTTCGTCGACAACGATATCCAATACCAACCCGGTTGGCTCGAAGCACTGGAAGCAAATGCGGAACGCAATCGCTCAAGCGTCGTCGCGCCTTTGACATGCATTGGACTGCCGGCCGCATCCACAATTCACCACGCCGGCGGCGTTTTGTTCGCGGAAGGCGATCCTGATCATCCGACACTTTCCGAGCGACACCGGCTCATGGACAAACCCATCAGCCAGTTCAACCGACTGACCGCGCCCGAGAGAAACGAAATTGCGGAGTTTCATTGCCTTTTGATGCGTCGGGATGTCCTGGATGAGTTCGGAAGCTTCGATGAACGATTGGTCTCCCGCGAACAGATCGATTTTGCGCTTCGATTGAAGATTGCCGGAAAAACCGTGACCTTCGAACGGGATGCGGTGGTGACGCACGTGCGCGATGGAAAGCAGAGTCAAGCGGACTTGGATTTCTTCCTTCAACGCTGGGACCATTCACGGGTCGAGACCGCCTTGTCTGTATTCGAATCCACATGGGGTGTGGCATTGGACAAGGAAAGAATTCTCCACGACTGGATCGCCCGTCACCGCAGACGCGCAGTTGGTGAGAGCGCCCCTTTGACACGAAGGCTGCTGGGAGAAACCCTGTTCAACAGGTTTGTGGTGCCATTTTATGAGGCCCGTTCACGCCGACGGTGGCCCAAACCCGGCGTTCACCGGCAAACTCCAACCACGGACCGAATGCCAGACCAGGAGGAACGCTCCAGGATATTCGATCTATTGACGAGACGGTTCGAACCGATTGAAGGTCTGTTGCCGTCAAGTATACCGACCAAGTCTATCAAGGTCGCAGGCAATCTCGAGGCAATCGCCGGTATGGCGACGATGCCAAGCCGGTCGGATACGGCGCCGTCAGCCATTGCGTCGATACTCCCTCAAGTTGACCATCTCTATCTGTTTCTGGATGGTTTCGCTGAAGTGCCACTCTTTGCTCAAGATCCGAAAATTCGCCCTCTGTTATCGAGTCAACATGGCGATCTGAAAGCAAATGGAAAGTTTCTGGGGCTCGCGCTTCATGAAAAAGAGTGTTTGTATTTTTCGCTGGATGACGACATTGCCTACCCAGACAATTATGTCTCCACGATGCGCGCCAGTCTAAAGGACTACGACTACGGTGCCGTCGTCGGTGTGCACGCTTCCACCATGAATCAAACCATCGACTCGTACCTTCGCGACCGGGTTGTTGTGCATCGCTCAAGAGGGGTCATCAGTGATTTCCAAACCGATGTTCTTGGAACATGTTCCACCGCATTTGCGACGCAACGTCTCAGATTTGATGTACGTGAGTGGCGCCACGTCAACATGGTAGATTTGTCCTTCGCTCAGATCGCGTGCGAACGGGAAATACCGCTTGTCGGGCTGGCACGCACCTCCAACTGGCTGGTGTGTCTGGCAGAAGAGCAGGACGATTCGATATTTGTTGCGCTACAGTTGGATGACAGCAGACAGACAGAAATCGCCCGTTCGTTGTTCGCTCCTGAAATCGAGACCGTCAACTATCCTCCAATTTATAACAAAACATGTGCACAATCCGGCCAAACTGAGTCCGCAAGTCAGTGACACTAATGGTGCCAGTCCACGGCTGAAACCTGCCCTGGGAGCTGTGAATGTCAACCAGTCTTCAAAGGTTTCCATGCCTTGCGTTGCCATGTGGAAACGCAAAGCATGGGAAGAAACCGGCGTTGATACTGTTGGAGTTTCTGGAATCCCTTGCGTCCGTACCCGATGAAAAAACTGGAGTGGCAGGTGCGGTTTAGCCGTAATATATCTGGACTGAGATACCGTCTCGAAAGACAAGTCAGGTCCCGGTGAAAGAAAGCCGAGGCGTGTCCAATTTCACGAAAGCCTTGTCAAAAGCCATAATCCAGCAATATGAAGCTGTTCGGATCCCAAGGATCCGTGAAGTGAATTTGAAAGGAATGCCATATGGGCCCTGTCAGCAAAAGCCACTCCGTTGAAGCAATTGCAGACGCTGAACGCGAGAATTCCCTGGCCGGAAACCATGCGCTGAAGCAAGCAAGAGCTGCAAGTACCGCTTGGAGCATCCGGGCAGCGACCGTTGTTTGCAGCTTTCTCGCCCTTGGATCGATCGGTCTCTACACCGCCATTGGCAGCCCCAAGACGTCTGATGACTTGCCTCCGCCAACGATGGAGAAACTCGCACAGGTTCATAAAGACAAGTCGCCTGAGATCAGCCAGGACAACATCAAAACCATGGTTGAGCGTCTTGAAGCCAAACTGAAAGCCAATCCCAACGACGCCGAAGGCTGGCGCGTGCTGGGCTGGTCCTATTACAACATGGAACGATTTCAGGAATCGGTCGACGCCTACGGCCGTGCAGCGGCACTCAAGAAAGACAGCGCCATCCTCAGGTCCCTCCAGGGAGAAGCCATGGTCAGGCTGGCCAACGGCCGGATCACACAGGAAGCCGAAACCGTTTTCAGTGCCGCGCTGAAACTCAATCCCGACGATGTTCGGGCCCGGTACTTCATCGGTGCGGCCAAAGCCCAGCGAGACGACGCGCAGGGTGCCGTGGACACGTGGATTGAATTACTCAGGATCGCCAGAAGCGACGTCCAGTGGGCCCAGGACCTGCGTGAGCGGATCACCACATTTGCTGCTGCCAAGGGAATTGACGTCAAGCAAGCCCTGAGTGAGATAAAAACCGAACCGGCCCCGACGCTGGCCCAGTCGACACCGGCGCCTGCGGCACCGAAAGGGCCGAGTGCGGAAGACATGAAAGACGCTGAGCAGATGTCACCCGAGGATCGCATGGCGATGATCCGCGGCATGGTCGAGGGGTTGTCCACCCGACTTAAGGAATCGCCTGATAATCCCGATGGCTGGATAAGGCTGATGCGGTCGTGGTCGGTCCTCAAGGAGCCCGATGCCGCCCAAACCGCCCTGTCCGACGCGCTCGCAGCGTTTGCTGATAAACCGGAAATCCAGACACGCATCAAGAGTGCCGCCAGAGCGCTTGGCCTGACGACAGAGTAGCGTTTTAGACTATACCGCCAGGCTTGTTTGTCCAGAAGCGCCTGTGCAACGGCCATGTTCCGGGCGGTCCATCTTCGGCTTGGGCCGCCCAATATTTTTTGGGAAGGGCCGCAATAGCGGCTGGTTATCGGTCCATCCGCCAGATTTCGGACTGCTTGATTCGGACCCGCCAAAAATCACCGTGCGCTCCAATTCCAGACAACGAATCGCCCCTTTTCCCAAACACAATGGCGACGATCATGATCAATCCTGCAGGTCACAGGCGTCCTGCACTTTGTTTAACAGGGACAAATTGATCAATAACAATTGGAAATTGGTTCGCAAAAATCCATGAACACAAGACGTATCGTAGGCAGAAAGCAGAAACTTCCACAGACCCACAGACAACCAAAGAGCCTCCCAGAAAGATCCCGCGCTCGGGCGATCTTTGGTTCGTTGCTGGCGCTGGTTGTTACCGGATTGGCGTTTGTGGTTCAGCCGATTGACTCTGCAAGAGCAGCATCAGATCCCAACAAGGTTGTCGGGCCGAACGAGTGTGCCGAATGCCACAAGGACGAAGCCGAAATCTGGAAGGGATCGCATCACTTCAAGACATTCCGGAAGATGCCGCGCACCAAGGCCGCCCGGAAAATCAAGAAGCGGATGAAAATCAAGCGCGTGAAATCGAAGAGCCTGTGCCTGAACTGCCACTTCACCGTGCAGACGGTCAAGAAGCGCAAAAAGGCCGTATCGGGGATTTCCTGCGAGAAATGCCACGGTGACGGCAAGGATTACCTGAAACTTCATGCCGAATTCAGCGGCCATAAGAAGAAGGAGGACGAGTCCAAGGCACAAGCCGCCAAGCGCTGGAAGAAATCGGTTGCCGTCGGCTTGATCAGGCCCAACGCCTTGTATGCCCTTGCCAAGAATTGTTACAGCTGCCACGTCGTGCCGCAGGAGAAGCTGGTCAATGTGGGAAAACACCCCGCCGGCAGCAAGTTCGAACTGGTTTCCTGGTCACAGGGCGAAGTCCGCCACAACGTCTGGTACACGAAAGGCAAGTCCAATCCGAATGCGAGCGCCAAACGCCGGCGCATGATGTATCTCGTCGGCTTGGTCGTGGAATTTGAAACCGCGATACGTGCCGTCGGCGTTGCCACGGTCAAGAAGTCCTATGCCGTGAAAATGGCGCGGCGCGCGGCGGCCGCACGCAAGAAACTGACAAAAGCGGCCAAAGCCCTGCCACAGGCCCGTGAACTCGGGCAGATCATCAAGCTGGGCAGGTCGGCAGCACTCAAGCTGAACAACAATGCTGCGCTTTCCGCCGTTGCCGACAAGATCGCGAAACAGGCACTCGTGCTGATTGCAAAACATGACGGCAGCAAATTCGGTGCCATCGACAAACTGATTCCCAGCGAAAAACGGTACAAGGGAAAACCATCAAGTTAGGATTCCGAAAATGTTGTCCGGTGCTACAGCAAGACGCAAACCAGACGTGCCATTGGAGTCAGGCAGTGACGATCATCACCGCTGGGATACACCATTTGGAGAAAGGCCGACCAGGCCGCAGATTGTTTCGAGCATTCTGTCTATCCCCGCTTTCAAGGCGATAGATCCGCAGGACTTTCCAGACGATCTGCCCCTTGCCAGGATCATCTCCCACGACGGCCGCATTCTGCAGCTGGATCGAAACGAAGTGATCTACAAACAGGGGGATCACGGCAATTCGATATTTGTTCTGCTCCGCGGCGGCGTTCGGTGTGTAACGCTTCCAGACGAAAGCGACACAACACAGACCGGGCCTGCCGAAGTTGAAAAAGCCTGGTTCGAGTCCCTGCCCGACTTCAGTGATTCGTCGAAAAAAGCGAAGGTCAGATCGGGTGGAATATTTGGCCGGATGCGGTCGCGGCACAGGTCGCCGGCGGGGCAACGTGGCGTAATCCTGGCGCCCTATGACATGTTTGGCATATCGTCCGCCCTGCGCCGGGCACCGAGGGAGGACACGGCTTTTGCCTGCGAAGACAAGACCTTCGTCCTGGAACTGCGCTGGCCGGGTGTCCGTGATCTCATGTTCTGGTCGTCGCAGTTCAGCGATACGATTGATGAGTTGTACAAGACCTCAAGCTGTTTGAGCGGCTTGAGGCAGTGTCCGTTGTTCCGCTCCGTTGACGATCTCACGCTGGAAGTCGTTGCCAAGAACGCGACATTCGAAACCTACGGCCAGTTGAGATGGTCGCACGGTTTCCAGAGCCAAAGAACGCCATCATCCGTGGATGCTAACTCCGAGGCGCTTGAACCGACGATTCTGGAGCAAGGCGAGCCCTTTCGTGGGTTGCTTGTTGTAACTTCGGGATTCGTCCGGGTCAGCCACAAGATCCACAACGGCGAATTGACCGTCGGTTTCCTGTCCAAGGGCGACGTATTCGGATTGGACCAGCTGACATCCCTGCTCACTTCCGATAGCGCGGTTTTTGTCGAGAACGGTCTCAAGGCGTGCGGTTATGCCAACGTTATTGCAATTCCACAGGAAACCGTCGAAACCTGCCTGCGCCCCGATCCCGAAAAACTCGAAGCCCGGCAGGAGGCGCCGTCCGCCGATGAGGACCTTGTCCGGGGATCGGAGCTTGCCCCGCCGCTGCTGGATTTCATCATCGATAACCGCTTTGTCAACGGCACAAGCGCGATGGTCATCAATACCGACAGGTGCGTGAATTGCGACGATTGCGTGCGGGCCTGCGCGGCAACCCATGACAACATTCCCCGGTTCGTTCGCAAGGGCCGGTCACACCATAAATTGATGATTGCCAATGCCTGCATGCACTGCGCCGATCCGGTCTGCATGGCCGATTGTCCGACCGAAGCGATACATCGCAATCCCGAAACCGGTAACGTTCTGATCGACCACGCGACGTGCATTGGTTGCGGCACCTGCGCCAGTGCCTGTCCGTACGACAACATTCGAATGGAGAAAGCCATCGATCGCAAGGGTGCCGTCTACATGGGCCAGGACGGGTTCCCAACCTTGAAGGCGATCAAATGCGATCTCTGTGCCGGACTCAACAACGGGCCTGCGTGCAAGCGGGCCTGTCCACATGATGCAATCGACCGAATCGACATGACCGATTCCGAAATGCTGTCAGATTGGTTCAAGGTCTCACAGTAATGAACTGGCGCATTGTCCAGAACGGTACAATCGCACTGATCGCCGCGGGAATCCTTTACACCGTCATCTGGCTTTACGACACCGCATTGCGCGATCCCAGAACCTTCGACGGATGGGTGTTGTTTGGCGGCATTACGTTTCAGGTCTTTTTCAGCTGGCGCAGAAGATTTGCCAAGCTTCCCTTAGGCCGGGTTACCGCATGGATGCAGGCCCACATCTATTGCGGCTACTTCGTCGTCGCTACCTTTGCGCTGCATACACAGTTCACGTTGCCGGACACCGGTCTTGAATGGGTGTTGTGGTTGCTGTTCGTTCTGGTTGCTGTATCAGGCGTCGTTGGTGCCTTTCTGGCGCGTGCAATTCCGTCGAAACTTGAAGCCAATGTCTCCCAGGTCCCGTTGGAGAAGATTTCGTCGCAACAGGCAAAAATCGCCCGCGAAGTCGACGATCTTGTCGTCGGCTCGGTTGACGGCGACGGCGCTGCGGTTTTGACGAATTTCTACACGCAGACGCTGCATACGTTTTTTCGCAAACCGCGAAATTTCATGTCCCATCTGAGCCACTCCAAGCGGCCGCTGAAGGTAATCTGCGGAGAATTGGAAGCCTTCGAGCGCTATCTCGACAAACAGGGCAAGGAAACGCTGCAGTCGATCCGGGAGCGGATCGTCGCCAAGGACGATCTGGATTTCCAGTATGCCCATCAGGGTCTGCTCATTGCCTGGCTGTTCATCCATATTCCCGCGACCTATGGCCTGATCGCTCTGAGCATCATTCATGTCGCCATCGTGCACGCCTTTTCTTCAGGGGTCTGAGACATTGAAACCGATGGCCATGATACGTGCCTTCAAGGGTGCGTTCGTTCACTCCAATCAAAAGTGGGTCTGTGGGCAACACGGCACCAGCAACGAGTGCCGGTCCGGACCTGACAAATTCGGCAATTGCCGGGTCGTAAGCGGCTGCACGCCGCTGAAAGACGAAAATACGCTCTACTGCGGCCGCGCCGAAGTGGACGGCGGCCCCTGCGACGGCGGCCCCGACACGCTCGGCGCCTGCGGTTCACCTGTTCGCGCCTGTCAACCGGTGTCGAGTGTGCGGGCAATGCAGCGCCGGACTGCCCGTTGGCTTGCCACGATCATCGTAGGCATTCTTGCCGTTTCCCTGACATTCGCAGGCGGAACCAGGTTGCTGACACCGGGGCCTATGGCAACACCGCATGGATCAGTGGAGAACTGCAGTTCGTGCCACTCCAATATCAAGTCCGGTCCCATGGGCTGGGTGCACAATATCTTTGCTGCGGCAGATCCACGCAAAGACAGCATGGCATGTGTAAGTTGTCACAAGATCGGCGCTACTGCGATTAATCCCCACAGCGCCGAAATGGCCGTGCTGGAGAAAGCAACCAATCGGCTGCAAAAGAAAAGTACAGCCACTGCAGACCCTGTCGATTTGCTGCGCGAAGCAGCCTTCCCTGTTGCCAGAACGTTTCCGAAGGGCGTCTTTTGTCAGACCTGCCACAAGGAGCACAAGGGAGAGCAAGCCGATCTGAAACTGATGCCGGACAACAGGTGCCAAACCTGCCACACAATGAAAATCCATTCGTTTGGATCCGATCATCCGGACTTCGACAGCTATCCCTTCAAACGGCGCACAAGAATTTTCTTCGACCATTCCAGTCACTTCGGCACTCATTTTCCCGATCTGCTGAAAAAACCCGCCCTGGCAAATTCTATCCCCAATGAATGCAGCAACTGTCACTTTGTCGGATCGGACAACCGCCAGATGGATGTCAAACCGTTCAAACAGGTGTGTTCAGACTGTCACATCGGCCAGATCGTCGGGACAGAACGGCCAGAGGGTCCAAAGGGTATTACTCTCCTGTCTCTGCCCGGACTCGACGTCGACACGCTTGAAGAGAAAGGCGCCGATATTGGGGAATGGCCTGCCGAATCCGATGCCGAGTTGACACCGTTCATGGAACTGCTCATCGGCCGCGACGACAAGCGGTTAAAAATTCTCAAGACCGTCGCAGGCATCGATCTGCTGGACCTCTCAAATCAATCCGACGAAACGATTGCAGCGGTTGAGGCTTTTGCCTGGGAGGTAAAGGATCTCATCTTCACCTACGCAAACTCCAAGCCGTCAGTGGTCCTCAGGAGACTGACCCGCAACACCGGGAAAAAAATCGAACCCGAACTGATCACCAAACTCATCGCTTCCATGCCGCGCGACGTCCTGATGAGCGCACAGCACCAGTGGTTGCCGAACCTTGAGTCCGAATTGAAGGCCCGAAAGAGCGCAACCAACGCCGGCGACGCAAACAAAAGCGCATCCAACGACGATACTGAAAAAGACCAAGACGGTGAAGACACTGACGAAGACGCAGACGCAGATGAATCCGATGAGGAAGAACAGGCCGAGTCGGACGACGACGAAGATGAAGACGAAAAGGAATCGGACACCGCCGATAATGCCGCGCAACCGCGCGAGCAGGCGGTTGATGCCGAGACTTGGACAGAATTTGGCGGTTGGTATCGGCAGGATTATGCCATTTTGTATAGGCCCAGAGGCCATGCCGATGAGTTTCTGAAGACCTGGTTGGATTTTTCTGGCCGGCTGTTTACCCAGGCAACCGACAATCCCGCTGCCTCGGCATTCAGTCTCCTCACGTCGAAGGACGCCCAGGGGCAGTGCACAAAATGCCATAGTGTCGACGCCGAAAGCGACGCCACGCGCCGCATCAACTGGATGCCGTCCAGGCCGCCGCTTCCGGCCGGGCGTTTCACGAAATTCTCACATACACCCCACTTGTCGATCGTCGGCAAACAGGGGTGTCTGACATGCCACAAGCTTGAACCGACGGCAAAAACACAAGTTACGTACAAGCAGAACAACCCCGCAGTTTTCGAATCAAATTTTGGGGCCATCAAGAAAGATGCGTGCACCGTCTGCCACAAACAAAGTGCCGCACGTGAGGACTGTCTGCTGTGCCACGTCTATCATGTAAATCCGGTAGCGACGCCAGTACCCGTGACCACTTTGCCAAACAAATAGTGTCGTGACGTAGTTCTCGCTAACAAAACCCCGTCATTAATTTTTCTCAATCCGGTTGCGCGCCAAGCAACAATCTCTCAACTGCTGGATGTACCAGACTTTTGCCATTCTTGACCTGTGATGTGATCCAAATCAGACGGCAAAACATCCAATTGCCTGATTCGACGCAACGTCGCCGCAGACTGTCGCAAAATTGTCTCACGCTCTGCCCATTGATGCCGCGATTCTTGATTAATCCTTAACGCCCAGTCAGTCTTAACCAGGGAGTGAACAAGGTGAAGTCAATTAGAGGCCTTTCCCCTGAATCAACCGCTTTTTTTTTGGGCTTTTTCTGGCGTTGAGTAGCTCAGCGTCGGAAGCGTCAGCTTCAGAGCGTTTGCATTCAGAGCTTCAAGTGCCGGACCTTCCGGCAGTCAACATTATCAATCAGGACACAATTTTCTCCGGTGTTGGTCCCGGCAGCTTGTTTGAACGGTCAACAATCCCACAATCCCCAAAACTGATTCGTGTTGCCGATGGCAAAGGCGACCGTAAAGTCGGATCAAAAACTCACAAACTGATTATCCGCCCGGCGGCACAGACAAACAACGACACTTTGCTGGATAACGAAGACGCAATCGACGTCTCTTCCGAGGATGGATCAGGCGCCGATGTCCTGCTCAGCGACGAACCGGCGGCGGCTTCGGATCAGGATACTTTGCTGAGTGATGACGATGGTACCGATGTCTCTGCCAACACCGTCTCAGACAGCGACACATTGCTGAGTGACGACGGCGAGTCAGACACGTCAGCCAGTGCTGACACCGACGAAGACACACTTCTGAGTGACGACGACGGTTCAGAAACAACCAAGCAGGCGACGGCCGGCGAAGACACACTGCTGATCGATGAAAATGAGTCGGAGGCATCTACCGAAGACGACGAAACCGACGTTTCCTCCAGTGAAGATACCCTGTTAAGCGACGACGGCGGCGATAAAGCAGAGGAAGACGCGTCCGCCAGTGACGAGCTTCTGGACGGCGCAGTCGTCGAGGCCGACGCGCCCGAAGCCGATGAAGACCCCCAAGCGGTCGCCACGGACGATGGCAAGGACGGCGACAACGAGGGCGACAAGGAAACCGAATTGTCGGCAGCCGAACAGCATGAGAACCTGTTCATCGAAGACCGCTATCCATCGGCCGGCACTTGCGGAACCTGCCATCCCAAGCACTACAAGGAATGGTCCGTATCCCAGCACGCCTATGCCCAGCTCAGCCCGATCTATCTTTCCCTCAACAACAAGATCAACAAGCTGAGCAACGGCTCCAACGGCGACTTCTGCCTGCGCTGTCACTCTCCCGTCGGCGCCAATCTTGGAGAAAGTTCGTTCGCTTCGAATCTGGACCGCCATCCCACATCGCGTGAAGGCATAACCTGCGTTGTCTGCCACCGCGTCAACAAGAACTACAACAAGGCCAGCGGCCGTCTCGCCCTGATTGAGGGCGGGTTGACCGAGCCGGTTTTCGGACCCAAGGGAAATGCAGGACTGCAGAAAGCCCTGGATCAACCCGACAAATTTCGGGTGGTCACGGACCCCAAGGAATCCGGTCGCAAGATACACAAGGAATCCAAGGTTTTCGAATCGATCAAGACGCCGGTTTTCTGTGGCACATGTCACGACGTGACACTGTTCAACGGGTTCCGGCTGGAAGAAGCGTTCTCGGAGTATCGGACATCGCCGGCTGCAGCCAAAGGCGTGACCTGTCAGGACTGCCACATGGGCACGATCCAGGGCAAGGTTTCCGGTTACGAGCAAGGACCGGCTGCGGTTGTCGGCGATATACCGACCTCGACCCGTAAACTGACCAGCCATCTATTCTCCGGACCGGACTATCCCGTCATCCATCCGGGCATCTTCCCCCACAACCAGGAAGCCGCGGCTTTCAAGACGATGCGTGAGTGGTTGCTGTTCAAGCACGAGGAAGGCTGGGGCACCGACAAGTTCGAGAACAGTGTGTCCGACAGCTACAAATTCCCGCAAGCCTGGGCCTCGGTCGACGACCGCTACGATGCCCGTGAGATCCTGAAGAAGCAGTTCAAGCTTCTGGATTTCGCCAAGGAGAAGCGCCTCGAAATCCTGAAAATCGGTTTCCGGCTTGAAGACGTGATCACTGAACGCGCCGACGAAGGCGGCATCAAGTTCCGGGTCAAGGTCGCAAACGGGACCGACGGGCACAACGTCCCGACCGGGTTCACAGGTGAGCGTCTTGTCTGGCTCGACGTCAAAGTGACGGACCGTGATGGCAAGGTCGTGTTTCGCTCCGGCGATCGTGATCCAAATGGCGATGTCAGGGACGGCCACTCGGAATATGTGCATGCAGGCGAGATCGATCTCGATCCATATCTGTTCAGCCTGCAGTCGATCTTCGTGACCCAGAACGGTCGCGGCGGTGAAATCGAGCATGTGATCCCGATCCCCTACCCGCAGTTTGCCCTGCCGCGTGTTTTGCCCTCAACCACCTCGCTGGTGTTCACCGGCGAACCGGCCACCGAGCGCAATCACAAGAAAGGTATCGAGCCAAATGGTCATCGCTGGGCAACATATAAAGTGGACAGCGACGCCATGACCGGCAAACCGCCCTACAAGGCAACGATCAAGCTGAAGGCACAGGCCGTTCCGGTCAACCTGTTGACCAACATCCAGGACGTCGGCTTCGACTTCAACATGACCCCTCGGGAAGTCGGTGACCGGTTGATTGCAGGCACACAGGTGCTCTGGAAAAAGGAAGTCGCGTTCAAAACGTCGGTCTCCGCTTTGCCAAGTGCCGTGACCTACGAGGCCCAGCCCCAGACGAAACGCTCGGCCCGGCGCACGACCATCAAGGTTGACCGCAAGTAACACGATAGCAGCCGCGGGCAATGCACCGATCACGTATTGCCCGCGGTTCAGTCAATTAACCCAGAAATATCAAGTGTTAGAAATTAAGGGCGGGTTCCGATCAATGAAAAAGAACGCACGAAGCAAGAAAGCAAAATATTTGGCCACAGCGGGGTTTGTGGTCGCCGGGCTTGGGCTGACCACCCTCTCAATCGTTTGGGATGCTGGCGAAAAAACCCAAAACGGCAAATGGTACAGGGCAATTCCGTCCACGACGCCGGAACAGGTATCCAAGGCTGCCGGCAATGCCGGCAGCGACGCTGTAGCGGTATCCGACAAGACAGACAAACCTGCCGCAACAACGACCACAGCTTACGTCATGCCGGACAGGACTGAGCGCTCCGACAAGATCGCGGATGTGCCGAACGATTTGGGATTGGACATTTTCGATGACGACGGCATCGATGTTTCGATCCGGGATGATACAAACGCAGAACTTCCGGCACAAGACAGCGCTTCTGGCGCGTCAATCATCGCTGATGTGGAACCGGCCCCACGCGCGTCGCAGGACGCGCGCGACGACACGACGCCAAAACGAATTCCCATTACGCCTGACAGCCCCCTGTTTAAAGCCTATCTGCAGACAGCCACCTGGCAGGGCGACCGAAAGCTGGTTGCGTTCAAACCCGTCGAGGATACCTCAGCCGAACGGATCCCTGAGTTGCGTACCGCTGTCAGCGGCAACACATCACCCATTGCGCAAGAGACCATCGGCACGCCAATTGACCCGGCCTCGGTCGTTAGAATTACACCGGTTGCAGGCGAGGCCGATGAGGACTGGTCGAGGGGCGAAAAAACAGTCACCAAGGAGAAATGGTACAGCTCGTTCTGGCCCCTCGGTCACCGGGTCGGCGTTGACAAGCTGAAACACGAGTACGTGCCCTTTGAAACTGAAAAGGCCGACGAGAAGGCGGCGAAGGCAGGTTTGAACAGGTTGCCAAACCGTCCCGACCTGATTGTCGAACTGGGTGACGGCTTTCTAGACACCGGCAATCTCGATGCCGGCTTCGAAGTACCGCTCATAGGTGCGGTCTGGCAACCAAGGTTGTGGGGCTACCTGATCAACCGCCTGACGGTTCAGTCTTTCAACAGCGGCGCTGACGGAACCGTGCGCGAAACCGAGGTCGCCAACCGCCTGGACGTGTTCTTCAATCTTCAGCTGACCGGCACCGAAAAAATCCTGCTGGGCCTGCGGCCCGTGGACAAGAACCGCCCCTCGGATTTTTCCAAATACACCATTTCTGGCAGCGAGAAGGGTTTCAATCCGGAATACAGACTGGGTCTCGAAACCCTGTTCTTCGAGGGCGACGTCGGCAGCCTGTTTCCGGTCCTGGACCAGGCCGGCCTCGTGCCGCTGGACTTCGGCTTTACCGTTGGCCGCCAGCCGCTGATATTCCAGGAGGGCATTTTGATCAACGACACGATCGATGCCTTCGGCCTGATCCGCAACAACATCCCTGTCCCCGGCACCTCTAATTTCCGCGTGTCGGGCATCTGGGGCTGGAACCGGACGGACCGCAACGACGGTCGCGGCGGCGATGAGCAACTGTTCGGGTTGTTCACCGCAGCCGACTTGCAACAGAGCACGGTGAACCTCGACCTGATCTACATCAGTGACAACGACAGATCAGGCGACGGTCTCTACGGCGGGTTCGCCGCTATTCAGAGGTTGCCGCATCTTGGCGGGATCAGCTCCGCTTTCCGCGTCAACGCGTCCTACGCCGTCGATGACGAAGTGGACGGCAATGTGCTCGGTACCGGAGTTCTTCTGACGTCTGAACTGTCCAAGACGGTCAAGGGCTCGGACGACATTGTCTATTTCAATTCGTTCCTCGGCATCGGCAACTTCACCCAGGCGGGCCGCGAAGCCGTCAACGGCGGACCCTTGGCCAATACGGGCATCCTGTTCGCTTCGCCGAACCTGAGCACCTATTTGGCCGAAATCAATCCGTTCACGCCCGACGACGTTGTTGGCGGCGCGATCGGCTACCAGGCGTTCTGGGACGACAACCGGCGAAATCTGATCCTGGAAGTCGCCGGGCGTTACGATCTCTCAGGCAACGGTCTTGACAGCCTCGGCACCGGCTTCCAGCTCCAGCAGGCGGTCGGACGGCATGTCCAGCTGCAGCTGGAGGGCTTCTACACACTCAACGAAGGACAGCAGGACGCCTCGGGCGGCCGGGCGGAGCTCCTCTTTGTTCTCTGACAGATATCCAAGACAGGATGCGGACACCCGGTACTGCGCCCGCATCCTGTTTCACCTTTCCAAGGAACATTCACCAGTTCCAAATTCGGGGGAATATGATGGAAGCACTGACCACAGCGGGTGGCGTCTTAATGATCGCCACGGCCGGCTATCAGGCAATGATGCTGTTGTATCGGGTTGTCGTCCGCAGAGTGAGGACGTCACGGCTGGACGGCGAGTTCCTGCGTCTGTTGCGGGACCTGTCCACCAGCGCAACGAGCTACAACAAAAGCCTGGAACAAAACAACCGGCCGGCTTGGCAAGGCGCGAGAAAGTTCCAGATAGCGTGGCGTGGTTACGAAACACCTGACAAGGACACGTGCTCGTTCTATCTCGTGCCAAGCGACCGGAAGTCCATACCGACCTTCAAACCAGGCCAGTTCCTGACATTCGAACTGGACATCCCCGGGCAAACGCAGAAGACGATGCGTTGCTACTCTCTGTCCGACAGCCCCAGCCATCAGGAGTTCTACCGGATCACGGTGAAGCGGATGAGAACGCCTGCGAATGCGCCGCAAGGGACGAGGCCCGGGTTGTCATCGAGTCATTTCCACGAAGACATGCAGGTCGGCGATGTTGTCGATGTCCATGCGCCTTCGGGGTCATTCTGTCTTGACCAGAATTCAAACCGGCCCGTCGTACTGGTCGCGGGCGGCGTTGGCATAACCCCCCTGCTCAGCATGTTGAACACCCTGATTGCGTCTGGCAGCAAGCGCGAGATCTGGCTGTTTTACGGTGTCACCAACCGGCTCGATCACGCCATGTACGATCATCTGCAATCCGTCAATCGGGAGATGCCAAACCTCAATGTGGTTACATTCTATTGCAACCCGAGACGGACATGCCGGATGGGCACGGACTACGACATTGAGGGATTCGTCCGCGTGGAATGCATGAAACCGCTGCTCCGCGCACGCAACTATGAATTCTATGTGTGTGGCCCGCCGCCCATGATGAAAACAATCGTAACCGACCTGCAGAAATGGGGCGTGCCTCTGGAAGACATTCAGACAGAATCATTCGGCAGCGCTTCGAAGCCGGCGAATGCCAAATCCGAAGTCGCCGATGGCGGTAACGCGAAACAAAAGGTCGCCATTACATTCTCCAAGTCAAACAAGACGGTCGAGTGGACACCCGGCAAGGGGAGTTTGCTGGAACTGGCCGAATCTGCCGGCATCAGGGCCCGATTTGCGTGCCGCGCAGGCGTCTGCGGCACATGCGTGACCGCATTGCTGGAGGGACAGGTGAAGTACGACCAGCCCCCCACCAAAGTCCCCGCAGAAGGTCATTGCCTGCTCTGCGTCGCCCAACCAAAGACAGATCTTACGCTGGAGCTCTAAGACATGAGTAAACTCAACGAAAACCTGCCTTCACTGCGCCGCAATATTTCCAGATTCAATCACACGCTGGTCGCAACGATTGCGCAATGTTCAGCGAAAGTACATCACAGTTGGAATCTGGAGAAGAGTGCGATGAACAGTCGGATGCGTCGAACGGCAAAGCTTGGACGGGCAATCCCCGGTGTCGCGGATACTATGACAGGCATCGACAGGCGGCGCACATCCAAGACGCGCAGGCCGGTGAGGACCGAACAAGTCGATCCGCAAGCAGAACTTGCAGTTCATCCCGAGAAACTCCGCCAGGCGGAATTGCACCAGCAGATCCTGGCGAACCGTGCGCGGCGGTTGAACAACGCCACCCGCTCTCCCTATTCCCAACGTCCCGGCTCAGGGACGTCCCGCCGCACCGTACGCCGGACTGCTCTTGTCGCTGGACTCGCTTTGGTGATTTCCCTCACGGCAGGTTCCCTGTTCGACCAGGCAAGCGAAGCCAGGAAACTTGCCAAGGATTCTCTCGCATCGACGATCGCAAGCCTGGCGGTTGCCGGCGACACCCTGTCCGGTCTCGTGTCGCGCTGATACCGTCTGCGGGACCGGAGAAAGACTGAAACCGATTGAGCTGGTCTCTGCATGTCATGCAAAGACCGGCTTGACCACTCTCACCCTCACTGTCGGTCACACAGCCAAAAGCGCCAGCGCCGCCAGCCCGCACAACAGCAAGACGCCAGTTCCTTTGAGAACCCATTCCAGGGGCTTAGCGTGCGGGTAAGGCTTCAGGCCCAGTCCATACAGGACCCGAAGCCAGACAACCTTGGTATAGTAATCCCAGACTGTCGCCGCCGTGGTCGGCAGGCGTGGCAGGGGAAACGGCAGCATGTCCAGGATTTTTGCGGAACACAGCGCATTTTCGCCGCCAAAGTGAACAAGGCAGGGAGTGCTTCCCGTCTGCTTGTTGCGAAGCACGCCATCTACCGTCTCGAAGTCGGTATGTTCGAACCCTTCCCGGAATATCGTCGATGAGAACACCTTTTGCTCATGGTCAAGCACAATCCTGTCGGGGTGTTCGATGAACCACTGGTTGAACAGCGTCTGGTCGCAACTGTAGTCCGGAGGGCAATCGATCTCTTCGAGCATGTCCGCCATGTAGCCGGCTCTGGCTATCCATCCTCCGCCATTAATGAACCGGTAAAGACCAACCTCTGTCCCGGCCGGATAGCGCTGCCATTGCTTGTATTTGTCGGCTTTGATGTAGAGGAAGTGAGGTTCCGCCGAGAAGACACAAGGCGCACTAAAACTCAGGAACACCTCCTGCAAGTCGTCCAGACTGCGGACAAAAACCACATCCCAGGAATCACTGAACAGCACGATCTCGTCTTCGGGCAGTTCACGCAATCGCCGGATCACGTACACCAGTCTCGTGCACATGGCGGGAAACGGTTCACCCACCCCCAATATTTCGGGCTCGATGCCAAATTTCCTGCAAGAAGCAAGATAACGGTTCAACCCTGGGGTTTCCCTGTTCGAAACGGTGATAACGCGCATAGAATTCCGCTTTGGATATGTCTGCCTACGACTGTTGTTCGCCGACATCTTCCAAATGATATGCCGTCAACAATACGATTATTGAATTGTAAACCGATAGCAACCTTTGGGGCGAGCAGCCAGGCTTCAATCGCCCGTAAACCTGCTGAGGTCAAGATGTGCCAGGTGGCCCTCTTTAACCCAGCACAGGCAACCGTGCGAGCCGGTTGAAGCGTTCAGGACGGCGCCCGCCGGCAACCTCAACCAGGAATGTTCTCCAAACGCCTCGCCACTCTCTTCGAATTCGCCGTCGATGACAAAGACCTCGAGGCCCCCTCTCGGCGAATATGACACCGTGGCGCCCGCGTTCCATTTTTCAAGGCGCACGTCTTCGCGACCATCATTGAATAGCGGCATGATACCGACGTCATCGCGGCCAACGATACGATGCAGGGAAAGCTTGTTGGTGTCGGCCACCACATGGGTCCGGTCGTGTTTGTCGAACTGCCACAGCTTAACCAGAATTGTACACCCCGCATCGGACCTCGGCGTGTGCCTGGACTCCGGCGGATTCCGAATATAGCTGCCTTTCGGATAATCGCCATGCTCGTCCTGAAATGTCCCGTCGAGCACCAGAAATTCTTCACCACCGGTATGAACATGGGATGAAAACTTGCTGTTGGGGGCGTAACGGACAATAGTTGTCGCACGCGCAACCTCGTCGCCGATGCGCTCCAGCATCCGTCGGTCGACACCTTTCATAGGCGATGCCTTCCATTCCAGCTTTGAACCGTGCGCAGACGCCCGTTCATCAAAATTGGCATTCAGTTCGATCTTGTCCATTACCACTCACTTGCCTGCTCGGTGGTTCGCCGGCCCGATAAACCACGGTTCTTTCACAAATCTATCTATCGATAGGTTGAATCAAATTGACAAATTCCACATCCCGTGTCAAGACCTATCACTAGATAGACAACGTGGCATATCAGCATCAATGGTCCACATGAGATGGCGACAATGAACACAACAGAGAGAGTGCTGGACGCTGCGGAATACCGGATGCGTCGTGGCGGCTATAACGCCGTCAGCTTTCGGGATCTGGCAAACGACACCGGCATAAAGAGTTCGAGCGTCCACTATCACTTTCCACACAAGGAAGATCTCGGTGTCGCTCTGGTCGAGCGTTACGCACAGAGGTTCTTCGACGTTCTTGAAAATGCTTCAAGGAAGGCTGAAACCCCGAAGCAAAAGATTCAGGCGTTCCGTTCCGTCTATCGCATGGCGCTCTCCGATGACGATGCCATCTGTCTGTGCGGCCTGCTGGGAGCGGAGATGGCCGGCCTGCCCGGCAAACTGGTGACGGCCGTTCAGTCGTTCTTCGATGCAAACGTCAAATGGGTGGAACAGGCGCTACCCGAAACCCTTTCAAAAAGTGACCGGCGCAAATGGTCCACCAGCATGGTTGCCACCCATCAGGGCGCGATGATGCTGGCGACCAGCATGGGCGACACCAAGCTTTTCGACACGATCACCAAGCACATGGTCGATCTTTCGACCGGCCAGGGCTGATATATACATGACCTCATCCGCAACCGACGCCGAGATCATGATTGTGGGCGCGGGGCTGTCCGGCCTTGCCTGTGCTTATCTGCTGGCTGAAACGGGCAGATCTGTACTTGTCGTCGAGGCGCGCGAAGAACCGGGCGGACGCATCAGATCGGTATTCGACGACACTACCGGACATTATCTTGCGGACCTTGGTCCCACGTGGGTTTGGCCGGCCTACCAGCCCGTCGTGCGCCGCTGGATTGACAGGCTCGGGCTTGAACTGTTCTCCCAGTTCACCAACGGCAATGCGGTTCTCGACTACGGTCCGGATGCTGCCCCCGATGTCCGGTTCCTGCCCGCCCAGGACGGCAACATGAGACTCAAGGGGGGACCACAGGCGCTGATCGATCAGTTGATTGCCGGACTGCCCGAAGGCACTCTTTTGACCGGATCCCCGGTCAAGTCGGTGTCCGTAACCCGGCAAGGTATGGATGTCTCGGTTAGCGGTGACGATGAGAAGACCTTCAGATGCGAACACCTGATCGTCGCACTACCGCCACGCATCGCAGAGAGAACCATTGAATGGCGGCCGGGACTGCCGCCTTCACTGACCGCCGCCATGAGCCAGACGCCAACATGGATGGCACCCCACGCCAAGGTGGTCGCGTTGTTCGAGCGACCGTTCTGGCGCGACAACGGCCTGTCGGGACGAATAGCGAGCCAGGCGGGACCGATTGTCGAAGGCCATGATCACAGCAGTCCCGAAGGTTCACCCGCCGCCCTGTTCGGTTTCATTGGCTGGCCCCACACCCTGCGCGCCGAAGCCGGATCGCACTTGAAAGTTCATGTACGCGATCAACTGCACCGCTGTTTCGGACCGGCGTGCCTCGAACCCCGTTCGATTCACGTTGAAGACTGGGCAACCGATAGGTACGTCACGTCGCCTCGTGATTTGGCAGAGCCAATGTCGCACCCCGAGACCGGTCCTGACATTCTGCGCAGCCCGCATGCCGAAGGCAGACTGTGGTTTACCGGTGCCGAAACCGCCACAAGAAGCCCCGGATTGATTGAAGGTGCCCTCGATGCGGCCGAGCGGACGGCCGGACAACTTTCTGCCCTGGGCCGTTCTTCTTTATCAGATGACAGAAGTGTCCCGGCCAGCCCGCAGGTTTCCAAGTCAGGAATTCGTTAAGGCCACCAGCGCAAGCAACACGACCAGTCCGATCGCGATCAGCAGCCACTGCAGCGGTTTGCCGTAGGGATATGGTTTCAGACCCAACCGGTACATCGGGGAAAGCCAAAGCACATTGGTATGATAATCCCAGAGCGCCTTCCGGGTAATCGGCAGACGGGGCAGCGAAAACGGCAACATGTCCAGGACTTTCCCCGAGCACGCCGGGTTCTCTCCGCCGAAGTGAACAAGGAACGGGGTCGTTCCATTCGGTTTGTGTCGAAATTCCCCGTCCACGACTTCAAAATCCGTGTTCTCGAAGCCTTCTCTGAAAATCGTCGTGGCAAACAACTTTTGCTCATGATCGAGCATCAGCCCATCAGGATGATCGATATACCAGTCGTGGAACAGCGTCTGGTCACAGTCCCAGTCAGGCGGACAGTCGATCTCATCCAGCATCTTGGCCATATATCCGGCCCGGCCGATCCAGGCACCTGAATTCAGAAACCGGTACAACCCCGCCTCGGAGCCGGCAGGATATCGCTGCTTCTGCAGCTTCATGTCCGGCTTGGCATACCGGAAATTCGGTTCCGCCGAAAACACGCAAGGCGTATCAAACGACAGGAAGATGTTTTCCATATCATTCAGGCCGCGCACAAAGACGACATCCCAGCAATCGCTGAACAACACGATTTCGGTTTCCGGCAGTTCGCGCAACCGCGCCTGCAGATGCACCAGTTTAGTCCCCATTGCCGGAAACGGCTCACCCATTCCCAGCACTTCCGGTTCGATGCCAAAATGCTCGCAGGACGCGAGATAACGCCTGAAGCCTTGATTTTCTTTGTTTGATACAGCCAGAACGTGCATGGGTGCCCCCTCAGATCGCACTCGTGACAACCGTCATGTCCCCCAGGTCTTCCAGGTGCAGCGCGGCAGGCACGGTAGACAGCGATGTGCTACGGCCAGACGGCCTTCCGCGCAAGTCAAATGGACACTTCCGTTCAAGCATGCTAGTGCCAACTTTGGTTGGCTTGGTTGGCTTGTTTGGATTTTGACTGTGGCTCATTGTCGTTCTTTTTACGTCGCATTGGCATCGGTTACGGCCTCCGTGACCGGGGTTATCCATCTCGACGTCCAACTGTGCAACTGCCGCAGCCTGTTCAACAGCCATGACAAGTAGACCTGTACATCCAATGCAAAGCGACGATCCAGTGTTATGGAGCGGCCTCCGGTCGGTTTTGTCAAAGGAGTCGCTCATTGTTGCAGCTCTGAGAACGGCACCCGTCGTCCTGGCACCTGCCATCGTCATCTCCAACATTATATGGGCAAAGGTAGAATTTGCAGACCGACATCCCGAAAAAGTTTCCTGGGAAACGCCCAGCGTCAGCCAGACCCTCGTCGATACCTACGTCGGAGAAGTATTTGCCCTCTGGATGTTGCCGACGGCATTGCTCCTTGTCTACGCGGCATACCGAGTTGGTCAACTGCATCTGTCGTTTTTAAATTCTCCTGCCGGTTCTTCTTCGCGCGGTCGCCTCGGACCCTGGTGGATTGTGCCCCTGGCATTCTTGTTTCAGATCATTGCGGCCGCCGGAATGGTGCTGCTCAGTCAATACACTTCGAACATCAATGTCGCGCTGCACCTGTCGGGCAGCTACATGCTGTTCCTAGGCCATACGATCAGTATCTCGATGAGTGGATTTGTCTGTTATCGGTTGGCGCAGGCCCAAGGCAGCCGTCCGACATGCCTCAATCCAAGAATGAATGCATTGCGGGTCGTCATGGCGGGCATGATACTGTCGGGAGCCCTCGTTTATTTTGTCGTTTACACGATCCGAAACGAGCCCCTTCCCGTTGCCGAGCCGGTCGTTCATTCCTTTATCGTCAATTTCGAAGTCGCTCTTCTTGTCATGTTTGTCGGCTACCTGGCCAGCTTTGCCCATGAGTTGTTTCGTTACGAATGCGCCCGCCAGGCCGGTATGCTTCAGGACACAAGAATGTTCTCCAGTAGCAAGCCGTAAACCCTGTGTCTAAACAGAAAATCACAGTGCGCCAGATTGCCCGCGACTATCGTGCCACCAAACTCGGCATGGAGCTTCGCACCGAACCGGGCACGGTGATCCTGTACCGGCCGGTATCGTTCGTGCTGGCCTGGGTACTCATGGGCACGGGCATTCATCCGACAACAGTGACCATTGCCGCCAGCCTCTTGATCCCGGCGATCGTCTGGGCAGCACTTGAGTTTGAACCGTCTGTTGCGATCCTGGCCATCTGCGGACTTGGCCTGCTGTACGCCGTTCTGGATTGCGTCGACGGCACGATGGCGCGTTGCCTGAGCCTGACGAGCAAATTGGGAACTTATCTGGATTTTCTGTTCGACATCCTCCAGAGGTTCGTGTTCTACGCCGCTTTGGGTTATCTGGCCGACCAGTTGATCGGGCCACCGCCCGGATCCGTCACACTGGGTGTCACCTGGCTGTACGTAACCATTGCGGCAGCGTGGTGCGCGCTGTTTGCACGGCTGTGCCGGACCAGCCTCAAGGAATACGGCAACGTGCCGGACGGGACTGGGGCCGATTCCGGCAGTTCCCGGAAAGAGCCGGACGGTAACATGGTCAAAACCATTGCCTGGGCCGTCTTCGCGGGTCTCGATCAGCTCTACGCGTTGCTCGGTCTTCTGGCATGGCTGTCGGGAGTACTCGACTACTACATACTGTGGATCGCGCTAGTCTCAGTCGCTGACGCGATCATCGCTCAGTTTGAAGCCATAGGTCATCTGCGCAAACTCGATCAGCTCCGGAAGGGCCCCTGACATGCGCATGCTGTCTTGCCGCGAACACCGAATTGAATGCTGCAGCAACATTCGCTCTATGAGCCATCCCCGGTTGGGACGATCGGCATGGTAACCGGGATTGTCTTGACGGTCGGGATCGTCGCGATGCTGATGCTGGCATATTTCATCCACAGGTTCTTTGAAGGCGAGCATCTGCTGTTGGATATTCTCGATGAAAGACGCCTGACTGGGGCCGACATTTCGCAACTCGACAAACAGTGCCTTCAGAATCCGGATCGGTCGGATATTGTCGTAAGTCTGACGACCATCCCCAGCCGGTTGCCTTTCATCGAAGGATCGCTGAAAAGCCTGCTGGCGCAAAACAAGGCACCGATGGCAATTTACCTGAACGTCCCGGAATTCTCGAAACGCGAACAGGTAGCCTATGAGATACCGGAATCGATTCACGCTCTGGAAATGGTCCAGGTCGTTTCGTGCAAGGACTGGGGACCGGCGACAAAGGCCATTCCATCGATCTTGTCCCTGCCCCCTGATCAGAAAATCGTCGTCGTCGATGACGACCGCATCTACCCTCCAAACCTGATCGGCGACCTTGAACGTGCCTCGGAGGCCATGCCTGATGCGGCCATTGCCATGAGCGGCTGGGTCGTGCCGGGAGATTTAACCGATCGGCCAACCACGATCCTGTCGAACCTGTTCAAGAAACCCCCGGCCCCGGTTCGCGCAACGCGGCTCTCAGATCCATATCCGATCGATGTTTTTCAGGGACTGACGGGTTATCTGATCAAACCCCGGTTCTTCGACAAGGACCGGCTGGTTGACTACAGCGGCATGCCCGATGCGGCGTTCTTCGTCGATGATGTCTGGATGAGCGCTCACTGTTGCGCAGACAAGTTTATCGTTCCCTCAAACAGGCTGTGTTGCCCTCCCAAGCAGCATATCGAGTTCTTCAAACAGTCAAGCCTGGGACGGATAAACAGCGGTGCCGGCGACAACGACAAGCGCAACAACACCATCATGATCCGGGCGTTGTCCAAATTCTGGAAAGTCGGTGGCGAAAACCTGACGTGACAGCGCCCCCTTCAGTCACGCGAGAAAGACAGTTTTGCACCGCCGATACACACCAAGCCACTGTCGTCCTCAACGGCGGTAAGACGCACTTTTGCCTCTGCCTCGCCAGCCTGAACAACACGGCCGAGAACGCGAAAACGTCGGTCGACCGTCAATGGCCGAACGAACCGGGCGTCCAGGTGCCGGATGATTGCATCCGGGCGCCATTTGCTGATAAGTGCCTCAAATTGCCCCATGATCAACATGCCCTGTACCGGGACACCGTCAAGCCCGGCCGACAGCGCCAGCTGGCGGTCGGTATGGATAGGGTTGAAATCAAGTGACGCTTCGGCATAGGCGCGGATTTGACTTGTCGAAACCGGCGGAACCGACAGCTCCGGCAATGTGTCTCCTGGTTGCGGTAAAGCCTTCGTCATACCCGGGCACCGTCCAAAATCGTCTCCGGAAGAACCAGGAGTGTCGCGCCCATTGTCAGTGCAAGCTCACCGGTCACGTCGAAAGCCGTGCCAACAACATGCAGCCGGTTCCCGCCTTCTGGCCGGCGTGACGCGCGGACATGTAGCCGATAGTAGCTGTCGATCACCAGCGGCGTCTCATAGTCGAAGGACTGACCGGTATGCAGAAGCACAACGTTGCTACCCTGAAGAGACTGACGAATGACGTCTCCTATCTCCGGCAACGACAGCCATCGGATGGGAAACGTCAGCGGAACGGCCTGAGACGCCGAAGGAGCGGTGCCCTGCGGACATAACGCATTTGCGAATCGAAAAACATCTTCCCGGCCGGTCGAGACCTCAATCGGGCCAATCTCGAGCTCTGTCCGGGACAACTCAGGAAACTTCCGAAATCAGAGTCAAAACCATCAGCTTGCCGGCACTACGATCAAAGATCCATTGATCCCGCCAAACGCGAACGAGTTTGTCAGGGCCGCACGAATGGGAATGTTCCGGGCCGTGTTGGGCACGACATCCAGGTCGCATTTTGGATCGGCCTCTTTCCAGTTGATCGTCGGTGGTACAATCTGTTCGATCAACGCCTTCACTGTGACGACAAGTTCAATCGCTCCGGCCGCACCCAATGTGTGTCCGTGAATTGGCTTTGTGGATGAAATCGACAGCTTGCCTGCATGATCTCCGAAAGTCCGCTTCAAGGCTTCCGTTTCCGTAACGTCATTGAGCACCGTGCCGGTGCCGTGGGCATTGACATAGTCGATGTCGTCAGGCGCCAACCCGGCATCTTCAAGAGCCATTGCCATGGATCGTGCTGCACCGTCAGGGTCCGGTCGGACAAGATCTCCGGCATCGCTAGTCGTTCCATATCCAGCAATTGTCGCAATCGCTGCGGCCCCGCGCGCCTTTGCAATGTCGTCCGCTTCGATCACGAGTACTGCCGCCCCTTCGCCCAGCACCATGCCATTGCGCCCTTTCGAAAAGGGCCGGCAGGCATCGGGCGTCAGGACTCTAAGCCCCTCCCATGCCCGGAACACGGCCGGAGTCAGCAGGGCCTCGCTGCCTCCAACGATTGCCCGATCTACCATCCCTGCGCGGATCATCTGCATGCCGAGGCCAACGGCCTGGGAGCTCGACGAGCATGCGCTTGAGACTGCAAAAGATGGCCCCTTACAGCCGTATTTCATGGTGATCTGGGAAGCAGCTGCATTCGGCATTACACGGGGTATCGCGAAGGGTTCCTCCCGACCCTTTCTTACATAAAAATTGTAATGTCCCTCGTCATTCGTTTCTGCGCCGCCAATACCCGACCCAATGATAACCGCAACCCGGGGCCCCTGGGATTCGTCGTCGTGCAGTCCTGCCTGTTTCATGGCCTCGTCTGCGGCAAGCAGGCCAAACTGGCTGAACCGATCACAGGTCTGAATCAGTTGACGGCTGAAATGATTGGCCGGTATGTAATTCTTCACCGCTGCCGCAATGCGCACATGCTGTTTTTCGGATCTCTCGAGGAGAAATTCATCAACCCCGGTTTGACCGTCCCTGGCAGCTCGCCAAAGGATTTCAGCTCCGAAACCAACCGCGCTAACCGATCCCATCCCGGTTACTACGACATTTCTCATGAACTGGTCTGCCCGCGCTCTTCTTCGATATGGGAGGTGATGGCGTTGATCAGTTCCCCCACTGTCTTCGCCTCGGACAGCGACTCGTCTACCGGGATGTAAACGCCATATTCCTCTTCAATCGCCATTAGGATCATCATCAAGTCCGCCGACGCGACATCCAGACTGTCGAGAACAACGTCCGGTGCAACCCGTGCCCGTTCAATCATGCCTTCCGACGCAACAATATCGAGAATTCGATCGACCATTTCAGTGTGGGATGTCGGGTTCGCGTTCGTCGCTGTCATCGAATTAAATCTTCAATTTGTTGTTCACTCGGATCGCACGACCGCAATCCATATAACGCAGATAACCAAATGTTGCGATGCCTAATGTATGGCAATTGATGGCAAGAACCTACATATATTACGGCGCTTTTCATGGTGGGCGGCAAGCCGCGACAGCGAGTACCTTCGCGCTTCTGCCTCGTACACAGTTCTTGCCAAAGCACCGATGCGTCAGATTGCCGAATGCCGGATATCTGTGTCTGTCCCGGCCTCCGGCCTAAGCTTCCTGGACTCCTCGTCAATCGTGTTCTTTAGCATCGACGCGAACTGGTTCACTTCAAGTCCGGGCTCGATCGGTTGGAGAAACTGAACCGTGATCTTGCCCGGATAACGCAACCAGCTTCTGCGTGGCCAGAACTGCCCGGAGTTCAGAACCACCGGTACACATGGTAATTTCAGTATCCGGTAGAGCACGCCGATACCCTGTTTGAATTCCGAATCCGCGTCGGGCGTCCCTCTGGTGCCTTCCGGAAATATGATGAGGTTCCGCCCTTCGGCAGCGCGTAGCTTGGCCGCCTCAAGCATGTTTGCCATCGACCCGATACCTGACTTTCTTTGAACCCCAAGGTGCCCCATCTTCCTGATTATCCAACCCACCACGGGCACCCAGAACAACTCCCCCTTCACGATAAAAACAGGGTCATTGAGCATTAGCGAGAACGCAATCGTCTCCCACGCCGACTGGTGTTTTGACGCGACCAGAACCTGACCTTCTGGAATATTTTCCCTTCCCCGGATTTCATGATCCAATCCGCAGATTGTCTTGAGTTCCCAGAGAAAAACGCGAAGGAACGAAAACAGGATGGGGGCGCCCCAATGACGGGGCAGGAAAAGGAACGGCAAGGCCACGCAATAGACAAGAGCCGTCAGGAAACTCACGATGTGAAAAATCGTAGAACGTATCAACACCGCAACCGTGGCAGGATTCCTGTCGCCGCCATTCATTGATCGGCATCAGCGGTGTTATCGGGATCGGGGGTTACCCGCTGCTGCTCGAGAAGCATGCCGCGAGCCCGATAAAATCGCTGGATCGCCGTGCCGTGGGCCAGAGCTCCGAAGAGCCAAAGGCCAGGTTCCATGATCGGCTGTGGGCTTTGCGTAAAGGACTCCACAACGCCGTTGGCGACCAGGAGAACACACAGAAATACTGTGCGCTCCAACCTCTCGAACAGATCAGGCCAGTGATCGTTGCTGATCGGCATCTCGACGGCGGTCCGGGCCTTCGCATAACTGGTCAGGAAGGCTCCCGACAGGGCAACCATTGTGGCAAGCCAGGCACCCGTGAAGTACCCCAACGTCAAGAACACGATCAATTCCTGATAACGATCCACAACCGCATCGAGGTAACCGCCAAACATCGAACATTCATTCCGAAGCCTGGCGACAGCGCCGTCCAGTGAATCAGCTGCGAACGTAACCGCCAGTCCGACCCCGAACCAGATCGTCGAGCGGTGAAGGAGAAACAACGCACAATTCAACACAACCAGAACCAGACCGATGACGGTAACCTGGTTCGCGCTCAGCCCCACACGGACAAGCAACCGTGCGGGGTATTCCCAGCAAGGATCGATATAGCGTTTGAAAACACCGTCAATCATGATTTTGTCCGCCGCTGTCCGGAGCTTTCTTTGGGCCTTTGGGCAAAACCACGGGGAAATCTGCCTTTCGAAACCACGGCAGTACACGCCGATAGGCATGAAGAAACTCGTCAAATCGCGCATCAAAGTATGCCGCGCGACGTTCGTCCGGTTCGATCAGATCGGCTTTCTGTCCAGCGTCAATGTCGACAACAGACCACGGTGACTCGGCCCAACCCAAACCTGTCGCGGCAACCATTGCCGCACCGCGCACACCGGCAAGCTGCGGTTGGCTTTGAACGGTCATCGGCACCTGAAGGCAGTCTGACAGGAGCTGGCACCAGCTCCGGCTCGCAAAGACACCGCCAACGAGCGAGATCGGCACGGACCGGTCGACTCCCTTTTGCCGATAGACGGACTGAAACGCCCAACGCGTATTAAGGGCTATGCCTTCAAGCACGCCACGAATCATGGTTTGCCTGGTATCCGTAAGGGAGAGGCCCAAAAACCCGCCGCGCAGGCGGCTTTCGTCCGCGGGCACACGTTCTCCTGTCATCCAGGGTAAAAACATCGGCGGCGAACCGTCCTGGCATTCCAGAGCCAGATCGATCATGTCGTTCAGGCGATTGGGAACGCTCCCGGCATCGTCGTCCACGACATGCCGAATCCAGTTGATGCACGCTCCAGCTGTTTCCTGAGACGCGATCAGAAGCGGCCGGCTCTCGGCAGCTGCACTGATTGTCGCGTACACGTCCGTCACATTCAGGCGGCGAGAAGGAAAAAAGCCGCCAATCCAGCAACTTGTTCCCACGCAGATGTGCAGCGCGCCATCAGCCACCGCCCGGCTGCCCAAGGCCGACGCAAAGACGTCGCCGCTGCCGGCAAGGACAGGCGTTCCTGCCGGGAGGCCCAGTTCGTCCGCACTCTTTTCCGTCAATCCGCCGGCAATCGCCGTGCCATCGACAATCTCCGGCAGGAGTGTCGACGGGATCCCGACCAAATTGCACAGGCGTTCCGACCAGCATTGACGTCGGTTTCTGCTGTCCATCATCCACGTCAGATTGGCGCTGTCCGGCGTCGTCACGAATTGTTCGGTGGCGCGATGCACGAGCCAGTCCTTGGGATCGAGCAGTTTGTGGGTCTGGCCCCAGACTTCCGCCTCGTTCTCGCGAATCCAGAGCATCTTGCCGGGAGGATCCATGCCGGTCAAAGATGGAGCACCATTGGCCAGGTACAACCATTGCGCCATCTTGATCGGGTTGTAGCCCCGGATCGTGAGGCCGCCACCAACCAGCTTCCGGGTGGTTTCCGCCGATCTCTTGTCCAGCCAGATGAGGCAGGGACGCAAAGGCTTACCCTCTGCATTTGCGCAAATCACACCGGCCATCTGGCCACAGAACGAGAGCGCCGCAGTACGCTCAGGGAGATTTTCCACCTTTCCTGAGAGGCTCAAGACGGCTCTGCAAAGGGCGGCCCACCAGTCCTCCGGATTTTGCTCGGCATATCCCGGTGCCGGCAGATGAAGCGGATAGGTCTCGGTTTGGCTTGCAAGGATATTCATGCCACGATCGACCACGCCGACCTTGACACCGCTCGTACCGAAATCGGCCGATACTACAAGATCGGCAGCATTCGCCACGACCCTCTCCCACCCGAATGTTTGAGTTGGCGCGCCAGACAACGGGTTCCGGCAATCCAACTAATCCCTCACCGGTCCTTTTAAACCTTGCCGCAAGCTGACTCCAGTCGAATTTTGACGGCCTCTTCAGGCCGACCTGTTGCGAAACCGTTCAATCGCACCGGCAAAGAAACTCTCGAAGTCCGCCACCGTATTTCGGACGTCAAAAGACATGGCGTGTTCCCGGCCCCAATTGGATATGGTCTCTCTCAATCCCGCGTCCTGTGCCATACGGATGATGGCATCGGCCAGTTCATGCGGTTGCCCGGCCTTGACAAGACAATCCCGCCCCGGCCCGGTCAGAACCGTGACATAGCCATGATTGTCGGCAGCAACCACGGGCAGTCCGCCAGCCAGGGCTTCCACCAGAACAATGCCAAAACTCTCCCCGTAAGGCGACGGCGCCACCAGCAGATCCGCATTGCGCATCAATTCCGGGATCTCGCCGTCGGTCGGTTTTTTCACGACCGTCACCCGGTCGCCGCCGAATTTGTCACGCGCTTCCAGTATCTCATTTTCGAGCTCACCGGATCCAGCGATTGTAAGCCTGTATTTCCGACTGCCGCGATCGTTTCTGGTTTTTTCCAGAAGCAGCGTCCAGGCGGCAAGAAGCGTTGTCACCCCTTTTCTTGGTTCAAAGCGACCGACAAAGAGTACTTCGAAACAGTCCCGTGTGCCATCCATCCGGGTTCGCTCAATCGCCCGAAAATCCTCGAGATTGACGCAAGGTGGCAGTATTACCGGGTTGACACCACATGGCCCCCGATAAAGATGGCGTGCCGGTGCTTTCGACACAGCGATAGCGCCGTCGAGTCGGTTGAGAAACCAGTGGCTCCAAATCTGATAGGTTCTGAACCAGATATGTCCCGATTTCGTGTCCGGCGGCGTATCGTGGAAGGTAGCCGCTGTAGCGCACTCCAATCCCAGAAAGACCTGGAACGGCATCATTGGTACCCAGATCGTGTGGAAGTGCACGATATCCACATTCCAGTCTTTGAGGAAATTCAGCAACCGGCGCCGTTCTGCAACACCAATCGCGGAAATCTCAAAGCGCGTGCCACTCCATCCTGTCGCATATTGAATTCCGGAATACACCACCCCCGGCGTCGGCTTGTCTGGGGCGGGGCCCGGCGCAATGATGATGACGTCATGCCCGCGGTTCTGCAGTTCCTGCGAAAGTGCCTTAATGTGCCGTTGCACGCCACCCGTTCGATCGATGTCATAGGGACACAACTGCGCGATTTTCATAAGAGTGTGCCAGATTGTTTTAGAGGATCAGATCGGTCGTGCGAAACCCGCCGATTTGGGAAAGTGGCGGCAACAAGGAAGCCGGCAACGACACCGCGTTGAGGCCTAGGCCCTGGATCCTAGTGATCGCTGCGTGCCGATGACAGGTCACTTTTGTCGTTCCGGGGTACACTCACAACTCTTGTGCCGTCGTACAAGGCGTCCAGCACACCTAGATCGTTCTGGCCGCTTTGCGCCGCATCCGGTGACGCGCCATGCCCACCCGGCCCTTTTGCTTTCAGTTCACTGATGCTCGTGATCTTTCCAGAGTCCTCGTCCCACAAGTGACAACGCCACGACCGCCATGCCTGCCGAATACTCAGGGTTGGCGCAGTTGCAAAGAACGGGTCGGAGTTGTGGCACGCCGCTAGATTGTATCCTGGAATTCTTGGATTCAGGTGGTGAATGTGATGATAACTGACATTGTTGACCATCCAATGCCCCCACCCCGGAAGATCAAGAAATGAACTGCCCGACCACGGAGACCTTCGCAATGTCCACTCGTCGTTTCGAAACCACACAGAGTCTTCAAACTCATGCTGGCACACAAATATCCAGACCCCCAAGCATCCGCCGATGATGTAGACCAATCCCAGTATGATCAGATAGTTCTGCCAGCCCGCCAGGGAGCAAATCGTGCCCTGGACGACCACGAGCCCGATATTTGTCAGAATGATGCCCTGTGAAGACGCTCTCGAACGGCCCGATGACGGAAGCCGATAGAGTATCTGCCATCGCCCGATCATCTCGACGAGGAACAGGCCCGGCATGGTTCGTAACAAACGATAGGCAAATCTGTTGAAAGGAGACAGGGCCAGGTATTCCTTCACCGTCAGCAACATCACATCTCCCCGGCCTCGGCGGTCGAGGTTCTGTGCAGTGGCGTGATGCGCTAAATGTTCTTCCGTCCAGTATCGTGATGGCACGAAAAACAACAGGGCCAGGAGGTAGGCGCAGACTTCGTTCGCCCGTCTATTCGGGAAAAGACTTGCGTGTAGGCAGTCGTGAAACAGAAGAAAGAGCCGCACGAAAAACAATGCAGCAACCACGACCGGCAGCAGAAAGAGCCAACTGTCCGCGTTCAGGAGAAAGACGGCAGCACACCACAACAATGCATACGGGACAACAGTTGTCGCCAACTCGACGATTGCGGAATGATTGGAACTCGTGGCAAAAGCCTTGCTGGCATTGAAGGCTGCGTCCACATCTCTGATTTCTGCTTGTACGGTCACATTTCAACCCCGAACGCTTCAGTTTTCTGACATATACAGTGATTAGCAAAATTTCACTGATCCGTGCAATGTTCCCGAGCCCGTCTTCCCAAAGAACTCTCCAATGACCGAATTGCCCGAAACCGCTCTGATCCTTGCCGCCGGACAGGGCATACGCCTTGGCAAGCGCGGCAGGGTGCTGCCCAAGGCCCTGGTCGAAATCGGCGGAGAGACACTTATTTCGAGATCGGTAGAACACCTCAGGTCGGCTGGTGTTCGAAAAGTGGTGATCGTCACTGGCCACCTGGCATCGTTGATCGAGGACATTGCCGGACAAGAACCCGACTTCATCCGGTGTGTCCACAACCCAAACTTTGCCAGCAACGGCAGTCTGGAAAGCCTGCATGTCGGTTTGAACAATGTCACTGGCCCATTTCTCTTGTTGGAATCCGACATAATATACGAACATAGGGCGCTTGAGGCGTTGTGTTCTTGTCCTGCCCCGAACGCGCTCCTGGTCTCGGGCATGACCGGTGCCGGCGACGAAGTGTTCGTCGACAGTTTCCCGGTCAACGGCACCAACCTGCTGCTGGGGCTGACCAAGATGAGAAACCAATTACAGAACGCCCCTCTTGGGGAACTCGTCGGCATTTTCAAAGGCGATGATGCCATGCGACACAATCTGCTGGTGCACATCGAAGAGATCCACGCGGTCAACGACAAAGCAGACTACGAGACCGGCCTTGTGCGCGCCTCCCGAGACCTGCCTGTTCCTTGTGTGTTTCTGCAAGACCTTGTGTGGGCGGAAATAGATGACGAGGACATGCTTCATCGCGTCCGCCAGGACGTCTACCCCAAGCTCCTGAAAGCAGCCATTCGCTAAGTTACCCGGCATACACCTGCAACATCACCGGCGACCTGCCTCAATCTCGTCGACCAGCGGATTGCGTCGTGTCGGGCTGAAATCGTTGCACACGTGATGCCACCACAACCCGAAATAGGTCCGCTCGCTCGCGCTGTTGAACACTTCCGGCGCGGTTCGTTTCAACTTTGGCAGGCGGGTCCAGGGAACATTCGAAAACGTGTGGTGCTCATTGTGATACCCGGTATTGAAGAGAACCCAGTTGCCCCACCAATAAGTCGACATCGTCGGATTCTCGAGATCGTTTCCCTGGTGCTCGCTCAACGATTGTCCAAGGTTCGTGACACCGCACTTGCCCAGAAACAATGACAACGACCAGATCTGATAGAGCCAGCCATAGAGACCAAACATCCAGAACAGGAAAACGTTGATGGCAAGAGAATAGGCGATGAAGCCCCACTTCTCCCATTTTGCCGGACGCGTCGCCCTCACCTGCCGGTTTCGATCCTTGACCGGTCGTCCGGTGACCCAGCCGTAGAACCGGGGATAGAGCTCATCGGAAATCAGAAAACCCAGGGGCAGCAGATTGATGAGCAATGTGACGATTGTCACGATCCTTTGCAGTGCCGGGTGTCTGCGTCCAAACAGGTTACGCGCCTGGAAAACGCAAATATCCTCATGCTCGTAATCCTGGGAATAGTCCCCGATGTGCTTGTGATGGCTGCTGACATGTTCGTGCTGATAGGTCAGTTGCTTGGCAAACGATGCCAGGATCGTTTCCAGGCCGAGATCGAACAGCAGTTTCGGGACTCGGCCTTTGAATATCAGGCGATGCGCCGTTTCATGGACAAGTGTACCGGTTGCGTGAATAACAACCTGTCCCAAAAAAAACGATACCAGAAACACAACCAGCAGATTCGTGTCCGATACAGCCCAGGCAGCCGTCCAATGGATGGCCAGCAACACCGGCACCGCCAAGGCAGTGTAGGGATTGGGCCCGGTGAGACCCTTGACCTCGGGGTGGGCGTTTACAACCGCGCGCCGCATCTGGTTGTGACGCCGGGCCTGCGGCGACACCCGGCCCGACTCCGCCGACGGCGGCGTCGAACCGGACTGCAGGACATCAATCCCTGTCAAACTGCTTTCAGACATGAACCCACACCGTCAATGCACCCTATTAATGCGGCAGTTCCAATCGAGCAGGGCCTGCCACCGGCCCGCCTGTGTTTCTACAGGTTGCACACTTCCTGGTCCACCGAGTGTATCAGACCTGCCGACGGCTTGCCTGTACCGGGCGTGCGGCCTATTAATGCGTCTGGCTATATGCCGCTACGAATTTTGCAGCGATAGATTCCGGCCAGGCGGGTTGGTTCGCTAATCGGGCATGAGAAAGCGCGCTATGCGAATAGGGATAACTGGTTATCTGATTGCTCAGACTGTTTTGCAATCCGCCGCAGTTGTGTTGATCTTTCTTTGCATTTTCCTGCTCGAAGAGGTCGGCGGGCAAATCAGCCGGGCCCTGGAGGCAGGACTGGAACTGACCAGAATCCCCTACATGATGGCGTTGATCGCACCGCCGATATTTGGCTATGCCCTTCCCCTTTCGCTTTTGATCGGCATGTTTCGGGTTTTCCTGCGGCTTCGGGAAAACGGTGAGCTGGTGAGCATCACGAACACCGGACTGCGGCCTGGGTATTTCTTGGCACTTGCCGTCTGGTTGGGTGTCACAGGCATTATGGTTTCGTTGTTTCTCTCCGGCTTTGTCGAGCCGCTGTCGCGTTACGCCCATCGCACCGAACTGTTCTATGCCCAAAAGGAAGCTGTCCAGAAAGGTATCAAACGGGGTGACGTTCGCAACCTCAATGGGTATGTCGCTGCGGCGCCCAACGGCCGTGATGAACGCGACGTCGGTGTTTTCGTCGTAGACACGAATCCAAAGACGTTTCAGCGCCTCATCTCCGCCGACAGGGTGGTTGTGGAAGAAACGGCGACGGACGGAACCTACACTGCAAATCTTGAGAACATGCGTATCCTTTTTCTTGGACGCGAAGCGGTAGGCCGGTCGAGCCCGACCGGCAAAGAAGACAATTTGTTGCGAAAACAACGCGAGATGCCGACGGCGATCTCAGCGCCCAGTTTCGCCCGCACGCTGAATGTCGGTGCATTTGCCAGTTTGCCGCCCAGGCATTTCCGTGACGATCAACTGACTCTGAATGAATTACTTCCGTGGTCCACCGTCGCAGGTCAAAGCACGCCAAAGCAAATTCTCAGGGGCACGGGCATCGTCGTTCAAAGTATGCTCTGTCTGATTGCCACCTTGTCTGCTCTCCTGGCTGTGTGCCTGACAAGGTCGACCGCAAGTATGGTTGTCCTTCCCGCCTTTGCCGGCGGCCTTGTCGCGATAGATTTTGCTTTTGGCGCCCTCGCCAGGTTCCTGTCTCAAGCCGGATGGCAGCCGCTGTTTCCGTCTTTGGTCGGTCAGACAGTGCTTGTTGGCATAACGGGCGTCATGGCATACCGCCTTACGATGGGTGGTGCCTTCCTTAAGCCGAGCCGGTCTGCCGATTGAAGAGCCCGTTGAATGCCCGTAACAGGATCCTCGTGAACGCATGTTCAGCCCAACACTCCTTCGCTACATTTTTACCGGCTATCTCATCCGCACATCGATTGTCATGCTGACTCTGCTGACCGTGGCATTGGCAATCGACCTCCAGGCAAATCAAAAACAGGTGCTCTCCGTAGGCGAACTCGAGGGTCTGGTCGACACGGCACTGCGGTTGATCTGGTACGTCAGCCTGCGCGCCGTCGATATTGTTTCCAGGCTTCTGGGGATTGCAGCTTTTCTCGGCGTTTTCTGGAGCGAGTTTTCGCACAATCGATCACGGGAAAGGGTCGCCGTCTGGAACTGCGGCGTCAGCCCTTTCGGTGCCATGGCCACGCCCCTCCTGTTCGGCATATTTCTCGTCGGCGTGCAGGCCGCGCTTGAATTCTGGGTTCGGCCGGCAGCCGTATCAACCCAGGTTGAATCCGGTTTGGGCAGCTATGGTGAAAGATACGGCCGCGCCGACTCTGGAAAAACAGTGTGGTTCGTAGCCGGGAGTGACCTCGTTGCCGCGCGTATCAACCATGGTCCTCCTATTGCGTTGAACAATCTGGTTGTTTACCGGATTTCCGAGACCAACCGACTGCTTGGCGTTGTTACGGCCGCCAGCGCTCATCCCACGAGCCGAAGCGGCATCTGGTCATTGAACGGCGCTCAGGAATGGACGGTCGACCCGTCGGTCGACAAACTCAACGTCGGCAAGGCGAGCGTTCGCCTGGAAACACCGCTGGCCGTCGACCCGGAGTGGTTGCGTTACAGGACCATGCCGGCCAGGTATTTGCCTCAGAAAACCATCGTCAGGTTAGCTCGGCAAAATGCGATCGGCACCAGACAGGCCGAATACAAGACCTGGGTGATCGCGCGCTACACGAAATCTCTAATGCCGGCACTGTTCGTGATGCTGGCATTTTCAGTCGGCGTGTTTTCGTTCGGCCGGCCGGCAACACTGCCAATGTTCATGTTGTACTTCCCCAGCGGCTACCTTCTCAACATACTGGTCAAGAACTGCATTCCGCTCGCTGAATTCGGTGAAATCCCGCCGATAGCAACTCTGGTACTGCCAATCGCAATGACTATTGTGATCATGGCGATCCTTCTTTTACCAGTCGCCCGTTGTATTCACTTCTTGAGTTCCGCACTACGGCCTTCCCACAATCGCCACCCCGGCAGCACGCCCCGGCTCAACTGAGGTTCTAAAACCCATGAATGTCGGCCGCGTGGTTCCGCCTGATCACTGACCGCCGCGGAACAGCGAAAAACCCCAGGGCGTGAATTTGAAGGGCAGGTGAAAGTGCTCGGACACCCGGTCGATTCCGAAGCGGAACATGGCCACTTCGAGGAATGCTGGATCCGGCAGTGTGACACCTTGCGTGCGATAATAGTCACCGACATCGAACTCGACCTCGTACAGTCCGTGTCTGACACCGGTGCCTTCGGCCACCGGATGCTGCAACAGGCCGCCGTCGGAGCAGGCACCGGCCGCGACCTGGAACCGGTCCTCGCCCAGGTGCCACAGCCGGACGCCGAGACCGCCGGCCGGCCTTCCGCTGGCAATGTCGACCGCATGAATCGAAATCCCGCCGGCCAGTTGTTCAGAATCCGTGGTCACCGTCTTTCCCTCCGATTTACTCCATAGGGTCCTTGAGCCCACCGTGGCACAGGTCGATGTTTCATTCCATGCGATAAACTAATCGATATCATTCCAATATTTCGAATAGCGAGTTAACCTTGCCCCAAAAGGGCGTCCGTACCGCCCGAATGATGGAGGCGCCAATGACACTGCATCTTGTACCGCGCTCGCTGCAATATCTCGAGCAGGTGGCCCAGCTTGGCTCAATTCAGGCGGCATCGCGGGAACTGGGGATCTCGGCGTCCGCCATTCACCGGCAGATCACGGCGATCGAGGAGACCCTGGGCGAATTGTTGTTCGAGCGCGAAACCAAGGGCATGATGTTGACCCCGACCGGCCGGGAGGTCCTTGAACTTGCCCGCGGATGGCGGCTTGACAACGCACGGCTGTGGTCGGCGGTCCAGGCCAACCGGGGGATCGAGTATGGCCATGTCAGGATCGCTGCCATGGACGGAATGGTCAACGGCTTCTTGCCCGAACTGGTCAACGAGATATCCGATCGATTTTCCCGGGTTGAGATGGAGATCGAGATCACCAACCCCGACAATGCGGCCAAAGGCGTGATCAACGGCGACTTCGATTTTGCGGTCGTGGTCAATCCCGCACCCGACGACAAGCTGACGTTTCACTGGTCGGGCGAATTTCCGCTCGGGTGCATTGCCGCCCCCGGTCATGCCGTGGCCGAGGCCGACGGCATCAGTTTGCGCGACCTGGTTGCCAATCCCGTCGTTTTTCAAAGTCGGGCATTGGCGATCCGCAAGCTGCTGGAAGCACGCCACGCCTGGATTTTCGACAAAGCGGTCAGCTCCGTCGTGGTCAATTCCATCCAGCTCATGAAGCATCTGGTGGTTTCCGGACGCTACGTCGCGGTCACTTCCGAACTGGACGCCGGTCCTGAGATCGCATCCGGGCAATTGCGCTTCATCCCGATCAGCGACCCGGATGTCTTCCGACAGAGATTCGCGGTCATTTCAAATGTGCAGATCCCGGAATCAGTCACCAATCAGAAGATTATTGCGCTCACAGTCGAGATCCTTCGTCGTCTGACGGCTTCCACGAGCGCTTCGTTCTGAGGCTTGCGGACCGGGCGGTCCACAACCATACGATTCAATTCATTCTCTTTATTAGAACGGACCATTCGGTATTATTCTATAGACGGCAATGAAGACCCACTCTAGCCTTCAAATATGAACGGAGTGGGACTTGAATGGACAGACTCACCGAACTTAACCGTGCCGACGAAGACCAGGCGACCGCACTGGTCGCGCCGCTGATCGAGCGGGCGCCTGAGATTGCCGCAAACGTGGCCCGCCGCCGTCCGTTTGACGGCACGGATGACCTGGTCGATGCCATTCGGGCCGAACTCCTGGAACTGGGCGAACCGGCGCGCATCGACCTTTTCCGGGCCCATCCGGAACTCGCACCGGATAACCCGATGACGATGACGCTTGAGTCCCAGTCCGAGCAGGGGCGGTTGAACCTTACGGCGCATGACAACGCCTACCGGGCGCGCCTGTCAGATCTTAACGCGCGCTACCGGGAAAAATTCGGGTTTCCTTTCATCACCGCCCTGGTGCGTCATGCCGATACCGACAGCGTCCTGACGGAACTCGAAGCCCGGTTGGCAAACGACCGACACGCAGAAATTCAGGCGGCACTCGATCAGGTTGCCACAGTCAGCGCAGCACGCGCGCGCGCCTCGTTTGGGTCCAGCGAACCTCTGGAAGGAAGGTCGGTTCCATGAACGCAGAAACCAGCAAACCCACCCCCCCGGACGCGGACGGCACCAACGACCACAGCGCTCTTGGCTGGGGCGGCGAGATCGGCGGCTTGCTCCTTCTGGCCCTCAGCGCCATCTTCATTGTCGGCGGCTGGCAACTGGGCCTCGGCGTACCGACGCGGCTGGGCACAGGCGCCTTCCCGTTTATCACCGGCGGCATCCTGGCGATCCTTGCCGTCTTCATCTGCCTCGAGGAGCGCCGCGGCGACGGCATTGCCGAGACGCCCGACTGGATCGCGTTTCTGGCGATCTGCGCAGCCCTTGCCGTGTTCGCCGTGACCGCCGACCGGATCGGCCTGGTACCGGGCACGTTCCTGACCGTCATCGTGGCAAGCCTGCCGGACCGCAGCTTGCCGCTTGCCGGCAAGGCAATCCTGGGTGCCATCGTCGCGGTTGCCTGCTGGGGCCTGTTCATCGAAGCGCTGAATCTGCCCTTCAAACCGTTCATAGGGTTCTAGGCCATGGACATTCTCACAAGTTTCGGCAACGGGCTGCTGGTGGTTCTGGAACCGCACAACCTGATGTACTGCTTCATCGGCGTCTTCCTCGGCACCCTGATCGGCGTCCTGCCGGGCATCGGATCGATGGCCGCCATCGCCATGATCCTGCCGATCACCTTTTACCTGGAGCCGACCTCGGCGCTGGTGATGATCGCCGGCGTCTATTACGGCGCCGAATATGGCGGTTCGACCGCATCGATCCTCATGAACGTGCCGGGCACGCCGGCGGCCTCGATCACCGCCATCGACGGCTATCCGCTGGCCAAGAAGGGCCGGGCTGGTGTCGCCCTGTTCTCGACCGCCACCGCATCCTTCGGCGGCGGCATGATCGGCATGGTGGTCATCGCCGTGCTCTCGCCGTCGCTTGCCAAGCTTGCCCTGTCGTTTGGCCCGGCGGACTATTTCGCCGTCATCCTGCTGGGCCTGATCGCGGCCTCGGCCGTCAGCAATGGCGGCGCACTGAAGGGCATCGCCATGGTCGTCACCGGCCTGATGCTGGGCACCATCGGCATCGACCTGACCACCGGCGTCACGCGCTTTACCATGGGCATTCCCGAACTGCGCGACGGCGTTCATATCGTGATCGTCGCCATGGGCCTGTTCGGGGTCAGCGAACTGATCGCCTCGATCAAGGCCAACACCGGCGGCAAGGCCACCCAGTCGATCGACTACAATGACTTCTACCCGTCGAAAGCCGAGTGGAAATCCCTGTTCGGGCCGATCCTGCGCGGCGGTTCGATCGGTTCGTTCATCGGCGCGCTTCCGGGCACCGGCCAGACCATCGCCGCGGCCATCGCCTATGCGGTCGAGAAGCGCGTCAATCCCAAGGGCAAGGACTTCGGCACCGGCGTCGTGGCCGGGGTCGCCGTGCCGGAGGCTGCCAACAATTCCGCCACCCAGACCGCCTTCATCCCGACCCTGACGCTTGGCGTACCGGGAAGCCCGCCCATGGCCATCGTCATCGGCGCGCTGATGATCTACGGCATCACGCCCGGGCCCCGCCTGCTGGTGGAACAGCCCGACATGTTCTGGGGGCTGGTTGCCAGCTTTCTCGTCGGCAATATTATGCTGCTGATCCTGAACGTGCCGCTGATCGGCATGTGGGTGCGGCTGCTGCAGATCCCCTACAAGTACATGTACCCCACCATCATCGTGCTGATCTGCATGGGCGTCTACAGCCTCAACAACAACGTCTTCGACATCTGGCTGACCCTGGTGATCGGCGCGGTCGGCTACGTCATGCGGCTGTTCCGGTTCGAACCCGCCCCGCTGCTGCTGGGCTTCGTGCTGGGCCCCATGATGGAAGAACAACTGCGCCGGTCCATGCTGCTTTCGCGCGGCGACCCGATGGTGTTTCTCGAACGCCCGATCAGCGCGACCCTGATCGCCATCACCGTCGCGATCATAGCCTTTGCCCTGTATTCCACAGAGCGAGATCGCCGCCGCGCCCGTGCGGCGGCAAAAAAAGCCCAACAGGAGGGACAAACATCATGAAATTCCATCGCAGAACGCTTATAGGAGCAGGCTTGGCAACGATCGCCCTGCTCGCGGCTCCCGCTGCCGTCATCCCGGCTGCCATGGCCGAACCGGGCGCCTGGAGCAGCGAGCCGGTGCGCATCGTCGTGACCTTCCCGCCCGGCGGCACGAGCGACCTGGTCGCTAGGTTGCTGGCGAAACACCTGGACGCCGATTTCGGCCAGAAGGCCGTGGTCGACAACCGTCCGGGTGCGGCCGGCACGGTGGCTGCAGGCTACGTGGCGCAACAAGCGCCTGACGGCACCGCACTGCTGCTGGCGAACAACGCGCCCTTTACCATCGCGCCGACCCGGTTCAAGTCGATCCCCTACAAGCCGATCGAGGGTTTCACCCATGTGGCCTATATCGGCGCCTCAGCACCGGGACTGTTCGTTCAGCCGTCCGCGGGCATCACCACGGTGGAGCAATACATCGCTACGGCCAAGAACAAGGAGCAGACTTATGGTTCCAGCGGCGTCGGCTCGATCTCCCACATCCTGGGCGAAGCCGTCGATGCAGCGCTGGGCGTGGAATCGATCCACGTGCCCTACAAGGGCAGTTCGCCCGCCATCCAGGACTTCCGCGCCGGCGTCCTCGACACCTTCTATGACATGGTCGTCCAGAACTCCAAGATGATCGAGGACAAGGAAGCCGTGGCCATCGCCATTGCATCCCCCGAACGCAACCCGCAAGTGCCAAACGTGCCGACGTTCCGCGAACAGGGCTTTGACATCGTCATTGAAAACTGGGTAGGCCTGTCAGGCCCCGCCGGCATCGATGCAGGGATGGCGGCAAAGATCCACGAGACAGTGCTGGCCGTCTTTGCCAATCCGGATGTCCAGAAGCGGCTGATCGAACTGGGCATCACGCACACCGCCATGTCGAGCGCCGACTACACTGCCTTCGTCGCCAAGTCGATCGAAGTCTGGGCCCCGCTGATCAAGGCCGCCGGCATCAAGGAGTAGGGCTGGAGAGCCGACCGCTTGTGCCGTTTCCCGGGGGCTGCGATGCAGCACGTCAGTGCTGCGTCGCAGCCCCCGGGAACGCGCCACGCGCCAACGCCAGTGTTCGGAACGCCCCCGGTTCACCCTTCGGGTGCCCCGGAAACGGTTGGTGTTTTCGCCCCGGCGCCCACTTTCCGCGCCCACGCCACAAGCACCGCCGTGGCGTCCGCGCTGAGCGACTGTTGCGACGGCATGGACCGTTCTTCAACCGGCCGTCCGCATTGCGTTCGCAAATGTCTGGAATCGATTGAATGGCGAGCAGAATCCGGCAAATCGCTGATAGCCGCATTGGCCTCTGCAAGGCCGGCCGCATAGTAGAGCTGCGAAATTCCGGCGATCTCCATGGCCGCCACGCACAGCGCGCACGGCTCGCAGCTGGTGTAAAGGTCGCAGCCGCGCAGATCGACCGTTTCAAGTTTGCGGCAGGCATCCCGAATCGCTTCGGTTTCACCATGCGACGTGGGGTCGTAGTCAAGCCGGGATCGGTTGATGCCTTCGCCGACGATTCGGCCCTCTCTTACAACAACCGCGCCGAAGGGCTCGGTGCCGGGTGTGTCGAGCGCGCGCGCCGAGATCTCGATCGCCCGGCGCATGAATCTGTCTTCGTACACGTACCATCTCCCTGGCCGTTCCGCACCCGTACAGGCATGGATGCGGCCAACGCAAGGGTCCGGCTTCCGGTTGAAAATAACAGGCCCGATCCCATCCGATGAGGCTCGACGCCAAGGAGTGAAATCATGCTACGCATTCTTGTGATTAGTCTACTGTTATCTGCGGCAACGCAATCATGGGCGCAAAGAGCGCCTTCCCCCACAGAGATCAGCAGCTATGAAGGTTTGCACAAGGCGGCCCACGAAAACGATCCCGATGCGGTCAGGCAGATAATGGCAGAAGGGGCCAACCCCGATGTGCGCGATAGCTATGGCCGCACACCCGCCCATGTCGCGGCATTTGCGTCCAGCTATGATGTTGTTCGTGCTCTGGCGGAAGCTGGCGCGGACATGAACGCCCTGGAAGAGGGCATATACGATGTGGTGACAATAGCCGCGGTCGCCAACGATCCTGAGATGGTTTCGCTGGCAATTGAACTTGGCAACGATCCAGGCCTTACCACAAGCATATACGACGGCACTGCCCTCATCGCGGCTGCGCATCTCGGCCATCACGAAGTCGTAAGACGTCTGATCAAGGCTGGTGCACCGCTTGATCATGTCAATAATTTGGTATGGACAGCTTTGATTGAAGCCGTTGTTCTTGGCGATGGCGGCCCAGATCACATTGCAACCGTCATGGCGTTGGTAGAAGCCGGTGCCGATGTATCAATTGGCGACCGCAATGGCGTGACAGCTTTGCAACATGCCGTCGCCCGTAACTACGATCAAATTGCTGCGATCATTCGCAGTGCCGAAAAATAGAGTACTGCAGAACCAAGCAGTCATGATTTCACGGACAATTCGAGGTCACCTCCAGGAGGAAATGATGACAAACACGAGCGGTTATCTCTCAACTCATGTTCTCGACACTGTACGCGGTTTGCCGGCCGCGGGAATCGAGATCAGTCTTTACACGATCAGCGACGCCCAGCGCCACCTTGTGGCAGAAGCAACAACCAACGAAGACGGCCGGACGGACAGCCCACTCATTCCCCAAGGTGAACTGAAGAAAGGCCTCTACGAACTCGAATTCGACATCGGAGAGTACTTCGAACGCCACGGCATGGTGGATGGCTCGATCTTCCTCGAAAGCGTTCCTGTCCGTTTCCAGGTAGACAATGAAGACATGCACTACCATGTACCGCTGCTTGCGGCGCCGTTCAGCTATTCGACCTACCGCGGCAGTTAGAGCGTCACCTCCCGGCTTCCGTATGCCCAGTCAGTGGGTCACGGCGTTTCGAAACTTGACCGCCGCCGACAAGAGATACTGCAGGTCATGAAAAGCTCTGGGCGCTGTGGACGGATTTATTCAAGACTTTGACTGTTGCGAGTGCGCCCTAAGTCTCAAAGCGACTCGTGGCGTCACGATTGCGGTCGTACTGTCTTGTGAGCGGAAACGGCGGCAACCAGGCCTCGCGGCGGACCGTCCAGATTTCGTAGGTTGGCATCAGTTGGTCAGGGGCATCCAGGGAACCCAGATTCACTTCGATTTCGTCCCCGGTGCGCGCGAATATGGACGAACCGCAGCGGGGACAGAAGACCCGTCCGGCGTAATCGCGTGTTTCGCCATCGACCGTCACCGCGTCCTGAGGAAATATCGCGGAGGCGTGAAAAAGGGCACCGTGATGCTTGCGGCAGTCGAGGCAGTGACAAATGCCGACCCTGTATGGCGACCCGGACGCCTCAATCCGGACGTTGCCGCACAGGCATCCACCGGTAAACTGATCCATATTGCGTCTCCTCTGAGGCCAGGCGGGAGGACTGTTTACAACAAACAGCCCGGACGTAGCAATTGCCCGCATAGGAAGGCGACGCGACGTTCCTGCCTGGCGGACGAAAGTGAACACCGCTTCCAGGCGAAACGAGTCCAACAGCCGGCACTCCGGCAACATCGGAGCCTTCGGGTCGTTCGCGTGACACACCAAGGGTTGCTTTACGAACCGGCCCTAATGTGCCGTTGGCCCGGATTTCGGTTTGTCGACCGGGCGTATTCGTTCCCTGACGTATTTGCCACTCTTCAGATCGACTCCGAATACGTCGACATAGTGGACCCACGGCAATATCGACGACTCGTCGACTGCAATGTAGGCGTACAGCAACCGGACATCGTAAACACCCATTTTGATGGTGGCGATAACCTGCTTGCGCGTGTTGATCCTGACGGTGGCGCGGCGGGAGGGAAGAGACGTCAGGTGAACTTCAATCTGATTGTCGTTATCGGGTAATTTCGATGTGACGATGCCAAAGGCGAAATTCTCCTCTATATAATTTAGTGCTTTTCGTTCTCCGGTCGTATTGAACCGCCGCCAGTAAGCCTGTACCGGCGATTCACCTTCAAACCGTCCGGCAGGCGTTACCCTGGCTGCATATACAATCGTGTTCGAATTGGTCGACCGTTGGATATAGAACAGTACGTTTTCATCGTCTGGAACCGGAAACTCAGGCCGGACAACAGGCTTCTTGTTGATGAGGTCGATTTCACTTTCCAGCGTGAATGCCTGCGAGATGCCACCTGTCAGTACAGATATGCAAATGACCAATGATGTAACAAACAAACACCGCATCTTTCCAATGCCCGATCCCGTTCTGATGTCTAAAACCGTGTTATACCGCGACAACGTTCTCTTGGATAACCCGTGATTCGTGACGCAACCGACCATACACTTCATGCTTTCCAGACCCCAGCACATGATGGCACTGGGCTTCGGGAGCGGATTGTCTCCCTTCTGGCCGGGAACGGTTGGATCGCTGCTTGGCTTCCCACTGTTCTATCTGGTCAGCCAGTTGCCCGAAATTTCACAGTGGCTCCTCTACGCAGTCCTCTTTGTGATTGGCGTCTGGATATGTCAAAAGACCGGTGACGCCCTGGGCAAACAGGATCACGGTGCAATTGTCTGGGACGAAATTTGGGCGATGGCCGTTACCCTGATGTTTGCCCCGGCAAATGTCGTCTGGTGGCTTGTCGCTTTTGCACTGTTCAGGTTTTTTGACATTCTCAAACCGTGGCCGGTCGCCTGGGCCGACAGACGTATTCATAACGGCTTCGGTGTGATGTTCGATGATGCCCTCGCAGCAGGATACGCGATCATCGTCTTGTTGGCCTTGCAGCGTTTCATCCAAGTGATCTGATCGTTCCCGAAAGCAGCGGATTCAGACTTGCAGACGATACCTGACACAGGCCGGGTATCAAACGATGCCATACAACCAGAACAACGTGAGGATGACCGGACCGGTGACGAGCCAGGCATCGATGATATCCAGCAGACCGCCCTGCACCGCCAGCACTGCCGGATAATCCTTGACACCCGCAGCACGTTTTGCGTGCGACGCAAGAAAGTCACCGGTAACCGCCGCTCCGGCAACCGCGATGGCGATGCCGATGCATTGAAGCAGTGTGAAGAGTGCCAGGAACCAGTTCAAAACCAGCGTTACAATTACAAGTGCCAGGATTCCTGTGACAAATCCCTCAATCGTCTTCTTGGCACTGGTCCGCGGAAACAGAGGCCGGCGCCCATACAGGCGTCCACCCAAAAGTGCAAAACTGTCAAAGGTCTCAACCAGAATGAATGCAATCAGAAGGATGCCCAGCCAGTTTTCCTGTGACGCAACGCCTGCGAATGCCGCGACAGGAAGTCCCGGAAAAACTGCCAGATCGATCAGACTTCGCACACCATCGCGACCGACACCTGTAGTGTCCAGTTCGGTAGCCAGCACCCGGAAAACCAATACCAGGAACACGACCGAAATGCCTGACATCGACATCCAGACAGGAAGAATGCATCCGGCGACACCCATGGTGCCAATTAACACAACCGCAGCGATTTTGAGGCGGCCCCGGTCTTCGTCCGCCACAGCCGGACGCAAAGAATAGACATATCCGCTTTCCCAACCCACCCGGACCACCGCCAGGAGAAACGCAACAACAGCGATGCTTGATCCGAACAGCAAGGGCGTGGTTGCCGCAAAGACTATCAAGCCTTCGCTTGCCATCAGGCTCCACAACGTCCTTGCCTTCGAACACGATGCCGGCACCAGGGACAGAATTGCGAGCAAACCGCATCCCGCCAGCCAGAGACTCCAAATCATCCCAGCCAGAATCAGAGGCTCAGGCAGTGTATTTTCTGTCGGCATCGTGTTCTATTTTTTCGATTTCGACCGATTTGTGTCCGCAACCACCCGATCCTGATAACTGCGTGCAACCGGCGCCAGGATGCTGTGCAATGGATTCAATGCACCCAGAACGAAACCGGGCGCCACTGAGAATCGCTTACGTTGAGCCGCCTCGACGATAAGCGTGGCAATATCGGCCGGTTTTCTTTGTCCGCCCTTTCCAACGATCTTGTTGGTTGCTTCGGATCGTTTGGGCGCTTCCTCGGCGAATTGGGGTGTCTCGGTGTCGGGCGGATAGGCGAGCGTCACCGAAATACCCGCAGGTTTGAGTTCAATGCGCAGGGACTCGGCAAGTCCTCTAACCGCGAATTTTGAGGCCGCATAAGCCGAATAACCGTGCAGCCCGATCAGGGCAGCCCCGGACGCAATAAAAACCAATCGACCGCCGCCGGCATCCCTCATTATGGGCGCAATCGCATGGGCAAAATACAAGCTGCCGAAATAGTTCGTGCTCATGAGTTGTTCGTAAATCTCAACCGGCAAACCCAGAATATCGCCAGGTTCGACGATCCCTGCCGAGCTGACCGCCCAATTCGGTACTCCGAACTGTTTCACGCATTGCTCCACCCCATTCAAGCAAGCGGCCGAATCGCGCACATCCACAGAGTGGCAGGCCACTGCCGCTCCCTGCGCACAGGATTTCTCGATGATCGATTTGGCAACGGCAAGGCGATCCCGGTCGCGGGCAAGAATGCTGACGGAGAAGCCTTTTCCGGCAAGCTGTTTTGCGATTTCCAAGCCGATACCGCTGCTGCCGCCAGTAATAATCGCATGTCCGGAAGACTGCGCGGATGGTTGCGCACGGTCGTTCATTTCACACGGCGTCCGTTTCGCCTGTCCTGGTCCCAAGATCTGCAAACTGCTTCAGGCGTTCGTAGGCATGCTCGTCGTTCATCTGCTGCAGCGGATGTTTGAACAAGAACGGACATACATCGCTTATAGCACCAGAGAGGCCGCGGTCCAGTGCAATCCGGGCGCACCGAATGGCAATGCACGACATTGCCGCAGCATTGGGTGAATCTTCAACCGCAAGCCGGATCTCCATGTTCATCGGCACACCGCCAAAAAGCTGGCCTTCAAGCCTCATATAGGCAACTTTCTGGTCGTCCAACCAGGACACATAGTCCGACGGACCGACACGAATGTTGTCGTCTTCGAGTCTCTCTTCAAGAGCGGATTGCACGGCTTCTGTTTTTGAATGGCGCTTGGACGACAATCGATTACTGTCCAGCATGTTCAGGAAATCGGTGTTCCCGCCCACATTAAGCTGATAGGCCCGATCCAATTTGGCGCCTCGCATGTCAAACAAGTGCGAGAGGTGACGCTGGACAACCGTGGCGCCCATCTGTGCCTTAATGTCGTCGCCGAGAATGGGCAGGCCCGCGTCGGCAAACCTCGCGTTCCAGCTGTCGTCGCTGCCAAGAAAAACCGGAATCGCGTTGACGAAGGCGACACCGGCCTCAAGGGCACACTCGGCATAGAATTCGCTTGCCGATTGAGAGCCGACCGGCAGGTAGTTGACAAGCACCTGCACGCCCGAGGACCGGATTTGATCGATGACGTCGCCTTTGCTGGGTTCCGGCTCGTCGCTCACTTCAAACCCCCGCGGTGCCGAGCTCATCATTGCCGATACGCCGTCGAGATTGGGGCCACGTGCGACGGTAACACCGCTCTTGGGTACTCCGGGAAAGAATCGGGTCGTGCAGTTTGGTTCGGCAAAAATCGCGTCCGCCAGATCGTAGCCGACTTTGCGGCGGTCAACATCGAAGGCGCAAACCACATCGATGTCGCCGATTGTATATCCGGAGAGAACGGGAAACGGAACGCCAGTCATCTCACCATTGGCAGTCCGATGACAGGCGAGCCCCTGCACAAGTGAACTGGCACAATTGCCAACACCGACCAGTCCCACTCCTATCTTGCTCATTTCGCAGCCCAACTGTTCTTATCTAATTGGTTGTTCAAAACCCAACCACTCATCGTACTCTTGCGCTGCAGGTCTTGAGGAACGCCACTTCAACGCCGATCGGCATCCATGCATAGTTGAAAGATCATTTCGACAAGGAATGCAAGCCGTTGTGGCAATCTTCTGTCCAGCCGCCACGCCAACTTCGCACATCTTATGCCATCGACCACGTCCGTCACAATTACATTATGCGAATTTGGTGGAATTCCGGGGACATCTGCCAATTTCGCCGACAACCGCACACCATGCCCGCGTTACAAACTGGTGAACCGGTCTGCTGGCGATCGGCGGCGGCATTATGCACACCAGCGTATGGCAACCGATCGGACGCCCACAGGAGCGGGCGCGAGTGTGCCCGGTTGGAGGAACTGAATCTCGACCTGCTGCAGGGTGTAGGCCGCAAGCATCGTCGTTTCGATCGGGATCGACAATCGAAGAGTCGGCCCGAACCAGCCGGCGTGGTCTTTGACGTCGACACTCTGGCTTGAAAATTCGACCTTGTGCGATTCGAAACAGGCTATGACGATGTCAAATGTCTGGGCGTCGACCGTCGGCCGGATTTTGCATTTGACCTCGAGAGTGACATGGCCTGCAGCCGCGCGGGTCCATTCTGGCACGGCAATTCGATATGCCGACTGGAGATCGTCGCGTTCCCGGACAGTCTTCCAGCTTCCTTTTTTGCGCAAGGCTGTACGGCCACCATCGGGTTCAGGATGCACTCGGGCTGCCCAGCGTCGGGCGCGCTCCTGTGTTGCCGCTCCCCAACTGGCACGGATCTCGCGTGTTTTCGCATCCCAGAAGTTTGCCATGCCGAGATACTCGTCGAGGAACGGCTGGGCAATCATGTCTTTTGATTTGTCGAGCACAAAATCCGGAATTTCATGCCCAAGATCGCGGGCTATGTAATCGAGGGCTACATAAATATAGACCCAGATGTCGCGACGTTCGGCCTCTTCGAGGACGACCCGCCAGTCGATTGAGCCGGAGGCAATCACGTCGACGACATCCCCCACCCAGTCCTGCGCCCCGTCGGGATCGAATAGTTGACCGTGGACGCACGCGGTAATCAGCAGATCTTCCGGACCGGGGACAAGGACATCGAGCTGGCCCATTGGCACCTGCCGCACTCTGCGCAGCAGCCGTTCGTCATGATCTGGGCATCTGTTCAACAGCAACGAGTGAATATGAACATCGACTTCGCGTTTCCCATCGGGACTGATGCTGATCGAGTGACGCGCCGAGGTAAACATCGTCTCCAGCCAATCCCGCGATGCACCCCATGTATTGTTCCAGCCGATGGCTTCGGTCAGATCCAGAACCTCGACAAATCGCGACTTCGGAACAAGTATATCGACGTCGTGGATATGTCGCTCACCGCTCCCCGAACCGCCTAGAACGCGCCTCGCACCGCCTTTTAGAATGACGGCGGGAACGCCGGCATCTTTGAGCGCCTCCAGCACCGGGATCGCCGCATTCAGAACCGAACTGCTTTTGGCCCAGATATACCTTCGGATGCCGCTAATTCTGGGCATGTTTCTTGCCGACACGCCGAGCTCATCGAGCCGGCGCGCAATGACCGCGCAAAGTCGCATCTCAGACCAGCCGGCCTCGTCGAAATCGGTTTCTTCCTCCCAGGCCGTCCACGCCTGACGCGCGATGTCGTGGTCTTTGTGAAATGCCGCTTGAAGCAACAGCCGCATGGTTCCAGTCGGCCACATGGCTTCCGGATCGAAATCACTCATGCGGCAATAGTCCCTTGCGGCGGCGTTCAAGCGCCATCCTGGCAATTTTCAGATAGCCGGAATCGCGTTCCGCGCTGCGGTGCGACAACGACCCGGAATGAATTCGGCGGTGCAGGACAACCTGCGGCACCATCGCGACACGCTCGCCTAGGTCCCGCATGCGGGCGATCCAGTCGACATTGTAACCGGCGGAAATGCCTTCCGGAAAGGTGCCGACTCTGGCGGCGGCATCACTTCGCATCAACAGGGCACCTTGAATCCAACCTTCCTGTGGCGTCGCAGGGATTGACCAGCACGCCTGTTCGGCGGCCGTTGACGTCGGACAGGCAAACGACTCGAAGTGGCCGGACACTCCAGACAGCGACGGATCCCGCTCCAGGACCGCGGTCTGCCATTCGAGTTTCCTGGGGCACCAAAGGTCATCGGCGTCCAAAAATCCGAGGACATCCCCTTTCACCTCTGATAGCCCCCGGTTTAGAGCGGCGGCGGCCCCGGCATTTTCCTGGCGGCAAACCCTTACAATGCTCGATGTTAGAACCGGGTGATTGCCCGTACCATCGGTCGATCCATCGTCGACAACGATAACCTCGTCGGGTGGCAGGGTCTGTCGCAGAATGCTCTCGACCGTCTCACCGATGGTCCTGCATGCATTGAATGCGGGAATGATCACGGAAATCATGAGGACGTCCTCGGCCACGGTTCCACATAACCGGTCAAGACCTGGCGATCTGTCGGTGGCAGCCCCAGTTGCCGACGTCGTCGAATTGATTTCAGCATGGTAATGCGAATATCCGTGTATCTTCTGGGGTCAGGCAAGGACGTCATCGACTCGTCGTGTTGCCTCCAATACAGCAACGGAACATCCAACACCGCCACAGGAATGTCGAAGTCACGCATCCGCAGATGCATATCCAGGTCCTCCGAATAGAGAAGATCGTCGTCGAAGGGGCCAATCTTGTCGAACACCGTGCGCCGGCAAATCAACATTCCGACGACGGGGAACAAGTCGGTATTTGTATTGGAGTTGTCCGCAGGCGCCAGCGCCTCTTTATCAAGGACATCGAACTGCACGGTCATGCCTCCCACGGCATCCACATGGGGGGCCATGCTCAGACGCTCCAGCTGCGTCGATAGTTTGTCCGCCGACCAAAGATCGTCTGCATCCAGAAAGGCGATTACGTCTCCGCAAGCTCGTTCCAACCCCACGTTACGCACCGGTCCTGGCCCCTCGTCCGGCGCCTCCAACGAAACGACGGGGACGCCATCTCCAGCAAGTTTACGAACCATCTCAGCCGTGTCGTTGTCATGCGCCGGGTGGGCGATAAGAATTTCATCGACCTGCTCGTCCTGGCGTTGTATCGAGCCAACAGCATTGGGAAGAAAATGCGCCATACCCGCACAGGGGATAATGACCGAAACGCTAGGCTTGCCCATCCTTCGAGTTACTCCGTTGCAAATGAGGCAGGCCGAGTGGAAATCATTATGGTTTATCAGGCCATTGTTCGAGATCGTCTGTCAATATCTGACCGGTCGCCGGCGGCAGTCCGAGCTGTCGGCGTCGGCGAACCGATTTCAGAGCAGCAAGGCGAAAGTCGGACTTCATTCTTGGGTGTCCCGCAGTCATCATTGAATTTGCATGCCGCCGGTAATAGAGCATCGGCGCATCCAACACTGCCAGCGCTATATCCAGGTCACGCATTCTCAAGAAGAGATCGATGTCCTCGCCATAAAACAGGTCTTCGTCAAACCCTCCAATTCTTTCGAACATACTACGCCGGCAGATCATCATGCCGGAAGCCGGGGCCAGATCAGTGGCAATCGCAGTGCCTTGCTCGGGTTCCAATGCGATTTCGTCCAGGGCTTCGAACCGCGTCGTTAGGCCACCGACCGCATCGACATTAGGTGAGCGGGCCAACCGTTCCATCTGCAGCGCCAATTTGTCCTCCGGCCATAGGTCGTCGGCGTCCAAGAAGGCGATAACCTCACCAGTTGCCTGCGCCAGCCCGGCGTTGCGTGCCGGCCCCGGTCCATTATCTGGTCCCTCAATCACAACGACCGGGGCGCCCTGGGAAGCGAGGTCACGCCCGGCCACAGCCGTGTCATTGTCATGCAACGGGTGAATAACTAGAATCTCCTGCACCGGCACGTCCTGGCGTTGTATCGAACCAACAGCATTGGGAAGAAAATGTGCCATGCCGGCACAGGGGATTATGACCGAAACGCTACGCTTGCCCATCTTTCGAATTATCCCGATGCAAATGCGGCAGACCGAGTGGCAGTCATAATGGATTATGTGGCCATTGTTCGAGATTCCCTGTCAGTAATTGACCGGTCGCGGGTTGTAGCCCGGGCTGACGGCGTCGGCGAATCGATTTTGGCGCGGCAAGGCGAAAGTCGGACTTCATTCTGGGATCCCTCGCAGTCATCATCGAATTGGCGTGCCGTCGGTAGAAGAGCGTCGGCGCATCCAGCACCGCCAGCGGCACGTCCAAGTCACGCATCTTCATGAAAAGGTCGAAGTCCTCAGCATAGTAGAAATCTTCGTCAAACCCTCCAATCTTTTCGAGCATGCTGGGCCGAAAGATCATCATTCCCACAACAGGGAACAGGGCAGTTGCAATCGCGGCATCGGCTGCGGGTTCCAATGCAACGTCGTCCAGAACATCGAACCGGGTCGTCAGACCGCCGACCGCATCCACGGTAGGCGAAAGGGAAAGCCGGTCCAGCTGCAGCGTCAGTTTGTCCTTCGGCCAAATGTCGTCGGCGTCCAGGAAGGCAATAACCTCACCGCTTGCCCGCGCCAGCCCGATGTTGCGTGACGGCCCCGGCCCGGTGTCAGGTCCTTCGATGACCGCGACCGGGGCACCCTGCAACGCAAGATCACGCCCCACCGCAGCCGTTTCGAGGTCTGTCTCGGGATGCACAACAATAATCTCTCGAACAGGCACGCCCTGACGCAGGATGGACCTCACCGCAAAAAGTAGAAAATGGGCCATTTCCGAGCACGGCATCACCACCGAAAAACTGTTCTGGTTCATCGGTGGGGCCCAGCACAGGGTGCGTCGGCGGACGTGGCACCCCGACCGGCGAGGCGGCCAACCGGCAACAGACGCAATTGAAGATCGCACGCACGGGTCACGGTCGATCCCTCGGCCAGGATTCAAGGTCGCCCGTCAACATCTGCTTGTCCGCGGGCGGCAGTCCGATCTGACGCCGGCGCCGGACCGACTTCATGGTCGCCAGCATCAAGTCAGTTCTTTTGCGCGGATTGTCTGCCAACATCATCGAATTGCCGTGCCGCCGATAGTACAGGGTCGTTGCGTCCAAAATTGTAGAGGAAACGCCGAAATCGCGCATCCGCAGGAAAAGGTCGATATCTTCGGCATAGAGAAAGTCTTCGTCGAATCCACCAATCTTATCAAATATCGTCCGGCGAAAAATCATCATTCCCAACACCGACGACACGCCGACCACGTTGCCGGGATCGGCTGTCGGTTTCAATTCACATTTGTCGAGGAACTCGAAATGCACTGCCAGGCCGCCGACGGCATCCACCTGCGGTTCCATTGCCAGACGATCCAACTGCATCGAAACTTTTCCGGCAGGCCACAAGTCGTCTGCATCCAGGAATGCAATAACCTCTCCCGTAGCATGTGCCAGCCCTACATTACGAACCGGTCCCGGCCCCGACTCCGGCCCTTCCAACAGGACGACCGGGGCGCCTCGCCTGACGTATTGTTGACCCACTAGAGCCGTTTCGACGTCACCGGCAGGATGAACAATCAGAATTTCATGGATCGGATGATCCTGGCGAAGAACTGAGTCAACGGCGTCAGTCAGGAAATTGGCCATGCCCGCGCACGGAATTATTACTGAAACCGTCGCCGGATTCATGTGCCCAGATCACGGCAAAACTGGCGCAACAGATCGACGAGTTGAACCGGGTTGCTTCCTAACTCCAGCCGGTAGGTGGGCAGCGATCGCGTAATTTTTGCCAGCTTGGCCAACGTCTTCTGCTCTCCGCCACGCAATATGTTCATGGTCGACGGCGCCAGAACCCGCAATGCATCCATCGCCACGCCGGGCACGATCCGACTTGCAGAACTGTCAACCACCTGAGGGACCAGTATGGCGTTCAAACCAAGTGCGCTCACCAGGGATCCCTTCGCCAATTCGCTGATTTTACAAAACTTCTTCCCGCCATGGCTCTCCACGTCGCGCCAGGTTATCTGCCCTCGCAGCGACAGATCCCGTGCCATTGCAGCATTGACCTTGATGGCGTCATAAAGAGCATGCGCTGTCGGACGTGAACCGTCCACATCCACCAGCAACATATCATCACCCGCGCTGATGAAGCCTTCCGTCAGGGCGCGTGCAGTGGTTGTCGACTTTCCCGCACCACTATGGCCGACAAGCAGCAGTCCGGCATCTTCGAATTGAAGACTTGCCCCGTGGACCACGACGTAGGGCGTCTGCACGGTCATCCAGTGTAGAATGCGCTTCAGAGGCGACGCCCACTCCCAGCCCGGCATCAACGAGCGCTGTGACAGGAACATCATGCCTGCATGGGACTCTGCGTGATACATTTCAAAAAACCGGGGCAACGAATCCCAGCTTGCGGCCATCCTTGACCCAGACTGCAAGTTCACCTGTTGAAAATCCGAGGGAAAACTTTCGGCAAGTTTCGTCACGAGGGCAGGCTCGTTCCCTTCGAAGTCCGTCACCTGGATCGGCACGCCGCCACCGGCACCATTCTCGGCATGTTCTATGGTCGGCATGATCGCCGCTTCCATCGGTTCGCCGACAACAGACAGGGAAAGGGAGATGGGCCCGAACTTCAGATTTCGAACACGGCGTTCAACGGCACGATAGGCCTGAACGTCGACAAAGATCTGACGCAACACGTCGTTGTAGTTCAAAGAACATGACATATCGAGGCGTCCTTGAGTCAAGTCGCCTGCTTCGGCCAGCCTTTATCGATATCCACTTCATGAACCGGATCGACCAGCATCATGTCGGCCAGGTCTTCGAACGTTTCCATCACCGGTGTCGTGAAATCACCCGAAAACTCCAACGGGGTTGCGTTGTCCATCTGGTCGGTCGCGACAATGATCTTCGCATCAGAAAGAGAGCTTATGAATGCCGCTACATCTTTGCCGACAGTCGCTGGATCCGCACCGCTGCCTTCCACGACCGCAGATGTGATTGCCGCCACGCTGCAAGGCTTTGCCAGCATCGAAAAGATCTGGGTTCCGCTTCCGGAAAAAACAGAGTAGGTGCCGACCTTGAACTGAATCACAATGGTTTCACCATCGAACTCTTCGGAGGCCGTCGAAAGGGAATCCACGATGTAAAATAACTGCATTGCAACACCTTTGTTTTCAGAAGCGGTTGTCTTAACAGACGCTCCCAACAAGTCAAACACAGGCCTCAATCTGCCGCTTGCTGGACAGCCGAAATTACCTCCAGCCGCGATCGCCCGACAATTGCGCGATTGCACCGCGGGTCGGTGTCTGTATGCTAAGCGGCCATAATGACACTCAAAATTCCGGACCCTACGCGCTGTCATGCATGCAAAATCCGGCCATTGTCAGGAAGTCGACTTGTCACAAACCAGTGCCGGAGGAAATGCCCGTGCACGTGATGCACTCGAATTATCGATTGTCATGCCGTGTCTGGACGAAGCCCGAACGCTTGGCATCTGCATTTCCAAAGCAAATGCGTTTATCGAAGCAAGCGGTATATCGGGCGAAGTCGTCGTTGCCGACAATGGCAGCACCGACGGCAGTCAGGAAATCGGAAAAAATGCCGGCGCCCGCGTTGTCGAGGTAACCACAAAGGGATACGGCGCCGCCATCGCCGCGGGCATTGACGCGGCCCGCGGACGCTTCGTCATAATCGGCGACAGTGACGATTCTTACGACTTCTCCGACCTTTCAGGCTTTGTCGAAGCGCTCGAAGACGGCAACGACCTCGTTATGGGCAATCGGTTCCAGGGCGGCATCGCACCGGGAGCCATGCCATTCCTGCATCGCTATCTTGGCAACCCCGTTCTGAGCTTGATCGGCAGGATATTTTTTCGCAGCAACATCACCGATTTCCACTGCGGTCTGAGAGGTATCCGCCGTCAGGCTTTTCACGAATTGGGTCTGCAGACGACGGGCATGGAATTTGCCTCTGAGATGGTCGTGAAATCGGTTCTGAAAGGCTTCTCGATAGCCGAAGTTCCCACGACTCTCAGCCCTGACGGACGCAACCGTCCACCACATCTGCGCACCTGGCGCGATGGTTGGCGTCATTTGAGATTTCTGCTGATGTACGCCCCGCGCTGGCTGTTTCTCTATCCCGGCCTTGGGCTCATGGCATTGGGCCTGATCGCCATGATCGCTATTCTACCCGGCCCCCTTCAGCTGGGGTCGATTGTGTTTGATGTCCACACGCTGGTTGTCGCCATGGGCGCGATCGTCGTTAGCGGACAGATCGTACTGTTCTATTTGCTGGCGCAACAATATGCGGTGAAAACGGGACTGCTGCCGGCAACCTCCGGTTCCCGTCTGATCCAACCCTACCTGCGCCTCGAGTTCGTGGTTATCCTGGGGGCTGCATTCTTTTTCGTCGGAGCCGCGGGACTGGTTTATGCCGTCTACATTTGGGGCAACACATCCTTCAGTCAGCTCAACTACAGCTGGATGATGCGTATTGTCGTGCCATCGGTCACGACAATGGCCTTCGGGGTACAGGCCATATTCGCCGGCTTTCTGGGCAGCATACTGGATCTCAAGGTGAGCTTGACGCACAGCCGCGATCGCGGAACCGGGGATGCGGACCCCTAGACCGTTTCTGTGTTCATGATCCCGCGATCCTCTGAGATATCCAGGCCTGGATCAAATCTTGTCATGCTTGCGCCGGCCGGAAAGGTGATTGATCAGCAACAGAACGATTGTCGCCGCCAGCAAGAGTATCCGGTCATGATACCGCGGCACCCATCCGGACGTGAACAAATAGCCGGTGTCGTTTACCCATATGGCAGCGAAAAGAACAAGCACCTGAAAACGCAGCGCTCCCGACCGAAAGACAAGAATGTACAACGCCGCAACCATTGCCGAGATATACGTTACGAACCTCAGCCACGACAGCACAGAACAGAGGGTCGCGCCTTCATAAACGCCGCGCCGCGCCAGCGAACGGACGTCGTCGGTGTTGAGAACGCCAACCTCCCGCCAGGCCTCCGGCAAGATGTTCCCATATCCGGACCCTTCCGAGAGGCATCCGTTTCCACGGAACATTCTTGGAAACTCCGACAGAGATTTTTTCACATACTCGACCGGATAATTCCTTAGAACAAACAAGCCCAGCTTGATCCCCGCGGCATTGAACTCATTCCAGGTCAAAGTGTCATCTTGCGGCCCTTGCCGCGACAGCAGGTCGGCATCCCAGAGATACTGGTCGAATTTGTCGACCCGAAGAGAGCGGCGGGCATCAACCTTGGTCCTCAACCTGCAGATTTTCTCTTCCGCAAACCGGTCACAGAAGCGATCGTAGGCTTCGGGCACATCGTTGATGACTTTTGACGCCACAACCGCCGCGCCGATCTTCGCAGGAAAAAGTTCACCACGCCCGAGGTAACTGATCCCGCCCTCAAGCAGGATCGAACTGAACAGAATTGTGACAATCAGTTTCGCGGCCCGACCCCTTGATCCGCGAAGGAACAGGATGGCCAGGATCAATGTGGATGCAAAGATATACGGGTTCAAACCGTGGCCCATCACGGCAATGACACAGAGCGTAAAATCGATCCATGAAAACCGAATGAGCAACAAGAGCAAGGTCAGATAAGCGAGCGATATCCACATGTCGGGCATGATCGACGAGCTGAAAAACGGCGTTCCCGCCGCAAAGACTCCGAGAACGACCAATCCCATCGGCACATGCGGCAGCGCCACGGTGGAAAACCTGACGACCACGAGACTGACAAATGCAGCATTGACAAACGCGAGCGCCCACGAACCCAGCAACGGAAAGAGGGGCTTTGCGAGAAGTCCAGGCATGACAGAACGAATGCCGGTCGCAATCGCATGCGCTCCGCTGTAGCTACCGGAGTCGTTTTGATAGAGTGGAAAACCATTGATCAGTGCGGGCAGAACGCCAACAAGGAAAAGAACCGCGAACCAGAACACATGATATCCATCAACGGTCGGAGATTCCTGATTTACATCTCGAGTTTGCACGCGTCCGCCCCAATGAACCTCACCTGTGAACTCCCATTCGCTATCCGGATCTGCCGAACATCTTGATTAGGACGTTTCGCAGAATACCCGGCCGCCGAAATGCGCGACCGAGGAATGTGTCTTTGAAAACGTCGGAAACAAGCTTGATATCCGGGGCGTAGTCGTAACGGAACATGTCCGCCAACCAGTTGTTCTCCTTGACCAGCAGCAGCCAGGTGTCTTCATCGGTCAGGCTGCGCTGGTGTTCATGGTTGAGAAAATTCCGCAGGTGATCGACATCCGATGTCCGGACCGCCTGCCGTTCGGCGGCCAGATAGATTGCCGGCCGCATGTTCGCCTGCACCCTTCTGGTCCATGGGTGCAAGAGGTCGTTCCAGTGCCCCCTTGTCATCCGGGTGCCCCAATCTTCCGACGGCGAGACGATCCTGGTCGCCTGGGAACTGGGGATCGCCAGAATTTCGCCTCCGCTTGCGGCAACCTGGTTCAGAACCTTCCAGTGAAAAAACTCCCTGTCCCCGTCGGTCAGGTTCATCAGCTGTATATCTTCCACATCTCCCAGTTCGACCGCAAAAAGACCGGTGCCGAATATGTTCTGGCCTGCGGCCGAACTTCGCGCCAAGGCCAGCGGCAGAATCTCGTCGGAGCTTTCTGTCACGGATGCCCCCGCCAGGTCCAGCACTCCAAATCGGTAGCCCGCAACAACCGCATCGACCTTCGTGGACCTGAGCATGACGATCATGTTCCGCAACGCGTGCTCGTCGGCAACGACTTGAGTGTGGCAGTACACAATCGAACGGTTTTGGGTCAACGCGCCGACGTCGGCCAGAAAACCGTCGCCATCACCCGGATATGTTCGCACCTCGGGGCTTGCATCTGAAACATCGACAAGATCGGCATTCATGTGAGGCGGTAACAGGAACCTGCCGACGCCGTCGGCAGCCCATGTATTCAGGCGTTCGACGAACAGATCTGAGATACCGCTTGCCTCATCTCCGTAGACGATCACTGTAACGTCGGAAAGGTCCGGGATCGGTGTTTCAGCGGCGGCCGCTTCTTCGACAAGCCGGGAATGTACAGCAATGTTTTCGAGCTCCACCAGGGCTGGATCGAATGCCAGGGAACCAGGAGACACGCCATCTGCAAGCAACTGCGCCAGTGCCTCGGCCAACTGTCCGGGCTCGTCGGCCCGAAGAACATTTGTCCGTTCATCCGCAGGCACGAGTTCGGGTATCCCCCCGATCGACGACGTTATGACGGGAACACCATTCTCCAGGCACTCGTAAACCGTGTACGGCAGATTGTCCAAACGAGATGGAATCACGACAACGCAATTGGCACACCTCAGGTAGTTGACTGCCTCGACCGTGCCCAGATTTGATATGATTTCATACGTGATGCCGTGTTTCCTGCAGACCTCCTCTATCTGAAGGGCATGTTCTTGATTGGCCACACGACCCAAAAACGTCAGGGCAAATTGCGGTGTGTCGACCTCCTTGAGGAGCTCAATCGCCTTCAGGAACCGATCAAGGCCTTTCCGGGTTTCGAGCCGCCCAAAAAAAACGATCTCATCGACAAGCCGGTGCGCACGATCCTCCTGTCGGAACACCCTTGAACTCCCCGGCAATACGTTCCGGACGACAACGCCATTTGTAAGCTCGATCATGTTTTCAGCGATCCAATCGAGCATATATTGGCTGGGGGAGAGCACCAGATCGGCCGAACGCATCATCGACATTTCAAATTCGGCAATATCGTTTTCGCTTTGCCACCAGGTATCGAGATTGCCTTGTTTGTGCCAGGCCTGCGGACCATGAGCGCTAACGCAGATCTTTGTCTTCGCAAAGCCGGCGGACGATTTGCTCAATTGCGCGACATGACTCCCGATCCCGCCATTCTCGTGAAAGTGGATCAGATCGAAGGAATGACCTGACAGATAGCGTGAGATTTCGCGGCAAACCTGTTCACGTGGCGGTTCGGGTGTTTCCGTGGATGTACGGTGCGGCAGATAGTGCAAGGTAACACCACGTGAATTCCACATCTCGTGCCATAGTTCGTGAAGCGAGCTGTGCCCTGTGTGCGGGCAGAACAGCACATGGACATCGTGGCCAAACGCGCTCAGCGCCTCGGCAAGCGCAGAAATGGCCGTTCCGATTCCACCGGTGTTTGTGGGACCGACAAGTTCAAAACTGACGAAACAGATCCTGCCCGGCCTGGCAAACAGACCTTGCGGCGAAACCGCATCCCGGCCACCAACCATTGCATTTCCACCTGTACGCGACTCAAAAAGGCGTTCAGCCTTTCGTTGCAGCGTCGGGCTCGGAAAACTCTCGGAATCGCGTGCGCTTCTGATCTGTCGGAGCAAGGAGTAGACCTTCAGGTTTTGCCGGTCCGCTCGCGTCAGCAGGCCTATCGCGAAAAGGTCTTCTCGTGTCAGGCGTCGGGCGTTCTCGACCGGAACGAGATTGTCGTGACCGGACAGCCACGCGTTGTACGCTTCGTATTCATGCGTACCGGATTCCTTTTTCCGTTCTCTCTCAAGGCTTTCCAGCAGAGTTTTGCGCCACTTGAAATGATGCACGACCGCACGCAGCGGGGCGCGTTCGGCTGGCCAGTCATTTGGAGGCAGATGATTGCCGCGCTTCCTGGCCGTTCTCTCGCCCACCAAAAACAAGGGGAACTTTGATTTCCAGATTGCCCTGTCGACACCCATCCGTTCGCTGAGATTGAATTCCGCCTTCGGAAACACGTCCCAGATTTCCTGGTCCGGAGACAGCGCCGCAAGGCTGCCGTCTGCAGAAACCCTTTGCAGCATGTAAGCGGGAAGTGCGTCGCAGCCAAAGACCTGGAGCGCCGCTATCGTCCTGCCGGTCGTACGGTACGGTAACTCCACAAACTCGTCGACATCCACATGAAAGACCCACTTTCCGAGAAGCTTAAGAAGGACGTTGTTGACACAGCGGCTCTGGAGAAAATCTCCGTAGGGCTCGTAAACCCGGTCTTCGATCGTCACGTCGTTCTGGTCCGTCAGGAAGGAAATCGCCTCCGATGAGAAGTCGCCGTGGAGAACGAAGTGAAACGCGCAGGCGCCCAGATGTCTGTAATGCGCAAGGAAGTGGGGTAACAGATCGGTATCCAGGGACCCTGCAAAACAGACAACATGAGTGTCCGTGCGATTCTTGGTTGTCATGCTGTTACCACTTGTTATTGAAAAAACGAGGTTTCGGATTCCAACACTTAGTAGAGGGTCTTGAGAAAAGAAATGATTTCCTGCGCTGCCGGCCGGCCATCCACACCGTCGAGCTCATGATCGTGCCCGGAGCCCCCGCCGAGAGTATGACCCAAGAGGCTGTCCAAAAACCATCCATCCCAACAGAATTGCCGTTCGCGCCGTGCGATCATGGCATCGGAATAGAGGTTCTCGGGACCCAGGATAACGCCCGGTGAGGAAACCGCGAGAATCGAGATCTTGCTTGGCGCCTTCGCCGCTCGCTCAACCGCATGGCAGCGCGCGCATTGCAGGAGGATTTCTCAGACAGATCGCCACGCCAATGCGCACCGAAACGGCCCACCGCGACAGGCGTATTGAAACCGCCGGGGGCACCCGGACATGGCGCTATTGTTATGAAGCATCAAAAAATGTATCAACCGGGGTGAAATGCTGGAGAGACCGAACAGGCCGTCGTTGCGGTGATGCGCTGGAAAACCCGCTCCGGGGTCTGTCGAGAACCAGTGGCCCTGTCTGGATTGATGATTCATTGCAAATTTCCTGCACCTGTACTACGCCAGCGCGGTTCGAATTAAGGACAGCATCGGAGCTGTTCGGCATCAGCAGTCTTGAGGGAATCCAGTGCTCGGCAAGTTAATTGCATTCCTTTGGCAAACCGCATCGCCCTTGAAATACAGCGTCGTTGTCGTCGCCGTCGTCGCCGGACTTTCGCGGGACGGAATCATGTGGGCGATCAACGAATCGGCCGCGGCTGTTGGCACCGACAACTCGCTGACCTTCTGGTTGCCGGTTTTCCTCGTAATGTTTCTGCTCTTCCTGTTGTCGACGTTCTATTACCATGTCCTTGCCCAAAAACTGGTTGGCAAGCTCGTCCGCAAACTCCGGCTGCGGCTGACCAGAAACCTGTTGAAAGCACAGCCAAACCTGCTGCAGCGTGAGGGGCACGGCACACTTTACCAGATCATGACCCAGGATGTGACGTCGCTTTCGCAGTTCAGCGGCCAGGTTCTCGACACCCTGCCGTCGCTGATTTTCCTGTGCATAGCAATTCCTCAAATGTTCTTCCTGTCCACAATCGCGGGCGTCTTCGCCATTTTTGTCATGTTGGGTGGCTGCATGGGCTACTACGTGCAAAGAAAAGCAGCGGAGGCCGGGGCAGAAAACATTCGTTTGCTTGAAATAAAATATTTCGAGCGTGTTTCTGACGCCATATCGGGCTTTCGTCAGCTCAGGCTCCACAAGCCGCGCAGGCGCGACCTGATGAATGACGTCGAAGAAGTCGTGGAAGATGCACGCACAGCGCAACTGTTCGTGGCAACCCGGTATTCGATCGGTGAAATTGTCGTTCAGGCTCTGAAATTCGCTTTGTTCGGAACAGTCATATTTCTGGTCCCGCACCTGACCGACCAAACCGCTACCACCGTCTTCCAGATCATCACGGTGGTTCTGTTTTCGCTGACCCCGTTCGAAGCCATCGTAACCAAATATCCTGCCTACATTCACGCCAGGGTCTGTTTCATCCGGGTAATGGAACTGCAGAAGAAGCTTGTCGAATTCGTCGATGCGCCCCAGTCGGACAGTGATGACGCCCTTGCCTTTGACACCATCGAACTGACCAATGTGATCGCCACGCACACCGCACGGGAGGAAAGCACGTTCCAGCTTGGCCCGTTGGATTTTTCGATCAATCGTGGAGAAACCGTGTTCATTGTCGGAGAGAACGGGTCGGGAAAGACCACCTTTCTTTCTGTGCTGACAGGGCTTCTCGAACCGGTTGAAGGAGATCTCAAGATCAACGGCACCCCGATCCAGATCGATCAGATGGAACAGTACCGGGCCTTGTTCTCGACCGTTTTCACGGACTTCCACTTGTTTCGGAAACTCTATGGCCTCTACGACATCGATGAGGCCGACGCCGAAAAGATGCTGACCAAGGTCCATCTCGCCGACATGACCAGGATTGAAAACAACGAGTTCACGCGTGTCGACCTCTCCGCAGGGCAGAAACGCAGGCTGGCGTTGGCGGTTGCCGCTCTCGAGAACCGCGACATTATTTTGCTCGACGAGTTTGTTGCCGATCAGGACCCCGAGCACAGACGATACTTCTTTGAAGAACTCATTCCCGAGTTCAAGGCGCTGGGCAAGACCGTCATCGTTACGACACACGATCTGAAGTGGATCGCAAACTGCGACCGGCTTCTCACTTTCGAGGACGGTCAGATAACGTCCATCCAGTCTTTTGTCGACGGCGAGGAGACCACGATACCGTTGTCGGGGGCAACCTCCGCCGACTAGAACCAGTCGCCGGCCTTGCGCAATCGAATTCGGTTCAAACAACAATGACGCACTGTCGTGCTTCCGGGTTACGGCACGTGCCGCAAAAGTTCCCGCTCAAAGACCAACGACCTGCGCCTTGCCCTGAGCCTCCGCAAGCCGGGCGGCAACCGACGCCACTGCAAGATCCTGCAACCCGACACCGGTGCCATCGAACAGTGTAATCTCGTCATCGGAACGGCGCCCGGCGTGCACGCCGTTGATCACATCGCCAATGGGCGTGATAGCATCCTCGCCCATCAGACCGCTTGCTATCGCATGTTGCGCCTCACCGATCGTGACGGACTGGGCAATCTCGTCGGTAAAGACTGTCGCCGCAGCGACCAGGGCCGGATCAACCTCCTGCTTGCCTTTTGTGTCTGTTCCCATGCACGCAATGTGGGTGCCGGGTTTGATCCAGTCCTTCATCATCAGCGGTTCATGGGCTGAGGTAATCGAAATGATGACGTCGGCCTCGGCACCCAGTTGTTCGCGGTCGGTCGCCTCGAAGGGCAATCCTATGTCTTCCGCAACCGCTGCCAGGCCCGGCAGCATGTCGGGATGAAAATTCCACGCCACCACCTTCTCGAAGTCTCTTTGCTCCGCTGCCGCACGAAGCTGGAAGCCTGCCTGATGTCCGGCCCCTACCATTCCGAGCACCCTGGCATCTTTGCGCGCCAGATGAGCGATCGATATGGAACTTGCCGCCGCCGTGCGCACGGCCGTCAGATAGTTGCCGCCGACCAGGGCCTGCAGCTGGCCCGAGTCCGGGTCGAAAAGAAAGACCGTGGACTGATGATTTGTCAGGCCCTTCGCCATGTTCCCCGGCCAGTAGCCGCCGGACTTTAGGCCCAGGGTCAGACCAGCTCGATCAAAGCCTGACTTGAACCCGTAAAGCGCGTCGGCATGCCCTATGGCCTCCCGGATGACCGGAAAATTGTAGGCATCGCCTTTGGCCATGGCAGCAAATACCGCTTCAACGGCGGTGAAGGCGTCGGCACGGCCGACAACCTCCTTGCAGGTCTCTTCTGAGACGATAAGCATGAACTGAGGTCCCTTAGTAAGCCAGGCCGCGTGCGGTAATCGGCCAGAGTTTTTCAACCTTGCCGTTGCGCACGCCGACATACCAGTCATGCACGTTGCAGGTCGGGTCGCAATGGCCGGGAACGAGCTTAAGCTTGTCGTTGACCTTGAGGTGACCTTCGGGGTCCATGATGACTCCGTGCTCGTCGGAGCATTTGACGTATTCCACATCGTCACGCCCGAAGACGACGGGCAGTCCGCTGTCGACGCTTTGCGCCTTGAGGCCGGCGTCGCATATCGCCTTGTCGACCTTGGCGTGGGACATGACGGAGGTGAGGATGAACAGGGCGTTTTCCCATTCGCCCTGGTCGATGCGGTTGCCGTCCTTGTCCAGGATGCGGCCGTAATCGGCATCCATGAAGGCATATGAACCGCACTGCAGCTCGTTGAAGACGCCCGAGTTACCTTCAAAATAGTAGGAACCGGTGCCGCCGCCGCCAACGATGTCGCATTCAAGTCCCTCCGATTTCAACGCCTCGACGGCATCCTTGACCATCGCAACCGCGACGTCGATCTTGGCCTTGCGTTCGCTGTAGTCATCGATGTGCTGCATCGCGCCCTGATAGGCCTGAATACCGGCATACTTCAGCCCTTCGGCCGCATCGATTGCCTTGGCGATCGCCACCACGTCTGGCGTCGTGGTGACACCGCAACGCCCGGCACCACAGTCGATTTCCACCAGGCACTCGATCTGGGTGCCATGCTTGACCGCCGCCGCCGACAGTTCAGCCACGTTGGAGATGTCGTCGACGCAGCAAATAGTGCGCGCACCCAGATTCGGAAGCCGGGCGAGCCTGTCGATCTTGGCCGGGTCACGGACCTGGTTCGAGACCAGCACATCCTTGATGCCGCCGCGGGCAAAACTCTCAGCCTCGCTGACCTTCTGGCAGCATACGCCGCAGCTGTTGCCCAGCTTTTCCTGCAACAATGCCACATCGACGGACTTGTGCATCTTGCCGTGAACGCGATGGCGCACGCCCATCTGTTTGGCAAAATCGCCCATCTTCGTGATGTTGCGCTCGAGCGCATCGAGATCGACCACCAGACACGGCGTCTGGATATCGGCCTCGTCCATCCCGACAGAGGCCGGAACGTTGTAGCCGACTTCGAGTTCATCAAACTTGGTCATGATATTCATAACAATACTCCCTTCGAATTAAGGCCGATGCAGTTTCAGGTCTGCATCCAGGGCAACTTGTTGAGATCGACATTGCCGCCGGTGATGATGATACCGACGCGTTTTCCGGCAAAAACCTCACGGTTCTTCAAAATGACCGCCAATGGCACGGCACTGGAAGGCTCGATCACGATTTTCATGCGCTGCCACGTCAGGTACATGGCGTCGATGATCTCCTGCTCCGTGGCCAGCAGAATGTCCTCTACGTGGTTCGACACGAAATGCCAGGTGAGTTCCTTGAGCGGCACTTTCAGGCCATCCGCCACGGTCTGCGGCGCATCGTCGGCGATTATGTGTCCTGCCTTGAAGGACCGCCAGGCATCGTCGGCATTGAGCGGCTCGGCTGCATAGATCTTGGTGTTCGGAGCGATGTTCGACAAGGTCAGACACGAACCCGATATCATGCCGCCGCCGCCAATCGGTGCGACAACCGCATCGAGGTCATTGACCTCATCGACCAGTTCCTTCGAACAGGTCGCCTGGCCGGCAATCACCCGGTGGTCGTTATAGGGATGCACGAAGTCGGCACCCGACCGGGCCACCACCTCAGCGAATACTTCTTCGCGCGAGGAAGTGCTCGGCTCGCATTCGACGACTGTTCCGCCATAGCCCCGCACCGCGGCCTTCTTGGCATCGGGCGCGGTACGCGGCATCACGACCGTGACCGGAATGCCGCGCTGGCCCGCCGCATAACTGAGCGACAGGGCATGATTGCCGGACGAGTGCGTGGCAACCCCCGTCTCTGCCGTCTGCGCATCCAGTCCGAAGACTGCGTTGGACGCGCCGCGGACCTTGAAGGCTCCGGCCTTCTGAAAGTTCTCGCACTTGAAGAACAACTGCGCGCCCGACAGGGCGTTCATGTAAGAACTGGTCAGCACCGGCGTGCGGTGGATGAACGGTTTGATCCGTTCATGCGCCACTTCCACGTCGTCGAATGTCGGAATGCAGAAATCCGGGTCTGTTTTCTTTTCCGCAGGTTTGCTCATTACACCCTCACGCAGCTTTGGACTGGGCGACGCCGGTGGTCGCACGGTAGTACTCCTGTGCGGCAGACACACCCGACCCCAGTTCGATCGGATAGTTCAGATCCTTCATTGCCATTTCGATCGCTGCAAGCCCGGACAAAGCCATGACATCCGTCAACGATCCCAGGTGGCCGATGCGGAACGCCCTACCCGCCATCTCTCCCAGTCCGACACCGAAGGACACACCATAGGCATCGAACACGTGGTTTGCCAGAACATCGCTGTTGAAACCGTCCGGCACATAGATCGCACTGACCGTATCGGAGTAAAGCTCGGGACTGACGGCGCACAGCCGCATGTCCCAGGCCCTGACGGCGGCGCGAACGCCTTCGGCAATCCGGAAGTGCCGGGCAAAGACATTGTCCAGGCCTTCTTCAAACAGCATTTTCAGGCTCTCGCGAAGGCCGTACATGATCTGCAGCGGCGGCGTATACGGGAAGCCGCCATTGGCATTGGCCCCGGCCATGTCGCCGAAATCGAAGAAACAGCGCGGGCAGGTTGCCGTCTTGCAGGCCTCAAGCGCTTTTTCGCTGACGCCGACGATCGCCATGCCGGTTGCCAGCATGAAGCCTTTCTGCGAACCGGAAACAGCCAGGTCGACTCCCCATTCGTCCATGCGGAAATCCATCGATGCCAGCGAACTCACGCAATCCACATAGAGCATGGCCGGGTGGCTTGAGGCATCGATTGCCTTACGCACGGCCCCGACATCGCTGCGCACACCGGTCGCGGTTTCATTATGAGTGACCAGAACCGCCTTGATGTCGTGGTTCTTGTCGGCCTCGAGTCGTTCGCCGAACAATGCCGCAGGCGCGCCTGAGCCCCACTCGCACTCGATGATTTCGACGTCCAGATTGTGGCGCTGGCACATGTCGATCCAGCGATGCGAGAACATGCCATAGCGCGCCACCAGGATCTTGTCTCCCGGCGACAGGGTGTTCGTGATCGCCGCCTCCCAGCCGCCGGTGCCGCTCGACGGGAAGGTGATGACCTTGCCGTTCCGGGTCTTGAAGACCTTTTTCACGTCTTCAAGCACCGGTGCAAGAAGCTCGACAAAATCCGGGGCACGGTGATCCGTCGTCTGGATGCTCATGGCATAGCGCAAACGGTCGGGAATATTGGTTGGGCCTGGAATGAAGACGGGGTTTTGGCCGGTCATGTGACTTTCTCCACTAAACTTGATCTGTCACCATTATACCGGGAAATTTTCAAACTGCAATTTTTCTGAAATATTTTCCCATTTCCAAATTAAATACCTAACAATATGATAAATATTGAGTATTTGTTTTTCATTTTTTGAGAAAATTTAATATTGAAAAAAAATTTCAAAATCATAACCTATGCATAATCGTCAACCGGGCAAAACAGAGAGACGATCCGTGGCTCAGGAAGCAACACCCAAAAGATCCAGAGGCCGGCCGCGTTCGACAACGCCGGATGCCTCCAAGTCGACCGTCCAGGCGCTAGACCGGGGATTGATGCTTCTGATCGCTCTGGCCAAGGACGACAAGGCCACCTTGACCGAACTGGCGCTGCGGATCGGCATGCCGGCCTCCTCGGCTCACCGGCTCCTGATCACCTTGCAGAAACACGGGTTTGTCGAACTGGATGAAGCAACCCAGGAATGGATGATCGGCGTTGAGGCATTCCGGATCGGGAGTTCGTTCTCTGTTCGGACCAATCTTGTCGAAGCCGGACGCGACATCATGAGGCGCCTCATGGAGGAGACCGGGGAGACCGCCAACCTGGCGATTGCCGACGACGGCGACGTCGTGTTCATGAGCCAGGTCGAGGCCCACAATCCGATCAGGGCGTTTTTCGGCCCCGGCACGCGGGGTGCCATGCACGCCTCGGGCATCGGCAAGGCATTGCTTGCAGATCTGCCGCAAAGTGATGTCGAGCGCATATTGGAGAAAAAGGGTCTGCATGAATTCACGCCGAACACCCTGACCTCACCCGACGCTCTGTTTTCAGATCTCGCGCAAACCCGTCAGAGAGGCTGGTCGCTCGACGACGAGGAACGCCATTCCGGAATGCGTTGTGTCGCAGCCGCAGTCTACAATGCCTTCGGAGAGGCGATCGCCGGCATTTCCGTATCCGGTCCGGCGGTCCGGTTTCCAGACGCCGTGGTCTCAGAACTCGGCCCCAAGGTCAAACGCGCTGCAGACGAAGTTACCAAAGCGATTGGTGGCAAGCACCCGGAGCGGCAGATGCCGACGACCAAACTTTGATCACACGCCCATGGGTATGGCGTTTCATCGGCACGCCACCCCGGTGACACAGGTTGAACTCATGTCACGTCAATATCGAAATGGAGGACCTCTTCGCGCGTTCCAAGTTTCGTATAGAGTTCGACCGCGGGTGCGTCGGAACGGTCTGCCTGCACAAAGATGACATGCACGCCGCGCTGTGCAGCGATCGCCCTGAGCCGTTCGATCAGATCAGTTGCAATGCCCTGGCGCCGGTGCCCGGCCGAGACCGCCAGATCGTAGATATAGATTTCGCTGCGTTCGGCCTCGAACTTCCTGAGTTCGTAGGCCGCCAGGCCGCCGATCACAGTGCCCGCTTGCACTGCCGCCAGGGCAATGAAACTGTCGGCGCCCAGAATTTCGCGCAGGTAGCCGTCACCGGGCTGATTTGCTGTGTACGTGTCCGTCTCGTCAAACGCCTCCCCAAAAACCGCGAGCAATTTCCGCATTTCCTTGATATCGGACGCCAGGAGTTGGCGGATGGTCGGGGACGATTTGTTGGTCATTGCTCATGGCCTCCGGTTTTCCGGATCGCCGGTCCGGGCGGTCGAAAAACGGGCATTCATTCAGCCGGCCGCGCCAAGATCAAGACAGAGTCTGGGAAGCACTCTGCCCGGGATCGACCCGGATGGCACGACCCCCACGTCTTTTGCGCCCATCCGGCGATAAAACGGTACGGCGCCCGGGTCCGCCTCGATGGTGAGGCTGTCTGCACCCATCCTTCGGGCGGTGCTGCTCGCCCATTCAAAGAGACCGCGACCAACGCCGTTGCGCATCGCCTCCGGATCGACGAACAGCTTGAGCAGATCGGCTTCGCCGCCATCGATCTCCACCTGGGCAACACCGGCGACCGTACCGGAAACCTCGGCCACGGCGACATGCGTCGTCGTCAGCTCGTCGGTTGTCAACGTCAGCTCTTCACGGCACGCCGCCATGAATTTGTCATCGTAACCCCAGACAGCCTTGGACCGCATGCACAGATCACTGAGCATCGTCAGTTCATCGAGCTTGGGTTGGCGCATAACAGGTGCCATTTTTGACCTCTCTAGGGGACCAGGAGAAGCGCATCATACTGTCTCTGCCGCCGCGCGACGTGGTCCGAAGCTGAGGGTGAGCCAGAAACCCAGCGCCCACGCCGCGCCATAGACCGCAGTATCCGACCACATACGCGCATCGGCGCGGGCGATGAGCGCTGCCTCGGCGCCGGAGCCCACGGCCACCGCCGCTTCCATAATCACGATCAGCAGGAAGTTCGCGATCCCATAGGCCGTGCCTGTGGCCGACCAGATAACGATTGTTCGCACGACGAAGCCACGCCCGCCAGCCTGCCCGAACCAGCCACCCAGCGCCTGGGACAGGAAATAACCGAGCACCACGCCGCACAGCAGACTCTGGGGGATTTCCCGCAAACCCATATTGAGGATCGCTTCAACCGTGCCGGTCGCATCCAACGGAACATCGGGCAACAGAAACGTGGTGAACAGATACTGGCTGCCGATGAGGGTCGCCAGGGCGGCAAACGTCGCACCCACGACACCCCAGAAGTGCGCCATTGCGAACCGCGGCAACCAGATCTTCAGCGCCAGCGCCGGGCCGATCATCACATTGAAGCCGGCCCACAAGTATATCTCCATGCCGGCACGGTCGAGCCAGTAGGCCGGGCCGGGCGCCGCGGCGAGGTTGCCGTAGGCGCCTGAGGCGACGATCGCCCAAACGGTAAAGGCCGCCCCGGCGACGCGCCATCGCGACACGGGCGCGCTTGTGACCGCATTGAGGTCGGTCGCCGCGCGAGGTACCGCCTGTGCCTGGGGTGCTGCCTGTAGCGGCTGGGTCTGCGCCGGCGGCGATGCGGCCGTCTCGTCCATCCCGAACGCACGCACCAGCCGGTCCGCATCGCTGGCAAACCGCGAATGGCTGATCTCCACCGCATGCCGGCGCGCCAGGGGTTTGAGCGGTTCCGGCAACTCCTCAGCGGCCGGCATCTGCGCCCCGTCGACCAGCACCGGAATCACGCGGATACGCTGCTTCAGCGCGGTCTCGACCTCGATTCGGACAAAATCTTCCGGGTCGTCGAGACGCCGCGCACCGCTCGGTGCCGCCGCGTCAAGCCAATGGCGTCCGATCACCGCCAGCAGCACGTCGCAGTCCTGAACCGCTTCGTCCAGTTCGCGCACGAAGTCGACCCCCGGCACCATGGCGTCCACGTCCATGAACAGCGCTTCGCGGGGGAAACTGTCGGCAAGCCGGTCGTAAAGCCGCCCGGTCGACCCCGGCGCGTCGTCGCGGCGATAGGAAATGAAAATCTTCGGGCTCGGGGTCATTGGCATGGAACGTCTGCGGCAACCATCGGACTGTGTACCCATCGTACAAATCGACGCCCCACTGTACAGGCCGAACATGACTTGTGCCACTTGCAGACGAACAGCGCCATCGCCGGCCCTTGCCAAACCGACGCGGACGGCAGGAGTTCGACACTGCCCGCGTCGTCCGGTTCGCTCGAACGCTACGAAGCTGAATTATCTTTCGCGATCGCCTCGAACTCACGTTCCAGACGCCTTTCAAGCTGCACCAGATCGTCGGGCAGCGGCTGTCCGGTTGCCTTCATCTGGTTGAGTTCCTGGTGAATCTGCTCGAGCACCTGGTGAGCGTCCTCGGGCTGGTTCTCCATGTCGTTGAGGAGCATGTTGATCCTCACCATCAGGTCTTCAAATACCATTGGGGCGCTCCTTGCGAATGTCCGGTGCCGGTCAGTGCGACATCAGTACGGGGATTGTCATATTGCTCAGGACGTACTGGGCGGTACTGCCGAACAGTAAAGTCCCGAACTTGCCGCGGCCGTAGGCGCCCATGACCAGGACGTCGGGTGAAGTCTTAGCACAATGTCCGAGAATGGCCTTCCCCGGTGCGTCCCTGCCCGGGTTGATCTGCACAAGATTGGCATTGATCCCATGAGCTTCGAGGTGGGCGATCAGGTCATGTTCGGGCAGAACCCGCTTGGCTTCCTCCGCCTCGCTGGAAATCAGACGAATGACATCCAGGCGTGACTTGGTCTCCAGAATCTGCATCGCGTCGGTGAGCGCCCGCGCCGCCGACCGGCTGCCGTCCCAGGCAACGGCGGCCTCTTCCTTGAACGGTTTGGGTTCGTAGGTTCTGGGCACGGCGATAATCGGTTTGCCGGAACGCAGCAGCAACTCTTCCGCACTGAGCGAACCGCTGCTCCCCTGATCCACATTGCTGAACTGCCCCGTAATCAGCATGTCGAAATAGCGCACGTAACGCGGCATCAGAACATTCGGCCACCCCTCACAGGAGATCCACTTGGTCTTGCCGTCAAATCCTGTCGCTTTCATCGCCTCGTGAAAGGAGGCCTCGATGGATTTTTCCACGTCGAGTTCGGCATTGCGGAGGTTGTTCAAAACCTCCTCCGGGATCCATCGCCGGATGTGGCTTTCGTATTTTTCCTGCTGGTAAACGTGCAGACCGGTTATCGATGCACCGTATTTGCCCGCCATCTGAACCGCGAACCGTACCGCCCGCACTGAGCTTTCGTTGCCGTCATAAGCGACAAGAAGGTCCTTTATGGCCATCTAGAGCCCTTTCGATTGATTTGCAGCTGCCAAGTGTAACGATCCAATTCTGGCCTGTCGCCAATCTGGATATGTTGATTGACATCAATTGTTTCACATTGTCGGAGCTGAGTGAACCGCCTTGATCAAACCTGTTCCGGCATGAAAGTACCGTGTAAAGGGGGTTGTTGTTGCGACAGGTTCATGTTGGCCGTGTTAGTGTGAGCTCGTTTGGCTGGAACCGGCGTCCGCGCCACATTGAATTTCGCCACAATGGCGCCCAGATTAACAGACGACGCTGGTATCACCGGATTAACCGGATCGGGAGGAGAATATGGCAATGCGTGCAATCCTATATGCTTGGGCAACTCTTGGAATTGCATCTCTTTTGACCATACCGGCACTGGCGCAGAACCAGGACCGGCACATCATAACCCATGAAAACAGCGACTATTTCGGCTTTGACCTCAAAACCGAACAGAACGTGTCCCTGGAGCGGTGCAAGGCAACCTGTCTCGGCAACCCTGCCTGCAAGGCCTTTACCTACAACGTCTCGGCACAATTCTGTTTTCTGAAATCCGATTTCGGCGCCTTGAATTCGTTTCCGGGTGCGGTTGCCGGCCGTGTCTCCGCCAGGGGCCCGGAGCCCGATCTTGGGGCACCACCTGAACTTTCCTTCGTGCCGGCTTACTTGCGCGACGAGGCCCGAAAATTCCGGAGCTCGCTTTCGTCCAGCAAATCCCTGTCGACCAACCTGGGATTTGCCGCCGTGACGTCGATCGCGCGGCAGAACCTTGCGGGCGGCAACACTAAGGTCGCTTCCGACTATTTCAGCGCCGCCCTGAAGATCGATCCGCGAGACGTGACCGTCTGGCTCGAGTTGTCCGCCGTCGCCCACGCCCATCGCACCCAGAGTTCGTCGCAACGGCGCTTTTACAACAACATCACAACCTCTGCCGCCCTCAGCGCCTACCGTCTGTCGCGGACCAGAAGCGCCCGTGCCGCCGCCCTTGCCCATCTGGCCAGAGGTCTGGAAGCACAACGCCGATACCGGCCGGCGATAACCGCCTATGAACGCAGTCTTGAACTCAACGACGTCGCCACGGAACGCACGGCATTCCTCGAGTTGCGCCGCAAGCACGGTTTCAGGGTCCTCAACCACACGGTCGACTCCGACAATCTCAACCCGCGGATCTGTGTCCAGTTCTCCGAAGGGCTCAACAAGGACTCTGCGGGGTACGAAAGCTACCTGAGCGTCGACCGGGCGCCGCCGCAGGCGATCGATGTCAAGGACAGGCAGATCTGCGTGGAAGGGCTGGAACACGGCAAGAAATACAAGGTCGGCCTGCGTCAGGGCCTGCCCTCGTCGATCGGCGAAAACCTGCTCAACGACGTCGATCTTGACGTCTACATCCGCGACCGTCAGCCCGCCGCCCGGTTCACCGGCAACAATTTTGTCCTGCCCCTGACCGCCCGCCGCGGCATTCCTCTGGTTACCGTCAACACCGACAAGGCCGACCTTAAACTCTTTCGCATCGGCGAACGGGCGCTGTCCCAGCTGTTTCAAGGCTGGCAGTTCCTGCAGCAGTTGAACCCGTCTCAGGCCGAGTACCTTACCAATGACATTGGTGAACCCACCTGGCAGGGTTCAATCGACATCAAGCCCGACTTGAACAAGGAAGTCGTAACCTCAATTCCGATCGACGAGGCGTTGCCAAAGCGCAAACCGGGCGTCTACCTCCTGACCGCCCAGCCGTCGATCAGTGGCCCAAGAAATTACGAAGCATCGGCGAGCCAGTGGTTTGTTATCTCCGACATCGGCCTGACTACATTCAGCGGCGACACGGATCTGCAGGTGTTTGCCCGGTCACTCGGATCTGCGGCACCGCTGGCCGGCGTCGACATCACACTGATTGCGCGCAACAACGAGGTCCTTGGCACCGCCTCGACCGACGCCCAGGGCCAGGCCCGTTTTGACGCCGGCCTGACCCGTGGCAAGGGCGGTCTGGCGCCTGCTGTCATCACGGCAAAAAGAAGCGCCGGCGACTTTGTCTTCCTCGATGTCGCCAGTTCGGGATTTGATTTTTCCGACCGCGGCGTTGCCGGGCGTGCAGCACCGGCGGGCGTCGATGTTTACGCCTGGACCGAACGGGGCATCTATCGCGCCGGAGAAACCGTTCACGTGGCGGCATTGGCCCGTGACCCGTCGGCTCGCGCAATTGACGACTTGCCGCTCACCTTCGTTTTCAGGCGGCCCGACGGTGTCGAAGAACGCCGTCTTGTCGAGGCCGGGTCTGCCCTGGGCGGATACGCCGTCGAGCTGCCGTTGACGGCCAACGCGAAACACGGCACCTGGCGGGTCCAGGTCCACACCGATCCCAAGGCGGACCCGGTCGCGGACCAGCGGTTTCTGGTCGAGGACTTCCTGCCCGAGCGCATCGACTTCACCATTGCGACAGCCGGGCAGTCCATCGCCATTGGCCAGCCAGGCGCAGCATCTGTCGAGGGACGCTACCTTTACGGCGCGCCGGCTTCAGGACTGACCCTTGAAGGTGAACTCATTGTCCGCACGAAACGGGAGCGGAAAGGATACAAAGGTTACAAGTTCGGTCTGTCGGCAAAACAGGACAGCGTCTCACAGAACTTTCCCATCAAGGACATGGCGCCCCTGGATGCAGACGGCACCAGCACGTTCAACCTTCTGGTCGACAACGTTGCGGCGACAACCAGACCACTGGCCGCCGATCTTGTCGTTCGCATGCGCGAAGGCAGCGGCCGTGCAGTCGAACGCAAAACCGCGATCGATATCAAGGCCTCCGGGGTCATGATCGGTATCCGCCCTCAGTTCGACGGCGGCCAGATTGCGGAGAATTCCGTCGCAGGCTTCGATGTCATTGCCGTCGATCCCGATGGCCGCAAGGCTGACCTCGCCGGCGTCAACTGGTCGATCGTCAAGGTCGAGCGCAACTACCAGTGGTACCGGGACGGTTCCTCGTGGCGCTATGAATCCATCGACCTGGAAAAGAAGGTCTCCAGCGGCAGCTTCGACATCAAGTCGGAATCGCCAACCCCCGTTTCCGTTCCGGTTGGCTGGGGTCACTACCGGCTCGACATCGAAACAGCCGCCGCCGATGGCCCGGCCACCAGCGTCGACTTCAATGCCGGGTGGTTTGTCCAGGCCAAGTCGACTGAAACCCCTGACGGTCTCGAGATTGCCCTGGACAAGTCTCAATACAAGGCCGGCGACATCGCAAAACTGAAAGTCTCCCCGCGTTTTGCCGGCGAGATGCTGATCGCGATCGGCACAGACCGCATTGTTGAATCGATGTCCGTCTCGGTGCCGCCGGAAGGTGCCACCTTCGATCTGCCCGTGGGCAATGATTGGGGTGCAGGCGCCTATGTCCTGGCCACGCTCTATCGCCCAGGCGATGCCGGCACGTCGCGCATGCCGATGCGCGCGATCGGGGTCAAATGGCTCTCGGTCGACCCGCAAGACAGAAACCTTGCCATTTCTCTCGGCGCCGACGCCCAGACCCGGCCCCACGAGCCTCTGAAGATTCCAGTCTCTGTTGCCGGCCTGGCACCGCAGCAGGAGGCCTACGTCACGGTCGCCGCCGTCGATGTCGGCATCCTCAACCTCACCAACTACCCCAGTCCCGACCCGATAAAGCGATACTTCGGTCAGCGCACTCTCGGTATCGAGATGCGCGACATCTATGGCCGGCTGATTGACGGCTCCCTGGGCGCCACCGGCCGGCTTCGCACCGGCGGCGATTTTGCCGACAATATGAGCGCCAAGGGCAACCCGCCGACAGAAAAACTTGTCGCCTTCTTTTCCGGCCCGGTACGCCTTGACGAGAACGGCAAGGCAGAAGTGACCTTCGACATTCCCCAGTTCAACGGGACCGTGAGGATCATGGCGACCGCTTGGACAGAAGATGGCGTAGGCTCAGCCGAGGCCGAGACCGTGATCCGCGATCCGATCGTGGTCGCCGCAAGCCTGCCCAAGTTCATGGCCCCCGGCGACCAGGCGCGTTTGCTGATCGACATTGCAAACACCGATGCGCCCGCCGGAGCCTATGCCGTCGATATCGAGACCAGCGACAATCTTTCTTTGACCGGGGATCAGTTGGCAACAACTCTCGAGCTCGCGGCCGGCCAGAAGACCAGCCTGGCGGTGCCGGTGAACGCGCAGTCGGCCGGAACCGCATGGGCAAGAATTCGCCTATCGGGATCAGGCGACTTCTTTGTCGAGCATGAAATTTCGATGAAGGTCCGGCCCGGACAGCTGCCGGTGACCCGAAAGATGGAAGTGGCGCTGGCGGCCAACGGCGGCAGCCTGGTGGTCGACCGGACGCTGTTCGATGACAGTCAGCTCGACGGTGCAAAGATCAATGTCAGCGTCGCACGGCCATCGGCTTTCGATGTTCCCTCTTTGATTTTGCAGCTCGACCGTTACCCCTACGGGTGCGCCGAGCAGATCACCAGCAAGGCCCTGCCCTTGCTCTACTCCAGCGACTTTTCGGCCGGCATTCCGGGGCTCGATGAAGCCGTCGTCAAGGAACGGATACAGAAAGCCATCAATACGGTGCTTTCATACCAGTCGAACAGCGGTGGTTTCAGTCTTTGGGGAACCCAAGCCGACGACCTTTGGCTGAGCGCCTATGTGACGGAGTTCCTGACCCGTGCGTCGGAAAAGGGATACGACGTTCCGGCACAACCCATGAGACAGGCGCTGCAGAGCCTGCAGAACGTCCTTGCCTATCGCAACGACCTCTCAAACAACGATGCCGCCGTCGCCTACGCGCTCTATGTGCTTGCCCGCAACAGGTTGGCATCAGCAGGCGATCTCCGGTACTACGCCGACACGCAGCTGCAGTCGTTCAGAACGCCGATCGCGCGCGCGCAACTGGCGGCCGGCATGGCACTCTATGGCGATCAGCAACGAGCAGAACGGACATTCAACTCTGCGTTTCGTCTGGCGCAGGAAAGCGCAAGATCCGAGAGCGGACAGTATCACTACGGATCCAGGCTCAGGGATGCATCGGCCATGCTGGCGCTGGCGTCGGAGGCACGACCCGCCCCCTCAGATACCGCAGGCATGATCAAACTGGTGTCGTCGCTGCGCCGGGCCGACGCCCATACCAGCACCCAGGAGCAGGCCTGGATGCTGCTGGCCGCCCGTGCCGCAAGGGCATCGGATGATGCAATATCGCTGTCCGTAAACGGTCTGCCCCACGCCGGCACCCTGGCCAGGCGCATTGAAGGGGCTGATCTTGCCGACCAGCCGTTGCAGGTGACCAACCGTCATGGCGAAGATCTGCTGGCGACCGTCACGACGATTGCGGTTCCGGCACAGCCCCTGCCCGCCGGCGGTGAAGGTTTCGCCATTGAGCGGACCTACTACCGTCTCGACGGAACCCAGGCAAACGTCAGCGAAGTATCCCAGAACGAACGCTTCGTGGTCGTCATCAATGTCAGGCAACTCAATGACCTGCCCTCGCGGCTTGTGGTAACCGACCTGCTTCCTGCAGGTTTCGAAATCGACAATCCCCGTCTGGTCAAAAGCGCTGATCTCGGCAACTTCGACTGGTTGCCGGAAACCGCCGCGACACATTCCGAATTTCGTGACGACCGTTTCGTGACGGCATTCGACCGTGCCAAGGGCGGTGAGTCGCAATTTACGGTGGCCTACACCGTGCGGGCGGTAACCCCGGGCCGCTTCATGCACCCGGCCGCCAGCGTCGAAGACATGTATCGGCCTCAGTATTCCGCCCGCACCGCGAGCGGCTGGATGCAGGTTGCCCGGCCCTGAGACTGACATATGAAGCCAATCTCACGACGAGTACTGAAAGGCACCGCGGCAGCGGTTCTCACCGGTGTTTTGTTGACGGCTGCCGCGATCCCGGCGTTCTTCGTGTTTGATCACTACAATCCACCGCCCCTGGACCGTGCCGGAGACGTGTCCGTCGAAGTTGTGGATGCAGACGGAAAACTGCTGCGGGCGTTTGCAACCAGTCAGGACCGCTGGCGGCTCCGGACCAGCCTGAACGACGTTGACCAGGAGTTCCAGAAACTGCTGATCGCCTATGAAGACCAGCGGTTCTGGACACACCCCGGTGTCGATGCCAAGGCCATATTGCGCGCATTCGGCCAGATGGTCGCCAACCGCCGCATAGTCTCCGGCGCGTCGACCATTACCATGCAATTGGCCCGACTGCTTGAGCCCCGGGAACACCGCTCCTTTAAGTCGAAACTGCTGCAGATGGTACGCGCCCTGCAGATCGAACGCAGGCTGACCAAAGAGCAGATTCTCGAACGGTATCTGATGCTGGCGCCCTACGGTGGCAACCTGGAAGGTGTTCGGGCGGCGTCGCTGGCCTATTTCGACAAGGAGCCCAAGGGACTGACGCTCGGCCAGTCCGCCCTGCTCGTGGCCCTGCCCCAGTCGCCCGAGCGCCGCAGACCGGATCGTTTCCCCGATACCGCGCGGACCGCCCGCAACACGGTTCTGGCACGGGCGGCGGCGGCCCGGGTGATCGCGCCTGGCGAAGTGGAAAGAGCAGCGGCAACTTCTGTTTCAAGCACCCGCTTTGCGTTGCCGCACCATGCCGCACATCTGGCCGAACGCATGGTGCGTTCAGATCGGGGGACCACGCAACATCGCGTGACGCTGAAACGGCACCTTCAGCGCTCTCTTGAAGATGTCGCGCGCGATGCCGTCAGGCGGTTTGGCGACAAGGTCTCGGTCGCGCTCGTACTGGCGGACGCACACACGGGACGGATCCTCGCGGAAGTCGGTTCCCCAGACTATCTGAGCGTGGAGCGCGCCGGTTGGGTCGACATGACCAATGCCGTCCGGTCCCCCGGGTCCGCTCTCAAGCCTTTCATCTACGGCCTGGCCTTCGAGGAAGGTGTCGTCAGGCCGGAAACCCTGATCGTGGACCGCCCAGCCAATTTTTCCGGTTACCGTCCTCAGAACTTCGATCTGCAGTACCAGGGCGAAATCAGTGTACGCAAGGCATTGCAGCTTTCTCTGAACGTGCCGGCCGTGCATCTTCTTGAAGCCGTCGGTCCTGCCCGCCTGATGGCAAAATTCCGCAAGGCCGGCGTCTCGACAGTGCTTCCCCGCTCTGGCCGGCCGGGGCTTGCCATCGGCCTTGGCGGTGTCGGCGTCTCCCTGAAAGGCCTGACGCAACTTTATACGGCACTCGCGAATGCCGGCCGGGCAACATCGCTGCACAATCGCCCTTCGGACGGGCGAAGCGGATACGAGACGGAAGACACCGTGTTGCTGCAGCCGGATGCCGCCTGGCATGTCACAGACATCCTCTCCGGCACACCACCGCCAACCGGGGCGGGCAGAGCCGGAATCGCCTACAAAACGGGAACCAGCTATGGCTACCGCGACGCCTGGTCGTTTGGCTATGATGGCCGTCACGTCATCGGCATCTGGGTCGGGCGTGCCGACAATGGGCCGGTTCCAGGCCTGACCGGGCGATCCGCTGCCGCTCCGATTCTCTTTGAAGCCTTCGCCAGGACCGGCCTGGCCCCGGTTCCATTCGCGCCCGCGCCGCCAGGCGCGCTGCGAACGGCACACGGCGAATTGCCCATCACCTTGCAGCGTTTCACCCCGGACGGGATGGCTTTTACGAACACGCAAACGCCCGAACCTGCGCCGCAGATAATCTATCCCCCCGCTGGCGCGCGGGTCGTCCTTGGCGCAACCGCCACCGGCCAGCCTTTGCCCCTGGTCATGAAACTTCAGGATGGACGCCCGCCTTTCCGGTGGCTCGCAAACGGCAAGATCGTGGCACCGTCATCGCGCCGGCGGACCACCACATGGACGCCCGATGGTGCCGGTTACTCCACCTTGACGGTTATCGACTCCGGCGGGCGCGCGGCCAGCGTCAACGTTTTCCTCCAGAGCGAGGAGTGAACCGGCCGTCAGACTGAAGTATTACTTAAAACCGCGAAGCATTCAGTATGAAAGGAACACTGATGAAATCCCCGATTGCCTGTCTGGCTGCCATTTTCCTGTCTCAACTGGTTTTTGCGGGCGTCGCCCAAGCAGATGAACTTCCCGAAATTGTCGCCGTTCTGGATCTGACAACAACGGACTCGAACGCGACGGATGCCTTCTACGCAGCGCTTTCCAAGGCCGGGCGCAAACCCTTCTATCTGAAGCTAACGCTCAAACCCAACCAGGAATCAGACGAGGCAGGATACTCACTCTCGAGAGATCCGCTGTCACCGAAAGGTTCACCCGACACGTCCGAGGGCGCGCACGTTTGCGGCAATGGCGAATGGGGCACAATCGACAACTTCAGGTCGGCGTACAGACTCGGGTTCAAACCGTTCGAAGACAATCATTCCGGCGTCGACATGACGATTGGAGACCGCATCAGATATCCGTTTCACAACATGATCTGCACAACCGAAGGATACACGTCTGTTCAGAGAACGCCTCTGCTGGTTGAAGGCCATTTCGTCGTGTCGATTGCGACGATCCCGACCGCTAACATCTACACGCTGTTCCCGTACGATCCCTAGGAGCTGTGCTGCGTCGATCCCTGACAGGACAGAAAGTGCCCGGCGGAAATGGCCTCTCTCGTTTCCGCGTCCTGTACGTCGAGAATGGCAATACTCATACGCATGAACGTGCCGACCGCCCATTCCGTCACGACCCCGTCGACCTCCTTGCAAATGTTGCGCAGATCCTCGAGACGCTCGACCGTCAGGGGAGGAACACCGTTCAAATGCCCCCAAACCACGGTCAGAGCGTTGGCGGCGGGCACCGGCTCTAATTCCGCGGTTATGGATCGGCCCGTTTCCCGACGTCAGAAGGCAACTTGGTCGCCGCCCTTGAGCTGCAACATCTCGCGGGCCTCGTCAGGCGTTGCGATCTCAAGGCCAAAACCTTCGATTATGCTGCGGGCCTTGGCCACCTGATCGGCATTCGACTGGGCCAATTGGCCCGGCCCGATCCAAAGGTTGTCCTCAAGCCCGACCCTGACGTTGCCGCCCATGGCCGCCGACATGGCAGCGATCGTCATCTGGTTGCGCCCGGCCCCCAGCACCGACCACTGATAGTCGTCACCGAACAGCCTGTCGGCTGTCCTTTTCATATGGGCAACGTCTTCATGATGCCCGCCGATGCCGCCCAGGATTCCAAACACGGACTGGACAAAGAACGGCGGCTTGACGACGCCGCGGTCGGCGAAATGCGCAAGCGTGTAGAGATGGCCGATATCGTAACATTCGATCTCGAACCGCGTCCCGTTCTCGGCACAGGTCGACAGAATGTACTCGATGTCGGCAAAGGTGTTCTTGAAGATGCGCTCACGCGAGCCTTCGAGATAGTCGTATTCCCAGTCGTGCTTGAACTCCTTGTAGCGCGCCAGCATCGGGTACAGCCCAAAGTTCATGGACCCCATGTTGAGCGAGGCGACCTCGGGGCGGAAAGTCGCCGCGGGCCTGACACGCTCCTCGATGGTCATGGTTGCCGCGCCGCCGGTGGTGATGTTGAGCACGCAGTTTGACCGCTGCTTGATGACCTGCAGGAACGGCGAAAAGGCCTCGACGGACTGATCTGGCAATCCGGATTCAGGATCACGGGCATGAAGATGGACGATGGCAGCACCGGCTTCGGCCGCCCCGATGGCGGCATCGGCAATCTCCTGCGCCGTGATCGGCAGATGCGGCGACATGGTCGGCGTGTGGATGGATCCCGTGACGGCACAGGTAATGATGACTTTGCGGCTCATGGTTAACTTGCTCCTCTATTGTCGTGGCCGTCATGACCACACTCCGTCCAGTACCGGTGAACATCAGCACCCATGCCCTGCCAAAAAAAACCTGCGTCCATAATTGCGGCACGAGACATGGTGATTTTCCTGAGTCGGACGGCTTGTTGTGATTTTTGATCAAAGATATTGTCAGTTACAGACGGCACGTTGTCGAGTCCGATTGATCGTTTGGAGGAACCAGCCCATATGGATTTGAACCTGAAAGGCACGAGGGTGATCGTGACCGCCGGAGCCGCTGGAATTGGACTGGAAATCGCCAGAGCCTTCGCGAACGAAGGCGCCCAAGTTGAGGTTTGCGACGTCGACACAATGGCAATCGCCGAACTGCCAAACCAGTTGAACGGTGTCCGCGCGACCGTGTGCGATGTCATTGACAGGACAGCGATCACAGCCTTCATTCAGACCGCCGCCGAACGGATGGGCGGCCTCGATGTGCTGGTCAACAACGCCGGCATCGCCGGTCCTACCGCACGGGTCGAAGATGTCAATCCGGAAGACTGGGACCGGTGCATCGGGGTTTGCCTGACCGGCCAGTTCAACTGTGCCAGGATCGCCGTGCCCTATCTGCGCAAAAGCGACAATCCGTCGATCGTCAACCTGTCGTCGGTTGCCGGACGCATGGGCTTTGCCATGCGGACACCCTATGCCGCTGCCAAGTGGGCCGTCATCGGTTTCACAAAATCACTGTCCATAGAACTGGGCGGCGACGGTGTAAGGGTCAACGCCATCTTGCCCGGCATTGTTGCCGGCGACCGCCAGCGCCGTGTCATGGAGGCGAAGGCACAGCAGATGGGCAAGTCGTTTGCGGAAATCGAGGCCGAAGCCTTCTCCTACGCGTCAATCAAGGATTATGTCACTGCCGAACAACTGGCTGACCAGATTCTGTTTCTCGCCAGCCCACGCGGACGCACGATTTCTGGTCAGGCGGTCTCGGTTTGCGGCGACGTCAAAATGCTTGCTTGAACAGTTGCCATCCTGGGATCGATCTGTTCCGTCCGATCTGGAAATCCGGAGGCGGCTGGGAGATGTTGAAGTCTCAATAACACGGCACTTCGGGGAACTGCCGATTCGCACTCTGCCCGGCTTTTGAGTCATTTACATTCACCGGGACTTCACTGAGACTGGACCTGGGAGTGTCCAGGTTCATGGCCAAGCTTTTCATCAGTCATTCGAGCGAAAACAATGCCGAGGCCATTGCCGTGCGCGACTGGCTGGCGGACGCCGGCTGGAACGACGCATTTCTCGACCTCGACCCTCAGCAAGGCCTCAAGCCCGGCGAACAGTGGCAGAAGGCCCTGAAGGCGGCAGCCGAACGCTGCGAGGTTGTGTTGTTTCTGGTCTCGCCCGAATGGGCTGCCTCGCGCTGGTGCATTGCCGAGTTCCTGCTCGCCAAGAACCTCAACAAGCAACTCATCTGCGTGCTCATCAAGGCGACGCCGTTTGAAGACCTTCCTGTTGAAATGACGTCGGAATGGCAGATTGCGGACCTGACCCGGGAACCATGCATCGCGACGTTTGACGTCGCGTTGCCACACACCGGAGAAACCACCGTTGTGGCCTTCTCGCAGGACGGCCTCGATCGCCTGAGGATCGGCCTGCAGACGGCCGGACTCGACGCCCGGTATTTCGCCTGGCCGCCTGACCACGACCCGGAACGCCCGCCCTACCGGGGGTTGAAGCCGCTTGAGGCCGAGGACGCCGGTATTTTTTTCGGTCGCGACGGCACCATCGTCAATGTCCTCGGCCAATTGCGCGGGTTGAGAGCGGCCGCCCCGCCCCGAATTCTGGTCATCCTTGGTGCTTCCGGATCCGGTAAGTCGTCGCTGTTGCGGGCCGGCGTGCTGCCTCGTCTCGAGCGCGACAACCGGCACTTCCTGCCACTGACGGTAATCCGGCCAGGGTCGGCGGCGATCACCGGCGAAACCGGTCTGATTGCCAGCCTGACAGCCACCTTCAAGGCACACGGTCTTGCCAGGAAGAGGGCCGCATTGCGCACGGCCGTCGACGGCGGCGCGGTGACCTTGAGAGAGGTCTTGCGCGAACTGGCGCGGTCCGCGGCCCCCGCCGTCAACGGCGAAGCACCACTCACCACGGCACCGACGCTCGTCCTTGCGGTCGATCAGAGCGAAGAACTTTACAATCCCGACACTGCGGAAGAGACGGAACAGTTCCTGGGTCTTCTGCGCGACCTGCTGACGGACGACGATCCCGCAATTGCCATTGTCTTCACCATACGCTCCGACAGCTACGAACCTCTGCAATCGGATCCGCGGCTGGAAGGCCTGCGCCAGGATACCCACAGCCTGGCCCCTATGCCGAGCGGCGCCTACAAGGATGTCATCACCGGTCCGGCATTGAGACTGGAAGGCACGAACAGACCGCTGAAAATCGGCGACCGGCTGACCGAAGCCGTTCTGGAGGACATCGAAGACGGCGGCACCAGGGATGCCCTGCCGCTGCTTTCCTTTACCCTTGAAAGACTTTACGCCGAATACGGCGATGACGGCGACATTACCCTTGCCGACTACGAGCAGATGGGGCGCATTTCCGGCTCGATCGAAGCCGCCGTGGAGAGCGCGCTCTCGGCAGCAGATTCCGATCCTCGCATCCCCCGGGATCGCCAGGCCCGACTTGACCTTCTGCGCCGCGGCCTGATCCCCTGGCTTGCGGGCATCGATCCGGAAACAAGAAAGCCGCGACGCCACAGGGCCTATCAGTCCGCCATTCCCGACGAGGCCCGCCCGATGATCATGCATCTGGTCGAGCAACGTCTTCTGGCCACGGACATCGAGCAGGGAACAGGCGCGCAGGTCATCGAGCCAGCCCATGAAGCCCTGCTGCGGCAATGGGGCCTGCTCGATGATTGGCTTGGTGGAGATGCCGAGGCCCTGACAGTTCTCGCCGGCGTCAAACGAGCTGCTCGCGACTGGGACGCGAATGCCAGGAAACCGGCATGGCTCGACCACACCGAGGGACGGCTCAGAGCGGTCGAAGATATTACCGCACGCAAGGACTTGTGGGAGTATCTGGAAACCAACGATCAGGCCTACATCGAAGCTGCCCGGCAAGCTGAGAATGCGCGGCACGCCAGCAGGCGTCGAACCTTGTTTGGCCTCGTGACCGCTGGGTTTGTTGTAGCAGTTGCGATCGGATTTGCCGTCTACACGAAACTGGAACAGACTTGGGCGGAAGCCTTGGAGCAACAGGCCATGGTAGAGGCATCCAGGCTGGATGCCGAGCGCCGGTCGAAACAGCTCGCCGGGTATTCAGAAGCGGCACTGCGAAACGGCAATGCAACGCTCGGCCTACTGCTTGGATTGGAAGGCATTGAGGCCGCTGCAGGCAGTGCCGCCAACGTTGACCGCGGAAAATCGGCTTCAATTCAAGCCTTGCAGAACCTGAGGGAGCACAGACATTACAGGTGCAAGCATCCCGAAAACGGCAAGAGCGCGCGGTTCAACCATGTCGCCATCGATCGACAGGGCGCATTGATCGCCGGCGTCGCCGAAGACGGTCTCATCTGTCTGTGGGACCGCAAGACTGGCCTCATTTCCCAGTTCATCGGTCATGAGCGTCTGGAGGTTTATTCCGTCGAGTTCAATTCTGATGGCACCCGCATGGTAACCGCCTCGAACGACAAGTCGGCAAGGGTCTGGAACACGGCGTCGATAAAGCGAGGTTCAAACAGGCCCGGGCTCATTATTCCTGACCCATCCACGGCCGGCGATGGTCAGGGCTGCCGTGGACGAAGTGCCGTGCGTTACGCAGAATTCAATCGCCAGGGCGACCGGATTGTCGTTGCAAGAGCGGATGGATTTGCTTGCGTCTATGATTTGATGGGCCGGGTCGTGGCAGAATTCAAAGGCAGTGGAGACGGTTTGCGCCACGCTTCATTCGGCCCATCCGGCCAGCGCATCGCGACCGCCTCCGAGGACAAGCATGTGCGGGTCTGGTCTCTGGACGGCCAGGGCAGCGCTATCCTGGAGACCGATCATAAGGACAATCAGTGGATCCGCATGGCGCGGTTCGATCCTTCGGGCCGCTCCATTCTGTTTGCCACGGATCTGGACGTGGCCCGGCTCTGGGAGTTCCAGGGAGCATCCGCCCTGATTGATTTCAAGGGGCACAGCGCAGACGTCTATGCCGCCAAATTCAGCCCGGACGGGCAATCCATCATCACCTCGTCCGCCGATGACACGGTGAGACTGTGGACGAGGGACGGCAGAATTGTTGCAGTGCTTGGTGGCCACTTGGGAAATGTGTACCACACGACATTTGACGGCACCGGAGAGCACATCCTGTCTGCGTCCAACGACAACACCGTCAGGCTCTGGACCGTCGAACCAAGCCTGGACCGCAACGCCGAAGACAACCGCTTCCCGACGACAGATGCAATGGTCGAGTTTGCCCGGGCCCATGTGGCGCGCTGTTTGACGCCCGGCGAACGGGTCAAGTACGCACTGTCTAGGGAACCCCCGGACTGGTGCAAGACTATAGTATGGCAATCCGGCGCCCCGGAGAATTAGAGTGATTCAGGTGTTTGCGGCGCTTACATAGGAACATGCCGCATACCGCAGACACGAGGGAGCATGACCATGAGTTATGACGCGTTCTTGTCGTACAGCCACAGCGCGGACGATCGGTTGGCACCGACGCTGCAGTCATCTCTTCAGAAATTTGCCAAGCCGTGGCACCGGCTCAAGGCGATAAACGTTTTTCGCGACAAGACCAGTCTGGCAGCCAACCCCGGACTCTGGACGTCGATATGTGACGCGCTCGACCTGACCAAGTATTTCGTTCTTCTTGCATCCCCGGAATCGGCTCAGTCGATCTGGGTGCAAAAGGAAATCTCGCACTGGCTGGAGAAAAACCCGATCGACAGGTTGCTGATCGTTCTGACCGACGGCGAGTTGAAATGGGACGTGGACAAGAACGATTTTGACTGGAACATCACTGATGCCCTGCCCCATGTGCTCAAGGGCAGGCTGAACGAAGAGCCGTTGCACGTCGACCTGCGGTGGGCACGCTCCGAAGAAACTCTGTCGCTCCAGAACGGTAAATTCCGCGACCAGATCGCCGACCTGGCGGCCGCCATCAGAGGCGTTTCCAAGGACCAGATTGCCGGCGAGGAAGTGCGCCAGCACAAACGTACGAAACGCACGATCGCTGCGGTCATGGCCGCGATGCTGATGTTGACCATCGGCACGGGTCTGGGTGCCTATATCGGGGTCAAAGGCCAATTGAATGCCGAGAAAAGCAGAGGGGAAGCGCTGGCTGCGGCTGACGTCCTCGTGTTGGGCATCGCCGGCGATCTGAAGGATCTGAAAGGTGTGCCGACGCCCAAGATCGCCTCGATACTGCACAAGGCCGAGGGAATTCTGGAAAAGATAACCAGTTATGGCGCCGATGGCGTCGAGTGGCGACAGGCCAACAGCATGAACCGGCTTGCGGAGCTTTATCTCGACATCGGAGAGATTGAACAGGCCGAACAGCGGATTGCCAGGTCCCAGGCGGCGGCTGTCAAAGCAATGACGTTTTCGTCATCCGAGACGCTGCTGCTCATCATTATGGCTTCCAACCACCGCCTCCTGGCCCGGATCGGCATACAGAAGAGCGACTACTCCACGGTCGGCCAAAATCTCCAGGAGAGCCTGGAGACGGTTGGCCGCCTGGACACCTCCAGCGAGAACGGCGCCGTAGCGGCTGCCGAGGGCAGCATCAAGAGCTACCTGTTGCTGGCCCTGGCAGCCCAGCGCCAGGGGCTCATGGACCAGGCCGACGCACACAGTGAAACGGCTCTGAAGATAGCCAACGAGACTCTGGCGCGCTTTCCTGCAAACAGTGACGTCCAGTCAGTCGCCGCGCTGGCCTCGAAGAACTTCGCCCTGCTTAACAACCGGTCCCAGGCGGATCCCGAAAGGCGCCTGGCTGCGAACAAACTATCGCTGCAGCTCATTGAGAAGATCGCCGCCGGTAAAAAGGACGGTCCTACCGTGCCCTATGAGGTTGCCAAACTTAAGTCGATCATCGCTGATCAGGAAGGCAGGTTGAAAGACGCCATTGAAGCAGCAATCACAACTGTCCATGAAGCTGAAGAACTGACCAAACAGGATCCCGACAACCTTATACGTGTCGAGTTTCTCGTCGGCGCCCATGAACGGTTGGCCTATTTTCTGGAAAAAGACACACAGGCGCAAGCCGCTCTCGCCGCCAGGCGAAAGGTCATTGATTTGGCAGGGGCATCATTGAAAAAATCGGGTGTAACGGATAGCCACTTACCGGGCGTGATTGCCCTGGCCCATCTCAACATTGGCAAGACCGACGGCCTGTCACACGCCGAAAAAATGGCCCATATCGACGCTGGCATCACCTTGCTGGATGGCCTTGAGGGTCCAATTCGAGAAGATCTCTACCTGCAGCTCAGGCTGACAACGCTACTGAGGCAGAAATCCGTGCTGGCTCTGCTGGAGAAAAAATTCGCCGATGTGGCCGCGCCCGCCGGCCGGGCCTGGAAAATCGGCAAATCCCTCGTCATGCGGGGCTATGTCGAGAAGGACGTGGATCTCGCGGGGCTCATCGACAACCTGATCATTCTTGGCACCGCCTATCGTTCGGTCGATGATTACGAACACGCAGCAGACGCCTATGAAACAGCCCTCGCGGCCCTGCACGAACACTGGGCAATGAAACCGGACGATGTCAAACGCCAGAAACGCGTTTTCGATCACATTCAGGAAATGGCTAAGTACAGCCTCGAATCCGATCGTCGTCCGGATGCAATCAAGTTCTACGGCAAGGGCATTGAGTTGGCCCGCGAGATGTCGAAAAATGGCGGGAACAGACAGGAGCTCGAGTATACCGCTTCAACCCTTCTTGAGCGCACAGGAGATCAGCATTCTTCGATCGAAGCCTTCCCTCAGGCATCCGAATCGTACCGGCAATGTGCCGACACCCGATCTTCTCCAATCTTCGAGGCATTGAAAAACCCGCAGATAGACTTTGGCATTGTCAGGTGTCTGTTGGGGCTAGCGTCATCTCAGGACAAGACCGGAAGTCCACCTGACGCAAATGCCACCAGAAATAGGGCCATCGGCATTCTGAACGATCTGCTCAGGAAGTACCCGGACCATCCGCACACAGAGAAATGGGCTTTGATGTTATCGAACCTTGCGCGTTAGGTTGATACGTCGGTGTTGACCGCAATGTGCCTGAAACAACAACCAGGGGACAACAAGAAAGGCACCATCAAAAATTCAATAATCTGAGAAAACAATGTACCATGAGTCGGGCCTGGAGGTTGGGCAGGCGTCATTTGTCGAAATTCTCGGATATCGCTCGTCGGTCCGACTTTTCGGCATTCCAAGACTGGCGTCTGCGAATGACGACGGCGCCAAGGGCACGATTGCTGAGTGAGGATCAAATAGGCGCGATGTCGGACTCGAACGGAAGCGATGAGGATACATCGCATGCTGAAGAATTGCTCGACGCGGCAAAATGGATAAAGCGGATCCAGGACGCTAACGGCAATGGCGAATATCTGCGGGCTGCCGACCACGCAGAAAATGCCCTTGAGTTGCTGGGCAAAAATTTGAGCCCCCAGGACCGGGCGACGCTGCATTACGACTTCGTCCTAGCCGTCGCCCGCAGCGGCGCCACGGACCGGGCAAACGAGCTCTACGAAAAATATAAGATCGGTGCCAACAGTGACGTCGATAGTCAGGCCCTACGGGCGCGGATCCTGAAACAGCAGTCCTACGAGCAACCCGCCAGGAAACGCAAAAAAGCCCTGCGCCGCGCCGCCGCCGCCTATGAGGACGTCTACACCCAGACCGAGGATTCTTTTCCGGCGGTCAACGCGTCAACATTGTATCGTCTTGCCGGCGATATCGCCAAGGCACACGAACTGGCGAAAAAAACACTGACAGCCTGTGAGTCGATGGGTGACTCCTACTGGAAGGTCGCCACGATTGCCGAAGCCGCACTCGTTCTGGGTGACATTGAAACGTCCCAGCAATATCTGGACAGGGCCGCCGGCTTCAAGGAGACCACGCCCCATGCAGCGCTGGCTTCTACACGCAAGCAGCTGAAGCTCCTGTGCCAGGAAACCGGACAGGACATGGCAATCCTGTCAAGTATCGCCCTTCCCGAAATTCTGTTTTTTGCCGGCCACATCATTGCGGCGCCAGGCAAGCCCGGACGGTTTCCTGCCGACCAGGAGCAAACCGTTGGCAGCGAGATACAAGACTATTTCGATACCCGTGACATCGGCTTTGCCTTTGGCTCCCTGGCATCGGGCGGCGATCTGCTGATCGCCGAGGAGTGCATCCGGCGCGACATCGAACTGCACGTGGTCCTGCCGTTCGACAGGGATGACTTCCTGGAGGTTTCCGTATTGCCATCCGGCAACAACTGGGGCGAGCGGTTTGAGACGGTGTATGCCCACATTCAGGCACGCGAACAACAAGACCGCGGTTCAATTACATATGCCACCGAAGGCGGTTATCTGGGAGATGACAGCCTGTTCAAATATTGCGCGGACTTTGCAATGGGACTGGCAATGGTACGGGCGCGAAACCTCGATGCCGACATCCGGATGCTTGCCATCTACGACGGCAAAGGCGGCCCGGGGTTTGGCACGGACAAGAACCTGGAGCATTGGCAAAAGTTCGGATTGCCTGCAGACATCATCTCACCGGTAGGCGTTGCCAATCCACCGCGTCGGGAATCAGCACAAGCGCGGAAGTTCCCCCCGCGTGAGTTGCGCGCAATCCTGTTCGGCGATGTCAAGGGTTTCAGCAAACTCAAGGAAGAAATGCTGCCGCCGTTCAATTCCCGCTACATGTCCCGACTGTCGAGGGTCCTGAAGTCTTTTGGCAACAAGGTCCTGTATTCAAACAGCTGGGGCGACGCGATTTATGTCGTGCTCAAAGATCCCGTGTCCGCCGCGCTTTGCGGGCTTGAACTCCAGCGGGCAACCAAGCAGATGAACTTCGCGGCGTTGGGGATAGAACCGGACCTCAGTCTCCGGCTCAGCGCGCACTACGGACCGGTGTTTCGCGGCAAGGACTATATTCGCAACGAACCCACCTATTTCGGATCGCAGGTGACCAAAGCCGCACGGATTGAACCCATTACACCGCCCGGCGAAATATACCTGACCGAGGCCATGGCCGCGGCATTGGCATTATCCGGCACCACTCAAATTGAGTGCAATTACATGGGAAACCTGCCGACATCGAAGAAATACGGAAATCTCAGGATGTATGTCCTCAAATTCAACGGGTGACGTCAGTCACGTTCTTTTTGAGACAAAGCGGTCAGAAATCAGGGGGACTGTGAACCCGGCTGTAGGATGGAACGCGATAAACATCGGTTTATCCCGGCGAAATTTGGGCAAAAGCGGCCAATTCAGCCGCGAATCACACATGTCAGCCCAAGTTCACCTCCAAATTCGCAAACCAGCGATTCTTCGAGGATTCAACCGCAGATTTGCACGCCCGACAGATTAAGGCGAATTTGGCAGTTTTGAGCCAAATAAACCGTCGCCGCGGCTCAAGCAGCGGCGAAAAACGTGACATGAAAAGCACATTCCTGTTCACAAAAGCATCTCACGGCATGCCGCGAGTTTGACAAACATTTGCCATATATGGATAGTGCAAATTGCTAAGAAAACGTTAAAAAATACTAAAAACAAGGCTTCGAGGCTTCAGGGCTAGAGCGTTGCAGAGCGGTGGGAATATGTCAGTGCGCATTTTTGACTTCAGTTTATTGCCGGTAACAAGTGTCCTTGCTGGAGTGCTTTCGGTAGGCGCGGTGTTGTTGCAGCCTGCGGCGGCCGAGACCGGCCCGCGTGCGCAAGCCAGCCCGCTGGCGGTGTACGGCGACAGTGCCGGGACGCCTGAGAGTCTTGCGAGTTTCCTGCGCCAGGTACACGGCGCCGACAAACTGCATACCGGTGCAAATCAGGCGCCGAAGCCGGCGATCCGGCTTGCCCAAAGCTCTGACGACGCCCTGCTGTCCGACGACAGCAGCGACGGTCTTCTGACCGAAGACAGCGATGACGACGACGCC
>JAJFHD010000104.1 GCA_021775805.1 Alphaproteobacteria bacterium | reverse complement strand
TCGAACTCCAATTGAGGGTTGTATTTGTTCTTGAAGCAAAGTGAACCGTTGGGAAACTGATCCTGCCGCAGCAACATCACCGAACGCAACTGCCGGCGGCTCAACGTGTTGAAGGCATGTTGGTCGGAGTGCAGATGATCTTTCGAGAACATGTTGCCGACAACAGCGTTCAACAAGCTCCGGTGCGCGCGGACCGGTTGCCAGACCGTGAAGCCGGAACAGATCTCGCTCCGCCCGGGCCGTGTTCCGGCCTGGTACTGGCGGCTCCATTCATCACTGCCAATGTCGGCGCGTCTATCGTTTTGTGCCAATACCAGGCGTCGAAAGGCTGGTTGAAGAGCAGACAGGAAGTTCATCGGATTACGCAGATAGGCGATGTCTCCGTCCGCGTAGATAACCGGTCGCTTGATCTGCTGGAGTATGTGGTCAATGGCGACATACCGGGAAACGCAGAACTGCCTGAACGATCTGGAGCCGAATTCGGCATAGTCGCCACCCGCAAACAGATCGTATCGACGCCAGGCGTCCAACCGGTCGAGCCGCAGAATTTGAACACCCTGGACCAGCCGTGTGGCATTCCCGGCAGCCTCTTCATCCAGGGTCGCAAGTATCAGTTGGTCCTGCCCAACACTGCCTGTGCGCTGAAGCGAAGCGATCGAATTTGCCGTAATCTCGACGGCCCGGTCATTGGTCACCCACAAAAACACATAATCGCTTGGTCGAAAGCGCCTACGTACTCCCCCGCGCAACAGTTTCATGGCATGGACGGACCTTCATTGATCATTTGCTGGTTCCCGTTCTTGAACCGGTAAAGATGGGTACGGCGCTGTCCGACACGGGACAGGACGTGAAGTCACGGCTGGTGCGCCTGGCCGACATGGCTTGTTGCAAGGTGATATCGTTCATATCGGCAACCCTGGCATCACGCCCGGGCCCGGTCGACAGCCTCCGCCATCATGCAGACCAGTTCGAACATCATCGTTGCCCCGGCGAGCGCTGTGTAGCCAGACGGATCGAACGGCGGGGAGACCTCGACCACGTCGGCGCCCACAAGGTTCAGGCCGCGCAACCCCCGGATCATTTTCTGAGCCTGGAAGGTGCTGAATCCACCAACTTCCGGCGTTCCCGTGCCGGGCGCATAGCTCGGGTCAAGACAGTCGATGTCAAAACTCACATAGGTCGGGCCGTCGCCGACGACACGCCGGGCCTCTTCCATGATCCGGTCGGATCCAAGGTCGAAACATTCCTCGATCTCCATCACACGGATGCCCTGTTCCAACCCCCAACTCATGTCGTCGGGCCCATACAGGCTACCCCGGATGCCGATCTGAATCGTTCTGTTGGGGTCAAGGACACCATCCTCGATCGCTCTGCGAAACGGCGTGCCATGGGTGTATTTGGTGCCGTTGAAATAGGAGTCGTGAGTGTCCACATGAGCGTCGAAATGTACCATGCCGACCGGGCGGCCCTCACCCAGAGCCCGCAGGACCGGCAGGGACACCAGGTGGTCGCCGCCGGCGGTCAGAGGCATGATACCGGCGGCCCGGACCTTGCGGTAGAAATCGGTGACGCGTTCGAGCGAATCCAGCGTGTCGGTGGGATTGACCGACGTGTCGCCTAGATCAGCGCAATTAGCGATCCTGAACGGCGAAATATGAAGCGCGTGATGAAACTGCCGGATCATCGCCGACATGTCCCGGATCTGCCGCGGGCCGTGACGGGGACCGGGCCGGTTGGTCGTCCCGCCATCCCACGGCACCCCGATCATCCCGATATCGACACCTGCAGCATCCTCCAGGGGCACGTGCGGGAGACGCATGAACGTGGCCAAACCGGCGAAACGCGGCGTCACCATACCTGAAACCGGTTGATTGAATGTGGTCGGGTCCGCCATGATTTGTCCTTTGTCTTGTGTATGTTCTTTGAAATCCGGCCTGTTCAGTTCGTTTTAGGATAGGCGTCGCGTATCGACAACATGGAATGTCACGATGAGTGTTACGACCCAGAATCTCGAAATTCTTCGAGCCGACATCACGATGCTTGCGGTTGATGCGATCGTCAACGCTGCCAACGAAACCCTTCTTGGCGGCGGCGGCGTCGACGGCGCGATTCACCGGGCAGCCGGTCCGAGCCTGCTAGAAGCCTGCAAGACGCTTGGCGGGTGCCCGGCGGGAGAGGCGAAAATTACCGAAGGTTACGATCTGCCCGCCGCTTTTGTCATTCACACCGTCGGGCCTGTCTGGCACGGCGGCACCGAAGATGAAGATGCCCTGCTTGCACGGTGTTACCGCCAGAGCCTGAAACTGGCGGCGGAAAACGAGCTGCGTTCCGTGGCTTTTCCCGCAATTTCCACAGGCGTTTACGGTTTCCCAAGAGATCGTGCGGCAAAAATAGCGGTGTCACAGACAAAAATGTTCCTGGCGGAACACCGAAGCGTCGACCATATCATACTGTGTTGTCTCGACCAGGAAGGCATTGATCTTCATCATGACGCATTCAACCGCTACGGCTGAATCGACCACAAAGCAACCAGTCCGGGCGCACAAGCCATTGGTCCTCCGATATGTTCTGCGCCTTGCCGTATTGGGTCTGGGGCTTGCAACCCTGTTGAGTTTCTTCGGTTCCTACAAATATGCCCTGGACCTGTTCAGTCACTTCCGTGTCCATTTTCTCATTGCCAGCGCGGTGGCGGCACTTCTCCTTATTGTCATTCGCGACCGCGCCGCGGCAGTTGTCGCAATGCTGGTGTTTCTTGGCAATGCGATCGGATTGTGGCCCCAACAGACCGCCGGGACGGCCGATGCTGCAACCGCAACCCGCACGCTGAACCTCGTGACATTCAACATCTGGGCGAGCAACACCGACATTGACGATGTTGCGGCATACCTGCTTGAGACCGATGCCGACATCATCGTTCTGCAGGAGTACTGGCTTCAGACAAAGAAACTCAAACGGCTTCTGAAGGCACGTTATCCGTGGCAGACCGACTGCAAGAAAGTGTCTTACTGCGATATCGCACTGTTCTCGAAGGAGCCCTGGACGAAAACCGGAATCGTGAAGCCCGGTTCCGTCCGCCCGCCGACGCTGTGGGCAAAGTTCGGTACCGGCGACACAGCCTACACTATCGCCAGCGTGCATTTCGACCGTCCGCCATCGTTGCGCCACAAAAGACAGTTGAACTCCATGGCAAGCTGGATCGGAAGTCAGCCCGGCCAGGTGATCCTCGCAGGCGATTTTAATGCAACGCCGTGGTCCCATGCCATGACCGACTTTCGGCAGCGGGCTGGATTGAAGATTGTACCGGGCTACCGTCCGACCTGGCCTGCGCATCTGTTGTTTGCACAGCTGCCGATCGATCATGTCCTTGTCTCGTCCGGGATCACGTCGGTGAGTGCGGCACGCGGACGATTTGCCGGTTCCGACCACCGTCCGGTGCAGGTAGTGCTGTCATTGCCTTAGGCGGCAATCCAAGACGGTTGGACAACTCTTAGTCACGAGCCTTTGAGGGGCAATTGAATTGGCACCCCAAATGGCCGGTTTATAACGATACGCATGCTTGAACTCGTACCAACAACGCATCACAGCCCGCCGGTCCACGGCTATCGCGGCCTGATTGCGACCCTTCTGTGGGGCATTTTGTTTGTCGCTATTGCCGGACCGTCTGCATCGAGCCGGTCTCAATGGGATGTGCTCAAGGTGCCGGGCAAGACCGTGGCAGAGTTTGCCTTGACCCGGTCAGGAACCATTCGTGTGACCGCCAGGAATGCTGTGGGGTTTCTCTATCGCCCTCTGGAGAAGTCAGAAACCACGGGCGACCGGGCAAACTGGCGATGGCGTGTTGACCGGTCGTTCCCGGCGACCGACCTCACAGTCAAGGGCAAAGACGATCGTCCTTTGGCGCTCCATTTCTGGTTCGACGATCCGGAAAACTCAAGCTCATTGTTTGGCGGTATCGGCAGCCTGCTTGGTTTTCCACGGGTCGGTTATGTCCTGACTTATGTCTGGGGTGGCACACAACCGAGGGGGTCGGTTATCCCAAACCCGCATTACGCCAAACGCGCAATCATTGTGCTCCGCTCGGGCAAGGCCGCCTTGCGTGAATGGCGCAAAGAAAGCCGCAATATCGCAGCCGACTTCAAGCGCAGCTTCGGTCATCCGCCGACACCCGGGTCTTTGAGATACGTGGCGGTTTCCGGCGACACAGACGATTCGCGCTCGGAAAGTGTCGCGTCAATCTCAAATCTTCGCATTGTCGCCGGCAAATAACACCGTGCAGCCCCTCCCCTCCACACAGCATGCAAGCCTGAGCCGACCCGGACGCATGGCAGCCCTTGCCGAAAAAGGCCGCAACGCTCAGCACCAGGCTGCTGCCGACTTTGACTGGGACCGGCCACCGGCAATACCGGTTTGGCTGCCCAACGGAATTGCCGCATCGGCCATAAGCCAGTTCTATCACGGTGAAATCGCGACCGCCCGGATGTGCCACCAGATTCTGCGCGACCTGTCTTGCCGCGAGGCGGAAAACTTCGTCGAAACCCAGATCAGCGACGAGTTGCGCCACGCCGATATATACGACCGGTATCTGGAAAAACTCGGCGGCATCCGCAATCCCGCCCGACACATCTCCGAGGCATATCAGAAGGCGCTGAACTGGACTGGCGCGCCACAAGCTCAAATTCTGGCTTTTCACGTTGTCCTGGAAGGAGAGGCGGTTCGCCTTCAGCACAGCGTCGGCATGTGGATGCCATGTTCCCTGTTTCGCGACATCAGCGCCGTGATCGCCCGCGACGAGGCACGCCATGTGGCGTTCGGCAAGATCTACCTTCGCGACAGCCTGCCGACCCTGCCACTGCCGGAGCGGCTGGCGATCTATCGCTGGGTGCGGGAAATCTGGTTCGACGCCGCCCGGTCCGCGGTCGGGCGTTATGCGCCGCCGGCCTTTCTGGGCGGCGCGCGATGGCGTCGGTGGCTGGAAATGAAATGGCTGGAACGCCTGCCTGACCTCCTGGCAGCCGGCCTGTTCAGCCGCAAGGAACGCAGGGTATTCGAGAACGCATGATCCTGACAGTCATCATCCCCACATTGAACGAAGCGCCCACGATCGGCCGCCTTGTCGGTATGCTGAAACGCCAGAACCCCGATGTAAGGGTGGTCGTGGCCGACGGAGGAAGTTCGGATGAAACGGCGGCAATTGCCCGCACGGCCGGTGCAATCGTGACACACGGCCTGCCGAGCCGCGGCAAACAGCTCATCGGCGGCCTTGGATATGCCCGTGGCGAAGCGGTTCTGTTTCTTCACGCCGACACCTGGCTGGCGCGGGACGGGCTCGCGGCCATCGAGGACGCATTGGCCGACGACGCGGTCATCGGCGGCAATTTCAGGGTCGTGTTCGATGGCGACACCAGGTTCGCCCATTGGCTCACGGGCTTTTATGCCCGGTTGCGAAGCCGTGGCCTCTACTACGGCGACTCGGGCATCTTCATCCGGCGTGCAAGCCTTGCGGCGATCGGCGGCATTCGGCCGCTCGACATCATGGAGGATTTTGACTTGGTGCGCCGTATGGAAAAGGCTGGCAGGACCGTCTGCATCGAACACGCCCCGGTTGTCACATCCTCCAGGCGGTTTCAGGGACGGATGCCGACAGCCATCTTTCTCCAGTGGGTGTTGCTCCACGCACTGTTCCTGATTGGCGTCCCGGTACGGCTGCTTGAACGACTCTACCGGTCCAAACAGCATGTCCCCTCCGGTCCAGTCTGAGGGGCCATCGATGCCGTACAGCAGACAACCGGCAACGCCGGCTCAAGCCCCATTCAGCCGCCAGTCATAGGCCGTGTCGTGAAGCGCGCCGATACTCTTCAGTTTCTTCCTGAGGCCCGGCTTTGCGTATTTCAGCAGATGCGAAAGAACACGCTTCTCGGAACCGCCAAAATCCTGAATGAACCAGTCATAGATGCGCGAAACGACGACCTTCTTGCCCTTGATTTTCACGCCCCTGTCGCTGTTGATGTATTTTTTTGCCGCCACGGTCAGAAGCCCGTTGACGTTCTTGGCGGTATAGGCCTTGGGCATAAGGTCCGGGCAGCCGATCGACGCGCAGTTGACGGCATAGTGAATCCGGCTGTCGCGCCAGATCGGCCGCAGGATCCTGTGTTCGATGTCGTTGAGCGTCAATGCGACACCATCGACGGAGACGATTTTCTTGCCCCACGGGCCATCGGCAAACAACCCCGGTGATATGTCGATGTCGCGTATGCTCTTGACCGGAAAGTGATCGAGAACCACGCTGACCGTGACCGCGTTGTAAAGGTTGATCCAGTAGGCCAACTGGGCCTTGCGTGAATAGGTTAGAATCGGCACTTTTTCCATCTGCCTGACGAATGACTTCAGGGCCTTCCTGTCCACCGGACTGACGGCACCGTAGCGAAACTGGTTTACCCCTTTGGAAGACGGTTTAACGTACCGCTTCAGCACCTTGTTCCAGACTCTGTAGTCGATTGTCTTATTCGCCGAACTGGAATGAGCGGTCCAGCGTTTCCACAAGTCCGCCTTTGGCGCAAACAACCGTTCGCCGCTGCCGAAACCGGCAAGCACGGTTACCACGATTGCCAGCGAGGCAATTTTTCCAGCGCGCGGGGCATTTCGCATTACTTGGTTCCACATAAGGTCAATTGATCCCTCTATCAAAATTCACGTTAGGTGCGATGTGCGCAATCCGTCCGCAAAATTCAAATCACTGCGTTACAAATACTTGTGAGATTTGGTGAAATTCTGGCCGTACAAGTAGCGGGAAATTGAACACGTCGGACCGGAAGATCGTCGCACTGTGGCTCCTGAATGGTTAGAATGTGACAAACAAAAGCCATACAGACCGGAATAACCTCATGCGCCGACCTTTAGCCTTTGTCCTGATCATCATCTCGCTATCGTGGCTTGGCAATGCGTTTGCCGAACAGGCTCTCCCGCCCATCCTCTCGACCCCGCAGGCTCAGGAAATGATGGCATCGGGAAAGATCACGCTTCTGGACATTCGCCAACCGAGCGAATGGCAGCACACCGGAGTCGCCAAGGGTGCTGTTCTGTTGACAATGCATCGCCGCGATTTTCTGGAAGCGCTGCTGGAGCTTGTCGGCAATGACAAGACAAAACCGATCGCGCTGATCTGCGCCACCGGCGGACGCTCTGCCATGGCGCGGAAATTCCTCATCGAGCAGGGCTTCAAGGATGTGGCCGACGTCAACGAAGGCATGCTCGGCAACAATCTGGGGCCCGGCTGGCTGCGGCGCGGGCAGCCCGTAAAGGCCTACGCGCCCTAGGCTTTCTAAGCCGAGACTCCCAAGGCGGATCGGAATCTGTGTTTCAGGATGACGGCATCGCGTTCCGGCAGAACCCTCGGGGGATCGTCGGCCGCGACCGCAATATCGGCAAACACCAAACCGGATTTTTCCCGCGAACGTCCGGCAAACGCATCAAGTTCAGTCTCAGCAGTAATCGACATCGTCTCAGGGAAACCCGCTCCGGCAGCCATCATTGCCAGATCAGTGCCTAGGGCGGTGTGGCTCTTCTGCATACCGGTTTCGCCGTATCGGGCATTATTCAGTACAGCGATACTAAGATTGTTTGGCGCCTTCGCTGCAATCGTTGCCAGACAGCCCACACCCATCAACATTTCACCATCGCCGGTAATCACCAGCACAGGCCTTTCGGGTTGAGCGATTGCAAGACCAAGGCCGATTGCGGCGGCACCACCCATCGCCCCCCAAAGATAGAAGTTCAGATCGTGGTCTCCGGCCGCCGCCAGATCCCATGTTGCGGATCCGAGCCCCGAGACGACAAGAAGGTCGCCTCGGTCTTCAACCAGGCGTAAAACGACATTTCGACGCAAAAGTGTACTCATCACCACCCCTTACCAGACCTTGCGCCCGATCAGGCGCTGACCGAGAAGAACCGCCACAGCCTGTTCGGCATTGAAGGCAAGATCAGCGGCCGCCGCCACCACCTCGTCCACCTCATCTTCCCTATCGGCGCGGTAGCACTGAACCCCCATCAGCTCCAGGGCCGGCTGGGTTGCCTTCGACATCGGCACCTGCCAGGGATTGAACTCGGCCCATTCGCCGCGCATCGTCACCAGCATGAGCAAAGGAAATCGGCCGTTTGAAGTCAGGCTGAGCATGTTGATGCAGTTGCCGACACCGCTAGACTGCATCAGCAGGGCACCCCTGGCACCGCCCAGCCAGGTACCGGCAAGCAAGGCGATCCCTTCTTCTTCCGTGGTCAAGGGAAGTGCCGTCATGTCCGGATCGCCGTGACACAGGTCAATCAGCGCCTTGTGTCCGGCATCAGGAACATAGGCCACCTGAACGATCCCCACGTTCCGGAACCGCGCATGGATTTCTCCTGGCCAGCTCTTGGGCGAAAGGTCGCTTGCTACGGATTGGTTCATTGCTTGACAGGTTCCCGGCGGAAATTTCATCTTGCTCTGTATTATTCACAAATCCGGTAATGTCCAGAGCGGCCGTGCTTGCCGATGTCCACATGATAGTGGGTGTCATGGGCGGCATTCGAGCCAGGCCCGAGCACAGTAGTGAAATAGCCGCACGCGGTCGCCCGCACAGCCTTGAGGAAACGTCGTGCATTGGCAGACGTGGTCTTTCCTATGGAGACTTTTGTTTTGTTGGCGAGAGTGAAGCTCATCAGATCGATCGCCGTGCCGAATGAATGCTCGCTCAGTTTTGCCCCTTTAGCGCGGTTTCGCGTGCGGCAGTCGTAGCCAGGCCCCACATGGATTCCAACCAGCGGCGCTCCCATGTGCTGGCGCGCCAACGGTGCCACCACGTCGGAGATCCAGGTGGCAAACTTCCGGGCAAATTTACAGCTGAGCATCGGCTTGGCGGAAAGCGCGACCGCTGAACCCCGCGCCGCCACAACATCGACCACGACCGGATCCGGCATGCCACATCCGGTTGCGTTTCGAAATGAGGCTTCCCTGCGTGCGCTTGGCACCACCGCCCTGAGAGCGCGGTAACACGACGTCGATGCGGCACCTGCCGGTTTGGTCTGCGTAGGGCTGCCCTGCTCGCCACGGTCATTCGGAATTTGTGAAACCGTCTGATTCCCGGCACCGGCCACGGCTGGCTTGGGGCGTGGAATCGGAATGACGCCGTTCGCGGCTAAGGCGGCGTCGGATGTCGCGCTGATACAGATGAAACACGTCAGCGCGCTCATCAGAAATGCGGCTGTTCCCCCGCCAACAGTCTTGTCCGGCACAATCTACCTCTCAGGATCGATGCCCCTCAATCCAGCGAAAAGATTGACCACGCTTTGTCGCGAAAAACAACCCGCCAAAGGCAAGCCTCAGGGAATTTCTGCCGGCTCGCGTGGCTTGTTCTTGGCGTCGTCGTCGATCAGAATTCGGGCAGCGGCGCCGTCAAGGTCCTCAAACTGCCCTGACCGCAAGGCCCACAAAAAACCGGCCAGCCCCAAAAGCCCCAGAAACAGGGCGACCGGAATCAGGAACAGCAGCGCGGTCACGGATATGCCTCCCGACGTTCGTCGACACGCGCCGTGGAAACCGGTTTGACGCCCCGTCCGGTGTACGCGCGGGTCTGAGCAGATCGCGTGGTGCGATCCCCCGATACACGTGCCGACAGCCGCAGGCGCAGTGCATTGGCGGTAACCGCGAGCGACGATCCCGACATGGCGAGAGCGGCCACAAGCGGCGACGCCAACCCCATGGCGGCTACAGGAACCGCAATCATATTGTAGAGAACCGCGAGTGTGAAATTCTGCCGGATGAGCCGCCTCGACTGGTTTGCCACGCCGATTGCCACTTGCACAGCGTCGAGCCCGTTGCCGAGAAATACAAAGTCGGAGGCCGTACGCCCGACCTCGGAAGCTTCCGATGGCGCCATCGAAGCATGTCCGGCAGCAAGCGCGGGCGCGTCGTTCAGACCGTCGCCTACCATAAGCACGCGCCGCCCCTGCCGGGAAAGCTCAGCCAGGCGATCGAGCTTCTGCTGCGGTGTCGCCTCTGCTGTGTAGCTATCGACATCCAGTATTCCTGCCACCACGGACACGGCAGGGCCGCTGTCGCCGGAAAGGATTTCGACACGCAGGCCCTGTCCCTTGAGAGCGGAAACAGTGGAGGCAGCGCAAGGGCGCAACGCGTCTTCAAACAGGAACATTTCCGTTGGCCCATCATCGATGCTGAGGCAAAGCTGCAGGCGGGCGTCTGTCACGTTTTCTGCATTGCCCCCGCCACACCAAACCGGTTTGCCAAGCCGTACCCGCTGTCCGTCGAAGAGGCCTTCAAGGCCGGAACCGGGAATTTCCCTGACACATTCGATTTCACGAGGAACGACATTGCGTGCAAGAGCGAGGTTGGTCATGGCCCGCGACAAAGGATGGCGGCTGTTGCCGGCAAGCCCGGCCGCAATGGCAATCAATCCGTCGTCGATGTCCGCCTGGGGGCAGAATCGCGGTTCGCCCTGGGTCAGCGTGCCGGTTTTGTCGAAAACCACGGTGTCGATTTCCGAAAGTCTTTCGAGCGCCGATCCGTCCTTGACCAGTATACCGCGCCGAAACAGCACACCACTGGCCACAACCTGCACCGCCGGAACCGCCAGGCCCAGCGCACAGGGGCAGGTAATGATCAGCACGGATATCGCGGCGATCATGGCAACATGCCAATCTCCTCCCGAACACCACATCCAGCCAAGGAACGTGAGGGCGGCGGCGACATGAACCACCGGCGCGTAAATCCGTGCCGCACGGTCGGCCCAGCGCATGTAACGCGCCTTTCGTGATTCGGCTGTTTCCATCAACCGGACCACGTCGGCCAGGAACGTGTCTGCGCCGGTGGCTCGGGTTTCGACACGCACCGGTGCCGTCAGATTGAGCGTACCGGAGTAGACCTGGCCGCCCGGGCGCACTGTCTCAGGCTCGCTCTCCCCGGTGAGCAGAGACACGTCGACATCGCTTGCCCCTTTTGTCACTACGCCGTCGACCGGAATCCTTTCGCCGACTGCAACCACCACCACGTCGCCCACCGCAACACCGGCGACACACACGCTGCGGGTCGTGCCGTCAGGGGATTCAACCACGGCCGTTTGCGACATCAGGCGCATCATCTGCTGGACCGCCGACCGGGTTCTCGCACGCATCACACTGTCGAGATACCGCCCGACAAGCAGAAAAAACAACAGGGTTACGGAAGCATCGAAATATGCTTGCTCGCCACGTGTCATGGTTTCGAACAGGCTCAGACCGAGGGCAAGGACCACTGCCAGGGAAATCGGCACATCCATGTTGAGTGAGCCGTTACGCAGCACTCCAAGGGCCGAAACAAAAAACGGCCTGCCGCCGTAGACCACGGCAGGCACGGCGATCACGGCCGACAGCCAGTGAAACAGGTCCCGAGTCGCGTCGCCTGCACCTGACCAAACCGACACCGACAAGAGCATGATGTTGGCTGCGGCAAAACCCGACACGGCAAGCGATCGCAGGAGCATGCGGCTTTCCCCGTCCCGCTGTCCGGCGGCGATGGCACCGGCATCGAATGGCCGCACGTCGTACCCGGTGTTCTTGACCGCCTCGACAACCTCGCCCACTGTCGCTTCGCCGGCTATCCAGTCCACAGCCACACGCCCGGTGGACAGGTTCACGCGCGCAGAAGTAACGCCTTCAAGAGTGTTGAGGACGCCTTCCACCTTGGCTATGCACCCGGCGCATTTCATACCCGGAACCATCAGGTCCACATGCATCGACCCATCACTCAAGGTTCGGGCGAAGGCGTCGAACTCGCCGGAAAAAACCAGCCCGCCATCGCCGTTGACGTGACCCGGCGTTGTTCCGCGGCCTGCCGGCGCGTCGCAATCCGACATCAGGAACCGCTCCCAGACGGCACGGTAATCCGGAAAATCTGACGATACAGGCGAAGATCCTGACCCTTCACAAGCACGTCGATCTCCCAGAGTCCGGGCTCCAGAGCTTTCCTGGCGACGTATCCCCGGGCGTCCGCCGTAAAGACAAGCGGCTGATCCTCGTGTTCGTGCACCGGCCGGCGCAAGGTCGCCACCACGCGTCGGCCGACAACAGGCTGGTGTTCGCGATCATTGAGCAGAAAGCGCAGCATGCCGGAGTGGTATTCAAGGCGGCTCTGCCAGCCCAGCGCTTTCTGTTTGCGGGCATCCGCCAGATTGTCGTTGAAGGACTGACTGGCCACATAGCCGTTCTTGACCACGAGTCCGGTCCAGGTCTTTGTGGCGATCACCGCCATGGTCGCATTGACACCGATAACCACGGCAAAAAACGAGACAATCAGGATCAGCATATGCCGTCCGGTGAAGGGCCTGGTTTGTGGCGTGAAGTCATGCTGATCTGCCATCAAGATTCTCCCGGTCCCTCGAATGTCGCGCGATAGGACGTGGTTTCGCCACCGTCTTTCTCGCGCACCACAAGATCGAACTTTGTACGTTTGCCGGCAAGCGCTCCGGGCTTGACGGCGATGAACACCTTAACGGCCTTGAGCGTGTCGGCGCCAACGGCAACATCGAGCACTGCAGCTGCATCCGAATCCTGCCCCACCATTATCAGCCTGGCATCGTCCAGTCCCTCGACTTCCAGCCGGAACTCGCGTGGCCGCGCCAGCATGTTGAGAATCTTTACAGTATAGCCATTGCGGATCGAGCCGTCGGAAAGCTGGACAAAGACAGGGTTGCGGTCGTGCAGCACGTTGACGTCGAGACGGTCGCGCATCAGCAGGGCAAGCAGCATGGCAATGCCGATGGCCGCCCAGAAAGCCGCATAGATGAAGGTTCGCGGGCGCAGGAAGGACCGCCATGTGGTCGGCGTGTCCTGGCCGGCCTGGTTCTTGGCATAGTCGCTCAGGGTTGCGTAGGAGATCAGGCCGCGGGGCTTGCCGACTTTTTCCATCACGCCATCGCAGGCGTCGATGCACAGGGCGCAGGTAATGCACTCCAGTTGCTGGCCGTCCCTGATGTCGATGCCCATGGGGCACACCGCTACACAGGCATTGCAGTCGACGCAATCGCCAACAGCTTTGCCCTCGGCCTCCAGCCGTTTCCGGTGGCGCGACCGGGGCTCGCCACGCCAGTCGTTATAGGTGACAACCAGAGAATCCTCATCCAGCATCGCTGCCTGAATCCGAGGCCAGGGACACATGTAGGTGCAGACCTGTTCACGCATGAAGCCGGCAAATGTGTAGGTCGTTGCGGTCAATATGCCGACAGTGGAATAGGCCACCCAGGGCGCGTCAAACGCAAGAAAGTTCCGGGCAAGCGTGGGCGCGTCGGCAAAGTAGAAAATCCACGCGCCCCCGGTTGCCATGGCAATCACGATCCAGATGGCATGTTTGGCAAGCCGCTTGCGCCACTTGTCCACCGACCAGGGCGCCTTGTCGAGTTTGATCCGGGCGTTGCGGTCGCCCTCGATGAACCGCTCGACCACCAGAAACAGATCGACCCAGACCGTCTGTGGGCAGGTATAGCCGCACCATGCCCGGCCAACGGTCGAGGTGACAAGGAACAGCCCGACACCGGCCATGATCAGCAGCCCGGCGACGTAATAGAATTCCTGCGGCCAGATCTCGATGAAGAAAAAGTAGAACCGGCTGTTGGCAAGGTCGACCAGCACGGCCTGATCCGGAGCGTATTCTCCCCGGTCCCAACGCAGCCATGGTGTCATGTAGTAGATCCCGAGGGTGACCGCCATGACCCACCATTTCAGGCTCCGGAAGGTTCCGGAAACACGCTTGGGAAATATCTTCTTGCGCGCCTCGTACATGACGCGCTTGGTCTTGCTGTTGACCGCTTCGACATCGAAGCGGTCAACATTGGCTGGATCGTCCGTTGTGTTCGTCATCACAAACCCGCCTCGTGATGCTGGGGTGGACTGGACTACTTGCCTCCGCCCAGTGAATGAACAAAGAGCGTCAGCTGCTTGATGGTCACAGGATCGAGCCTGTGTCCCCAGGCCGGCATGACCCCTTTTCGTGAGTTTGTTATGGTTTCAAGGATGATTTCCCGCGAGCCGCCGAAGAGCCAGATGGCATCGTTCAGAGCCGGCCCGCCAAATTCCTGAAGGCCTTGCCCGGTATCGCCGTGACATGACGCACAGTTTTCAGAGAAAACCGCAGCACCGTTGGCCACAGCGGACGCATCGTGCTCGAGCTTGGACAGGGAAAGGACATACTCCGTCACGTCGGAGATCTGTTTCTTTTCGAGAATTTCATCGCGGCCGAACGCAGGCATCTCGGACAGTCTTGTGTCTTCGTCGGCGTCGAACCGGATGCCATGCCTGATGGTGGTGTGGATCGCTTCCAGATCGCCGCCCCACAGCCAGTCGTCGTCGTTCAGATTCGGATAGCCTTTCGACCCGGAAGCGCCCGATCCATGGCATTGAACGCAATTGATCGAATAGGCGGACTTGCCGCCGGCGGTTGCGAAGGCAAACATTTCAGGGTCGCTGCGAATCTCACTGAGCGGCAGGGTGCGCAGTTTCTCCAGCAGCCCTGCCCGTGACGTCTCCACCGACTTGAGCTCTGCGGCGACCTCGCCCCGGCTGGAATAACCAAGCAAACCCTTGGTTGCCGACGAAACGAGAGGAATCGCCGGATAAAGCACCACATAGACCAACGCCCACGCGATCGTTGCGTAAAATGTCCACAACCACCACCGCGGCATGGGTGTGTCCAGTTCGCGGATACCGTCCCACTCGTGGCCGGTAGTCTCCGTGCCGCTGATTTGGTCAACGTGCCGGTCGCTCATGATATCAATCCTCTTTCAGCGGAATGCGGGCCGACTCTTCGTAGAGCTTGTTGGTCCCCGGCCGGAACACCGCAATCACGATCCCGACAAACACGGTGAACAGGAAAACCAGTCCCCAGGTGTCGGCCAGCTGTCTCATTGTTTCGTATTCCATCACTGTGCCCTCACCTGAGATTCTGTTCGGCTTTGTAGGAAGAAAAGTCGACCAGAGTGCCCAGCATCTGAAGATAGGCCACCAGGGCATCCATTTCCGTCACCCGGCTGGGATCGCCGTCGAAGTCACGGATCTGGGCTTTGGGATATCGCTTCGCGAGATCCTCGGTACCATCCGCGTCCGGGTTGGCCTGGGCCAGAAGGTCGACGGGCGCACTGGCCACCATCTCCTCTGTATAGGGAACGCCGACCGCACTGTTCGCCTTCAGGTGATCGCCGATATCGTCAACCCGGATTTCAGTACGCGCCAGGAACGCGTAACGCGGCATGACGGATTCGGGTACGATGGCCTGCGGATTTTTCAGGTGTTCCACATGCCACTCGTCCGAATAGCGCCCGCCGACCCGGGCGAGATCGGGGCCAGTTCGTTTTGACCCCCACTGGAAGGGATGGTCATACATGCTCTCTGCCGCCAGGCTGTAGTGTCCGTAACGTTCGACCTCGTCGCGGAACGGCCGCACCATCTGGCTGTGACAGGTGTAACAGCCCTCGCGGATGTAGATGTTCCGGCCCTTAAGCTCGAGTGGTGTGTAGGGCCGCATGCCCTCGACCTTCTCGATCGTGTTTTCGAGATAGAACAACGGCGCAATCTCGACCAGGCCGCCGACCGAAACCACAAGCAGACTGAGCACCAGAAGCAGGGTTGCATTCTTTTCGATGGTTGCATGTTTTATCATTGATCAAGCTCCCGCCTGCGCCACGGAAGGAACCCCGATGGGGGCTTCCTTTCGCTCATGCCCGAGTATGGTTCGGTAGATGTTGTAGGCCATGATCAGACCGCCGAGCAGGAACAACAGCCCGCCGCAGGCCCGGAAGATGTAGAACGGATGCATGGCATCGACGGATTCAGCGAAGGAATACTCCAGGAAGCCCAGCGCATCGTAGGAACGCCACATCAGACCCTGCATGATGCCCGACACCCACATGGCGGCGGCGTAGACAACGATGCCCAGCGTTGCCAGCCAGAAGTGCCAGTTGACCAGGCGCAGGCTGTAGAGCCGGTCGCGGTACCACAGCTTAGGTACCATGTAGTAGATCGCCCCGAAGGAAATCATACCGACCCAGCCCAGGGCGCCGGAGTGCACGTGACCGATGGTCCAATCCGTGTAGTGGCTGAGACTGTTGACCGCCTTGATCGACATGACCGGACCTTCAAAGGTCGACATGCCGTAGAATGCGATCGCCATGACCATCATACGCACAATTGGATCGGTCCGCAGTTTGTCCCAAGCGCCCGACAGGGTCATCAGGCCGTTGATCATGCCGCCCCAGCTGGGCATCCAAAGCATGATTGAAAACACCATGCCGAGCGTCTGGGCCCAATCCGGCAGCGCCGTGAAGTGCAGATGGTGGGGACCCGCCCAGATGTAGAGAAAGATCAGGGACCAGAAATGGACGATCGACAGCCGGTAGGAATAGACCGGCCGGTTCACCTGCTTGGGCACGAAATAGTACATCATGCCGAGGAAACCCGCCGTCAGGAAGAACCCGACCGCGTTGTGGCCATACCACCACTGCGTCAGGGCGTCCTGCACGCCGGAGAACAGGGAATAGCTCTTGGCGCCAAAGAACGATACCGGTACGGCCAGATTGTTGACCACATGCAGCATGGCAATGGTCACGATGAAGGCCAGATAGAACCAGTTCGCAACGTAAATATGCGGTTCCTTGCGCTTGAACAGGGTGAACAGGAACACCAATAGATAGGCCACCCACACAATGGTGAGCCAGAGATCCACATACCATTCGGGTTCGGCATATTCGCGGCTCTGGGTAATACCCAGGAGATAACCCGTGGCCGCCAGAACGATGAATGCCTGATAGCCCCAGAAAACGAACCAAGCCGTGTTGCCCAGCGCCAGCCGTGTGGCACACGTCCGCTGCACCACATAGAAACTGGTGGCAATCAGGGCATTGCCGCCGAACGCGAAGACCACGGCGGACGTATGAAGCGGGCGCAGGCGGCCGAATGTGAAGTAGGGTAAATCGAAGTTGAGGACCGGGAAGGCCAATTGAAACGCGATAATGACGCCGACCAGAAAACCGGCGATGCCCCAGAACATGGTGGCAATGGCACCGGCACGGATCACGCCGTCGAGGTATTTTTCCTCGCGCTGGGTGCCGGTTCCATCCGCAAACCTAAAGGTTTTTGCCCGCACGACCATGCCGCCGACACTCATCGCGACAATCAACCAGGCATGAGCGGCAAACTGCGAATCTTGCGCTTTTGCGGCGAATATCAGGCCGAGCAGGGCGGCTATCCCCAACAGCGCCATTTGAACGGTCGCGGCCATAAGGTCCCTCACTTTCAATCCTGCACGGAGGGACGTGGCTGACGCCCGCACGACCGCCGTGACTCACTTAAGGTCAACTGCGCAGCACCTTAATTATTACGAGAACGGCCGACTTTGATCCAGATCAAAGTAATGCGTCATAGTGTGCCCGACATTTTGCGTTCATGTCGTTTTCGTTCGCGACAACGGTCCGCCGCCAAGCACCGATATCGAGGTCATAAATTGATACGCGATCAAGAAAAAAACGGACGTGACGATGAACTGGCCGTGTCTTCATTCTCACTGACCAGTCCTGTGGGTGTTCATCCCGTCGAGGTGCTGGAACGCGAACACAAGCTTCACGAACAGATCTGCGACAGTCTGGAACGTATTGCCGACAGCCTGCCCGACGAAGTCGACCGCAGTCTTTGCGCCACGATGGTGGTCGCCCTGCGATTTGATTTGCCGCTTCATCACCGCGACGAGGAAGAAGGCCTGTTTCCACTTTTGCGCGCGCGGGCGACCAAGGAGGACGGCGTGACCGGCATGCTCGGCCAGTTGAGCCGCGAGCATTCGATCGATGAGAGTTCGGCTGACGAACTGGTCGATTTTCTTCAGGCCCTGTCAAAGGGGCGCCGTGCCGATAACCCCAACATGTTCGGCTATATGCTGCGCGGCTTCTTCGAAAGCTATCGCCGGCACATCCAATGGGAAAACAAGGTCATTCTGCCGATGTCAAGACGACTTCTCACCGACGAAGACCTTGCCAGCCTGACGCGCCTGATGATCAAGAACCGGATGCGCGCAAACAGCAATCGACACCAGCGGTAGTCTTCATTCAATCCGTCAGTGACAAGGCCCGTCGGCCATTGTCGCAGAACATCGCCAGAAAGTCGGCATCCGACAGTGATTCTCCCAACAGGCCCCTGAGCGCTGCAGCGTAGCGTATCGTGCCGTCGGGAAACGGATCGCTGGTGACCTGGCCGAAATCGGTCGACAAAAGCACCTGTTCCGGACCGGTCGTGCGGATCGCCTGGGCAAACTGTTCCAGAGGCACGCCGTCCTGGGTATGGATGGCAAAACAATGCTCCACGAAAACTTCAGGCCTTCGGGTCAGTTTTCTCTGATCCTCGTCGCTGAGGAGAATAGACGGATAATGTGGATGAGTGATGATGACCCGTTTCACACCCATGTCCAGAGCGAGTGGAACCAGGCGGCGGACTTCATTGGCGTGCAGATGCCCGGTTGCCAGAATGCAGCCATGCCGGACGATGGCTTCGAGCGTCGCCAGCAGTTCCGGAACGGGCGTGCCATCGTCTTCATTGAACGCAATCACCGGTTCCTCGGGCGATGGTTGAGATACATCCTCCGGCCCCGGCCCGGACGCCCCATGGCTGCAGCAGCCTGACCAGTTGGGATCGAACCCGAAGCCATGGGTATCGATGTGCGATTTTGCATGTACCGTTGGCATCCAGACGACGATCGGCGAGGGATCGTCCGCCGGATCGTCGACCTTGGCCCGGTTGCCCGATACCGCACCTTCGATGGCTTGCGGATTGAGGCCGCCGACGAACCGGTTTAGCACCACGCCGCCAAAGAAATTGGCGTCGAATCGGCGGCGGGCAAGGGCCGCCAGAGGCGTTGTCGGGTAGGTATGGTTCTTCAGGACGAGTGTCGCCCCGAACGGCGCAGCGACATCGGCCAGGGCCTTGACATCATAACGCCGGACGATCAGTTCGGGGCCCACGTGATAGTGGGTATCCACGACACCTGCCGTGCGGAGGGTCTCGCCGAGGTCCTCAACCGACTCACTCATGTATGCCTCCTTTAAGGGCCCGGCCGGTACTGCAAATCATATGTGTTCCGGACACAGATCATGCCACATCTGCACGGGTAAAAAACCCAGGTCCTCGCGAGCCCGTGACCCGTCAAAGACAGAAGCCCGCGGCGACCGCTCATAGATGCCGTGTTTCGCGACCGGCGGCAACGTGCCAAGAGACGCCCGCAGCCATTCAAGCGTCGGACGGTTGTGGCAGGTATCCACCGCGGTAATGAAGTATGTGCCGTATGCCGGGCGTTCGGCGTCCAATGCACACACGAAGGCCTGGCCGGCGTCTTCCGGTCCGATGTGATAAAACAGCCAACGGCTCGAGGGATCCAGCACCCGTTGCCGTACAAGGTCGAAGTTCCGGGCAAAGCCCACCAGCATCAGCCGTAGCGAGAGGACTTCCATCGGCCCGCGCTGCCTGAAACTTGACGCTATGGTTTCAATCAGTTGCTTACTCACACTGTAGGGATGCACAGGCGCCATCGGATGATCTTCGTCGACGGGCAGATAGTGGGGCGCAAAGTCCGGTCTCGATTCCGAAAGTCCCGTCGCCGTCACGCTCGAGCACAGCACGACCCGGCCTACGCCCGCATCGAGCGCGGCTTCAAGCACATTCCAGGTCCCCACGGCATTGGTACGCAGGAAAGCATCCGGCGACGCAGGCGTATCGAGGTCAATGCCGGCCAGATGAACAACGGCGTCGACGCCCTGCAGTTCTGCACGCAACCCAATCGGATCGAGAATGTCGGTCCTGGCAAAGTCTAGGTCTGCTGACGGCGCGTCCAGGTCGAGCACCTTGACCATGCAATGAGGTTCAAGCGCTTTGACCACATAATGCCCGAGCCTGCCCGCGCCTCCGGTTACTGCGACAGTGTCAAACCGCATCAGTCGAAATAACCCTCACGCACCGCCCGGCCGATCAGATTGCAGATAAACCGGCCCGCCGTTATGGCCGTAATCCCGTTGACATCCCGGGACGGTGTGATTTCCACAATATCCATACCGACCACACGTCCCTTCCCGACCAGCCCATGGATCAACTGGCGCATCTGCGGATAAGTGACCCCGCCCGGCGCCGGCCCGGCAACCGCCGGCATGATCGACGGATCGACACCATCGGCATCTATTGTCAGATAGTAGTTGCCGCCGTCGGGAATCCGGTCGAGCACGGCATCCATGCCGACCGACTGCAGCTCGATGTCGGGAATCAGGACCGCTCCATAACCCAGGGCCGCCTGCACTTCCTCGGCACGGCCACTGCCGGCCGCGCGCAATCCGATCTGGTAAATTTCACCGATGTGGTCCATCTCCGAGGCCCGTCTGATCGGGCTGGACAAGCCTTCGTGCACGCCGTTCATGTGATCGCGCCAGTCCACATGCGCGTCCACCTGCACAAGCGTCAGCGGTCCGCGTCCTTCATAGGCGCGAAACACCGGGATCGGAATTCCATGATCGCCACCCAGGATGATGGGCAGGGCACCGGCCGCCAGTATCTTGCGGACCGCAGTCTCGGCGCGCTGGCGGTTTGACGCCAGGTCGTTGGGATCGCCGCGCACATCGCCGCAATCGACGACCTTGATCGGGCGCCCGTCTAGCAGAGTCCCGCCGATGTCGAAATCCCACCGGTCAAGGCCTCTGAGCGCGCGTTCGCAGTAGCGCCGGATCGATGTCGGTGCGTTGACCTGATCGTTCGACGCCTCGTCCATCGAATACGGATCGCCATAGGGGATTCCAAGAATCGCAATGTCGGCATTGAGCGTGTCCAGATCCGTACAGATCGGAAAGTCATGAAAACTCTGAAACTCGCGTTTCGGCTGGGTAGTCAGTGAATCTGTCATCTTTGTCCCCTTTCGGCGCATCCGGCTCGTCCCGCCAGCCTCGCTGCCGCAATTTCCATGCAGCCTGACATTTTGTGGTCTTGGATTGCAAGAGCCGGAAGGGTTCGGTTATCGTCTTGCCACGGATTGGGGAAATCCGGAGAACGACTGTTTAGACCGTACCTGGTCTAGAGGCGCGAATGTACCGCTGTCTGGCCGCAACATCAGCTGTCGGATACCGGTGTGGGAGGCATTCATGGACCGCTATTTCGATCTGGGCGTGCATACGCGCCCGGTAACCACGACATCACCGGAGGCCCAGCTCTGGTTCGACCGGGGCCTGGTGTGGTGTTTCGGCTTCAATCACGAGGAAGGTGTCGCCTGCTTCAGGACAGCACTTGAGCACGACCCGGATTGCGCTATGGCCTATTGGGGCATCGCCTACGGGTCCGGACCGTTTTACAACATGCCCTGGCGGGATTTCAGCGCGGCTGAGGCGGAAACCTGCACGGCTCTATGCCACGGTGCGATAAGAAAGGCCGTGGCGTTGACCGAACGTGTATCGCCTGCGGAAGCCGCGCTCATAACCGCCTTGTCCGCGCGCTTTCCCGTCGGTCATCCCGTGGCGCCTGAAGAATTCGATGCCTGGGATGACGCTTACTCCAATGCCATGCGTCTGGTCTACCGACAGTTTCCGGAAGATCTCGACGTCATTGCCCTGTTTGCTGAAGCGCTGATCACCCGGACACCGTGGAAACTGTGGAACGTCAAGACCAACCAACCGGCCGAAGGGACGGACACTCTGGAGGCCCTCGACGTTCTGGAGCGGGGCATTGCCCAGGCACGCGACAGGGGGCTGCCGCCACATCCCGCAATACTGCATCTGCACATTCACACGCTTGAAATGTCGCCCACGCCGGAACGCGCTCTTGAGTCGGCCGACACCCTGGGCACGCTGTGTCCGGATGCCGGCCACATGAACCACATGCCCGGCCACATCTACGTTTTGTGCGGCAAGTATGCAGACGCAAAGACTGCCAGTGAAAAAGCCATCCGGGCGGACCGGATGTATCTGGACCATGCCGGGCCGTACAATTTCTACACCACGGCGCGGTGTCACGATCTGCACCTGATGATGTATACCTGCATGTTTATGGGCCAGTTCGAACCCGCGTTCCAGGCTGCGGAGGAAATGTGCCGGACGCTCAGCCGCGATGTGCTCGATGTCAAAGGCAGGCCTCAACTGGCCATGACCATGGAGGGGTATTTCTCCATGAAGATGCATGTGCTCGTGCGCTTCGGCAAATGGCAGCAGATCATCGACGCGCCGCTTCCCGAGTGCCCGGCGCTCTATTGCGTCTCCACATCCATGCAACACTATGCCAGGGGCGTCGCCTACGCAGCCCTTGGCCGGGTCTCCGAGGCCGAGACCGAAAAATCGCTGTTCATGGTCTCCTTGGACCGGATTCCGGAGGATCGCAATTTTTTCAACAACACAGCGCACGACATACTGGCCATCGCCGAACGCATGCTTGCCGGGGAGCTCGAGTATCACAAAGGCAACCACGATCTGGCCTATGAGCACCTGCGCGAAAGCGTCCGCCTGGACGACGATCTGGCCTACTCCGAACCCTGGGCCTGGATGCATCCGCCGCGGCACGCCCTGGGTGCGCTGCTTCTGGAGCAGGGACACACGCAAGAAGCCGAAAAAGTCTACCGGACCGATCTGGGACTGAACGACAACCTGCAGCGGTGCGCGCAACATCCAGATAACATCTGGGCCCTGCATGGACTGGCCGAATGTTTACGCAAGCGCGGCGAAACACACGAGATCGTCGACGTGCAGGACAGGCTCGGCCACTTGATGGCGCAGACGGACGTTGCAGTGTCTTCGTCATGCTGTTGCCGGAAACTGGCATAAGCGGCCGTCCGGATGCCCGCTTCGTGCGGGAGACAGGGCCGGGCGCGATCCGTGATTGCAGAAGTCCATCGCCACGCGGTAACCTGCTGAACAAGATAAATGCCAGGTGGGAGGTGGCTCTTTCATGACGACACTGCATTCGACAGCCGAGCCCGGAACAAGCGCCGTTGACGGATTGGGCGCCGAGTACCAACCGTTCGATCATCACGGCATGTACGACTTTTTTGCCAGGGCGCGGACGGCGGAACCGGTATTTTTCTGTCCTGAAATCAACTATTGGGTCGTCACCCGGCGAGAGGACATTCTGCCGTTACTGCAGGATGCCGAACGCATGTCGGCCGAGATTGCTCTGGCACCTGCCACACCCCTGTCCCCGGAAGCGACCGCCATCCTGAAGACCGGCATGACGGCCGAACCGACCCAGGTCAACTGCGATCCACCCAAACACACCAGGATCCGTGCTGTCGCCGGACGCTTTCTCAACATGAAGCGCTACGCTTCCCTGGAACCGGAAATTCGCCGGCTCGCCCGTGAAGCGCTGGACGAGTTGGAAGCCTCGCAGGATCGCGGGCAGGTCGATCTGGTGGCGGACCTGGTCTATGAATTTCCCGCCCGCGTACTCTTTCTCCTTATGGGAATACCCGTCGAAGACGCTCCGAAAATTAAGACCTGGGCCGATTACCGGTTGCTGATGACGTTTGGCAATCTTTCTCCCGAAGAACAGACACGCGGCGCCCGCGACATGGTTGCCTATTGGCAGTATTGCGTCGACCTTGTCAGCGACCGCAATGCCAAGCCGCAAGACGATTACGCCAGTTTTCTGATCGAACACCGCCATCAAGCCGAACCACCGCTCAGCGACAACGAAGTGACCTCACTGGTGTTTGGGCTGCTGCTGGCAGGTCATGAAACCACGACCAACCTTTCGGCTAATGCGCTTCTGGCCTTGCTCACCCATCGTGACAGTTGGCAGGCCATCTGCAAGGACAAATCTGCCATTCCCGCCGCCGTGGAAGAAGTGCTTCGGTTTGCCTCCTCAGTTGTGTGCTGGCGCCGGCGTCCCCGGATCGACATCGATGTGTGCGGCGTACCGATTCCGGCTGGTTCCAATATCCTGCTTGCCCTTGGTTCAGCCAATTACGACGAAGACATCTTTCCCGAGCCCGACCGGTTCGATATTTCGAGAACCAACGCCAGAGAGCATCTGTCGTTTGGCCGTGGCACCCACTTCTGCATCGGGGCGCCCCTCGCGCGGCTTGAACTGACCGTCCTGCTCGAGGAAATCACAGCCCGGTTTCCCGACGTGGCTCTGATCGAAGACCAGACACCGGAGTACATTCGCACCATCGCCTTCCGCGGGCCCAAGAGACTGTTTGCAACGCTCCGTTGAACCGAACACCCAAGCCCGTCCCATTCGATGCTTCAGTGATTCTGTTTGGCAACCGGGTTTGGGATGGACGCCTCCGCCACAGGACACCAGACCGGTCCTGATCACGCAATCGCAGGCTCAGCTTCCATGTCCGTGCGATTGGCGGCTAATTCACGGGGTGTCGGTCCGGCAAAGGTGGTCCGGTACATGAGGCGGTCATGGCCACTGTAGTCGTTAACCGCGTAATGCTGGGTCGCCAGGTTATCCCAAATCGCAACGGTGCCGGGCGTCCAGCGAAACCGGCAGCAAAATTCTGGGCGTGTCGCATGGGCCTGAACGGCGTCCAGCACCGGCCGGCTTTCCTCCTCGGTCATACCGTCGAGTCTGGATACATAGGTTGGGTTGAGAAACAGCATCAGGCGGCCGGTCACCGGGTGTCGCAGCACAGCCGGATGGCCTCGCTCCTCGTCCGCCCCGGGGTCGCCGCGCACAAGGTTCATGGAAGCGCCGGCGCGCTCCTTGACCGGCGGCGACCACTTCACCCCATAGGGCTTGCCGACGTGGATCGCGTCCCGGCCGATCAGGAGGCTCTTGAGAGGGTCCGGCAGGGCATTCCAGGCTTCCGACTGGCTGGCCCAGATGGTGTCGCCACCATGAGGCGGTGTCGTCGTTGCATTCAACACCGATCCCGCGGGCGGGCGCTCGATGAAGCTGAAATCGGTGTGCCAGCCACCGCCGAAGACGCCGCCGGGCTCATCGGCTGCCTTGAAGACACGGATGACATCGGGTTCCCCTTCCAGAGGCTCCACATAGGGCACCTGCAGGATGGTCCCGAAACTGGCCGTCAGTGCCTTTTGCTGTTCCAGCGTGATATGCTGGCCGCGAACAAAGATGACGTGGTGACGGGAAAGCGCATCACGCAGCGCTGCCGCCAGATTATCCGTGATCGGCCCGGACAGATCGGCACCGTCGATCTCGGCACCGATGGTTCCCGTAAGGCGTTTCTCGTTCAGCATGATGCGGCATCCCTTACGTTGATGGCGCCTGTCGGCGCACGGCAGAACAGTACACCGCAAGCAGCGTGTTCTTCAATCTTGCCGAAGCGGTGTTCCTGAGCCGGTGATCAGGCCAACGCGATTTTGCCAAGACATACTGGTGGTCTTTGCTATGGTTGGCCGGTTCGGACAAGGAAAGATCGCCCAATGCCACAAATTTCAGACATCGCACCTTATGTCGACGAATTGACCGCAATCCGCCGCGATCTTCACGCCCATCCTGAACTGGGTTTTGAAGAAGTGCGCACGTCCGCCATGGTCGCCGACAAGCTCACCGAATTTGGCGTCGATGAAGTCCACACCGGCATTGCCAGAACCGGCGTCGTCGGCGTGCTGCGCGGATCGGGCGGTTCAAATCGCGCAATCGGCTTGCGCGCCGACATGGATGCTCTGCCCATCCACGAGACGAACACTTTTGCCCATAGATCCCGCAACGACGGCCTGATGCACGCCTGCGGCCATGACGGCCACACTACGATGCTGCTCGGCGCCGCCCGGTATCTAGCGGAACACCGGAAATTCGATGGCACTGTCTACCTGATCTTCCAGCCCGCAGAAGAAAATGCAGGCGGCGGCGGGGTCATGGTGGAGGAAGGCCTGTTCGAACGGTTTCCGGTCGAACAGGTCTATGCGCTTCACAACATGCCCGGCATGCCGCTCGGCGACTTCGCCATGTGCCCGGGCCCCTGCATGGCATCGGCGGACGAGTTTTCCATCACCATAACCGGCCGGGGTGGGCATGTGGCAATGCCGGACCGGACCTGTAACCCGGTTCTTGCCGGCGCCCAGATCGTCACCGCCCTGGCCACCGCCGTCGGTCAGAATGTCAACCCGTTGCATGGCGGTCTCATCGCCGTGCCGGTCTTTGAAGCCGGCGATGCCACCAATGTCGTTCCCCAGCAGATAACCCTGCGCGGAACCGCCAGAAGCCTCACTCCCAGCGTCCGTGATACGCTCGAAGAACAGGTCAAGCGCATCTCCACCGGCATTGCGGCCGCCGCCGGCGCCTCGGCCGAAGTGGAGTACCATCGGTTTTACCCGCCGACCGTCAACGCAGAAGAGGAAACAAGAACCGCGGCGGACGTGGCCGCCAGCATCGTCGGGGCCGGCCGCGTCAACGCGAACGCGGCACCGGAAATGGGTTCGGAGGATTTCTCCTTCATGCTTGAGAAGCGTCCGGGCTGTTTCGCCTGGATCGGCAACGGGGTGAGCGCCGGCAAAGGCGGCGTCATGCTGCACAACCCGGCCTATGACTTCAATGACGACGTGATCGCCTATGGCGTTGGTTACTGGACACAACTGGTCGAGACAACTCTGCCCGACCCTGCCGCCTGAGCGCTCCCTGAGAACTCACAACGGCCAGCAGCTGTATGAATTCTGGCGCGCGAAGTCACAGAGCCACTCTTTGTACAATCAGCTTTCGCGCAGCCCGGAACCGACGGCCGCGGTTGACGGCAGCACATCGGCCGACGTCGAGCTTAAGGCGCGACCGGCAGCACCGAAATCACGCGAAAAGTCCTCAGGACGTCGTCATGTTCCTTTATGGAAACGTATTCGCCCGGCAGGAAGGAATGGTTGCCAAACCGGTACCCGGTTTCGTCGTCGTCCTCATCGCCGTGGATATCGTAGTGAAACGCCCAGGCGCCGCCGGGCTTGCGGATCAGGTGCCCGATTTCATCCGGCGCATCGCCCCAGAACCGTTTGACGCGGCACCTGTCGCGATTTCCATGCCACTGCTCCGGCAGGATGTGTCCGTTGTCATCAACCGGCGCCGTGAACTCATATCCATGGTTCCGACTTCCCGACGGAAAGTCGTGATCGCGGGCCAGTTCCAATCTTATTTTTTGGATACTCATTTGGGTAGTCCTGTAACTGCAGATCGAATTCAGTGCGACATCAGAACCGGTACGGTCATCTGCTTGAGCACGCCACGTGTCGCGCCACCGAGGACAAATTCTCTCAGGCGCGAGTGACCGAATCCGCCCATCACCAGCATGTCGCTGCCATAATCGGCTGCCCGTGACAGAATCTCGTCGTCGACCGACAGATCCTTGGTGATGGACTGATTGACTTCGCAGACGACACCGTGACGCGACAACATGGTGGCCAGTTCCGTACCCGGCAGATTGGCGCCGCGCAGCTCCGTTCCTTCCGGATTGATGCTGAGAATATTGACCTTTTTTGCGCTCTTGAGGAACGGCAGGGCATCGCTTGCGGCCCGGGCCGCTTCCCGGCCACCGTCCCACGCCACGGTCGGATAGTCGCCAATTGTCTCATAAGTGCCGACGGCCGGAACGAACAAGACCGGTCGGCCACTGCCGAACATGGCGTCTTCGGCCACCTTCTGCATCCCGGGCGTATCCTTGTCGAAGCTGTCCTGGCCGGCAATGATCAGGTCGCAGCAACGGCCATGGGACTGAACCACATCGGCAACCGTCACACCCCAGGAATCGACCGTCCGCCATTCGGCGCTGATGCCTTCGGCCGCCATCGTCTTTTCGAATTCCTCTTCGATCGGCTTGGCATCCGCCCGCAGCGCATCCTTTTGCGCATCGATGATTTCAGCACCGATCGGCACTTCGAAGGCCATGTAGACTTCCACCGGCGGCACCACATAGAGACCGATCACGTGTGATTTGTTTTTCTTTGCCACAACAGATGCAGCCTGCAACAGTGCATCCGAACGTTTGGAGCCCGTGAAGTGAACAAGTATCGTACGGTAGGCCATACTGGACATTCCTTATCTCGTATTTTGCGATAGGGAATTGTTATTGGCTACTGCGGAGATTTCGACCTTGATCTAGGACAAAGCCGGTCAATGCACAGGTGGCAGTTCCTGACCGGCGATCTTCGCCAGTGCGTCCATGTCCGGCACCACAAACAACCGGTTGTCCAGCAGCTTGATAATGCCGGTTGTCTTGAGTCTGGTTATTTGACGGCTGACCGTCTCAATCGTCAGTCCCAGATAATCTGCAATGTCACTGCGCGTCAGCGGTAACTGAAAAGTGGGCAGCAGAGCCGCTGATGCATGGGAACATCCCGTTACTGCCGCTCTGCGGGCCAGAAGCAGAAGGAAGCTGGCAACCTTTTCCTCAGCCGTCTTGCGGCCCAAAAGCACCATCCATTCACGCGCCGAATCGAGTTCGTTGAGTGTCTTTTCAAACAGCCGATGCTCCAGGTCGGGATATTCCTTCAGGAGGCGTTCAAACCCGTCATGCGCAAAGCAGCAGATTTCCACATCCGTGGCGGCCTCGGCGAAATAGGGATTGCTGGTGCTGAACGCCCGGCCCAGAAAATCCGGTGGGAAAAGCAGGCCAACGATCTGTTGCCGGCCATCGACCAGGGTTTTGGTCAACTTGATGACACCCGATACGACATTGGCAAAAAACTCGACAGGGTCCTCGTCAGACATGATGATCTGCCCGGCACTGATTGTCCGCCGTCGGGCCAACTGGTTTACTCGGGAAAGTTCCTGGTCGGATAGCGCGCCACACACGGCTTGATGACGCACCGCGCAGTGATCGCAGCGTCCCAGATCGGGGACTGTCTCAACACTTGGTGACGACACGGCAACCTCCCGCCTGTGTGATTGCTAACCGGATAATCTCTCCCGTGATCATACCAGCATTGATGATGTTACACAGTCCACGCGATTGCGGCAAATTGACGAATGTTGCTGGAGTTGAAGTGAGGCAATTCCAACAATCTGCAGTTTATGAATGGAAAGGCATACCGGCGTCGGTCAGAGAACATCGGACCAGGAAAGATAGCCAGAATTTGTCATTTGGTTTCTGGCGGAGTTTCCATCGAACTGACATCCCGGTCGTACTGCTGTTGCGATCGGGCGGCCTCAGCCTGAATCCAATCACGAAAGGCGGCAATTCGCGGGCGAAGTTGCGCTCCTTCGGGGCAGACCAGGTAATATGCCGAATCGGCAGGACAAAGCACGTCGAACAACCGCACCAGACCGGCTGCTCTCAGGCCACCGTCCACATGTGCACTGCGCACAAGCGCCACGCCTTGACCGGCAATCGCGGCTTGCAGGGCCATATTTGAGTTGGGAAACCGCGGACCCTGATCAACGCGCAAATTCGGCACACCGGCAGCAGCAAGCCAGGCTTCCCAGTGGGAACTGGACACCTCGTCGTGACGCAGTAAAAGGGGGAATCGCGACAGGTCAGCCGGACTTGCCGGCATTCCAAAGCGCTTCAGCAGCTGCAGGCTGCAGACCGGAAAGACATACTCGCGCAGCAACAGACTGCTGTGCACACCGGAATAGACACCGTGACCGAGACGCACCCCCAGATCAACGTCCTCGGCGGTAAAATCGACCAGGTGGTCCTTTGTCGATATCCAGACATCAATCTCAGGGTGGCGCTCGCGAAAATTGCTGAGGCGTGGCACCAGCCAGGTCAGCGCGAAGGATTCCAACGTGCTGATTTTCAGAGCGCCGCGCGCGTCTTCCACACGCAAGCCCTCAAGAGTCGACGACAGCCGGGCAAAGAAATCACGGGCAACCGGCGCTAACGCAGCACCATTCTTGGTTAAGGCGAGCGGCCGGGCATCACGTGCGAAAAGTTCAAATCCCCAAAACTCTTCAAGCTGTCGGATCTGGTGGCTGATCGCGCTTTGCGTAACATTCAACTCGTCTGCAGCACGAGTGAAACTGCCATGACGGGCGGCAGCTTCGAGCGCCCTCAGCGCCGCAATTGGTGGAAGATGTTCCGACATGAGTAACATGAAGATAACTCATGATTTTCATGAAGACAATTCTTTTGAATTCTATGACATTTCTTGCGAAATTGGCAACAAGAACATGACTAGCATTCACTATGTTCACGATTGAGTGTGAGACTGAGCAGCAATGGACCCTCGCGTCGGGCAACGCATTATTCGAGACCGCTGGGGCGAGCCAATTGCCCCTTTACCGCCCAAACCTGAGCGCCAGAAGCCCACGCAGTGGCATCTCCGCATGTATGACTGGATTTGGCATAAGTTGGCGTGGCACCCTCGGCATGAGAAAGAAAAGTCTGGTCCTGACGCGTAGCTGTTCATGGCACGCGACCGGCGCCACTCTCCTGTCGTGTGCCATTCCAAAAAACCAAGGTCGTTTGCTGTTTGGACATTGTCCGGGCGGAAAACCGGAGGCTCATCCACCACCGTCATTTCATTCGTGCGTCATTGGTTCGCGCCAGAACAACAATCGGGTGGCACATTTGCCCCCGACTTGCGACTGTGCACTCCATCACTTTGCAAAGGAGCCACAGATGGAAGCGCCAAAAACAATGGACGGGCAGGATTGGGGGCTGCTGATCCTGCTTTCGGTTCTGTGGGGCGGTGCATTTTTCTTTAGTGGTGTCGCTGTCAAGGAGCTGCCACCGTTGACCGTCGTGCTTGTCCGTGTCTGTCTGGCGGCAGTCGTTTTGTTGCCGCTGTTTTGGCATTTCGGCTATTCGCTGCCAAAGTCGTGGTCTGAATGGATGCCGTTTTTCGGCATGGGCCTTTTGAACAATGTGCTTCCGTTCGGTTTCCTTTTTGCTGGTCAAACTCAAATCACTGTTGGCCTTTCCTCCATCATAAATGCCATGACACCGTTGTTCACGGTAATCGTAATGGCCTCATTTCGGGAAGAACAGTTGACGATAAACCGGGTCATCGGCGTACTTCTGGGCGTCATGGGCGTTGCCGTATTGCGCGGGTTTGACGGTCCTTTGGAATTTGGCCAGACGCTTGGAATAGGATTGTGCCTGGCAAGCGCGTTAAGTTACGGATTCGCAGCTCTTTGGGGACGCCGGTTCCTCGCGGGCGTGCCCCCTGTAAAGTCGGCGACTTGCCAGCTGATGTGTTCGACTGTGATCATAGCGGCGGTTGTTTGTCTGATAGACCAGCCTTGGACGCTTTCCATGCCGAGTCTGGGCACAGTCTGGTCGCTGGTAGCGCTCGCCGTGTTTGGAACAGCACTCGCCTATATCATCTTCTTCAAGATTCTGGTCCACGCCGGCGCAAGCAATGTGATGCTTGTAACCCTGCTCATTCCCGTAACGGCGCTGATCCTTGGAAATGTCTTTCTGGATGAGCAAATCCAGGCGAAGGAAATCACAGGTGCACTCATAATCGGTGCCGGGCTTCTGTTCATCGATGGACGCGTGATCGAGCGGCTGACGGGAAAGCGCGTTGCCGCAGATTGAGATCGAACTCTGTCGAATCAGGCAGCACAGCATTGCGTAGTTCAAACCGTTCGCCCTTTGCCAGTACGATCAGAATGTCGTTTGTCGGCGGGGTTGATACAGGTCAAAGCCGGCCGTCCACAGATTGCGTAACTCATGGGCATGACAAACCGGCTGATCGAAAAATTCGCAACCCCTGTGCCTCGCTACACCAGCTATCCGACCGCGCCGCAGTTCAATGGCACCGTCGGCCCGGCGGTCTATGCCGATTGGCTGCGAACCCTCAAAGACGATGGCGATGTATCCCTATATGTCCACATTCCCTATTGCGACACCCTGTGCTGGTTCTGCGGCTGCAACACGAAGATCACGCAGCGCCATGCCCCGGTCAGCCGGTATCTGAACTACCTCTTCCGTGAAATCGATGCCGTTTCAACCGCTCTATCTCCCGGGTCGAAAGTTACCCATTGTCACTGGGGTGGTGGATCGCCAACCATGCTCGCGCCGGACGAAATCGTTGGGCTGGCCGACCGGCTCAAGCAGAGATTCACATTTGCAGCTGATGCAGAAATTGCCATCGAGATCGATCCCCGGGATCTGGACGAAACGAAGGCCGATGCTCTGGCCACCGCAGGAATGACGCGGGCCAGCATCGGTGTCCAGGATTTCGAAGCAACCGTGCAAGCCGCAATCAATCGCCACCAGACTTTCGAACAGACACGTGATGTCGTCGACCTCCTGCGTGCGCGGGGTGTGGCATCCGTCAACATCGATGTCATGTACGGCCTGCCGCATCAGACACTTTCCGCTCTTCGCAACACCATCGACAAGGTCGCCGAGCTGGCGCCCGACCGGGTCGCCCTGTTTGGCTACGCCCACGTGCCATGGATGAAGAAACATCAGCGCTTGATCGACGAGGCCGCCCTGGCGCGGCCGCAGGCGCGTTTCAAACACGCCCGCGACGCCGGAGACCGCCTTGAGGCTGCCGGTTTCAACCGGATCGGATTCGATCATTTTGCCAAACCCCGCGATGACCTCAGCATTGCCGCCGCGCAAGGACGGCTGAAGAGGAACTTTCAGGGCTATACCGCCGACGGCGCCAAAACCCTGATTGGCCTGGGGGCATCGGCCATCAGCAAACTGCCACAGGGCTATGTGCAGAATGAAACGGCCATCGCCTCGTACGAACGCGATGTCGCCGCCACCGGCTTTGCCACGGCGAAGGGTGTCCGTTTTACCGCGGACGACAGCATCCGGGCCGATATCATCGAGCGGCTGATGTGCGATTTCGAGGTCGACATCAACGCGATGACGGCAAAATTCGGCGACCGCGCCAACGCCGTCATTGGCGAGGCCTGTGAAACCGCCGGTTCGGACATCGAAAGCCTGTGCACTCTGACCGACGACAGGTTGGCGTTGACGGCCGCCGGACGGCCCTTTGTTCGAACCGTGTGTTCCTGGTTTGATGCGTATTTCCAGGCCGGGCCCGCGCGCCATTCGACCGCTGTCTGAAATCACAACGATGGAATGCACGGACCTCGGGACCGGCCTGAAAACCACTACAGGGGCGGCAGGCGAAGCTCCATGTGGGGAAGGCCGTCAGAGGTCTTCTCCGTGGTTTTTCCTCTGCCGTCGATCGTGCACGTGACCCGTTTTCTGAACGCCGAAAAACTGTCGAATGTCACCACGTCCACCGGTTCGTCGAAGTTGAACGTCACCCGAAACCGGCTCGGCGCGATGGCTTTGATGCCGATCACCTCGCCTTTGAAGTTTCGGCTCAGATACCGGCCTTCGACGGTTTGACCGAGGCCGACGGGACACGCAGGCTTTGTGTTCCCGGCCGCCGCATGGGCGGTATTCCAGTCACGATGCCCCAGCTGCCTGGCGAGCAGTTCCAGGGATTGACTATGGGTGACGACGACACCGTCAGCCTCAAGCGATGAACGCAGGCGTTTTGCCTGCTGCTTGAGCTGGGCCACGGTCTGTGACGGAAACGCATTGGAGATTTGTTCGGATATCATTGAAATACCTACACCTTTCAGCATGCATATTAATGTGAAGTGGTGCCCGCGTTACCAACATTCTGCATGCGTCAAGAACAGGCTGAATGGAATATCCCGGACTTCACCTTTGCAAAAAGCAAGCGAGCGGCTGGCGTCCGAAACCACCCCTTAGCTAGGGGCGGGAGGGGAGAATGTCAAGAGCGCGCAGGCCCCGGCCGGAGCAGCGTTTGATATATTGCAAATAATCCCGGTCCCCGGGTGCGCGTCAGCGTGAGCCGGGGCCTTACCGAACGCAGGCGCTTGCGGGTGGTACGGTCCCGTGTCTGCGAAGCAGCACCGACGTGCTGCGTCGCGCACGGGAAACGATCAGAACGGCACGTCGGTCCGCGCGGAGCCGCCGTAGCCGGTGTACTCGCCGCCGCCCAGGCCTGAGATGTCGCCTTTGGTGCTGCCCCACCGGTTGTCGTAGTCGGAATAGGTGTAGGCGATCAGGCCGTCCAGTTGCAGGTGTTCGGAAGATTTGACCCCGCCATAGGGCCCGACCGTGTAGCCGTCGTCTGGAAACGATCCCGAGGTGCGGACGCTCCCCCTTGGGGAGGGCTGTCTTGCGGGTGGCAGCATTGGGAGCGACCGCCCTCGAAACGAATCCTGCGAGGCAGGATGTTTGGGTGTTGCGCTACTGTCTCTACCCTTGCGCAAGGCGGGAACCAGCACGCAAGGAATACATGAAACGGCAACACCTGTTTCTTTGGTAGGGCCTGCGCTGTCCACTTTCTTTGATGCAGATCAAACGTTGCAACGAAATAGAAAGAATCATGCCGCCTTGTGTACGGTGAGCTGTGGAAACGGGATGATCCAGTCGTTCTGGTTGCAGACTTCCACCACCAGGGCCGCCAGACGCCGTTCGATGTCCTCGCACAGGTGCGCCGAGGCTCCCTTTATGTCGGCCTCGAGTTCGTAGTCGAGCGAGGAGGCGCCGGTTCTCAGGAAATCGACATTGACAGCGACCAGATCGCCTTCCGGAACCAGCGACAGCAGGCCCTGGTGGGCGGTTTCCATCATGATCCTGGGCACGTCGGTGGTGGCAATCGCCTGGTGGCTGTAATCGATGCCGAACTCGACCTCGACCCGGAAGTCACGCGACAGGTTGATCGGATTGAGGGTCAGGAAACTTTCCGTCGTGTAGGTGATGACCGCGCCGCCGAACAGTCTGATCTGGACCATTTCGGGACTTTGAAAGACGACCTCGCCCACATGGTCGTCCGACAGCTTCACCCATTCGCCTTCCTTGCTGGGGAACCAGTCTTCATCCAGGGCAAGCGGGCGCGAATGCAGGCCGATCAGTTCACGCACCGGCAGGGTCACGGTGCCGGCGCTGAGCAGCGGATTCTCGAGTGTCGTGTAATAGCTGAGGTCGGTGACCAGCCAGGGCACGCCGTTGAACACGACACGCTCGGATTCCTGCACGGCGCCCAGGTTGAGCAGCAGCGCCATCTGCTCGATCAGGTTGGGCAGCATCTTGATCATGACCCAGCCGGCCGCGAGCAGAAAAATGATCGACAGCGTCATGAGCAGCCAGTCGTTGCGCACGTTGAACACGTAGAGCATCGAACCGACCGCAATGATGATGGTGCTGACCTGATAGAACAGCCCGAACAGCCGGCCCCGGAAAGACCGGCCACCGGAAATACGGTGAGGAATGTGTTTGCCCACCAGCCGCCTGGCAAACTGCATGACAACGAACACCAGGGCAAAAACACCGGTGCCGAACAGAAAGTTGAAGCCGCGATCGCGGATGAAACCGGTGAATGCCTGACCGGCGCGGCCAACGGCGGTTTCCCGCCCGTTGAGGCGGGTCTCCAGTTGCCGGTCGATCGACGTGATGTAGTCGCCGGCGTCGCCTTGGCGGGCGCGCCAGCGCACCAGCAGCGCCTTGAGCCGCTCGTCAAGTTCCGTTTCCCCGGTACCCTTGGCCAGCGCCTCGAGGCTGGCGACCGCTTCTTCGGCGGTTTCAAGCTGTGTCTCGGCAATAAACCGGCTATGGCGCAGCAATTCGATCTGGCGCGACTCCTCGGTGGCCATTTTCAACATGACAACGAGCGGTTGGATCAGTTGTTCAAGCTCCTTCTGGAGATTGATCTTGGTCTGATCGCTCAGATTGAACTTGGACGACGCGCCTCCGGTCGCAAGCGCATCGAACTGGACCTGCAACTGTTCCAGTTCGCCGCGCAGTTGTTTCAGGTTTGCCTCCAGGGTCTTCTTTTCTTCTTCGGTGGCGCCTTTTATCGACTTTTTGAGCTCATCCACTCGCGTCCGTTTTTCCGCCTGGGACCGGATTAGCGAACGCAGAGCGTCTACGGCGGCCCTTGCGGCATCTTCCGCAGCATTTTCCGTATCCGTCTGTGCATGGGCGGATCGTTCGAAACCCGGAATTATGCTTATCGCGAAAATTGTTGCAGCAAACAGCAGGACTCGCAACATGACCGCTTCCCTCCATTGAAAGGTTTGGCCGCTTTCCTCGCTGATTTCTGTCCCGCAGGCAACCGTAATGTTGCCCGGAAATCTGCCACCGTCAGGCGAGGCCGGCGACCTCGCGGGCACGTTCCCAAGCATTCATGTCAACAACAAGTCCATTCTCGTGTGCCTTGTGGCGATTTTCGAGGCGCCTTGTGCCGGGAAGCCGGGCACCATCCTGCTGCTCGATGGCACCCGCCAGGACAGTCAGCCTGTCGAGGAAGCGTTCACGTCCCCCGGTGGCGTCAGGATCGATGCCGATGACCATCTGGCCGACGCCCGGAGGGGCGCCCTCGCCGTCGAAAAACGAGGTTGCCTCAAAGCCGTAATTTGCCCCGGTCAGGGTGGCCGCCAGAATTTCCACCATCATTGCCAGCGCCGCGCCCTTGGCGCCGCCCAGAGGCTGCATCGTCCCGCCAAGCGCGGCCTTTGCATCGGTTACTGGATTGCCGTCGGCATCGAGGGCCCAGCCTTCCGGAATCGGTTCGCCCGCCTGGGCGGCCTTCAGAATCAGTCCACGGGCAACCTGGGATGTCGCCAGGTCGATGACAATCGGTTCACGGTCGCGCTGGGGGGCGGCAAAGGCAATCGGGTTCGTGCCAAACACCGCATCCCGGCCGCCCCAGGGCGCGATTGCTTTCGGCGTATTGCCCAGGGCAATCGCAACGATGCCGCGTTCCGCCAGACGCTCCATGTGCCAGCCGGCAACGCCAAAATGATGGGACCTGAAGACACTGGCGGCGGCGATGCCGTTCTTGCCGCACAGACCGGGCAGATCCTCGACGATCCGGTCGAACGACGGATAGGCGAAACCATGACCGGCATCGATGCACATGACACCCGGCCTCGGGAGATCGACTGCCGGCATCACGTTGCCGTCCACCTTGCCGCTGAGAGACTGGGCCGCATAACTTGGGACCCGTGAGAGCCCATGCCCCTTGTGACCGTCCACTTCGGCGGCCGTCAGGGCCCTGGCCACCGAGCCGGCGACCTCCGGCGCGGTCTGGCTGGCACACAGCGCCGCTGCGATGAGTGCCTCAAGTTCGCCGGGCGTAACCGTATGGGTTGGCGTCATGATTCCCCCCTGAGAAGTCTGATAACATTCCGCGCGGTCATGTCGCTGACCCGCCGGTTGGCGTCGTGCGTCACCCCTGCGATGTGCGGCGTCAGGATCAGGTTTGGGACATTCAGGAACTTGGACCCGGCCTCGGCATCAAGGGGTTCGCACTCGAAAACGTCAAGGGCTGCCCCGGCAATCGCCTGGCTGGTGAGCGCCGCGCACAAGGCCGTCTCGTCGACGATGCCGCCCCGCGCGGAGTTGATCAGCACAGCAACAGGTTTCATCCGGGCAATTGTCGCCGCCCCCAGCAACCCGCGGGTCTCGCTGTTCAGGGGAAGATGAAGGCTGATCACGTCGGACTCGCCGATGATCGCGTCGAATGAGGCCTTTGCCGCGTATTGCCAGGCATCGTGGCCGGCCGGCAGGATTGGATCAAAAGCCGCCACCGTCATGCCCAGCGCGGCCGCCCTGGCCGCAACCACCTGTCCGATCGAACCGTACCCCAGCAGACCAAGAGTGTCGCCCGCCAGCTCGCGGCCCATCAGTTTTTCGCGCGGCCATTGACCGGAGATCATCATTTCGTTAGCGAAATAAGCGCCATTCCGCCTCAAGATTAGAGCCGTCGCCAGGACATATTCCGCGACCGACTCTGCATTTGCGCCGGTTGCCGGCAGTACCGCAATTCCACGTTCGCCGCAGGCTTCCAGATCGATGTTGTCGAGGCCCACACCCAGTCGCCCGACGGCTCGGAGCAAAGGGGCGGCATCGATGACGTCGCGGCTGACCTGGGTCCGGTTGCGCACGATCAGGGCGCGGGCATTCCCGAGATTCCTTTTGAGGGCCGCGGGGTTCTTCCACAGGTCGACATCCTGATGGACTGCAAAACCGGCCCGGAGGCTGTCAACTGCGGCCCCATCCATGAACTCCGAAATAACGATCTCGGACATTTTGGTGATTTCCGGATTGGCCGGATACGGCCCCTGTGTTCGGGTCCGTATCCGGTGTCTTGAGGCGCCGGTCAGGCGCTGCGGTAAAGTTTGGTCATCACAAATTCACGATGGCCGAGCGCTTCGGCGGCGGTGAACCGGCCGTTGGACGTGCGGACGATCATGTCGATCAGGGCGTCGCCTGCCTGATCGATCGTCATGTCCCGGCGCAGGATGCCGGAAACATCCACGTCCACATGTTCCGACATGGTCCGCACCGTCCGTGGATTGGCCGTGATCTTGATCACCGGGACGATCGGATTGCCGATGATGTTGCCCTGACCGGTCGGGAACGTGTGAACCACATACCCGGCGGCGGCCATCAGTGTGACGCATTCGGCTGCCGCCGACGAGGTGTCCATGAAATAGAGACCCGCCCCCTTTGCCGGCGCTTCCGCCGGTTCAAGGCAATCGATGTAGGTCGACGTCCGGCCAATCTTCTCCAGATTGCCCATGGCCTTTTCTTCGATCGTGGACAGACCGCCTTCGATGTTGCCCTTGGTCGGCTGACTGTCGGACAGGTCGTCGACCTTGAAGGGTTCGATGACGTCGTCCATGTAGGCCTGCCAGGTTTTCATGAACTTCTCGCCGGCTTCCGGGTTTGCCGCCCGGGCCTTGCACAGATGTTCGGCGCCGGTTATCTCGGACGTTTCACCAAAACAGCCGTAGATGCCGGTGGGCAGCAACTTGTCGTACATGTTGCCGACTGTCGGGCACGAACCCAGACCGGTCGTGGTATCGGATTCTCCGCATTTCGTCGAAACCCAGAGTTCCGACACGTCGCATGTTTCGCGCTGCAGTTCGCTCGCCCAGTGAACAAATTCCTTGGCCTTGCGCGAAGCGCTTGCAATCGTGTTGATGTCGCCGTGCTGCTCGATCGAGAAACCGGCTACCGGCTTGCCTGTCTTGGCAATGCCTTCGACGATGATGTCGGTCCAGCCCGGTTCGATGCCGATCACGACAACAGCCGCGACGTTCGGATTGGCGCCGGTGCCGATCATGGTGCGGAAGTGCAGATCGAGGTCTTCTCCGAACTGCAGCCGGCCGTAGGCGTGCGGCAGGGCCATCGTGCCCTTGATGTTGTTGGCGACAGCCTCGCAGGCCGCGTTTGAAATGTCGTCGACCGGCAGGATGACCACGTGATTGCGGACGCCGATCCGGCCGTTTTCGCGCCGGTAAGCATTAATTGTCTGATCTGTCATGAGGTTTGCTCCTTACCAGCGCTTTGTCTTCAGGTTGTGGACGTGCACATGCCCGCCCTTTTCGGCAGTACCGACCATCTTGCCGATGTCTTCGCCGTACTTGATGACCGTATCGCCTGCGCTGAGATCCGTGAGAGCGATCTTGTGCCCGATCGGCACATCGGCATTCGCCGTCAGCGTAAAATCCGTATTGTCCTCGGTGACGACGCACAGCATTTCCGTGCCCGCCTCGAGACCTTCCACAACAACCACACCGACATTGTCGCCTTTGTGGTGTACCAGCAATTGAGGGATGCTCACTGGCCCTAACCTCCCTGATTTCGAGAATAAAGAATGTCAAGTTCACCAACGTATCGATGTCGTGCGAACTTTCAGTCTTGTATAAGACATAAGATAGATGATATTGTCAACATATCATGACAGACGCACAAGACATCGCTGTACCGCCAGCCACGCCGGCCGATCCGTTGCCCGGATTCAAGCCGCTCTATCGGCAGGTAAGGGAACGCCTGGTCCGTCAGTTGATCGATGGCGTGTGGAAACCGGGTGAGGCCTTGCCGAGCGAACAGCAGCTCGCTGTCACTCTGGGGGTCAGTCCGGGAACCGTCCGCAAGGCCCTCGACGACCTGACGGCCGAGAACCTCCTGGTCCGGCGGCAGGGTCGCGGCACGTTTGTCGCCGAACACGATCACGACCGCGTTCTGTTTCAGTATTTCATGCTGACCAACGACAATGGCACGCGTTCGTTGCCCGAAAGCACGCTCGTGAGCCTGGAGAAAATCAGGGCAAACGCGCAGGAACGCAATCGCCTGGCGCTGGCAGCGCGCGCCTCGGTGTGGCATATCGAGCGGGTCCGAACCGTCGACGGACACGCCATTATCAGGGAGCGCATTATCCTTTCGGCTGACCGTTTTCCGGGCCTTGGCGATCGCATCGACATCCCCAACAACGTCTATCAGCTCTATGCTGTGACATTCGGCGTCAGCGTCGCCCGCGCCGAAGAACGGCTCAAAGCCGTCGCCGCGACGCCCGAAGATGCAAAGTGCCTGGCAACTACATCCGGCACACCGTTGCTCGAAATCGACAGAACCGCCTACGCACTCGATGAAAGCCCGGTCGAATGGCGCCTGTCACGCTGCCTGACGGAAGACTATCATTACCTCTCAGACCTGCGCTGACCGCCAGCCGTGTCACGGCGACCGCCCGCGCCCATCGCGATCTGTGCGATTCATTCTCGACGCTGATCCGCAGTGCAACACCAGAGCGGCGGGTTCTACCGCCCTTCCAAATTGTCTTCCTCGTGCGCCGACGCGCACAAGACAGTTGGTGAGGAAAACGTCGCTTCCTGAGGACTGAAAAATTAGGCGAGGACAGCATCCTGCATCAGGGTAACGCCCGCTTGCCGCATCGACTGCAAGGCGGCATTCAGCGAGCCTTCCAGATTGATTCCCCGGCACGCACTCTCCACGACAATGGTCTCGAAGCCCTGTTTGCGGGCGTCTTCTGCGGAAAACCGCACGCAGAAATCCAAGGCCAGACCAACGCAGAAGAGCCGCTGGAATCCGCGCTCGCGCAGGTAGCCGCCCAGTCCGGTCGGGGTTTTCCGGTCATTCTCGAAGAATGCCGAGTAGGAATCGATTTCCCGCCTGAAGCCCTTGCGGATGATGAGTTCCGCACCGGGCAGAGCAAGACCGGCATGAAGGGCCGCTCCGTTTGTGTCCTGGACACAGTGATCCGGCCAAAGGGTCTGGCGCCCGTAGGCGACGGTGATCTCCGAAAACGGATCATGGCCGGGGTGGCTTGAGGCAAACGACTCGTGACCCGGTGTGTGCCAGTCCTGGGTCACGACCACATGCTCGAAACCCGCCGCCAGTCGGTTTATGACCGGGACGACCGCATCTCCCTGCGGCACGGCCAATGCGCCACCGGGACAAAAGTCGTTCTGAACATCGATGACCAGCAAAACATCGTGCCGATGAGGTGATATGGTTTCTGCGCACATGGCTCCGTCAGTCGCGTTTGTGAATTGTGAATTGTGGCTGATTATGACGGGTCTCCACCAGCGAAAGCAACAAAAAGCGCAACGGCAATCAAGCCAAACAGCGGCGGTGTTCCGGTAGCGCCTCGGGCCAGATCCGCCGGCGCCTCCGTGAGCCGGTACGGTTCACCGAGGCGCAAGCGGAACGCGGTGGATCAGGCCGCGTTTTTGATGAATTCCACCGCCTGTTCGGTACTCCACACGGCATTGGCCATGTACCGGAAGTTAGTGAGAGCGGCGAGATAGCCATCGCCTTCCGGTAACATGGCAGCAGCGGTCGCATCCTTGACCACGGCAACCTCAAAGCCCTGTTCCAGCAGTTCACGCATATGCGATTCCGTGCACAGGTTGGCGGACATGCCGGCCAGGATGACCTGGTCGACTCTCTGCTTGCGCAGCTGCAACACCAGGTCGTTCGATTCATTGCCGTAGAGCTTGTGCGGCGAGGTGACGATTGTCTTGCCGTCGTTGATGTAGGGTTTGTACTGCGGCATGAAGTCCGCGCCGGAGTTTTCAAAGCCTTCCGTCGTCAGCGCACCCTTGCGGTCGAACATGCCGATCTTGTGCATCAGCTTTTCGAGCGCGCCTTCGAATCGCCATCCCTTGTCGGTGGGATAGTAGTAGTGCGGCGACACCGCCACGGTAAGGTCGCGGGCTTTTGCCGCCTTGAACAGGCGTTCGATGTTTTCGACCGTGTTGTGATGTTCGACACTGGCACCGACCACTTTCCAGGTCACCCCTTTGGGGCTCAGGAAATCAATCTGCGGATCGGTAACCACAAGGGCGGTCCGCGAGCCGATAAGCTTCATGTCGCTGGGCGGCAAAGCGGGGCTGGCGGGATCCGCATAGGGATCTTCTGCTGCAGAGGCGGCGTGGGCACCGGCGGCCGCGGCGGCTGCGGCAACGCCTACTCCCAGGCCCGCCTTGAGGGCTTGGCGGCGATCCATGCCTGGCTTCTCGTCATGATGTTCACACATGGTGTTTCTCCTTTTAAGGGGCTTTCAACATCAACAATATGATCTCGGGCGTGTGCCTTATCGTCTGAGAAGCGTTCCTTGCGTGCTTGTGCACGTTCATGTGACTTGAGCCCGGCATGCTCACAACGGATACTTTCACCATGTCTTTCGAACCCGTTTTTGACGCCCTCGAAATCGATGCCGACCCGTTCGCGCTGTGCGAACTGCATGGCCGATGCCAGCTTGGGCTGGGCCGTCAGCCGAATGCCACCTTGCATTATTTTCTGGCTGGTTCCGGAACCATCACGTTTGACGCAACCCGGTCCGTCGATGTCGATGCCGGAACTCTGGTGTTGGCCCCGGCCTTTCTGCCGCACGCCATAAACGGCTCTGGCCGGCCCGGAACGCCCTTGCCAATCTGCAAGCCCGCCGGACTCAACATCGAGCACCATCTGGTCGGCGGCGATAACGTCAGCCGAGAGGAAGTCCTGGTGGCCCTGTGCGGTCGCGTGAGCGTCGGCATAACGGGCGTCAGTGGCATACTCGACCTTGTCCGGCAGCCGATTGTCGAGCGCAAGGATGCCGGCAGCCGGGCCTTTTCCGTCATCGACGATCTGGTCCGGGAACTGGTGCAACCGGTGCTGGGCAGCAAGGCACTGATCAGGGCTCTTCTGCACCAGTGCATGATCCACCTGTTGCGGGAACGTCTCATGGCCAACGACCGGGGTCTTGCCTGGATGGCAGCCCTGGTCGACGAAAAGTTATGGAGTGCCTTGAGGCGCATGCTCGACCATCCCGCTGACGCCCATTCGGTCGAAAGCCTCGCCGACAGTGCCGGCATGAGCCGCGCCACGTTTGCCAAGAGGTTTTCAGACGCCTATGGCAGCGGCCCAATGGAACTGTTGCGTGATCTGCGCATGCAGAAAGCCGCATCCCTGCTGGCGCACTCGGAATTGCCGGTCAAGCGCATCGCTGAGCTTGTCGGTCTCAGGAGCCGGAGCTATTTTACCCGCACCTTCCAGAACTATTTTGGCTCAACCCCTCAATCGTTCAGAAGGTAGCACCATGAAGGGTTTCAATCAGCTCGCGGACGAATTGCACAAGGATGGGGTTATGACGACGCCGTGCAACTCGGTTTCTTGAGTGCCGACAGGAGCAACACCAGCGAACACGTCATCCAGTTGGAAGCCGCCGCCTCGGGATTCTTCATTTCCCCGCTCGACAGGACGCAATGGCGTTACAATCCGACAGGACACTACCCGGACGACTGAAGCTGTGGAGCGATTTCAAAGACGGAACACCCCGGTATTGCCGTATCCCCGATTCGTGGGGTGACTACCCTGCAGCGGACGGCGGAATGTTCTGGTTTCTATGAAAAATGTTTGTCGGGTCGTACTGGTCCTTCAACATCTGTAGACGTGGAAAATTGTCGCCGAAGGCCTGTCGGACGCGGGTCTTGCTTTCGTCGTCGTCCATGTAGTTGGTGTAGGCACCTTCCCGACTGTGAGGCGCCAAAAGGTCATAGGTTTCCCTGGCCCAGGCGATGTTGCGGTCATTGTCCGACGGATCGGTCCATTGCGTGATGATCAAAATGCTGTAGCCCTCGTCACGGTGTGGAAAGGCCATCGCGGCACGCTCCTGTCTCAATACCGCACCATGAAAATGTTCGACGAAGATCTTGGTTTTTGGTGAAGGGCAACGGGCGAACTGAGTTTCCAGAATGCCGATCACGTCATCGCTGAGCTTTTCGATGAAACAGGACTTCCAGTAGTAGAGATCGAGCTTCGGAACGCCGGCGTCAAAGATCTGATTCAAGGCCGAATAGGGCATCGGTCCAAGATTGTCAGCAACCGGCGTTCCGAACGATTTGATCCGGTCAATCGATGCCGACGCCTCGGCCGAGGAACCGCATTGGCAAGGCACCAAGGCGGCAAGCTTCGTGCCCTGCCCGTCACGCGTATGGGTAAACCCTGCAAGAATGGTGAGGTCGTCCGGGAGGTCGGCGGTGAGGTCGCGCAGAAGCCTCAGGGTTTCCCGCGCAGCGCTGAATGGATAGGCAATCATGCCACCCTGAACCGTTGGACCGATGGCCTGCAAGTCAAACTCGAAACTTGTGGCGATGCCGAAATTGCCGCCGCCGCCCCGCAGACCCCAGAACAGATCCGCGTTCTCCTCGTCGGAAGCCTGCACCACCTCGCCTTGTGCTGTTATCATTTCAACGGAACGCAGGCTGTCGATGGTGTAACCACATTTGCCGGACAGAAACCCGAAACCACCGCCCAGCGTGAGACCGGCCACACCTGTGGATGACACCGCACCGCCGGTCGTGGCCAACCCGTGGAGTTGCGTCGCCCGGTTGAATTCGCCCCAGTTGGTGCCGGCCTGCACCCGGACGCGTCGGCGTTTCGGGTCGACCCATGTGCCCTTCATGAGGCTCAGGTCGATCATCATGCCATCGTCGCAAACCGCTCGGCCGGCAACGTTATGCCCACCGCCACGAATTGCGATCTCAAGGTCATTTTCGAGTGCGAAGGCCAGGGCGTCCACCACATCGGCGTTCACCGCACACCGCGCAATGACCGCCGGCCGCCGGTCGATCATTCCGTTGTGAATTCGTCGGGAAATGTCATAGCCGTCATCGCCGGACAGGAGAATCTGACCTGAAAAGCTCTCTTCAAGCGGCGCGACGTTCGACCGGTCGATTGGTGAAATGATGTTCATCGGGACTCCATCAATTCGCATTAAATCTCAGCAGCATCAGTAGACCGTCAAAATTTTTGAAGTGCCATAGCAAGTTTCACATAGTTGCTATACAATTTTGAATGGCCGCAAACTGGGACGATCATCGCTACTTTCTCGCCATTGCCCGTGAGCGGTCCCTGACGGCCGCCGGCAAGGTCCTCGGTGTCAGCCAACCGACTGTATCACGGCGCCTGGAGGCCCTTGAGGCAAAGCTCAAGGTACGGCTTTTCGACCGCACGCAGCACGGCTACGAACTGACCACCGTTGGCATGGATCTGTTCGATACCGTGGAGCGGGTTGAAGAGGATCTGGCAGAGGTCGACCGCAAGATTTACGGCAAGGACCAGGAGCCCGCCGGCAGCCTGCGCATCACGTGCACCGAAATCCTGCTCATGGGTTATCTTTCCCCATTCCTCTGGAAGTTTCTTGACGAACATCGAGGTATCGAATTCAGCGTCGCCTGCACCCAATCGCAATTGTCGATCAGCCGGGGAGAAGCAGATCTGGCCTTACGCTTTACACAACATCCTCCCGAAACGCTTGTCGGTCGCCGGTTGACATCGGCGGCCTACGCACTCTACGCCGCACAAGGATCGGCAGGGGAACGGTTCACGTCCGCTGGCCGGGCCGACTGGGACTGGATTGGCGTCCATGACGCAGGATACAACCGGTTAATCTTCGGCAATCTTCCCGAAGAGATTCAGTTCAAACACCAGGCCGACAGCATGGCAGCCATGCATTCGATGGTTCGAAGCGGTCTCGGCGTGACGCTGCTGCCCTGTTACATCGCAGATCAGGACTCAACCCTGCGCCGACTCGAACCGGATCCGGTACCCGGCATCAGTTTCGACCTGTGGATCCTCTACCATCCCGATATCAGACGCGTCTCGCGCATCCGGCTCTTCGCTGACATGATCACCGAACTGATCGGCACCGACCGAGACCTTTTTGAAGGTCTTCGGCCATTGCCGGCCAATAGCGGCCAGCAAGAAACTTCTTAAGACGAGGTCCTGCAGCAATTGCGATATTCTCGATCGCGCGGTCAAGAATGAATCAGACGGGAACCGGCGTATTGAGTCTCTACTGCAAACTCACGCCGTTTTCGTCACCTTCAGTCCGAGTTCATCGATCATGGCATCGCGCATCTTGAATTTCTGGGGCTTGCCGGTCACCGTCATCGGCAGGGCGTCTTTGAAGCGTACGTAACGCGGGACTTTGTAATGGGCAATCTGGCCCTTGCAGAACGCACGGATCTCTTCTTCGGTCGAAGTTTCTCCCGCTTTCAGCACGACCCAGGCACAAAGTTCTTCGCCGTACTTTTCATCCGGCACACCGAAGGTCTGAACCTCCTGGATCTTGGGATGCCGGAACAGGAATTCCTCGATCTCGCGCGGATAGACATTCTCGCCGCCGCGGATCAGCATGTCCTTGACCCGTCCGACAATATTGCAATAGCCGTCGGCATCGAGCGTCGCCAGATCGCCTGTGTGCATCCAGCCGGCCCCGTCGATCGCTTCCGCCGTCCTGGCCTCGTCGTTCCAGTAGCCGCGCATGACCGAATAACCGCGCGTGCACAGCTCGCCGTCTTCCTCGACCCCCACAGTGTTCCCGTTTTTGTCAATGATCTTGACTTCCACATGGGGATGGATCCGGCCAACCGTTGATACCCGTTTTTCGATCGGATCGTCGGTGTGGCTTTGAAACGAGACCGGGCTGGTCTCGGTCATGCCATAGGCAATCGTGACTTCCGACATGTGCATGTCGGAGACCACCTTCTTCATGACCTCGATCGGGCACGGCGCCCCGGCCATGATTCCGGTACGCAAGCTCGACAGGCTTGTACCGGAGAAACTGTCATGGTCGAGCATCGCCACAAACATGGTGGGAACGCCGTAGAGTGCGGTGCATCGTTCCGCTTCCAGTGTCGCAAGCGTGCTTTCAGGTTCGAAGGCTTCGCCGGGGAAGACCATGGCAGCACCCGTCGTGGCACAACCAAGTGTGCCCATCACCATGCCAAAGCAATGATAAAGCGGCACCGGGATGCAGAGCCTGTCGGCTTCCGTGAAGTTCATCGTCCGCACACAGAACCGCGCGTTGTTCACGATGTTTGCGTGACTGAGCGTAGCCCCTTTCGGGGACCCGGTCGTGCCACTGGTGAACTGTATGTTGATCGGATCGTCAGGATCGAGCGCGCGGTCCAGGTCGTCCAGCCGCCGGGTTTGGGCCGGGCCTGCAAGCGACATGATGTGTTCGAAGCCGTACATGCCCGATCCGGTTTCCGCACCCATCAGGATAACCGTGCGCAGTGACGGCACACGGCTCGAACTGATTCGGCCGGGCTCGCTGCCATCGATTTCAGGAACCACTGAACACAGCATCTCCACGTAGTCGCTCGATTTGAAGGATTGGGCGAGAACCAGCGCCGTGCACCCGACCTTGTTGAGAACGTATTCCAGTTCGGAGGTCCGGTACGCGGGGTTGATATTGACCATGATGACACCGATGCGGGCGGTCGCAAACTGGACGAGCAGCCATTCCGGCCGGTTCGGCGCCCAGATTCCCAGCCGGTCGCCCTTGGACAGGCCCAGAGCCAGCAAACCGGCTGCCAGCCGGTCGACTCTCTGCGACAACTGGTTCCAGGTCCAACGTTCGCCATGGTCCCGGAAGACGGCAGCCTCCCTGCCGCCCATGGTTCCTGCGGTGTCGCGCAAAACCTGCGGTATCGTCTTGCGCCACAAGGGGCTCGTCTTGTCTCCTGTCACATAGGCCTTGCCGTCAATCGGGCGCAAGGCTTCCGGGTCAGCGCCCGCGCGGTCGCCGTCCCCATCGAGACTTGTCAGCGGTTTCGACAGATCCATTATCAAGACTCCCTGCTCATGGCCGAACCAGCACACCCGCGACCGGGTCTTTCAACGTGCCACAGTACCATCCGGTGCCCGCCAAAACGAGTCCGTCACATGTTGCGCCAGTCGCCCAGTTGCTCTAACGCATGGGCGGCCCTGTAGATGGTCGACTCGTCATAATGTTTACCCACCAGCTGCAACCCAACCGGTAGTCCGCGGACAAGGCCGCACGGCACGCTCATCGCCGGATGGCCGGTCAAATCGAACGGTGCGGTGTTCGGGATCATCTCGAAAGCCCGTTGGATGTAGAGCGAGAGTTCCGCGTCCGGGCCGGGAATCGGCGGCGCCGTCATCGGCATGGTCGGCATCAGCAGGAGGTCACTGGACCGCAGCGCCTTGTCGTAAGCCGCCTTTATCCGGCGGCTCAGGTTCTGGGCCTTGGCATAATAGTGACCGCGATGATGTTTGAGCATGTACTCGCCGACAAACATCGAGATCTTGAGACTCGGCGACAACTCGTTCGCCCGGGTCCGCCAGTTGGCGTGGTAATCCAACAGGCTGGTCACATAGAGCCCCTCCCAGCCGGTTGCAAAGCCGTTGCCGTGCATCATCGTATCGGTCAGGCCTTCCAGGGCGACCGGCGTCCAGACCGCGGTGCCGTCCAGATGATGCGGGATCGAGATCTCCTCGACGTCGGCACCCAGACCGCGAAGCTTCTCCGCCGCGGCACGCACCTTGGCATCGACATCCTGCTCGCTGACCGGCAGGCCGAAGCCCTCGCGCAGGACCCCGATTCGCAATCCCGAAACGCCACGGCCAAGCGCTGACGTGTACTTGTCCACACGCGGCGCGAACTGCCTGGGATCGAGCCCATCCTCACCCGCGATAACCTCAAGCAGCAGCGCGTTGTCAGCGACCGTCGTCGTCATCGGGCCGGCATGATCGATGGTCGGTTCAATCGGCATGATGCCGGTATAGGGCACAAGCCCGTGGGTCGGCTTCATGCCATAGCCGCCACAGAACGAGGTCGGCATGCGAATCGATCCACCCTGATCGCCACCGATTGCCATTTCCACTTCTCCCGAGCCTACCAGCGCGCCGCACCCCGAAGACGAACCGCCTGCGGTGTGGCCAATCTTGTAGGGGTTGTGTACCGGGCCGGTTGCATTGGTATGACTGCCACCCGACAGGCAGAAGTACTCGCAGTGGGCCTTTCCGACGATCGTGCCGCCGGCATCGAGAATCCGCGTCACGATGGTCGCATCCACATCCGGTGTGTACCCTTCAAGGGTCGAGGCCCCGTTCATCATGGCAACGCCCGCCAGGCAGATATTGTCCTTCAACACGATGCGCTTGCCTTCGAGCGGGCCCGAAGTGGCGCCCCTGACTTCGCTTTTTACGTACCAGGCGTTAAGTGGATTTTCGTTGGCTCCCGGACGATGGCCCGGCGTGCGCGGATAGCGTACCGCCGGCACTTCGTCGGGCATGGCATCGACCACGTCATAGGCCTTGAACGTGCTTTCCATGATCGTCATGTATTCGCTGATTTCGGCATCGCTCATGGACATGCCAAGGTCACTGACAATGGCACGCATTTCCTCAAGCGTCGGGCGTCGTACGGTCATATAAGCCTCCATGATGGGGCGGAGAATATCTTGTGGTCTATTTGAACCTGGCCTGGATGGAGCGGTCCCCGAAGCCGTAGTAACCCGCCCGGTTCCCAGGCCGACAAATTCATCGGTCAGGGACGGACTGTTCATCTGGTCGGCGGTGATCTCCGACACCACCGCACCACGTTCCAGGATCAGGAGCCGGTCGCACAGGCCAGTCAGGAAATCGAGATTCTGCTCAACCACGAGGATTGTCAGATTGCGTTCCCGTCTAATCCGCCCCAGCAGCTCACCGATTTCCGCAATGATTGACGGTTGAATGCCCTCGGTCGGTTCATCGAGAAGGACCATGGCGGGTTCCGCGATCAGGCACCGCGCGATCGCAAGAATCTGTTGTTCGCCGCCGCTCAGGGCGCCGGCCTGCCGGTCCAGCAGGGGTTCAAGCCGCGGAAAGTCACGCAGAATTTCCTCGACCGCCGCATCGTCGCTCGCCGGACCTGCGCCCTCATGCCAGGCGAACCGCAAGTTGTCGCGCGCAGAGAGTTGGGGGAAGATTCCGCGTCCCTGAGGGACATAACCGATCCCTGAGCGGCTGCGCTCGAACGGGGCATCCCGGGTAATATTGTCACCGTCGTAGATAACCGACCCGCCGGTTGCCGGCAGAAATCCCATAACGGTTTTGAGCAGGGTCGTCTTGCCCATGCCGTTGTGACCCAGCAGCCCGACGACCTCGCCTTCGTTCACGGTCAGCGAAACGCCATGCAGCACCGGTATGGCACCATAACCGCCCGCCAGGCTGTCTATCTCCAGCATCGGTTCGCGGGCCACGTCGTTCATGTCCGTTTCCCCAGATAGACGTCGCGCACTTTTTCGTCGTTGAGCACGGTTTCCACATCTGCTTCGAGCAGCACGCGGCCCTGATGGAACACGGTGACAGTGTCGGCGATCATGCGGATGAAATGCATATCGTGCTCGACAATGACGAGCGCCGCATTTGCGTTCATGTCCTGGATGATGGAAACCATCAGTTCCACCTCTTCCGCCGTCAGACCGGCGGCCGGCTCGTCAAGCAGAATGAGCCAGGGGTCGCCTGCGAGCACGATGCCCAGTTCGACCAGTTGGCGCTGCCCGTGCGCCAGCGTGTCGACAAGCGACGAGCCCAGGTCGGCGATCGCCAACCGTTCCAGGGTTTCCGCCGTTATGCGGTCGGCCTTGCGTGAACGGTTCGACCGCCGCGCGCCGAGCCAGACGTTTTCACGCACCGTCAGGCCATTCATGACACTGGGCACCTGTGTCTTGATGCCAACGCCCAGGCGGGCAATCGCATGAGGATCGAAGCCGGTGCAGTTTTCACCCTCGATATGCACCTCGCCTTCGGTCGGCTTGAGCATGCCTGTGAGGCATTTGAAAAACGTGCTCTTGCCGGCACCATTGGGGCCGATCAGGCAGCGCAGTTCGTTTTCCGCTAGCGAAAAGTTGACGGAGTCGAGCGCCGTGACACCCCCGAACCGGACCGTCAGTCCCAGCGTTTCCACAACCCGTTCACGCCGCATTGCCACGCCTCCGGTTGCGCCGGCGCTTTCCCCGTCGCCGTGAGGAACGGGAACCGGACAACCTGGTGCCGATGGTTCGCTGCCATAAAGCAACGATGGTCGGGAAGATGCCGCGCGGCAGCAGCAGCACGGCAAACACAAGCACCGCGCCAAGAATGAAAGTGTTGTCGATCAGGCTTTGCTGACCGAGCAGGAATTTCAGATATCCCAGCACTGCCGCCCCGAGCATCGGCCCCACCAGGGTTCCGGCACCGCCGACAATCACCCAGATGATAATCTCGGCGGACTGGCCCAGGGAAAACAGGTTGGGTGTGACAATCTCCGCCCAGTTGGCAAACAGACAACCCGCGAGCCCGGCGATGCCACCGCCGATCGAGAAAGCGCAGGTCTTGATCAACCGGACATCGTAACCCATCAGCTCCGCCCGCAACTCGTTCTCCCGGATGCCGATCACGATCCTCCCGAACGGGCTGCGCAGGACCCAGCGTACCAGGGCGTAGACGACGACAAGCAGCCCGAAGCAGAAATAAAACAGGTTTGTGTCCAGGATGTACTCGCCTGCGTCCCAGGGCACGGTCAGGGTCTCGAATCCGGGGATGCCGTTATAGCCCCCGAGCCGGGCCGTTCCGAGCTTGTAGATCTCGCCGGCGGTAGAGTTCATGAATTTATGCAGGATGAGGGTAACGACAAGCGTGACCACGGCCAGATAGACATCGCTCAACCGCCCATAGAACAACATGGCACCGAGGACGGCCGCAAACGCGGCAGGCACGATAATCGAAATGAAAAACGGCGCCCAGGGTTCTCCGAAATTTATCGCCGCAATCGCATAGGCATAGGCACCAAGCCCGAAAAACGCAGCCTGTCCGAAACAGAGGATGCCGCCATAACCCCAGACAAATCCAAGGCTCAGGCCCAGCATCGCATAGACCGAGAGAATGACCAGCGTGTAGCTGTCCATGAACAGCGGCAGGACAACCATGAGGACCAGCCCGACGACAAGCGTGGTGAGAATTTCCTGTTTCGCTTTCACGCCTACACCCGGTTCTTCAGAAAACGCCCGGTGATCCCGGTGGGCAGCAGGCGGAGCAGGATGACGGCCGCCACAAGCAGGGCAATTTCGCCGACGACAGACGTCGACACCAGTGTGAAGACCTGGGAAACACTGCCGAACAGGGCGGCACTTGAAAGTGTTCCCGAAACCACCGACGCGCCGCCGGAAATGACCGTGATGAACGCCTTGGCAATGTAGTTGGCGCCGCTCGCCGGATTGAGCCCCACCAGCGGGGCCAGGACACCGCCGGCCAGTCCTGACAGGGCGGAACCCGCCGCGAAGGTCATCATGTAGACCCGCGATGTGTTGTAGCCGAAGGCGTCGGCCATTTCCGGGTTCTGCATCGAGCCGCGCGCGATCAGGCCTGCCCGTGTCGTTTTCAATGCCGTGTACAGGCCGACAACGACAACCGCTGCCATGAAGATGACGAACAGGTTGTAGCCGCTGATCTGGTAGTCGCCAAAACTGAAACCCGATATAGGCGTCGGAATCCCGGTGGTCGTGTTGCCGAAGATCATGGTGAATCCGCCAATCATCACAAGGCTCAGACCCCAGGTCGCCAGCATGGTGTTGATCAGACGGCCGTACAGGAACCGGACGATGCAGCGTTCAACGATAAGCCCGAAAACCATCACCACCAGGGGCGCGACAATCAGTGTTGCAAAGAAGATCGGCACACCCAGTTGATGAGACGTGATCGCCGCATAGCCGCCGAGAGTGAGAAACTCCCCATGGGCCAGATTGATGACCCGCATCATGCCAAAGATGACCGCCAGCCCCGCGCTGATCAGAACCAGCACGGATATCGCGTAAAGGATTTCCACGATGATGACGGCGGCATAGTCCATAAGGCAGTCCGTGCAGATGGTGCAGGGGAAGCAGGCGTGGACCCGGCACGGCTGTCGATAACTCTGGCAGCCGTGCCGGATGGTTTGAGCGTCAGATCTTGATTTCGTATTGCGTCGTATCGCCCGGGTTCTTCTTCAGATCGCAGACCAGTTGGGTATCGACCGGTTGGCGTTCGCCGAAACTTTTCACCACATTCATTTTCTGGTCGCGAACCTCGACCAGATGGACCGGGGTGACGGCGTGGTGGGTTTTCGGGTCGATCGAGATCTTGCCCGTGGGTCCGTTGAAGCTGACACCGGACTCCAGAGCTTCGATCACCTTGTCGCGATCCATCGAACCGGCCTTGCGCGCGCCTTCTGCCCACAGGTGCATGCCCTGATATGTGGCTACCGCCAGTTCGTGAATGTCGTCGGTTGACCCGAACCTTTTCTGCCAGTTGGCGAGGAAGGTCTTGTTCTCCGGTGTGTCGAGTTCCTTGGAGAAACTGTAGACCAGCATGATGCCGTCGCCTTCTTCCTTGGTCAGGACGACCTGCTCGTTGCCCGCGCCAAGAGTGGTCGATGCCATCGGGATTTTCTTGTTCATGCCGGCCGCCGCCCACTGACGGTAGAACGACAGATGCGCCCCGCCCACGAGCACCGACATGATCATGTCCGGCTTGGCTTCCTGGATCTTGGCGATCGTCGATCCGAAATCGGAAACGTCGAGCGGGAAGAAGTCGGTCTGAACCACCTCGCCGCCATTCTTTTCCGCGTAATGCTGGATCCATTTCGCGGTGATCTGACCGTAGTTGTAGTCGGCCGCCAGGGTGTAGATCTTCTTGCCCCACTTTTCGATGGTGGCGGGCACGAGGACTTCCGCCTGCTGCGCCGGTGTGACGCCGGTGCAGAATATGTTGCGGTCGCAGACACCGCCCTCATACTGGACGTTGTAGAAATAGAGCGTCTTGGATTTGCGCAGTGTCGGCCGGATCGCCTCACGCGACGCCGACAGGATACCGCCGTGAACCACGTCGACCTTGTCCTTGCGGGTCAGGCTTTTGGCATACTGGGTATAGAGCGCCATGTCCGACTGGGTATCATAGGCGACCTTTTCAAGCTGGCGGCCGTGCAGCCCGCCTCCGGCATTGATTTCCTCGATCGCCATGGTCACGGCCTTGTCCATCGGTTTGCCGTAAAGGTCGAAAATCCCGGATGTATCGATAATACTGCCGACCTTGATGGTGTCGGCCCCCAGGGCAATCTGGGGCATGGCGAGCAGGGCACTTCCGGCAGCAGTTCCCTGAAGAAGTTTTCGTCTGTCGATGGTCATGGCATTCCTCCCTTTTTTGGATTCGAAGTCCTCGGTCGTGTGACGACCTCAGTAGAGTGATTCAGTTCTCAGCTTTTGTCATCCTGATCCTGGGCTTCGCTCGTAGGCAGCGCGTCCCCCAGATCGAGATTGAGGCCTATGGACTGCCCCAGCTTCTGCATGGCGGGGAGTTGAAAGGCGAGATTGAGGACACCGTCGACCGCACTGTTCATCGGCGACCCTGACGGCGAACCGGATCCGGTCCCGTCCTGCCCGGCGCCGGGAAAGCCCAGGCCGGAGACCTGGTTGATGCGGATTGAGTCGATTTTCTCCACCGGCTTCATCATGCGTTCGGCCAGCTCCGGCATCTTGTCGATCTTGTGCATTTCGACCGTCATCCGGACCTGCTCGGGGCTGCGGGCATTCTCGGCTTCTATGAGTGCCGCCTTCCCTTCGGCTTCCGCCTTGAGTTCGTTCCGCCGCGCCGCGGCCTTCAGGTCAGTTGCCTTGGCATCCGCCTGCACTTTCTCAAGGAGGTTTGCTACCTCGGATCGGGCCCGTTCCTCCGAAGACTCCGATTCCTGCTTGTTTCTGATCTTTGCGGTTTCACGTTCGCGCTCCGCAACCAGCCGTTCCTTTTCGGCCTGAACCGTTTCCTGGGCTTCGACGACCTGTTTGCGCACCAGTTCCGCTTCAGCGGCAACCGCAGTCTCTTCGATCTTCTTGCGGGTCAGGGCGATCTGGCTGTCGACTTTGGTCGATTCAGCCGCCAGCAGCGCCGTGGCTTCGCGCTCCCTGAGTTCCCGGTCCCGTTCGATTTCCGACAACCGGACCTGCATCTCCCGTTCGATGCGGGCCTGCTCGGTCATGCGCAGGGAGATCTGTTTCGCCCCTTCGGTTTCGGCGGTGCTTTCCGCCTTCATGGTTTCGATCGATTTGACCTGCAGAATTTCGGCTTCCTGCTGTTCGCGGTCGATGGTGAGCTTGCGTTTCAGGCCTTCAAGCTGGGTCTGGCGAACCGAGACATCGGCATCGGCCTCGATTTCCGCACGCTTTTTCTTGTTGGTGGCAACAATCTCGGCAAGCCTGCGCATGCCGACAGCGTTGAAGGCATTGTTGTCGTCGAGCGAGGAGAACGAAGCCTGATCGAGTGTCGTCAGGGACGCCGACTCCAGTTTCAGTCCATTCTGCGCAATGCTCTCGCTCAAAGACGCTTCGACTTCGCGAACAAAAGCACTACGGTTTTCGTGCAACTCGTCCATTGTCTTGCTGGCGACCACCGCCTGGATCGCGTCGACGAACCGTCCCTCGAACAGATTGCTCAACTCTTCCGGGTTCAGGGCACGCGCGCCCAGAGCCTGGGCCGCCGTGGCCACACCATCGACCGACGGCTCCACCCGCAGATAGAATTCCATTTCCACATCGAGCCGAAGCCGGTCTTCGGTCATCAGCGATCTGGCCGCAGTTCGCCCGACATGGAGCCGCATGGTGCGCATGTTGATCTGCTCGACACGGTGCAGGAACGGCAGGGACACGAAACCGCCGTCCAGAACCACGCGTTTACCGCCGGCACCTGTCCTGATCAGGGCCCGCTCCCGGGTGGCCTTACGGTAAAAACGGTGGAGAAAGGCAACGACAATGGCCATTGCCACGACGGCGGCCACAACAAAGAGCAGGAAATTCACGGTTCCCTCCATCACTTCGAATTTGGCTGTACTGTACCTAAAGTCCGGTGCGTAGCAAGCTTTTACGAATGTTTATTTTCCAAGTCAAACAAATATTTTCCTAGGAAAACGAATTCAACAATGAGACCGCCGAATCCGGCTTACAGTGCGCCTGGGGGAAATTGTTTCACAATTTCAAAGTCATGCCCTGCAGCCTGAGCCAGATAGATATCCGATGCCGAGTGGCCGGCTGCTGTGAAAACGGCGCTTCTGACGCCATCTATCTGAATGTCGCCGCGTGATTGGCGCCAGTGCCTGCCCGCCGTCGATCGGGCCAGCGCACTGAGAAAATGCACGCCTTCATAGATCGACTGGCCAATGGTATTCAGCGTCGGGGCGCGTTCGCCGAAACGCTCGTGATAACGCTCCTTGAAAGTACCGTTCTTGCGCGAATCCAGCCCGGCAAAATATCCCGAGGATGCAAACAGTCCATCGGTATGCTGGGCGCCGATGGCCAACAGGATATTTTCTTCGACCGCGCAGGAAAACCGCAGGATCTTCTCCGCCGCTCCCGATGCGCTGAACCGCCGGTTGAAGTGCACGGCGTCTTCACCAACCAGGGATAGCAGGACACCGTCCGTTCCGCAGGCAACGACACGGTCGATCAGCATATCGTAATCGCGGGTTCCAAACGGCACATATACCTCATCGCATATCGCGTGCCCCCGACGGTGGAAATGGTGGCGCACCAGAGCGTTTGTCGTCCGCGGCCAGACATAGTCATTGCCGATCAGAAACCATCGATTTGCACTGTAGCGCTCACACAACCAGTCGAGCGACGGCAGAAGTTGTTGCGCCGGCGTCTCGCCGATACAGAACACCCCGGGCGCGGTCTCGCCGCCTTCATAGAGAGGTGTGTACACATAAGGAATGCTGCCGGAAACCGTCTGAGACAACGCTTCACGGACGTCACTTGTATGCATGCCCACAATAGCATCGATGTCCCGGTCTTCGAGTAGCAGACTGGCCGCATCTGCCACGTCTGCCGGATCGCCGCCGGAATCAACAATCGACAACGCAAGTTCCCTGCCCTCCAGACCGCCGCGGGCGTTGATCTCATCTGCGGCAAGTTCGGCACAGGCCCGGCACGACGGCCCCCAGAGTCCGGCAGGTCCGCTGACAGGAACGAACAGGCCCACCGAGATCCGGTTTTCCCTGGCGGTGGCGATGGACAAGTCATTGGTCATGATGTGTCCGGCTCCGGTTGCTTCACATTCAACCCGGCCGACAGCGCCGAACCGGCCCCGCCGACATGTTCGGCCTCCAGCTTGCGGCTTTTTGGGTTTTCACACAACGTTGAATGCCGGATCGGTTGAACCGCACGTCCATTTAATTGCCTTGGAAAATAAATCACGGTACATAGATCAGGCAGTGCGTTGCGCACGCGGAACAGAAACACTCGTGTGATCGGATCGTTGATGTCGTCATTGTCATTGTCGGACTCCCTGCCGTTCCTGCTGGCACAGGCCCATCGCCAGGTTCACGGCGAACTCGACGCCCGCCTGCGCCGTGAAGGCATTCCTGTAGAGCAATGGCGGATCCTAACGGTTCTGAACGACGGCAACGGGCGGACCATGGGAGATCTGTCACGCGAAGTGCTGATGAACATGCCCGCCCTGTCGAAAACCGTCGATCGCATGGTCTCGAAAGCCCTGGTCCACCGCAAACAGGATCCCGATGACAGCCGCAAGGTACGCGTCTACATCTCCGATTTCGGGCTGGAACTTCTCGAACGCTGCCGATCCGAAGTAAAGGACTTTGAGAAAACCGTGGCCGACCAACTGGGCAGTTGGGACGCCGAACGGCTCTGCCGGTTGCTGAAATCTCTGACGGATGAACAAAAGCAACAATAAAACAATAAATCACTTGCTTTATTAAAATTGCCGAATTACGTTTGCCTGCATGCCGTCCACTGAAAGGATCCGTCATGACCCGACCCGAACCCGTCTGGACCAATGCCATCGCGAAGGCAGAGCTTGTCCGGAAAGGCGGCAAGACCGTCGTCAAGCCCAACGGCAAACAGATTCTGCTCTGGTTGAGTGAAGACACAATATACGCCTGCAACAACCGATGTCCGCACGAAGGCTACCCGCTCTCGGAAGGCACGCTCGCCGACGCCTGTGTTCTCACGTGTAACTGGCACAACTGGAAGTTTGATCTGGACTCCGGCGAAACCCTGGTCGGCGGCGACAAGCTGCGGTTGTATCCTGTAACAATCGTGGACGGCCTCATCGTTCTCGATCTGGCCGACCCGCCGGCACAGGAGGTCCGTGACGCAGCGATTGCCGGATTGCGGCAGGCCTTCGACGAACACGATTATGAACGCATGGCGCGTGAGTTGGCCCGCTATCAACAGACCGGCGCTGACCCGGTTGACGTCCTTCCCTTTGCCTTTGAGTGGGCCGCCGACGGTTTCGAGTTCGGCATGACTCACGCCCAGGCGGGGGCTCCGGACTGGCTGGCGCTGCGCGACCGGATTGCAGCAACCGAACCCGAGGCCCGCCTGATCCCCTTGATCGAAATCATCGGGCATCTGTCCTGGGACCGCATGATGCAGAACGGACCATTTCCCTTCAGGACAAAACAGGCATCGGTGTTTGACCCAGCCGCCCTTGAGGCAGCAATTGAAGACGAAGCGCAGGATGAGGCCACCGCACAGATAGATATTGCCCTGGAAACCGTGGGCGCCGACGCCCTGCGCCCTGCCCTCGAGCGGGCGGCGTTGCGCCATTACCAGAATTTCGGACACACACCAATCTACCTCGAAAAGACCTACGAACTCATCGGGATCCTTGGTGTTGCCGCCGCCAGGGCACTGCTGTATCCGCTCGTGCGCACCTTGTGCACCGGTGCCCGTGAAGACCTGATACCCGAATTCCGCGGTTATGCGCCGGCTTTGGAAAAGTGGGATCCAACTGCCACCGACCTGCCGCAGCCCGACGACCTGCGCGGCAAGGGCGTAAATGCCTGCTTTGACATGGTCACACGCGCAGGCGGCAATGCCGATGGGCTGTTTGACGTCCTGATGCATGCCGGCTGCGATGCCATGCTGCATTTCGATCCGCAGTACCGCGAACATGTGGACAAGCCGGTCCAGCAGAATGTCGACTGGCTCGACTTCACTCACACCATGACGCACCTCAACGCATCGCGCCGGATCTGCGCACGCCAACCGGACCTGTGGGCCAACTCGTTCCTGCAAACCGCGTGTTTTCTTGGCCGCAACACCAACTTCGTCGATTGGGGCCAGGACGTCTCGCAGTGGACCGTAGACAATCCGGACACCTTTCTTGACGAGGTCTTCGACGGGTTGCTCGACCATGGCCAGCCGCTTTACATATACTCGGTCCATGTCCTCAAGCTGGCAACCGCGATCAGGGAGGAACTGGAACGCAACCCGCACGCCACCTGGAAACCGGTTGCCTTTGCCGCCCTCAACCGGCTCGTTCACGAGCCGGCCAAGCAGAAGCACATGCTCAGGGTAACCAAGCAGGCTTTCAAATTTGTCGAGGCACAGAGTTAGCCGAAGTTTTAGCTCCATTGATTCGCTCTAGGCATTGCGTACCGGCGCGTCCTAAAATAAAACAGAGGGCAAGCCTGCTGGCGGGCGGGCCACGACCACGCCGTCCGCTCCCTGTGGCAGGACTTCTCTACATTCGAATGTCGAGAACGGGTGTCCGCTGGCACCGCCGGTCATTCTACAACAGCCGAAGGAGTGTTCATGAGCGCCTGGATCGAAATGATAGCGGACGAGAAGGCCGACGGTTTTCTGAAGGAAATGTATGACAAGGTGCGCACACCCCATGGCACTGTCGACAATGTCATGCGCGCCCATTCCTTGCGGCCACAGACCATGGACGGTCATGTGACACTCTACAGAAGCGTGCTGCACAACGACGCCAATACCCTGGCCTTCTGGTTTCTCGAAGTTGTGGCCTCGTACACGTCCATCCTGAATGAATGCGAGTACAGTCTCAGCCATCATTTCATGAACGTACGCCGCCTGATGAAAGACGAACGGCGGTCCGATATTATTTTTGCAGCCCTCAAGGCCCGCCGTCCCGGCGACGCATTCGAAGGCAAGGACCTTGCCTTGCTGCGCTATGCAGAAAAACTCACCCTGCGCCCCGGCAACATGGTCGCGTCCGACATGGATCTCCTGCGCCAGGCCGGTTGCGAAGACGGTGAGGTTCTGGAGGTCAACCAGGTTTGCGCCTACTTCAACTATTCCAACCGCTTGCTGAACGGCCTTGGGGTTACGACCCAGGGGGATACGATTGGATTCTACAAGGAAGCCGACTAGGACTTGCCGGATACTGACGTCTCAAAATCGGCCCACGCCTCGCTCACGGAACCTGGCATGAAATTCTCGATCACCGAACTGGCCGGCGATTTTTCCGACTACCGGGTCGGCGTTGTCATCGCCAGCAACATGACGATCGCGGGGAGCCGTTCACCGGCGCTTCAGCAATCAATCGAGAGAACGGAAGCCGCCATCACGCAGGAACTCGGCGGGCGCGACATTCCCTCAATCCCTGAGCTATACGACTGGCGAAAGGGCTATCGCGCCTTTGGCGTCAAGAAGACAAGCTACCGTTCGTCGGTGGAACGGCTCGTGCGCAGCATTCTGTCCGGCCGCGGCCTGCCGCGCATCAACACTCTGGTCGACACGTACAATCTGTTGTCCGTTCGAGCTCTGGTTCCAGTCGGCGCCGACGATCTCGACAAGACACAAGGCACCCTGTGTTTCCGGTACGCGCGCGACGGTGACACGTTCCATGCCCTGGGCAAAGAGCCGCCTGAAAACGACCCGCCCAAGATCGGTGAGGTGGTCTACGCCGATGACGGAAAAATTCTGTGCCGTCGTTGGAACTGGTACCAGGATGCCCGCAGCCCGGTCAGCCTGGACACAGATAGGGCCGTGTTGACCGTCCAGGGTCTGGGGACCGCCGATATTGACAAGGCGACGGCCGATCTGCGCGCGCTTTTGGAAACCCACGTCGCCGCCACGACGCAAAGCGCCATTGCCGATGCAGAAACTCCGGTCGTTACATTCGACTTATAGGGCATTCCGCGCGCAATGTGGTTCATGCCGGAACACCTTCTACTTTGCGGTGAATGCCGCCGCACGCGGACAACGATCGCCCACCCGCCTCCGGTGCCCCGGCACCGTTTCATACACTGACCATTGAGATTGGCGCGCTCCCGGTTCTGCGAAGCAGCACTGGCGCGCTGCATCGCGCCCGGGAAATGAACGACTCTCACCATCTTCGTTCCCCGGCGCCCCTCAGGGCGAGCCGGGGTCCAAGTCTCAGCAAACGGAGGACCTGGACAATCAATCCCCCAGAAGCTCGTCCTCGAACGGGTAGGTGCTCAGAAGCTCGTATCCGGTATCGGTAATCAGTATCTGCTGCTCCAGCTTGACGCCCTCGGCACCGCCGGTCTCGCCGATGTAGCTCTCGATGCAGATCATCATGCCCGGCTCAAGCACGCCTTCCTGGATCTTGCGGCCTTCGATATCGGTGTAGGAAATCACCGGCCACTCGTCGCACAGGCCAACGCCATGGGCGATACTTGAGTATTTCTGGTCACTGTAGCGCTCCGGCACACGCCAGGCCTTCTCGCCAATCTCTCGAAACGTGACGCCCGGCGCGCACAGGTCCAGGTTGTGATGGATCTGCTCCATGGCCAGACCGTAAAGCCTGCGCTGCTCGCTGCTTGGACGGCCGGGACCGCAGAAGAAAGTCCGCGAAACATCGCAGCAATAACCGTAAGGCCCGATCATGTCGGTATCGAAACTGACGATGTCGCCCGGCCGGATCACCCGGTCGCTCGACTCCTGAAACCACGGATTGGTCCGTCCGCCCGACGACAGGATCCTGGTCTCCATCCACTCGCCGCCGTGGGCAATATTGGCATAATGCAGTTCGGCCCAGAGCTGGTTCTCCGTGATTCCCGGCTTCAGCGCTTCCCGCATGCGGGCAATGCCGGCATCACAGGCCGCCATGGCCACATTCATGCAGGCAACCTCTTCCACCGACTTGACCGCCCTTGCCTTTTCGATCAGCGCCTGCCCGTCGAACAGTGACAGCCCGTGGCGTTCCAGTTCATGGGTCGCCAGCGGATCGAGGCGGTCCACCGCAAGCCGCAGATTGTCCGGTGACAGGCCTTTGATCAGGTCAGCCATTTCATCGGCAAACTCGCGGCAGACCGTCGCCACGTGCTCGCCGGCAAAGAAATAGGACCACCCCTTGGCCCGGCGCACGTCGCCGACAACCTCGATTCCGTCCGACATGCTCTCGCAGTTCTTGTTCGAATACTCGAACAGGACGACTTTGCCTTCTGCCGGTACAACACAATAGCGGCCGTGATTGTGCAGCAGCCAGACTGTCATGTTGCGCGTGCCGGTGGCGTAGCGGACGTTGATCGGGTCGAAGAACAGGGCCGCGCCGTATTCGGATTTCTGGATCTCGGCCTGCAGCCGGGCCAGGCGATACTTCCGCATCGTCGACATATCCACCTGCGCGCTGGTGTCCAGCAGGGTCATGGAGTCGGTTTTCTTGGCACTGATGAAACTCTTGGACTCCGGTGTCCATTGCGAATAGTCGTTCATTAACCGGTCGACAAGATCGTCGTGTGCCATGAAACTGTTCTCCTTGTGTATTACTGCAAAGCCTTGCAGGCATCGACGATCCGCCCGACGCCCTTCCTCAAAGTGTCGTCGGACACAGCAATCGACATTCTGAAATAACCGGGCGCCTCGAAGGCCTCGCCGGGCACCACGACCACGCCCCAGTCCTCAAGCAGGTGCTCCACGAAATCGACGGCGTTTTCGATCGTTTTTCCCTTTTGCGTGTTTTTGCCAATCACGCCCTCGCACCAGGGAAACAGATAGAAGGCGCCTTCAGGACGGTTACACTTGAGACCCGGCGCGTCGGCCAGTCCGTCAATGGCAATATCGCGCCGGCGCTCATAGGCCTTGGCATACTCGGGCAGGAAATCCTGACGGCCTTCCAGCGCTTCGACGGCGGCGGCCTGGCTCATGGCCGGGCTCGACCCGAAACTTTGGGAAAAGACCTTGGCAATACCCGATATCAAACGTTTAGGGCCGCCAGCGAAACCGATCCGCCAGCCTGTCATCGCATAGGCTTTCGATACCCCGTTGACGGTCAAGGTGCGGTCCTTGAGTCGGGGTTCTACTGCCGCAATCGTCGAGAATGAAAAATTCCCAAAGACGATGTGTTCGTAGAGGTCGTCGGTCAGGATCCACACATGTTCATGGCGCAACAAAACATCCGCCAAGGCCCTTATCTCGTCCTGGCGGTAGGCCGATCCGGTTGGGTTACTTGGCGAGCACAGGATAACGGCCTTGGTTTTTGGGCCAATCGCCGCTTCTAGCTGGGCCGGCGTGATCTTGAAGTCCTGCTCAATCCCCGAATGCACGAACACCGGTGTGCCTCCGACCAGATTGACAGCGCCGGGGTGCGACGGCCAGCACGGTGCCGGAACGACAACTTCGTCACCGGGATCGAGCATGGTCATGAAGGCATAGGCAAGCAACGGCTTGGCGCCGCTTGAAACGATGATTTCATCGAGCGTGTAGTCCAGGTCGTTGTCGCGTTTGAACTTGTTCTGGATCGCTCCCTTGAGCGCACTGGTTCCCACAAGCGCTGTGTACTTGGTATCGCCCGCGTCAATCGCCTTCTTGCCCGCCTCCTTGATATGGTCCGGTGTGTCGAAGTCAGGCTCACCGGTACTGAAGTCTGCCAGATCGTGCCCGGCCTCCTTGAGCCGCACGGCCTGATCAAAGATGCGTGCGATGGCCGACGGCGTGAAGCGGTCGAGAATTCCACTCAGCTGCGGTTCCACAATTTGGTTGTCGTCGTCGATAACGGATGGGTTCAACGTCATGGGCAAGTCTCCGGGAGGTGCGCGCCTAGGCACGGGCAGCAGGTTCATTGTTCCCGTTCAATATCGTATTTCCGCCGGGCAACAAAGTCTTCCAGCGCTTCCTCTATCGCCGGATCGAGGTCCGGCGGCACAAACTCCTCGAGCAGCTTTTTCCACAGTGCATTGGCCCTCTCGGTGGCCGTCAACGCACCAGCCTCCTGCCAGGCTTCGAAATTCCTCCAGTCCGACAATATCGGTTCGTAGAACGCGTTTTCGAACCGCGCCAGCGTATGGGCCTCGCCAAAAAAATGCCCCCCCGGCGGCACGGCTGCAATCGCCTCAAGCGCAAGGTCCTCGTCGCGGGTTTCCAAAGGCTTGAGAACTTCCGCCCAGCCTCTGATCATTTCCGCGTCGATCACGGTCTTCTCGAACGACGCGGTCAGCCCGCCCTCAAGCCAGCCGGTTGCGTGGTGAATGATGTTGGCACCGCCCATGATGGCCGCCCACAGCGACATGGCACTTTCATAGACCGCCTGGGCGTCGGGTGCATTCGAGGCGTTCACATTACTTGAACGATAGGGCAGGCCGAAATGCCGGGCAATCTGGCCGCCGGCAAGCGTCGCCTTGACATACTCCGGTGTGCCGAAGGTTGGTGCCCCGGTTTTCATGTCGACATTTGATGTGAACCCACCGAATACGACCGGACATCCCGGTCTGATCATCTGCACCAGGGCAATTACACCGAGGGCTTCCGCCGTCTGCTGGGCAAGCGCGCCGGCGATTGTCACCGGGCTCATGGCCCCGGCAAGGGTAAATGGCGTGACCAGGCATGGTTGACCGTTTTCGGCCATGGCCATCAACCCGTCGAGCAGTTCCTCGTCTACCCGGCGCGGTGAATTGACGTTGATCACGGTCATCGTGCTCGGTTCATCAACCAGGGCTTGCCGTGTGGTCGACCGGGCAATGGCAATCATGTCGAGTGCGTCCTCGATCCGCGCCCGTCCGATGCCACGGCCGTTCCAGACCCGGTCGGTCAGGGTAGCCTGAGCCAGATAGATATCGAGGTGTCGGGTGTCTACCGGCAGGTCCACAGGTTCGCCGAGCGAAGCACCGGCAAGTTGTGTGACTCCCAGCGCCTGATTGAGGCGCATGAGATTGCTGACGGATTCGAAATCGCCTGGCCGTCTGCCGCGATCGAGATCCGATACGTTGGGCGGACCGCCCACCGGCATGAAATTGACATACCCGCCACCAACCGTGACATTGGCCGCCGGGTTTCTCGCATGCAAGGTGAACTGTGACGGTGCCTGCTGCACAAATGACTGCACGATGTCGCGGCCGATCCGTACCATACTGGTCTCGCGATCAACGTGAGCGCCATTCTGTTTCAGGATATCCAGGGCACGATCACTGCGAAACTCGAGGCCTGCCTCTTCCAGCAGCCGGAAGGCGGCATCTGCTATCCGTTCGATGGCATCGCCATCGATGACCGTGACCGGTGGAAAAGGGTTGTGCAGCTCTCCAAGTCGGTACGGCGCGTGTTCGGACTGGCGTTGCCGCCGTCCCTCACGTCCCCGGGTGCGTCGTTGCGTCGAGCTTCGCGCCATGGTCCTGATCTCACCTGGAATTCCAGGTCAGACCTTGGCACAAGACGCCGGTTCGGCAATTGAATTAATTCTCATCCATCATGAATAAATGATCCGTCACGCAACCAGCAGAGACTCTTCGGACGGGCAGATGGACAGGAGCCATTCCCGGAACCGGCGGACGCCGGCAAAGTCGCTTGACTGACGTGATGCGGTTAAAAAGTAGCGAAACCCGGTACTGACGGGCCGCATCAAGGGTGTGACCAGCCGTCCTGAGACCAGGGCGTCGTCGACAAACGGACGTCGGCCCATGGCGATGCCAAGCCCTTCGGAGGCTGCTTTCAGGGCATGGCCGCGGGTATCCAGTTCGAGCCAACTCTTGGCATTGGCCGTCGACTTGCCCACATCCCCGAACCAGTACGGCCACTCGTCGCGCTCCCAGTTGCAGTAGATCAGAGTCCGTTCCAGCAGATCTTCCTCGCTCTCGATTGGCCCGTGGGTTTCGAGATAGGTCCTGGAGCAGACCGGGATCATGGTTTCCGGGAAAAGAAAATCGCCTTCGTCGTCCGGGTCGTCTTCGTGGATATAACGGATCGACAGATCAACCCCGTCAGGCGGAAACTCGTTGCTCTTGTCAGTATTGGACGAAAGCCTGATCGTGACGTTGGGATGGTCTTCATGAAAGGCGCCCAATCTGGGTATCAGCCAGAGTTCCGCCAGCGTCGGGAACAGGCTGATGGTCAACTCGCCATGCCCCCTGGGCCGCATGACGGCATTGGTCGCGCGCTCGATACCGTCAAGCGACAGCTGGAGCTCCTTGTAGTAGACCTTGCCGTCATGGGTCAGTGTCAGCCGGTTGTTATTGCGTATGAACAACCCGACACCGACAAAATCTTCCAGCGATTTGATCTGGTGACTGACCGCCGATGGCGAAATGTGAAGTTCTTCAGCAGCCTGCTGAAAATTACAATACCGAGCGGCGGCTTCGAAAGCCTTGATCGCCGCAAACGGTGGTAACCGTCTGCCCATTCGATTCATCCCGACCCTGTTACCCGCACGCGCGGCAAACGTCACCGCTTATTCTTCCGACTGCTTTGATTTTCTGTCAAGCGCTATTGCAAGGGAAGTGAACCGGGATGATGCGTCTGTATGCGCCGCACACCGCCCTTGTCATCAACTGACACATGAAAATTGTTCAGTTGCTGTGCCAGATAATCGGTTTATCGTCTGAGGGACAATGGGAGAAGGCCCACAACGGAAGGATCAACACCCATGGACGCACGGCCCGAAACAGCCCTGGCACCGGTAACCCGTTTCATCCAGGATCTTCGCTTCAGCGATTTGCCCGCCAACACGGCAAAGATGGCTGGCCTGCTTATGCTGGACACGCTTGGCGTAGCGGCAGCGGCCCACACTCTCGAGGCCGGTACGATCGCCCGCAAGATCACATCCCTGCTCCACGGCTCCGCTGACCCCCGCACCCAGGCAAGAATGATGTTCGACGGCCGCACGGTGAGCATCGCCGGAGCCGCTTTCGCCGGTGCCACCCAGATCGACAATCTCGACGCCCATGACGGCTACAACCCGACCAAGGGCCACATCGGCGTGGCCGTTGTGCCCGGCCTTGTCGCCTTCGCGGATGCGTCGGGGAACGTTTCCGGCCAGGACGCACTCACGGCTTTTGTCGTGGGTTACGAAGTGTCCGCCCGGGCAGGACTGGCCTTGCACGCGACGGTTTCCGATTACCATACATCCGGTGCCTGGAACGCCCTTGGCGTCGCCAGCATCGGCGCAAGATTGCGCGGCCTGTCCGACGACCAGCTCAGGCAAGCGCTGGGCATCGCCGAATATCACGGCCCCCGCAGCCAGATGATGCGCGAAATCGACAACCCGTCGATGCTTCACGACGGGTCCGGCTGCGGCGCCATGACCGGGGTTACAGCGACGATCATGGCGGAAAACGGGTTCACCGGCGCACCCGCGATCACTGTGGAAGCGCCCGACGTGATGAGTTTCTGGTCCGATATCGGCACCCTCTGGACCACCGACCTGCAGTACATAAAACCCTACCCGATCTGCCGCTGGGCTCATGCCCCGATCGACTGCACGCTGAATTTGCGCGCAGAACATGGCATTGCCCATGAAGATGTCGCTCATATAGAGATCTCGACGTTCCACGAATCCGCGAGGCTGTTCGCCGGCATGCCGGGGACCCCGTCGATCGCGCAATACAGTCTGCCCTTTGCGGTGGCCTCGGCCCTGGTCAATGGTGTGCTGGGGATCGACCAGATTACCGGCGACGGCCTGACAGACCCGGCAGTTGCCCGTCTCGTGGAGTGCACCTCCGTGGTTGAAAGCAATGCACATAACGCGCGTTTCCCCGCCGGCCGCTGGGCCGACATAACCATCCGGCTGAAGGACGGGACCGAGCACAAATCGGGCGAGGTAAATGCCCGCGGCGGACCCGAGGATCCCCTCAGCGACGATCAGATCATCGGCAAGTATCATGCCTATGCCGACCCGACCCTGGGCGCCGGGCGTGCCGTCGAGATCAGAGACCATGTGCTTGGGTTGCATCAGCCCGGATCGGACTTCAAGGCGCTTGTGGAACTACTTACCAAGCCCGTTTGATTGGTCAGGTGGATTGGGTCCCGGATCGCGCTTCGCTTGTCCGGGAAACGGTTTGCTACGGTTTGCACAATACCCCTTCCCGTTCGCCGGGCTTGAACCGGCGCCTACTCGCTTTCGCTGATTGTTGTGAGCGTGCGTCTTTGGAAAGCGTCTACGAAGTTACAGGCAACGCTTACTAAAACCTGTTCGCCGAAAACGGCGCCAGATCGACGTCCGTTTGCCCATCCAGCACAAGGTCTGCAATCACACGACCGGTGGTGGGGCCAAGAGTCAGGCCGACATGGCCATGACCGAACGCGTAGAACGCATTACCGAAATTCGACGCCCGGCCGAGTATCGGCAGCGAATCCGGGGTCGCCGGCCTGTGCCCCATCCATTCGGACCCGCCCGCTGTGCGAAGACCCGGATAGACCCGTTTGGCTTTTTCAACCAGCACCTTCGCCCGTTTGTAGTCTGGCGGCGCATCAAGACCACCTAGCTCCACGGAACCCCCTACACGGATACCGCTGTCCATCGGCGAAATGCCGAACCCTTGAGGGCCATAGACCACTTCTCGAGACGGCGAGACGCCAGGGTCTGTGATCGTTGTGTGATAGCCGCGTTCCGTCTCAAGAGAAACATTGTCTCCGAGCATGCGCGCCAGATTGTGGGACCAGGCACCGCCGGCAATGATCAGGTTGTCACAGGCCATCTCAGTGCCGTCAGCCAGGCGTACACCGGTGGTCAGTCCACCCTCGCGAATGACGTCGACGACCTCGGCCTTTCGGATATGCCCGCCGTTCCGGACAAAATCCTCGGCAATCGTTGTCACAACATGATAGGGATCGGTGACGTTGTACCAACCCTCGTAGACGCGGCCTGCGGCAAAGTCCGGCGCAATTTCCGGCTCGAGGTCTACAAGTTCAGCCCCTGACACGGGCGTGCACGGAAACCCGTTGCGGGCCCGCAGGTCGTAGGCCCATGTGTCAGCATCAAACTGGGCTTTTGTATCGTAAACCGCGACGCAACTATCCTTCCCCAGAAGTTCCGGCGCTTTCAGATCGCTTAGGATCGATCCGAAATCACACGCCGCATGCTGGAACAATGTCGCCGCAGCCGCTGCAATCCGTTCTGCCTCCTTCTCCCGGCCGGCAGCCAGAAACCTGATCAGCCAGGGAGCCAGTTTCGGCAGGTACGACCAGCGCACGGTCAAGGGCCCGAGCGGGTCCATCAACCAGCCCGGCACCTTGGTGAGCAACCCAGGCACCGACATCGGCGCCACTTCGGTGACCGCAATGCCGCCGATGTTGCCGAACGAGCAGCCCATGCCGGGGTCCAGCCTGTCGACCACCTCAACGTCGACACCGCGCCGGCGCAGGTGCCACGCACAGCACATACCGACAATCCCGGCGCCGATGATGATGGTTCGGGGCGGCGTATTGGGCGTCGTCATGTCAATTGAAATCCGTGCACATAGGGGTCGCGATCATCGACGAATATCGTGTTGAGTCCTGTGACATAGGCCCGGCCTTCGACGCTGGGAACAATCGCATCGTAAGAACCGACTTTTGTCGTGTCCTCCGCACGGCCGGTGAACAACCCGCCCAGAATGCTTTCATTGACAAAAGCTTCGCCCGGCTTCAGCCGTCCGCGGGCGACCCGCTGGGCGACCCAGGCTGATGTCCCGGTGCCACACGGCGACCGGTCGATCCCGGTCTCGCCGTAAACCACCGCATTGCGGCCATGGGCGGTGGCGTCGGTTGGCGCGCCGGTCCACATGAAGTGCTTCATGCCGCGAATGAGTGGATTCTCGGGATGGACAACATCGAGCTCGTCATTGAGCTGGTCGCGCATCTCCACGCCAAGACGAAGGATTTCGCTGACGGAGAGGTCGGCGAAATCCCGGAAGTTTTCCTGGGGCTCGAGGATCGGATAGAAGTTTCCGCCATAGACGATATCGACCTTCAGGGTACCGAGAGTCGAGCTTTCAAATACATGGTCCCGGATCATGAGAAAGGAAGGGACGTTGGTGATCCGCACCGACGTCACCCTGCCGTCCTGTTCGGTGTAGCGGGCCGCAACCACGCCCGCCGGTGTTTCCAGATTGAGGACACCCGGCGTCTTTGGACGCACCAGCCCGTGCTCGATGGCAAAGGTAACCGTGCCGATCGTGCCGTGTCCGCACATGGGCAGGCAGCCTGACGTCTCGATATAGATGACCGCGGCATCGCAATCATCTCGTGAAGGTGGATAAAGGATGGCACCGGACATGGCGTCATGACCGCGCGGTTCGAACATGAGGCTGGTTCTGATCCAGTCGTATTCAGCCAGAAAATGCTCCCGCCGTTCGGCCTGGGTCTTGCCCTCCAGGGGCGGTGCTCCACCAGTGACAAGGCGGACCGGAGCGCCGATCGTGTGCCCGTCAATGCAGAAAAAAGTATGCGAAGCCATAGCGTGTCAGTCCTTGTCTAGAGATCCCTGCCGGCCTGCCGGTGCGTCCACCAAAGATGAGTTCTGGCGCCCATGGTCATGAACGGTTCGGGATAGAGTTTCTTTGGCATATCAAGGCTGAGCATCTCCTCGACCATGGGTTCACCTGACCCGGCAGCAAGGTCGGCGATCAGCATGCCCGACAGCGTTCCCTTGCCGACACCCAGCCCGTTCTGGCAACAGGCTGTGTAGAAACCGGGCTCGATTTCGCCGAAAGCCGGTACGGAGTTGAGCGACAGACACAGATGCCCGCCCCAGCGATGGTCCATGGCGACATCCGGCAACATGGGAAACCGGGCGGCAAAGGCACGGTCCTGAACCCGCCCGAGTTTCTCGACCTGAGCAGCCGTCGTCTCCAGATTCGGATTGTAGGTAAAGACACTGCGCACGGTGATCCGGCCCTGCTTCAGGCGGCGTACCGTTGACCCCATGGGATGGGCAGGAATGAGACCCCATTCCGGATCGCCACCCAGCGCGGACTGTTCAGCCGTTGTCAGCCTCCGTGTCATACTGGCAAAAGTGAAAATGTGCATCAGGCGCCTGTCGTAAAGGCCGAACGACTCCGCATGGCCATTCACAGTCATGATCACCTTTGGACTGCTGATTGAACCATGCCCGGTGTGAACCTTGTGGGTCGCCCCGGTTTCGATTTTCAGGACTGCGGAGTTTTCATAGATTTCTATGGCAGGCTTGAGGCCGTCTGCAAGTCCACGGATGTATCCCGCCGGCTGGATCTGGGCACATCCCGGTGCGTGCATGCCGCCGGCGTAATAGTCCGTGCCCGTAATGCGTTTCATGTCGGAGGCATTGAGATCGCTGTAGGGTTCGCCGAGTCCGTCAAGATGCCGCTGGAATGCCTTGAGAGATTCCAGACCCTTGCCGTCGGTCGCCCCGTGGATCTTGCCGCCGGGGTTCCAGTGCTCTTCCAGCCCGAACTCAGAGACCATTTCGCCGGCAAATGCGATCGCGGCCCGATTCATGCGAATCTGGGCAAGATCCGCCTCGCGCCCCCCGGCATAATCATCGCTCTGGAGTTCGTGGGGCAGGTCGATCATGAAACCGGAATTGCGCCCAGCGGCTCCCCAGCCGACGCGCTGGGCGTCGACCACGACTATGCGATCGCCGGGACAAAGTTGCGTCAGACGCCGCGCCGCCGACAAACCTGCAAACCCTGCACCGACGATAACCCAGTCAGCGGTCTGGTTGCCTTCCAGTTCACGGGGAGCATCGGGAGCCGGCAGCAGTTCGTACCAGCCCGAACCGGCAAGATCCGAGGGGACTTTCCGTGCTGTAAATGTGGTCACAGCCGCACCTCCCTAGAGGCACGGCTATAACCATGGTTGTTTATGCCTGGAGCGAGTTCAGTCGATTGCGTCTTCGACGTCGGAATCGGAGATGTCGATCCAGATTGTCTTGAGCTCGGTGTACTGGTCGTGAGCATGAATGGAGTTGTCACGTCCGCCGAAACCGGATTGCTTGTACCCACCGAAAGGAGTCGATGCGTCGCCTTCGCCATAGCAGTTTACCGTAACTGTCCCGGCCCGAATGGCGCGTGCCATCCGGTGGGCCCGTTTGACATTGCTTGTGAACACGGATGCCGCAAGCCCATAGGGTGTGTCGTTGGCCACCTGAACCGCCTCGTCGCCGCTCGACACGGTGATGATCGACAGAACCGGCCCGAATATTTCCTCGCGCGCGATTGTCATGTCCGGACGGACATTGTCAAAGATCGTCGGTTCGATGAAGTATCCGTTGCCTTCGGAGATGGCACGGCCACCGAGAACGATGTTGGCGCCTTCCTGTTTGCCCTTTTCGATATAGCCGAGGATGGTGTCGTACTGTTCCTTCGAGACAATTGCGCCAAGCCGGTTCGAGGGATCAAGCGGATCGCCGGTACGCCAGTCACGCACATGATGCAGAATGCGTTCGACGAGCGCCTCCTTGACCTTCTCGTGAACGATCAGGCGTGAGTTGGAAGAACAGTTCTCGCCCATGTTCCAGAACACAGCCTGGGTCGCATGGGAAGCGACCACATCCAGGTTTTCGGCATCGTCCATGACCACGCAAGGGTTCTTGCCGCCGCATTCGAGCACGATCTTCTTCAGGTTGCTCTGTGCGGAATACTCAAGGAACATGCGGCCGACTTCGGTCGACCCGGTGAACGACACCATGTCCACATCGGCGTGCAGACCGAGCGCCTTGCCGGTGGTTTCGCCAAGCCCGGTCACAACGTTGAGGACACCGCGTGGGATGCCGGCTTCATGGGCCAGTTCCGCCAGGCGGAGCGTGCTCATGCTGGTCTGTTCCGCGGGCTTGATGATGACGCTGTTGCCGGCGGCAAGGGCCGGACCCATTTTCCAGGCGGCCATCAGCAGAGGAAAGTTCCACGGCAGGATGCAGGCGACCACACCGATCGGCTCGCGCACGACCATGGCAACCGCATCGTCGCCGGCGGGTGCGACCTGATCGTAGATCTTGTCGGCGGTTTCCGCATGCCACTCAAGGCAATGCAGGGTTTCAGGGATGTCGACGGTTTCGATATCCTGGATCGGTTTGCCGCTCTCGATGCTTTCGAGCACGGCAAGTTCGTGCTGGTTACGCCGGATAAGCTTGCACAGCTTGATCAGGATGCGCTTGCGGTCCGAGGGATGAACCCGTGTCCAGCGCCCGTCGTCAAAAGCCTCGCGGGCTTTCTCGACTGCCAGATCGACGTCTTCCTGGGAACAGGATGCAATCTGGGCAAGCGGTGCACCGGTTGCCGGGTTGATCGTCTCGAAGGTGGCCCCGGTCGATGCCGCCCGGGCCCGGCCGTCGATGAACGAACCGGTCGGCAGGACCATGGCCTTGGATATGGCCTCGTATTCCTCACGCGTTAATAGCGACGACATTATCTTTCTCCTCTTCACGGGAATCACTGTCGATCCGGTCCATGGTCACCTTCAGTGTCCTGAGGACCGTTTCCAGTTCGCGTTTTTCATTCTTGTTCAGTTCACGAATCGGTTTGCGGACCCGTCCCGACGGAAGGCCTGCGAGCCGGCAGCCGTGTTTGACGATCTGGATCAGCTTGCCGCCCTGCTCAAGGATGCCCATGAACGGCAGTAGCGCCGACATGATCCGGCGCCCCTTTTCGAAGTCGTTCTCGACGGCACAGGCCCGGTACATGGCCAGGTGTTCCTTGGGCAGGCAGTTGCCGCCGGCGCAGACCCAGCCGCGCGCACCCCAGACAAAGAACTCAAGGGCCTGGTCGTCCATGCCGCACAGCAGCGTAATGTGCTTGTAGTCGCGCGCCAGGGCATGGAGCTGGTTGATGTCGCCGGTAGATTCCTTGATACCGCTGAAATTCGGGCTGCGGCCTACCCTGTCGAAAAACTCCGGTCCCATGGTCGTGCCGGTGCGGCCGGGATAGTTGTAGAGCATGATCGGCAGATTGACTTCACGGTCGACGGCCAGCGCGTGGTTGGCAAGCTCCAGTTGGGTCGGCACCGCATAAAACGGCGCATTCATCAGGATCGCATCCGCGCCATTCTGCTTTGCGTGCAGCCCAAGCTCTATGCAGTCCTCTGTTCGGATGCCACCGATGCCGACAATCATGGGAAGACGGCCGCGAATCTTTTCCTTGGCCAACCTCATCGACTCAACGCGCTCTTCCAGCGTTTGAGCGTACACTTCACCAGTGGTTCCGCCGACGACAATGCCATGAACACCCGACGAGATCAGGTGCTCGATCATGGTCTCAAAGCCCTCCCAATCGATCGAAAAATCGTCGTTGAAGGGTGTGATGACAGGTGGATAGATGCCTTCGAATTTCATCTGCAGTCTCCCTGTTGGGTCGTTTTGAAAAACGGACGACGACACACCTCCTTGCCTGGGCAATCAGGGTGTGCCGTGTTGATTTCTGTTCTTGTATACATCTGATATACGATGTTATGATCGATGTCACGCACATTTTTCACCAGGAGAGCGCGATGAACAAGCCGGCAAAAGCAGACGCGTTTCAAAAGGCCAACCGGCGAAGCGCGGTTCCGATCTATGACGCCCTGCGCCGCAGCATCATTTCCATGGAACTGAAGCCCGGGGCCGACCTCGATGAAAAGTCCCTGGTTGCGATGTTTGGCGTTTCCCGCACACCGGTCCGCGAAGCCCTCATCCGCCTGGCCGCGGAAGGACTGGTCGACATCAGGCTCAATCGCGGTGCCTCGGTTGCCAGTCTCGACCTGCAGGTTCTGCAGTCGATATTCGAGGCCGGGGACCTGATTGAAAAGGCCATCATGCGGCTCGCCTGCCTGCGCCGCACGGCCGACGATTTGCGCGATGTCGAACGTATCATGCATGAATTCGAGGACGACATGGGACGCAAGGACATACCGGCGATGGTCGAGTCCAACAGCCGATTCCATCTGCGCATCGCCGAAGCATCGGGTAACAAGTATTTCCTCGACTGCTACAGACGCATCCTCGCCGACCACGAACGGATTGCGCAGATCTGGTATGCCCACAACATCGTCCTGACCACAGGGTCAGCCAACAGCATCATCGCACAGCAACATCGCGAAATTCTGGAAGCCCTGGAAAACCGTGATGCGGAACGCGGCGAAACGCTGTCGAAACAGCACGCCGACCTGTGCAAGGACGGTGTTCGGGATATCTTGTCTGCCGGCGAAAAGGTGCTTGCCGACATTTCTGTCATTACCGTCGATCTGGAACCGGCGCAGTGAGTTCAGGCGGAGTCGGTCCGGGAGAGTACCGCCAGGATTCTGCTGGCGGTACTCTCCCGGACCTGGCCAGACGCGAATCATTTTCACAAAGCGTGACAAAGGTCCCCAATGAAGAGTAGAGAGATTGAGGGCCCGGCATCCCATGCGAACAAGCCGGTTCATACACTGACAGGGAATTCCCGACGCATATCCAAGACACAGGAGAAAACCAGATGTCCAAACCCGCATGTGACTGGTACGGATCCTACGCCGTAATCGTGACTCCGTTCGACGCCGCCGGGCAGATCGACGAGGCTGCCTACCGGCAGGTTGTCGACTTTGTCATCGACTCAGGCTGTCATGGCGTAATCGCAGCGGGCAGCACGGGTGAATTTTTCCTCATGTCCGATGACGAGCGAGGGCGGGTCTTCGACATTGCCGTCGACCAGACCGCCGGCCGCGTGCCGGTGCTCGGCAGTCCCTCCGCCATCCGGACCGAAGACGTCGTGGCCCTGACCAAACGCGCCGCCCGGGCCGGATGCGACGGTGTTCTGACCCTGACCCCTCTATACGTGCCGCTCGGTGATCGTGAAATCACGGAATTCTATCGACGTGTATCGGGCGAAGGCGGTCTGCCGATCATGCTGTACAACAGCCCCCGTTACGTGAACAGCACCTTGCATGCGGGCCTTGTGAGCGATCTCATGGAGATCGACAACGTCGTCGCCATCAAGGATACGACCTGGGACCTTTATACCACGATGGAACTGATCCGGGTCTGTGGTCCGGAACTGCGGGTTTTCATCGGTCTTGAGGATATTCTTCTGCCGGCCATGTCGATCGGTGTCCATGGCGTGGTGGCCATGTTCCCGCAGGTGGTTGGCAAGATGGCTGTGGACCTCTTCAATGCCGCCGCCGAGAACGATCTCGACCGCGCCCGCGAGCTCCACTTCAAGATGATGCGCGCCTATCAGATCTTCTCCGTCGGCAGCGGGTATATGGGCATCAAGGAGGCCATGAACCAGCTTGGCCGTCCCGCCGGTCACTCCCGGCCGCCGATGATGCCGTTCAGCGATGAACAGAAACGCCAGATCAGCGATATCCTTAAGGATATCGGCCTGTTATGACTCGCACCAGACGACCCTTTTGATGGCGACCATCGAAGTCCCGGCTGAAAAGGACACGCGGCTGGCTGGTATCGGTCTGCTGCTCGCCGGTCTTTGCATTGCTTCCCTCAACGGGGCCCTGATGAAAATTCTCACACCCGTTTTGCCGGAGGTGCAGATTGTCTGGGGCCGTTATGCCGCCTACTTCATCGTCATGCTGCCGATCGGGCTCTATCGATTTGGTCTCTCCACATTCAACCCGCCAAGACCGGCGCGCCAGGTCGTGCGCGCCCTGCTGCTGGTCATCGCCACCACCAGCTTTGTTGCCGCCGCAGGCGGGTTGCCGTTCGCCGATGCCATCGCCATCATTTACATCTATCCCTTCATCATCACTCTTCTTGCGCCCTGGCTCCTGAAGGAGCGGGTGTCGCTGCCGGCCTGGGTGGGCGTCATCGGCGGGTTCGCCGGCGTCATGATTGTCATGCGGCCATCCTTTGGCAACATAGACATCCACGCGCTCTTCGCTCTCGGTTGCGGGGTTTTCCTGGCCTTGCATCTTATCACCACGCGTCAGCTCGCCCAGACAACAAGCCCGGTTATCACGTCGACATTCACGGCACTCATATCCTTACTGGTCTTGAGTCCGATCGTGCCGTTTGTCTGGCAACCGGTTCCCTTCTGGACCATTGGTATTTTCGCCTTGGTCGGGCTCACCAGCGCGGCAAGTCATGGCCTGCTTCTGCTGGCCTATGCCCGGGCGCCGGCGCCAACGCTTGCGCCGTTTTCCTACACCGAGATTCTTGCTGCGGTGTTCATCGGACTGGCTCTGTTTTCCGATTTGCCCGACACCATGTCCTGGGTTGGAATGACCATCATCATTGCGAGCGGTGTCCTGGTGGCGCAGACATCGCGCGCCAAACTCGCCATCCCCAGCCGGAGAGCGCCGCCGGGGCCGTAATGAAGACAAACACCTGGATCGAACTCATTTGAACGAAAGGTCATGACATGGCTGCTGAAACCGTCCCCTGCCGTCTTGCCGTGGACATTGGTGGAACCTTTACCGACGTTGTTCTCGAAAAAGACGGCGTCCAGACAACCGTCAAGGTTCTGACCACACCTCAAAATCCCGCCGATGGATTCATGAACGGTTTGCGTGACGTGCTCGGACGCACCGGTACCAACCCGGCGGATCTCGATCTCATCATCCATGGTACGACACTGGCAACCAATGCCTTGATCGAGCGCAAGGGTGCGAGAACCGCCTTGATCGCCACGGACGGACATCGCGACACCCTCGAAATTGCCTATGAGAACCGATTTGACCAGTACGACATCAACGCGGACCGGCTCAAACCGCTGGTCCCGCGCGAGTTGCGGCTGACTGTTCCCGAGCGTCTGAACTTCAAAGGCGAAGTGCTCGATCCTGTACAGGACGAAGACATCGCCGCCCTGGTCCCGCAATTGCGCGAAGCCGGCGTGGAAAGCGTGGCGATCGGTCTGCTTCATGCGTATGCCAACCCTGCCCACGAAGACCGGATCGCGGCTGTTCTTCGTGAAGCATTGCCGGGACTGTCGATATCGCTGTCGTCGCAGGTCTGCCCTGAGATTCGTGAATACGAACGCCAGACCACAACCTGTGCCAACGCCTATGTGCGCCCGATCATGGAAACCTATCTCCACGATGTCGAAGGCAGGCTTGTGGCGGAGGGCGTGGTTTGCCCTTGTCTGCTGATGACCTCGGGCGGCAATCTGATCACCATCGAGACTGCAAAGCAGTACCCGGTCCGGCTGATCGAGTCCGGGCCGGCCGGGGGTGCCATTCTCGCCGGCTTCATTGCCCGGAATCTCGGTGAGGATCGTGTTCTGTCCTTCGATATGGGGGGCACGACGGCCAAGATTTGCCTGATCGACAATGGTGAGCCGCTGTTGAGCCGGACTTTCGAGATCGATCGCGCCCACCGCTTCATGAAAGGCAGCGGTATGCCCGTGAAGATTCCGGTTGTCGAAATGGTTGAGATCGGTGCAGGTGGCGGCTCGATCGCCCACGTGGACGCTCTTGGACGCATCCAGGTTGGGCCTGAAAGCGCCGGCGCCGATCCGGGACCCGCCTGTTACGGGCGCGGCGGTACAGGGGCTGCCATCACCGACGCCAATCTTTTGATGAACCGGCTCGACCCCGACGGCTTTGCCGGCGGGCGCATGACCCTGGACACCGAGGCCGCTGCCGCCGCCGTGACGGCTTCGGTCGGTGCCCATATTGACCGCGGTCCGGTCGAGGCCGCAAAGGCGGTGATCGAAATCGTTGATGAGAACATGGCGAGTGCGGCGCGTGTACATGCGGTTGAGCGCGGTGCGGAAATTGCCGGGCGGACCATGATTGCCTTCGGCGGAGGTGCCCCTTTGCACGCCCTTCGCCTGGCACAGAAACTAGGGATTTCGAAAGTGGTTGTGCCCGCGAACGCTGGTGTCGGCTCGGCCATCGGGTTTCTCATGGCACCGGTCGCCTATGAACTGGTGCGCAGTCACTATGTGCGTGTGGATGGTCTCGACGCCACGTCGCTCAACGGCCTGTTTGCCGAGATGTTTGAGGAAGCAGCCGAGGTTGTAAGACTGGGAGCGCCTGATGCTTCTCTCGAACAAAGGCGTCATGCCTACGCGCGCTATGTGGGCCAGGGCCACGAGGTCAAGATCGAACTGCCCTCCCGGGAGTTCAAGTCTGGCGACGAAGACAGCATCAGGGAAGCCTTTGAACAGGAGTACAAGCGCCAGTACGGCCGGATCGTCCCCGGGCTTGCCATTGAAGTTCTGACCTGGTCAATCATGGTCTCTGAGAAACGTGCGGTCACTCCAGACCGTTTCAGGGCAGCAGCAGATTCAACCCGGAACGAACAACAACGGACACGCGGCGTGCATTTTTCCGGTCAGGAGGACGCCGTCGAGACCCGGATCTGTGCCAGGGAAAGCCTTTCCCGGGACGGCCGGCTGCCGGGTCCGGCGATCATCACCGAGATCCAGACCAGCACGGTCGTGCCGGAAGGGTTTGCCGCGACCACAAATGCGTATGGCGATCTGGTTCTTGAACGCACAGGCACTGTTTCCACGACGGCGGCGGTTGCCCACGATGTGCGCAATCAGGTTTTGTGGGACCGGATCATCGCCGTGGTCGAGGAACAGGCGCAAGCCATCATTCGCACGTCCTTTTCCACATCCGTGCGCGAGGCCGGCGATCTCTCGGCGGGAGTCTATGACCTGAAGGGCCGGATGCTGGCCCAGGCCGTGACAGGCACGCCCGGCCATGTCAATGCCATGGCGGCCTCGGTCGGGTTCTTTCTCGAGAAATACCCGATTGACACCATGAACGAAGGCGACGTTTTCGTCACCAACGACCCCTGGCTCGGAACCGGTCATCTGTTCGACTTCACAGTGGTTAACCCGGTCTTCAAGAATGGCCGGATTGCAGCCCTGTTTGCCTCGACCTCGCACGTCGTCGATGTCGGCGGGCGCGGCTTCGGTCCTGACGCCGGACAGGTCTATGAGGAAGGTCTCAATATCCCGATTATGCCGCTGTTTTCCAGAGGCGTGCGCAATGACAGCGTTTTTGCGATTGTCGAAGCCAACGTGCGCGAACCGGTGCAGGTTGTCGGCGATCTTTATTCCCTGTCGTCGAGCAACGAACTTGGCGGCCGCCGTCTGATCGAACTGATGGATGAGTTCGACCTCGACAACCTTGAGGAGATCGGCGAGCACATCATCGAAACCTCGCGCAACGCCATGCTCGACGAAATCCGGGCGCTGCCGGCCGGCGTCTACAGCAACGAGATGACGGTCGATGGCTATGAAAAGCCCGTAACACTGAAGGCCCGAATGACCATTGGCAATGAGGGCATTGCGGTTGACTACGATGGCACGTCGTCGGTTTCCCAGTTTGGCATCAACGTGCCGTTGACCTATTGCGAGGCCTACACCTCGTTCGGCATCAGATGCATCGTCGGCAGCGCGGTTCCCAACAACACCGGATCGCTCGAACCGATCCGCACGTCGGCACCGGTGGGCACCATCGTCAACGCCCCCCCACCCTGTGCCGTCACCACCCGTCATGTGATCGGCCAAATGCTCCCGGACGTGGTTTTGGGATGCCTTGAAAAGGCAATTCCCGGCCAGGTGCCCGCGGAGGGCAGTTCCAGCCTGTGGAATCCGATGCTGTCGGGTGGCCACGGGTTTGTCGAGAGCGAGGACGGCAAACCGACCGAAGCCTTCTCCGTGACGATCTTCCATTCCGGTGGAACCGGCGCCAGACCGACGCGTCCCGGCCTGTCCGCCACGGCATTTCCCTCAGGTGTCCGCAATACCCCGGTTGAGATTACCGAGTCGATTGCGCCTTTGATATTCCGCCGCAAGGAATTCCGGGCCAATTCGGGCGGCCAGGGTCGGCACCGCGGCGGCGACGGCCAGACCATTGAGATCGAACATGCCGACAAGGCGCCGTTTGCCGTATTTGCCCTGTTTGACCGGATCGATAATCCGGCGCGGGGACGCCAGGGCGGCGAGAACGGCGCAGCCGGCAGAGCCCGCCTCGCCAGTGGCGCACCGTTCAGAGGCAAGGGCAAACAGATTGTCGGGGCCGGCGACCGCCTGATCCTTGATCTGCCCGGCGGCGGCGGTTTTGGCAAACCCGGTTCCTGAACCGGCGATCAGGGGTCGGTGGCTTCGGACTGAGGCTCCCGCGGCTCACGCTTGGAGAAGGTTACCAGGTAGATCGCCAGGAACATCACCGGAACCGCCGACCACAACAGGGCGCTGTGGCGCTCACCGAACAGCGCCATGCCCCACATGATGCCGGCGAACACGGAAATAAAGCCGCCCAGCGAGGCAAATACCGCGCCATAGCGCCGGGTGATATCGAAATAGAGGTAGGACTCCACAGCCGTGGTCAACACAAACAGCAGTACCGACCACTGGCCGATACCCCAGGGTTCGAACAGCGGAATGAAGTCGCCTGAGTGGATATAGATTGGCGTCAGCAGGATCGCGGACAGGATCACCACAGCCGTCATGACCTGCACCGCATCGAGGGTCTTCGGCCAACAGGCTGCAACGTAAATGTTGTCGGCGGCGTAGACCACCGGAATGACGAAGGCCAGTGCGGCCCATGGCGACACATCCGATAAGTCGATACCGGACTGGGATGTCAATACGAGCATCGCCGCCACGGCGCCGACAAATATGCCGGCGATCCTCATTGGTGATACCGGTTCGGTTCTCAATCCAAGGGCGATGGTGACAGTAAACACCGGCGTCATCGAAACGATGATTGCCAACAGTCCAGCCGCAACATTGGGAGCAATAAACAAGGTGAGTCCGAGTGGACCCAGATATCCAAGCGTACCGCTGATGAAGAAGAACGCAATTTGCCCAGGCGTCGGCCGGAACCAGGCATTCGTTCGCCACGTGATGGTGATGAAAATTACCGCCACACCGATCATGGACAGCGTCAGCACGCCGATTTCCGAGTAACCTGCATGGGCCGCAAATTTCAGCAGCGAGAACTGCAGTCCCCATGTGATCCCCATGATGAACAGCAGCGCCACACGCCACCAACGTGTCCGGGTGATTGACATTCGGATGGTTTCCGGAAGAACAAATCTGGTGCCCGGGCGATATCACGTTCCTTGACGTGGTGCAAAACCGGAGCAAATGAAAAGAGCGCCGGCGATAGGCCGGCGCTCTCGTGGTGTTTCGGATCACCGCGTCAGCAGCGATCAGTATCTGTCGACATTATGCTCGACATTTTCCTTGGAGTGGCTGCGAATTTCTTCTTCGATTTCGCTTGCCTCGTGTTTGAACTGCCAGATGTGCCAGCCTATCCACAAAGCGACGGCAATCACCACCATGATCACTTCCGAACCCTGGAAGGGATATATCGCCCCGACGTCCTTGAGATCCACTGCCCAGCTGTCCAGGCCTTTGATCGTTGACATGAGTACTCTCCTTTTCCTGGTTCAGACTATGCAGCACGCTCAGCCGCTTGGATTTCGGACTGAGCCTGCTCATAGGCAAGGTTGGTGCTGAAATCGAGCCCTTCGATTTCCACTTCACGTGGAACCCGGAGAATGCCAGCACCGGCCATGATCTTCGACACGATCCAGGCCGGCAGAAAGCCAAGCACGAAGAACATGATGATCGCACCGGCAAACTGACCCCAAGGACTGATGGCGGCATAGCCTTCGTACGGCGAAGACGGAACGCCCCACAGCACGACACCGGCAATCACGAGCCCGACAAATCCGGCGTAACCGTGAACCGCCACGGCACCCACCGCATCGTCGACCTTGAACCTGCGCTCGACCCAGAAATGCAGCTTGTAGGCGCACCATGTACCGATACCGGCAATAATCATGGCTTGAATCGGGTGGTAGAGGTCATTGCCGGCAGATGCTGTAATGACACCCGCCAGACCACCAGAGTAAGTCCAGAACGCATCGCCCTTGGACACCACGTAAGCCATCAGCAGACCGCCCGACAGCGACATCAGGAAGTTGAACGTAATGGCGCTGAGTGAGGTCGGTCCGAGATAGATGTTCGTGGCCGTCCAGGTCTCGCCCGTGATCAGACCGTCGATACCTGAAGGTGCAATGATCGGAACGTTACACGCGGCATAGAATCCCCAGAAGCCTGTGTAGATCATGAACAGACCAATCGTGACGAGCCAGGTGTTGTGCGGCGGAATGTCTCTTGGTGTCCCGTCTGAGGCAAACTTGCCAATGCGGGGACCAAGAACGACCAGAATACCAAGGGCATAGCCGCCGGCAATAGCATGAATGACACCGGATGCGTAAGCGTCATGATAGCCAAGCAACTTGACCATCCAACCCTGATAATGCCAACCCCAAGAAGCATCGATGATCCAGAAGACCGAACCAATCAGCACTGCGTGTATCCAGAAGGCACCGGATCGAATGCGCTCAATTACAGAGCCCGACACGATAGAAGCGGCCGTCCAGGAGAACAGCAGGAACGCCGCCCAGAAGACGCCGGTTAGCCGGTCGCCAAGGTTCGTCCCCATGGTGCTCGCCCACGGTGCGTTGGCGGCAGCCGCGGCTGTGTCGAGCCCACCGGTGATGCCCGGCCCATCGTGGAATGCCCAATAGATCCACCAGCCGAAGAAGTAGAAGGTGATGGTGACCAGCGGGATCAGCATCGTGTTTTTCATTAGAGTGTGCAGATGGTTCCTGCGCCGGCTTGCGCCCACTTCATACATGCAGAAGCCCACATGAATGAGGAACATGAAGACCACGGTCACCCAGTAGTAGAACTCGGTGAATACGGTGGTTAGTGCTTCGAGGTTATTTCCCATGGAGTCTCCCCTCCTTTCGGTCGATACGCGCGTTCTGGAACCCTGGAAGGTTCCAAAGAAGCGATCGAGTCGCTCCTCCCCAATAAATTATGACATTGTCCGCCGCGGTAATTTTGCTGTTGACTGAAAGAACGACGGTGTCATGCCACCCGTTTGATTGTCTGTGGGCTCCGGCGTGCGCGGGAAACCGGGGCGATCACAGGCAAACCAATTTTTCTCCTTCCTTTCTGTTGCGTCGGCTGAATTTACACTATTTGTTTATGAATGCCGACAATTTTGACGGTCTCTTTAATGTAGGGAATATTATTTTCCTACCGTTGAAAAATATCAAGCCAAAAATATACCAATATGAGATAACTTTCAAACCAATTTGAATCATGCGGTATAGTGCCATGGTCGAAAGCCAGCGAACGAATCGATCTGAATATGCAAACTGACAGCACGGAAAAACGGGACAGGGGCGCACAGGTTACATTGCGCAACCACTTCTTGGCATGGCAATGCCGAATCCGCCAGATCGCCATGCGCAGCGATGCCGGGCGCCCGTCGGGCGGCATGACACCGCGTTGTGTCGGCACCGACGGCGGGGAAATCTCGCCGGCCTTGATCACGCTGGTCGTGCCCTCGGACTCCTATGAAAGCACGGCGTTCTTCAAGCACCAGGTCCGCAAGACCACCGATCCCAGAAGCGTTTACGAAAAAGGCCTGGAATTCCTCCAGTCGACGCACTTTCAGAATTCGAGCCGTTTCAGCGACGAACTCACCGCCCTTTTCAGCATCGGTTCTACGGTCGCCACCGCCTTGCTCGAGCGACAGGAATGCGTTCTCGAGTTCGGTCAATACAATCAGACCTACAGTTTGCCTTGCACGGTGCGGGAATTGCCATCGAGCGACCCCGCGCGCGAAGCAACGCTCTGGCATAACCGGATTTTCAATCCCGAAATACCCTCAGACGTCCACATCCTCGGATTCCGGCCCGACTGGTCACAGGCGCAAGCAAAACCCCCGGCCACGTGACCGGGGGTTCTTTTGTCCAGCTTGCTGTTCGCAGCAGGGTCAGAATTTTCGATAGGCCTTGTTTAGCTGAGCCAGGGGATGGTCCGGCGACATCTGAAATTTGATCAGCAGTTCGCGGGCGATCATGTCCCGGTCCTGCTGGTTGTCCGGCAGGTCATAGTTGTCGGGGATCGCGACCCAGCCGTTGATGTTACGGTCGAAGACCGCCGGTTTGCCGTCGTCGTAGCCCATGTGAACATCTTCCAGCCAGTTCAGATCGTCCCAGCCCATGAACTCGACATAGCCCTTTAGGAACGGTGTTATCCTTTCGTAATCGGGCAGCAGATTCACATCATAGCGGTAACCGATATGCTGTCCGATCGTCTGTTCGCGTTCCGAGTCTATGCCGCCACCCTTGAGGAAGTGATCGACGTCCTTGATTTCGGCGCCCTTGTAGCCTGTGCCAGCCATCGTTCGTTCTCCCTAAATGTGGTGATAGTCTTCAACGCCGACGGTGTAGTCAGTCCCGGCAAGCGGCACCTGTGCAATCGCCGACGCTTCCATGGTCAGCGCGGCGAGGTCCTCCGGTTCGAGACTGTGGATGTTCGTCTTGCCGCAAGCCCGGGCCATCATCTGCGCTTCCATGGTCAACGTGTGCAGGAAGTTGTAGACGCGTTCGGCCGCTTGGTCGGGATCGAGCCGGCTGCGCAATTCCGGATCCTGCGTCGCAACACCAACCGGGCAGCGGCCGGTGTGACAGTGATAACATTCGCCGGCCTCGACACCCATTTCCGAGGGGTAGTCGGCTTCCTCAATGTCCTTGTTGCAATTGAGCGCCATCATCGCCGAATGACCGATGGCAATGGCATCCGCACCCAGCGCCAGAGCCTTGGCAACGTCGCCGCCGTTCCTGATGCCGCCGGCATAGACCAGGCTTATTTCGCCGCGTTTCCCAATGTCGTCGATAGCGCGGCGTGCCTGACGGATAGCCGCCATGCCCGGAACCCCGGTTTCTTCGGTCGCCAGATGGGGACCGGCGCCGGTGCTGCCTTCCATGCCGTCTATGTAGATCGAGTCCGGATCCGTCTTGGCCGCCATGCGCACATCATCGTAGACGCGGGCTGCACCCAACTTGAGCTGGATCGGAATCTGCCAGTCCGTGGCTTCACGGATCTCCTGGATCTTCAGGGCCAGATCGTCCGGGCCGAGCCAATCGGGATGCCGGGCCGGTGACCGCTGATCGATACCTGCCGGCAGGGAGCGCATTTCGGCAACCTGGTCGGTCACCTTCTGACCCATCAGATGTCCACCAAGCCCAACCTTACAACCCTGGCCGATGAAAAATTCACACGCATCCGCAAGCTGCAGGTGGTGGGGGTTGAAGCCGTAGCGTGACTGGATGCACTGGTAGAGCCATTTCGATGAATAGCGCCGCTCGTCCGGGATCATCCCGCCTTCGCCGGAACAGGTCGCGGTTCCGGCCATCGTGGCGCCACGCGCCAGCGCGGTCTTTGCCTCGAACGACAAGGCACCAAAGCTCATGCCGGTGATGTAAATCGGTATGTCCAGTTCAAGCGGACGTTTTGCCCGTGGCCCGATAATTGTCTTGGTCAGGCATTTCTCCCGGTAGCCTTCGATCACGAAGCGCGTCAGCGTGCCTGGCAGGAATGTCAGTTCATCCCAGTGGGGAATTTTCTTGAACAGGGAGAAGCCGCGCATACGATAGCGGCCAAGTTCCGACTTGATATGGATGTCGTTCATGACCTCCGGCGGAAATATCGAGCTGGAACCAAGTTTGTATTTCTTCTCGGCCTGCAGCTTGGAAAAGCCGGTGTCTGATTTGTTTTTGTCCAACATAGTTGTTGTCCTTTTGGGCAATTGGAAAACGCCAGGGATAACCCTAGAGAACCAGTTTCTTCTCAGATGGCTCCAGGTTGTCGTAACTCCACAACTGTTTCCCAGCCACGATCTTGGTGAAATGATCGACGCCTTTTTCGGGCATCATTTCGTATTGGGTGAGTTTGCGGGTGAGCCAGGCCTTGTCGAGGTCGGTCAACTCGCCGGGGACGGCGTCAACGCCGAGATCCCTGATCTCGCCACCCACGTAAATCGTACCGTCATACATGGAATCGCCCAGGTTCTTGCCGGCATTGCCGCACACGACCATGCGGCCGCGCTGCATCATGAAACCGGAAAATGCGCCGGTGTCACCACCGACAAGGATCGTGCCGCCCTTCTGGTCGATACCCGTGCGCGAACCGACCGAGCCCTTGCAGACGAGATCGCCACCGCGAATTGCGGCACCGAAAGTGGAGCCGGCGTTTTTCTCGACCACGCAGACGCCGGCCATCATGTTCTCGCCGAATGACCAGCCGACACGGCCGTTTATGCGCACGCTCGGTCCGTCGAGGAGGCCGCAACCGAAATAGCCGAGCGATCCGTTCACGATGAAATTCATCCGGTTGAGGACACCGACAATAATCGAATGTTTCGCGCCCGGGTTTTCCAGCACAACCGTGCCATGTCCAGAGTCCATCAACTCGCGGATTTCGTTGTTTATCGCGGTCGCTTCCTTGCCTTCGCAGTCGACCGATCCGCGTTTGTTGAAGTCCACGTCCTTGGCGAAGACGTAGGCATAATCGCCTTCGTTCTCGAGCGAGAACATTGTCTTGATGTCACGGCCCTTCAGTGGTTCCGTGTGCATGCCCATTTCATGGGAGGTGCTTACGCCTGCCATACCCTTACCTCCTCATCGTAGGGATCCCATGTATCGATCTCATGGGGAATGATCGCGCGGATTGCGACTTCTTCGGATGCCAGGGCAACCATGTCGTCGCTTTCGTACAGAACCATCGGTTTGGCCGCCATCGTATCCTTGGCCATGCCGAGCTGGTCCTTGGTGGTCACGAGATAGGTGAACACGCCGTCGATCTCTTCGATCGAGAGCTTGAGGGTTTCCTCCAGCGTCATGCCTTTTTCGAGATTGACCGCCGTGTAGACCGCAAGCAACTCGGAGTCGCAATTGGAAACAAACCGCTGTCCCTGGCGTTCCAGGTGCCGGCGCATCAGCCAGTAATTGGTAAGCTGGCCGTTATGGACGACCGCGATGTCGTTATAGGGATAGGCCCAGTACGGATGGGCCGACCGAATATCCACGTCGGATTCGGTAGCCATCCGGGTATGGCCGATCCCATGGGTGCCTGTGAAATCATCAAGGCCGTAGGCATCCGACACGACGGTTGCGTCACCAAGATCCTTGATCAGTTCCAGCGCCGAGCCCATCGACAGGATTTCGGCACCTTCGATGTCCTCCACATGGTCGGCGAGTTTCTTCATGTCGCCGTCGTACTGGATTTCATAACGGAAGGCATACTCCGTCGCTTCCTCCAGTTCCGTGATCTTCACACCCAGCGTCTTGAGGGTTTCATCGACCCGCTGCTTGCGGTCTGTGATTTCATCATGGATCTTGAGGCCGGAATGCAGGTCTTCCTGTTCGGCAACCTTGAAGCGCATGACGAAGGTGTTTTCCACGGGCTCGCCATAGATGGCAAAGCCCGTCGAGTCGGGTCCCCGGTGTTTGAGCGCCTGCAACATGTTGGTCATTTCCTGACCGACATTGCTTTTGCCATTCCGGTGGATGAGCCCTGCTATACCGCACATGGGCGTGTGTCTCCTGTTGGTTATCAGATAGGCGGTTCACCCGCTATCGGTTGACCGGTAAATGCCCGCGCTTACGGCAGGCACTCCATGTAGGTTTCGTTGTCCCAGTCGGTGACAGTGGCCATGCAACGGGCCCATTCATCGGACTTGTACTCGTGATAGAGCCGGTACATCTCTCCAGGCATGCCGCGTTGCACGACTTCGTCGTCCGCCAGGGCTTGAAGCGCTTCACCCAGCGACATCGGCAACTTTTTGACCTGCTTGCCGGCCTCGATCGCATCATAGATGTTGCGCTCTTCGGGTTCGCCCGGATCGAGCTGGTTGTCGATGCCGTCGTCGGCGGCCGCCAGTATTGTCGATCCCATGATGTAGGGATTGACCATCGAATCGACCGAACGGTACTCGAACCGGCCGGGTGCGGACACACGCAGACCGGTCGTGCGGTTCTGGAAACCCCAGTCGGCGAACACCGGCGCCCAGAACCCTGTGTCCCACAGGCGGCGATAGGAGTTCACCGTGGAACAGCCGATGGCGGTCAGGGCGCGAAGGTGGTGGACTATGCCGCCGATCGCAACCAGGCCTGCCTTGCCGGGCATCTGCGGATCGTCGCCGTCTGGCATGAAAGTATTGTCACCGCCGTTCACATACATGTAGTTTTCGCGCATACCGGGCAGGTTATCGGGATCGTTGCCGATGGCTTTGAACTTATCCTCGCCGCCGTACCACAACGACATGTTGTGGTGGCAACCGTTGGCCGAGACACCCATGAACGGTTTGGTCATGAAGCAGGCAAAGATCCCGAATTCACGGCCGACCTGGGCACAGATCTGACGGTAGGTCGTCAAACGGTCCGCGTTGCGCAGGACATCGTCGTACATCCAGTTCAGTTCAAGCTGACCGGGCGCGTCTTCATGGTCGCCCTGGATCATGTCGAGCCCCATGGCCCGGGAATATTCCATCACCTTCATGTAAACCGGACGAAGGCTTTCGAACTGATCGATGTGATAGCAATAGGGTTTGGAAAAACCATCCTTTGGCTTTCCGTTCTCGTCGTACTTGAGCCACATCATTTCCGGCTCGGTGCCGACGCGCAGCCTGAGACCGTTATGTTTCTCCGAGAAATCGTCATGAAGCCGACGCAGATTGCCGCGGCAATCGGATGTCAGGAAACCCCCTGGATTTTCCTTTTCTTCGCGGTTGCGGAACAAGGTGCAGTACAAACGCGCAAGCCGTTTGTCCCATGGCAGCTGCATGAACGTATCCGGTTCGGGAATGCCAATCAGCTCAGCGGCCTCCGGACCGTACCCAAGATAGTTACCTGCCCGGTCGAGAAACAGATTCATGGTCGCGCCATAAACCAGCTGAAAGCCCTTCTTTGCCACAGTCTCCCAATGATCGGCAGGAATACCCTTGCCCATGATCTTGCCGGTCACGGACACAAACTGAAGATAGAGGTATTCAATACCCATCTCGTCGATTTTCGCACGGACCTGCTTTATCTTTTCGTCACGTCCGTCCTCTTCGACAAAACGTTCTAAGTCAGTGGCCATAACGTTTCTCTCCCCTAATTGGTTCGTTGATTATGTTCATATACCAATGGTTACCAAAAAAATACCAATTAAAACCATTGTTGGCAACCCGTGAATCGCTCTTCGCCGGAAAATCCGGTTGCTGCACGTCCTGCGGCAGACCCATTGTTCCCGTACAGCAATCGGCCATATCCGCCAACTGCTTCCCGTTGGTCGAATCAGGTACTGCGGTTTGCACTGTTGGGACCCGGACCAGACCGACGTTTCCGGCAGGTCATACAGTCCTCTTGACCGGGTTCCTGACACTTGGCGCCTGTTTCCGCTTTGGAACTCCGTGCTAAATTTGACACTTTGCCGCCGGTTTCGTACCACTCGACACCAGCTACTCTGCACATCGTTTACCGGTTTGCAAACCAATTTTTGCCAATTCTGTACCAATACCAATTGGCATGTTATGCTGGATGTTATGGCAGATTCTGACAGTGACATATTAAACCCTGACCGGACCGATGACAGTCTGATCGCGGGTGCCGGCCGCGGTGCCGGTGCCATTACATCGAGGCTGCGCCGGGCGATTGAAACCGGCGTATTCTCCGATGGCGACCAACTGCCGCCCGAGCGGCATCTGGCAACCGCCTTCAGCGCAGCCCGCAGCACAATTCGCAAGGCCCTCAATCAACTGGAGGAAAGCGGGCTGGTCGTGAGAAGGGTCGGGAGCGGGACGTTTGTCAGTTATGCAGGACCCCTGGAAAACACGTCCGGAGAAATCACCGACCTCATCAGCCCGCTGCAACTGATTGAAGCCAGGTTCTCGGTCGAACCCTACATGACACGGCTCGCAGCCGTGCACGCGACCCGGCGCGACCTGGAAAGCATGGATTCAGTGATTTCCCGCCTTGAAAACTGTGGCGGTGACAAGGATCTGTTCACCCGCCTGGACGAGGAGTTCCATCTGCTGCTTGCGCGCTGTTCGCGAAACCCGCTTCTGGTTCATCTCTATCAGCAAATCAATGACGTGCGGTCCCACGCCCAGTGGGGAGCGATGAAAGAAGTCATTCTGTCGCCGGAACAGATTGACGCCTACAACCGCCAGCATCGCGCCATACACAGTGCGTTGTGTCAGCGCGACGTAAACGCGGCCGTCGGCCTGATAAACCAGCACCTGGAAAAAGCCAGGCAAGACCTGTTGGGGGTCGTCAGCGAATAAGCCTCAATCCCGGCAAGTCTGTCAGGACGTCTTGGCTTCCTTGCTGTGGCCGCCACGCGGGCAACCCGCAGGATAGGACGTCGGTGCTGGCGTGGAGACCGCTGCATCCGGTGCGGTACTGGTTGTGGCCGCCGTCGATTGGTTCTGTTCGCCGGCAAACGAACCGACGCTGCTCAACCCCACGGTCACCATGGCCGCCAGCAAAATTGTCCTGATCATCTTGTCCTCCTGAAAACAGGTGTCCCTCCGCTACCAACGTAACGATAGCACATTTTGCCCTGCCATGGGCAGATTTCGCGCAAACCCGGACGCTCTATTGCCTTGGGGAGATCAGGTAGCCGGTGTAACCGTCGGCCTGGGTTACGGCAAAAGCAACGCCTTCGCGCCGGACGGGTTCGTCGTTTATCGAGAACCTGGCCTTGGCAGATGGATAATCAGCAAAATCAATTAACGCCTTGTCCTTGTAGAAAGCGATCACTGTGAGGCCTCCGCGACGCGCCAGGCTGTCACGCTCGTCCTCCGAGTAGTGCCAGCCGAACGGGCAATGGAACGATTTTGTGTCCGGCCTGTAGCTCTGAAAGACACGGACGGCATCCCAGTCGGAACGAAATACGTTCTCGAAAACGAACGGCTTGCCCTCGCCAACCGCCTGGTCGAGAGCCTTGTCGAGGCTCGCCATATGACCCGCCCGATGAGTGCAGACCCGGTAGACGTCGTAGTAGCGCCAGCATAATACCGCCGCGATGATCGCCGGAGCGATGAACAACACCGGCTTTGACGGCAGTGATCTCAGCGCGGTCTGTATCGACATCGAAAATCCTGTGCGATGTTCATTTGCAGGAGAAGTCTCAAGTGGCCGGGAGTCGGGTTACTCAGCTGCCTCGGAAGCTTGCGCCAGCAAGATTTCACGATCGTGGGTAAGGGCTGGAATGCGCTGGCGTGCCGATGCGACTTCAGCCATGTCGATTTTCGCGGTAACGAACCCCTCGCCTTCGCCGCCGTCGGCCAGCACACGCCCCCACGGGTCGATGATCAGTGAGTGACCAAAGCACTCACCGCCGCCATCCAGGGTTCCATACTGGCACGGCGCAAACACATAACAGCCGTTCTCTATGGCACGGGCGCGGTTGAGCACATGCCAATGTGCCTCCCCGGTCAGCTTCGTAAACGCTGCCGGCACCGCCAGCATCGATGCACCGCCATGGGCCAGCGCCCGATACAGTCCGGCAAACCTGAGATCGTAGCAGATTGAAAGGCCAAGGCCGCCCCACGGCGTCGAGGCGACAACCGCCTGCGACCCCGGCGCGATCGTCGCGGATTCGCGATAGTCCTTGCCCTCACCCAAATTAACGTCGAACATGTGGATCTTGTCGTAACGAGCCGCAATATTGCCGGCAGGGTCGATCAGGTAGGAACGGTTGTTGATCCGCCCGTCAGGCGTCTTGACCCCGAGCGAACCGAGCAGAAACCAGCACCCGGAAGCCCGCGCCTCTTCTGCAAATGCCGGTATCACAGGATGATCGGCCTCCTCAAAAGCCACCGGATGAATGATCGCGCCCTCACCTTTGAGTCCGGAAAAATACTCCGGTGTGCAGATCAGGCTTGCCCCTTCGCGGGCCGCCTTCCGGCTCAACCGTACCGATGTTTCGATGTTCTCGTGAACGTCCGGCGTTGCGCAGTTTTGAATGCAGGCTATTGTAAAAGACTGGGTCATGATCGGAACCTGAATGAAACGCCCCATCAAGGAGCACTTGAAGGGGAATTTAGCATGGCTGAACCTCGTCAGGAAGACCTGCCGCGAATCCAGTTGAATGTTCAAGGCCAGGGGGTTGGGGAGAAACCACAATGGACGACATAGAAACCTGGCTGCATCAAACCGACTATGCCCGCCATGACAGCACGGACGGCCTTGTCCGCGGCTTGCCCGGACGCGCCTATCGTGACGAGGCCATCCTGCAACGCGAAGTCGCGAAATGGCTATCGAACACCTGGGTACTGGCCGGGGTCGTCCACGAGATTCCAGGCCGCGGCGCCATGACGCCGGTGCCCAACCTTAGAGTATTTCTGGTCCACGGAAACAACGGTCAGATCCGTGCTTTCCACAACATCTGCCGGCACCGGGGACATGAACTGGTCGGTGAAAACCAGACCCAGACCAGGTTCATTGCCTGCCCTTATCACGGCTGGTGCTACGACCACGAAGGCAGTTTGAGGTCAACCAGCCAGTTCGCCGGAGAAGGCGGCCATTTCGCCAAGGGCTTCGACCCGGCGGCCCACAGTCTCCGCCCGGTCCGGTGCGAGCGCTGGCTGGACTGGATTTTTGTCAATCTCGACGGCAACGCGCCGCCATTGAGTGAACATCTCGGTGGCCTGACCAGACGCCTGAAGGATTTGGACTTCCGCAATTTGCGGCATTTCCACACCCTCGATCACGGTGAGGTGCAGGCCAACTGGAAACTGGTGATGGAGAACTCCCTCGAACCCTATCACACACCCTATGTTCACACCAAGACAGGCGCCGGCATTCCCTTGCGGGACCACTATACGATAACCGAGGACGGCCTTCTCGGTTGCGGTATCTACATGCCCGAATCGGCACCGGGCGGTGCCGCAATCTCCGATGGCACACTGACCGCCGAGTCTCATTTCTTGTCGGTGCCGCCGCTTTTGATCTTCGTTGTCTATGCCGGCACCACCATAATCGTGCACCGCAATCTGCCGAGCTTGGAACGTCCCGACCGGACCCACCGTACGGTCTATCTCTACAGCCTTTCCGAACAACCCCTGACCCAGGCTGAAATCGACGAATGGATGGAAATCGAATACATCATTCACGTCGAGGAAGACGGGCCGGTTTACGAAAACTTGCAGAGGGGCAAGCATTCACCGGTCACAGACGACGGCGGCATCCTTTCTCCTGTCTGGGAAGAACCGGTAAAGGCCTTTTACGAGGCCTGGCATACCGCTCTGACACGGGACGGCGACACCCCGTAAATTCGAACGGCAACGAAAGATATTCATATGACGGTCAGTTTGGCGATCATCGGCCTCGGACGCTGGGGACAGAGCCTTGTCGATGCGGTTGACGGCTCCGACACCGTGCGCTTTACCGCCGCGGTGACCCGGACGCCTTCGAGAGTGGCGGACTACTGCTCACGAAAAAGCCTCGCACTGACAGACGACTACCAGCGCATCCTGCAAGACGACACCGTCGACGCGGTTGTGATCGCCACGCCGCACTCCTTGCATTTCGAACAGATCATGGCCGCAGCATCGGCCGGCAAGCACGTGTTCTGCGAAAAGCCGTTCACGTTGACCGCCGCAGAGGCACACGTGGCCCTTGAGGCCCTGTCCGATCTGGGCCTCAAGGTCGCCATCGGGCACAACCGCCGTTTTGCGCCAAACACCGTTGCACTCAAGAAGGCGTTGGACAGCCATTCTCTGGGTCAGCCAATTCATATTGACGGCCACTTCAACGCCGATCTCAGTCACAACGCCGACAAGTGGCGCAACAGCAGAACCGAAAGCCCCGCTGGCGGCATGACGTCTCTGGGCATCCACGTCATTGACGCGTTTGTTCATCTGTTTGGCCGGGTCGCGAATGTCAACGTCCAGAGCCGCCGGATCGCCATTGGCCTCGACATCGACGACAGCACCCTTGTCCGCCTCAACTTTGAAAACGGCTGCACCGGCCACCTCACGACCATCGCCGCCACCAGTTCGCTCTGGCAGATCCGCGTGTTCGGCACCGGCGGCTGGGCCGAGTGCACCGATCTCGACCGGTACGTCTTCAATCCCAGCGACGGTGACTGTCAGTCGTCAGAGTTTTCCGGATACGAGTATCCCGGTTCAGAAACCATGAAAACAGCCCTTGAGGCTTTTGCCGCAGACATCCGTCACGAAGGTCCCTATCCGATCTCCCCAGACGAAATCGCCCATGCGACCGCCGTGCTGGAGGCCATAATGATTTCGGCCGAAACCGGTGCGACCACGGAAATCGATGTGATGTGAAAGCCATGACGTCAGTCTTTGTCATGCTCAAATGAATGCTGAGCAACCGCAATCAATCGGCCTTTGCATAGAACTGCAGCTTACGTCGATGAATCCCGGATCGCGCTTCACTTGTCCGGGAAAAAGACCTTTTCCCGTGTCTGCAATGCGGTGCGCCAGTGCCGCATTGCAGACACGGGACCGCGACAGTCTCAAACCCAGGAGTTTGGTATGGTCCCGGCTCAAGGCCGGGAAACGGAGCTGCGGAATTCTAGCCCATACCTGTTCACCCGCCTTTGAGCGGCGGCATGATCGATAGCGCGTCGCCGGCACTCACGACCGTACTCTCCCGGGCGGACGTCGGCACGCTGGCGCCATTTAAAATGACAAGGTAGCGCTGCTCTAGCGGCATGCCCAGTTGCTTGATGACGTCAACCACACTGGCCTCGTCACCAACATCCAGTGTCGCCTTGTTGCCCTGGGCACCTGCGGGCAGATGTTTGCCCAGCAGACCGCCGACCTTGAGATTTATCTGCACCTGGACAGGTCCGTTCTTTGTTCAATAACCGAAGGACGACCCTTGGGTGCGCACCAGATAGGCTTCCATCACCCGGTGTGGGTCCTTCATCAGCCGGTCTTTCCAGGGGCCGAGCTTGGTGCGCGTCTGGATCAGGCCGCGGATTACGCCGACATGCTGCGTCAGTCCAAGACCGAGCGCACCGACGATCACATCGTCCTTGAAGCACAGCCTGAGATACTTGAAGCGGTCGTTGTCGGTAACCTGTACTTCCTCGCCGCCATCGACGCCCATCCACTGCCCGAAGGAACTGGAAACCAGTCCAAGCGTATTGAGCACGTTCATCGACAGACTGCCGCCATACTGGGTCGCCTGACCGGCCATGTTCATGGCAGCGATCCGTCCGTGCTCGGAAGCCGTCGGCTGAATCGCGTGAATTTCCCTGGCGCCGGTCAGGAGTTCGGGACCTTGCGCCACGTCGCCTGCGGCATAAACCCCGGCGACGTTGGTCTGCAGCGTATGGTCGACCAGAATGCCCATGTCGCAGGCAATGCCGCTGCCGTCCAGGAACCCGATATTGGGTTTGACGCCCGTGGCGCAGACGACGGCGTCGGCGACCATGGCGTCGGTGTTGTTGAACGAAACTTTGAGCGCAGCACCCTCCTGCTCGAGGGCTGTGACCTGGGTCGATGTCATCACCTTTACGCCCTTGGACTCGCACCAGCGCTTGATCATCTCGCCGCCGGTGTGATCCATCATGCGCGGCAGCATGCGGTCTTCCATTTCGACGATCGTCAACTCGACGCCACGGGCCACGAGCGCTTCGAGCACAATGCAGCCAATGAAACCGGCCCCCATCAGGATGACCCGGGAGCCTTTTTGCGTGGCGCCCGCGATCTTGCGTGCATCCTCGAGCGTCCAGCAGTTTTCAACGCCCGGAAGATCCATTCCCGGCACCGGTGGCCGTGATGCGGTGGAGCCGGTGGCGAGCAGCAGACGGCCGCAACCGAGCACCTCGCCCGACGCGAGCGTGATCGAGCGTCCGTCTGTGGCAACGCTGGAGACCTCATCGCGCCGGATCGTGATGTTGCGGTCAGCGTAATGATCGGCCCCGTGGCGCAGGTGCGTGCCTTCCTCGCCCACGTCTTCCGCGAGCAGGTAGGGGATTGCCATTCGTGAATAGGGCGGCTCGGGCTCGTTGCCCACCAGTGTGACCGCTCCGGACGGGTCGACACGCCGCAGCGTTTCAGCCGCGATCACGCCGGCAGGCCCGGTTCCGACAATCACGTAATCCATGGCGTCAGCTCCCTGCCAGATCCTGAAGACCGAGCCGCGTGAGCGTCTGTGTGGTCGGCTCTCCATCCGGTGTCCAGCCCCGGTATTCGTAATATTCCGGCAGCATCTTATCGAGCTCGTTGACGCGGCCCTTGGCGATGCCGGTCGGCACCGGATCATTCAGCATACGCGGCGGCAACGTGTCGTCGGCGGCCGTCAACCCGGCCCGCAGATTGAAGATCCTTTCAAGGTTCCAGGTCCTCTCACCGGATTCCACCAGGCGTTCGACCGGCCATGAGCCCTCACAGGCGGTGTCGATCAGTTCGCTGTAGTCATCGAGCGACCAGCCTGCCCCTTCCGTGAACAGGCAGACACCGGCCGAGTCGATCATTGCCACGTTGTCCTGGCTGTCCTTGCAGGGTTTGGCTTTGCCGGCCGCGGACTGGTCGTCCATGTCCTCGGCAAAGACCGAATGGCGCAGATGACAGGCGCCCCTGTTGCTGGTGGCATACCCAAGACCCATGCCCGGCAGCGCACGGCTGTCGTAACCGGCAAATTCCTGGCCCTTGACCGTCATCGAAATTTCGGGATGACCGTACTTCTCACACATCCGCTTGGAGCCCATGCCCAGGACCTGGCCGAAACCCTGGTATTTTCCGGTCTTTTCCGCCATCACTGTAAGCGCCTCGGCATTGCCGAAATTGAGCGCAACGCCGTCGGTGTCTTCCTTGGTAATGACCCCCATTTCATAGAGTTCCATGGCGGCAGCCAAAGTCGCCCCGAAGGAAATCGGGTCCATGCCATGCTCGTTCATGAGATAGCCGGCGAAGGTCAGCGCATCGATGTCGTCGACGGCGATGACCGGGCCGAAGGCATAGGCGGTTTCGTATTCCAGCCCGCCGGACGCATGCCAGTACTCCTTGCGGTTGACGATCGTGAAGTGTTCCTTGTCGATATGCGCGATCCGGCCGCAGGCGATCGTGCACCCGAAACAGGCCTTGTTGCTCAGCAGATTCACATGGCCGTTGGGTTTCGGCTCAGCCATCGCCGAGGCATTGATCTTGCCGACGCCCTCGAACTGGACTTCCTTGAAGTTGCGGGTCGGCAAACCGCCGAATTCCTGCATGACGTCGATCATCGCCTGGGTGCCGAGCTCGGTGAGTTCCTCACGGCCCGGATTCACGGCAAGCAGTTCCTTGGTCCGCTTGACCGACTTCATGAAGGCGTCCGGTTTGTCGACGGCGACACCGGTCGTGCCGCGCACCGCGATCGCCTTGAGGTTCTTCGACCCCATCACGGCGCCCACACCAGACCGGCCGGCGGCCCGGTGCAGATCATTGACCACGCAGGCGTAGCGCACACCGTTTTCACCGGCAACACCGATCGAGGCGACTTTCATCTGCGGGTTCTGATGGTGCGATTTCAGCCATTCTTCCGTGTGCCAGACGGTGGTGCCCCAGATATCGTCGGCGGGCAGGATTTCAACCTCGTCGTCCTCGATGTGCAGGTAGACCGGGTTGGGCGAGCGGCCTTCGAGTATCAGGAGATCGTAGCCTGCGTATTTCAGTTCAGCGCCAAACTTGCCACCGGAATTCGAGCACGCGATCGCATTGGTCAGAGGCCCCTTGGTGACCACCGCAAAGCGCCCGCTGGTCGACGCCATGGTGCCGGTCAGCGGCCCGGTGGCAAAGATCAGGACGTTGTCGGGGCTCATCGCCTCGGCGGCGGGGTCCATGTTCTCGAGCAGATATTTCGAGCCCAGACCGCGCTCGCCGATATAGGCGTTCGCCCAGTCCATGTTCAAAGATTCGATCTTGTGCGTGCCGTCGCTCAGGTTCACGCGAAGAACTTTACGTTGCCAACCCATGTGCTTGTTTCCTCGTGTTCTCTTAAGGCCAATCAGGCCGGACGACCATGGCCGCTGATGGCCGATTGTTTCATGCGCTCGTAACCCGTCCAGGTCGCATCCACATAGGTGATCGCACCGGTCGGACAGGCCTCGGCGCACTTTGGCGCGCCACCGCACAGGTCGCACTTGATGACCTTGCCGGAATCCTTGTTGTAATTGACCGTGCCGAACGGGCAGGCAATCGTGCAGACCTTGCAGCCGACACAGACTTCATTGGCAACCTCGACCGCGTTGGTCGCCGGATTGCGGGTCAGGGCCTCGACCGGACAGGCATGCAGGCACCAGGCTTCTTCGCATTGCGTGCAGGTGTAAGGGATCGCCCGGGCACCGTGTTCGAACTCAAAGATCTTGATCCGCGATTTCGCCGGATTGAACACGCCTTCCTTCTCATAGGAACAGGCCATTTCGCACTGCAGGCAGCTTGTGCATTTTACCGGATCGATCAGAAGTGCTTTGTCCATGTCGTTTTCCCCTTTTAGCGCGCACGGCATTGCAGAGCCGTGGCGCACGCACTTTCGTTGTCGGCGATTGTGCAACGACAGGTCGTCACATGCGAGTGTTTTCTAGTGCCGCCGGCAAAGAATATTGCGACAGATCGGGAAAATCAAAAGGTCAACGGCGCCCAGCGAAGATTTTCCGTGGGGACGTGGACTCATGAACATAAAGCCACAACCTGATTGAGGCGGCTTAGATGAAGGCGGTGACGTTCTCCGCGAGTCTGTCGTACCGGGCAGCAATCCGCATGCAATGCCTGACGCGATTGAAGCAGTTCGTGTACCGGCCAGACCAATCAACCGGGTCTCTCCAGGGCGCTCCCGACCGCAGCACCCGGAAGACGCCACTCAACACACGGCGGCAATCAACGCGCGGAACAGCGCGAGACTTCGCTGGTAAGACAGGACGGATGATGGATTAAACAGGGACAGTTAAGTCGGTAACCCATGGTTCGAAGCTCCCGCGAGCTTGAATCACAATCATGCTACATCCGGCAATGAGCTCGCCCAAATGTCCGGGTTCGGGAGTAACGTCGCCGTCAGACTGATAGGCTGAATGAGTCGCATTTTGACCCATCTCGGAAGTCAGCGAAGATGACTCCGGAGAGCCCCATGTTTGTAGCTGGGTTTGCCGAGGCGATTGAGCGAGATCAAGCCGGGCTCGGCCCTAATGACGTCAGGAATCCGATTTACGACCGAAGAACACGTGACGAAACGATATGGAACACAACTGTTTCTTAGATGAAGATCTGGCTCCCCTTTGACGAACCATTCATTAACATCCGTTTGGCCCTCGTGATAAACCCGGCCCTCCATCGCAAACGTCAGGCGCGGACCCTCATTGGTTTTGACATCCGTCGTATCCACAGTTCCGAGCATATGGTCTGGCGCCACCATCAGATTCAGGCTTTGGCAAAAGGTTGGCTGAGTGGCCAAGACCGGCGAAACCCGGGATGTAATTTCCGCAACGGTCAGCCCCAGTTCCGCCACGAGGGCTTCGAGGTTCTGACGCGCCACAAATTCCGGCCAGCCCTGATCGGCGACATGTTGCGCGAATGCTTCCGCCGTATCCCCGACATGGACATGGTTCGCCACTTCCGGCCCGTAATCGTCAACGTTCCAAGTGCAGCGGCCTTCAACAGCGTCAACCGTGTGCGAGGCTCCCAGCAAAGTGCCGACGAGGTGTAACCAAAACACATCTTGCGCACCGGAGGCGGCCAGGGTCATCCCATTTGCCTTGGCAAGGGCATCGAGTTCTGCTGCGTGATCAGGAGCCGTGTTCCAGGGATAAACAGTCTCTTCTTCGATCGTGACCACATTGACGCCGTGCTCCAGGCAGGTGGCAAAATGGCCGCGCATACTGTCCAGATAACTGCTCACGCAGACCACGGCGATATCGGCCCCTGCAGCGAGTGTGCGCCGGGGGTCGGCCTCGACGGTTACGCCGAGGTGGCGCTCCAGCCCGGCAACCTCTCCCAGATCCCGCCCCACCTTCTTGGGGCTGCGCCCGATCGCACCGACAATTTCGACTTCCTTGTCGAGGAGCAGGCGGGTCAGAATGGACCCCATCGCGCCGACCCCGTAGACAATTGCGCGAACATTACCCATTGTATCCGCCACAGGATTCTATAAATTCTTCAATCACTTGGTTAATCCCCTAGCAAACCTTTTCACAAACCAACGGACAATTCAATGTCAATTGATCAAGCCCGTTTGGATGACCTCGCCACCCGCTACGTTGAAGCCTGGAACTCAAAAGTTCCCGAAAACGTTGCCTTGTTTCACGATGCCAAGTCGCAAATCGTGATCAACCGCGGGGAGCCGTCAGTTGGCTTTGACGAGTTGACCGCTATGGCTGCCGGATTTCACGCGGCCGTTCCTGATCTGGTTCTGCAAAATGACGGCATTCGTGCTGCCGGTGACCACGTGGTTTTCATGTGGACCTTCACCGGGCACGATGCCGAAACAGGCAATCCTCTTAATGTTACTGGCTAGGAAGAGTGGGAACTCAATGACGAATTAAAAGTGACATCGTCGTTAGGTTGGTTTGACGCAGAAGAATATCAGCGACAAATCGATGGCTCTGGTGGTTGAAGTCCCCTTCCAAAGATTCAAGCATTCTTCCGTTGATGATCCGAGTACCGACGTGTGAGGGCGTTAGGTCTGCTCTTCCCCACCTTTTCACCGTCTATCTTAACTGCAACAGTCAGCCGCTTGTGATCCGTGTCAAACGTCGATAGCGCTGTGGTTCGCGGGTGACGCCAATTCGAATATCTCGATGTCGTCAGAGTATTCCATGAAATCGTGGATGTGGCGCGGCGGATGATAGACAAAATCTCCAGCGTGAAGAACGAACTCGCCTTCGCCCTCATAATACATTTTTACCCAACCCTTGGTGACATACATAATCTGAAAGTCGTACTCGTGATAATGGCGGCCGGTTGATCCGCCCAAATCATTGGCGCGAGTAACCCATGCATCAAACTGACCATCTGTGGCCTCACTCAAGCCAAGATCACGAATCTTCAACCAGTCCCTGTAACCAGTCATTGGCTTGAATTCGGCGTCCTTCCCCCTGGAAAGGCAAAACTTGGGTGCATTGGTCATCGTATCTTCCGCCCATAATCTGATTGGTTGACGGAGATGTTACGAGGCCAAAAAATAGTCGTCAACGAATGACTGGTTCTGGCACAAACCGGGCTTCGCACACGAAAAGTGAGACCAATCAACCATCGGCGAATAGCTGCTCCACCCTTGAAAATGCCGCTCAGAAACTGGCATTATTATTGAATAATCAATTGCCCCATTGGAGGAGAAAAAATGAAAATAGCAGTGATGGGAGCGGGTGCCCTGGGATGTTATTTCGGTGGAAGGCTTGCAGAATCCGGAGCGGATGTTTCCTTCATAGCAAGGGGGAATCATCTGGAAGCCATGCAAAAAAATGGCTTAGTTGTCGAAAGCCCGCTCGGTGACATCAAGCTTGATCAAGTCGTTGCAACGGAAGAGCCGGCTGAGATCGGACCGGTCGATATTGTCATTTTTCTTGTGAAACTTCCCGATACGCGGCACGCGGCCAAACAGATTGGACCATTGCTCCACAATGAAACCGGTGTGCTTTCATTCCAGAACGGAATAGATGCCTGGGACTGGATTGGAGAAGAAGTGGGCAAAGACAAGGTTCTTGGCGGAACGGCAGCGATACCCGCGGATGTTAAAGAGCCCGGAATTATTCGCCACTCGGCCGATTTTGCCAAACTTGTGTTTGGTGAGTTTGATGGGCGGTCTTCGCAAAGAAGTGAACAGCTACATGCGTTGTTCAAAAATGCCGGGGTGGATGCTGAGCTGGTCGACGATATCGATGTCAAAATATGGGAAAAATTCGTCATGCTCAGCGCCTTCAGCGCGGCCACCACAATTGCCCGTCTTCCTATCGGCCCGGTTAGAGATCATATCAAGTCGAAAACGCTGCTTGAACAATTGACTCGGGAATCGTTTGAGGTGGGAAAGAAGGCCTGCCCGGGATTGCCTGACAATCATGCTGCAAATGTATTGCAGTTTCTGGAAAATGCGCCTGCCGCTATGCGTTCATCTATGTTGGATGACCTCAATCGGGGTAAGCCGCTTGAACTTGACTATCTAAGCGGTGCAGTTGTTCGAAAAGCCAAGGAACTTGGACTGGAAGCAAGTGCACATGCATTTGTACAACAGGCCTTGAGCCCATATGTGGATGGATCACCGAAACTTCCGTAATTGTGCAGGTTTCTCGGACACCGTTTGTTGCGGCGTGAGTTGTTGGCACTCGTCCTTGAACGGTGTCGGAGAAGCGCCAATGCACGAAATCGCGGAATGTGGTGCACGCGCGGTGCAGCAGGTTCTATGGGGATTTTAGGC
>JAJFHD010000103.1 GCA_021775805.1 Alphaproteobacteria bacterium | reverse complement strand
TACTGGCGTTTTCCGACGCTGAACGACAGAAAGCACCCCAAACATCCGACGTCAACGACTTTCAATCGACCGTCGACAAGTTTCGAATCCATCTAAAGTTGAAAAGAATCGCCAACAAGTCAAGGAATCCCTTAAAGTTTGACGCTTTTTGTTTCCGTCGTTCGATACGAATATAGGAACACATTCCAAAAATGCACGATACCGACTCACTGATTGTCGATGGCAATCCGATCGTCTTCATCAAGGAGGGTCCAACAAAACAAGCGGCGGGCACACATCCCGGCATCCTGTGGCTTGGCGGCTTCAAGTCGACCATGGACGGCACCAAGGCGCAATGTCTGGCCCAATGGGCGGTCGACGTGGGACGGGCATGCCTGCGTTTCGACTATTCCGGTCACGGTGCATCGGGCGGCCGCTTCGAGGACGGCACGATCGGACGCTGGCTTGACGAGGCTCACGCGGTGTTCGAGCAACAGACGGAAGGGCCACAGATCCTGGTGGGGTCGAGCATGGGTGGCTGGATTTCCCTGTTGCTGTTGCGCCGGCATATCCGGGACGCCGGGCTGGACGGATCGCGCATCAAGGGCATCGTGCTGATTGCACCGGCCGCCGACATGACGGAGCGGCTGATCTGGAAAAATGCGTCGCCGGAAATTCGGCATGAAATTGAAACCAAGGGCGTGTTCATGCGTCCCTCAGCGTATGACGACGGAGACTACGCGATTACGCGCGATCTCATTGCAGAGGGCCGTGACCACCTACTGCTGGGATCACCGCTGAGTACCGGCTGCCCGGTGCGTATCCTGCACGGTATTGAAGATCCCGATGTGCCCTGGCAACTTTCACTGGAAATTGCCGAGACGCTCACTTGTGATGACCTCACCATCACCTTAGTCAAGGACGGAGATCACCGCCTTTCGACGCCGGCCAACCTGCGCCTGCTGACCGACACGATTGACTCGTTATACTAAAAATTCTTCGGAATCGGTGAAGGGGTAGAGATGAAGGGTGAAAACTCTGCCCTTCCCAGTCATCCTTGCCTGTGTGCAGTGCAGGCGAGGATCCAATCGCCTTGGCCAAAATCAGCAGCAATGCCGATGGATCCTTGTCTGTGACAATGGTGTCATACTGGCCGTGGTCGGGAGACCGTTGGATCCTTGATCCGTTGAGATCGTTGAAACAGAATCTTCAGATCGTCTCAAGCAGGGACGCCAACCCGTCGCGATAAGTGGGGTACGTCAGGTCAACGCCCAGTTCCTCGCAGATGCGGCGATTGGAGACCCGCTTGCTTTCGGCATAGAAACTACGCGCCATCGGCGAGAGTTCAGCGCTCTCGTAGGGCACATCCGGAGGAATCGGCACGCCCAGCAACTCCGCAGCATGGGCAATGACGTCCTGTGGCGGTGCTGCTTCGTCATCACAGACATTGTAGGCAGTACCCGGATCAGGCTTGGCTATCGATGCTTCGAGGACGGTGGCGATATCGTCCACGTGGATGCGGCTGAAAACCTGGCCCGGCTTGATGATCCGGCGGGCCTTGCCGCTCTTGAGGGTGACCAGCGCATTGCGGCCGGGGCCATAAATGCCCGCGAGACGGAACAGGTGAACCGGTTGTCCGGTCTTTCGCCCATGTTCAAGCCAGGCCTGCTCAGCGGCCAGCCGGCGTTCGCCGCGCTCGGTTGACGGGCTCAGGTCGGATGTCTCGTCGACCCAATCGCCGCCGCGGTCGCCATAGACACCGGTGGTTGACAGGTAGCCGATCCATTTGATCCGGTCGCCGAGCGTTTCCAGGGCATGGCCGTAGTCATCGACCACGCGGTCGCCGTTCTCAGACGGCGGAATAGAGACCAGCACATGGCTCGCCGAGGCAAGCACGCGGGCAACGTAAGGGTCCGGCCCCTTGCCATCGTAGGCAAACCGGCCGATGCCGTCGACCGGACCGTCAGCGGCCGCCTCCGACAGGGTTCGCGACGTGCCGGTCACCTGCCAGCCCTTAGCCATGAGCCGTCGTGCCAGCGCCTGGGCAGAATATCCAAAACCAAAGCAAAACAGATGGGGCATGGGGTGATCTATCTTTGTGATGCCGCGGACCATTCCGACAGGACGCCGGCGTCGGTCTCATGGGCGGCATGGGTTGTTTCTAATCTAGCAAACCGTTCCTGATCGACAAGTCCCGCCAAGGCCCAAACCGCCATGGCTCGGACCACTGGTGCCGGGTCGCGGAGCAAGGTTTCAACCTTGCCACTGAGATCGGAACGGTTCGAGTTGCCGGCGGCGATCAGGACATTGCGGACGAACCGGTCGCGGCCGATGCGCTTGACCGGCGATTTCGAAAACAGCGCTCGGAAGGACGGATCGTCGAGGCCGAGCATGTCGGCGATCGACGGCGCCCGGAGGCTGTCGCGGGCGGCGAGTTTCTGTTCGGAGGCGAGGCTGGCGAACTTGTTCCAGGGGCAGACTGCAAGGCAGTCGTCACAACCGTAGACGCGGTTGCCGATGGCTGCCCTGAACTCGACGGGAATATGACCTTTGTGTTCTATCGTCAGATAGGAAATGCAGCGCCGTGCGTCGAGCTGGTAGGGGGCCGGAAAGGCATCGGTCGGGCAGACGTCGAGGCACTTGCGGCAGGAGCCGCAATGATCGGTTTCAGACACATCTGATTCGATCTGCGCGGTTGTGAAGATCGAGCCGATGAACAGCCAGGAGCCAAAATCCTGGCTCACCAGATTGGTGTGTTTGCCCTGCCAGCCAAGGCCCGCGGCCTCGGCCAGGGGCTTTTCCATGACCGGTGCCGTGTCGACAAAAACCTTGACCTCAACGTCTTCACTCTGATGGAGCCAGCGGGCCACCTGTTTGAGCCTCTTCTTGACCACATCGTGATAGTCGTCGCCACGGGCGTAAACCGAAACAGACGCCGTGTCGGGTCGGTTGAGCAAAGCCAGCGGATCTGCATCCGGCCCATAGTTCATGCCCAGCAGGATTATGCTTCTGGTGTCCGGCCAAAGCACGCCCGGGTCTGCCCGGCGATCCGAATTGGTGATCAGCCAGTCCATGGTGCCATGCCAACCGTTGGCGAGATAGGTGCTCAGCCGCTCACCCGCCGGCCCGATCGCGTCAGGCGTCGTGAAGCGGACGACATCAAAGCCGGCGTCGCGGGCGGTCTCGGTTATTCTGGTTTTCAGAGGGCTCGCCATTGTGGCGTCAGCATAGTTCAAAAATCGAGATCGGCGTAGATCGCGGGCGGCGGCATGCCGGTCAGGTGATCGGCGAGCAGGGGCCGGAATGACGGTCTGGACTTGATCCGGGTGTACCAGCCGCGCGCGGCGTCATTTCTCTCCCACGGCACATCGCCCAGGTAGTCGATGCACGACAGGTGGGCTGCCGCCGCCAGATCGGCGTGGCCGAGTCGGTCGCCGCCAAGCCAGTTCCGGTCCTCGATCAGATGACCGATGTAATCCAGATGGTACTTGATGTTTTCCTTGCCGGCCCTGACCGCGCCCATGTCCGGGGCACCGCCGCCCTGGTTGGCCCGCATATAGCGGCGGTCGATCTTTTCGTAGACCAGATTGAGGGTGACTTCGCTGTGAAACTTGATGTCGAACCAGGCGACCAGCCGCCGGGTTTCGGCGCGCTCGGCGGGGGTCTCGCCGATCAGTGATGTCTGGGTGCGGTCGCGATCGCGGGTTTCGTCGAGATACTCGCCGCAGGCCTCGGTCCCGGCCACAACGGTTTCGTCGTCATCGACAAAAACGGGGATGGCGCCGGCGGGATTTAACGCATAAAAGGGTTGGCGCTGTTCCCACAGCCGTTCTTCCATGAGCTCGGCTTCGCGTCCATATTCGCCAAGGGCGAGACGGATACGGCGTGAGAACGCGCAAAGGGGAAAATGATAAAGCTTCGCCATATTCGGTTCGGATGTTCTATTTTTAGTGTGGCACAGAAGACATAGGCAATCGGCTAGATAAACCTGTCAATTCGGCTCATATTGCGTAACGGGCCGGTTCCGATATAGAACCTGCTTAACACGACGGCAAGATGATTGTGCGCACAGCGCAGAGATTAAAGGGACGGCCCTGGTGCCATTAGATCAACTTATTGTTCTTGCCGTCATACAGGGCATTACCGAGTTCCTTCCGATCAGTTCTTCGGGGCACCTCAATCTCGTGCACCTTCTGACCAGCTGGCGGGACCAGGGACCGCTGCTCGACGTGGCGGTTCACGTCGGCAGCCTGTTTGCGGTGATGCTGTATTTCTGGCGCGACATGGTGATGTTCGCCAAGGCAGCCTGGCTGTTTACCAAGGGCAAGCGGACACCGGAGCTGACCCTGTTGCTCTACCTGATCGTGGCGACGATCCCGATATTCGTGGTTGGTTTCTTCGTCGTCAGGAGCGGCATCATTCACAGCCTGCGCACCGCGGAAGTGATTGCCTGGTCCAACATCGGGTTTGCCGTGATCCTGCTGATCACCGACCGCATCGGCCTGACAATCCAGCGGGTGGAACACACGACCCTTTCCGACGCGGTCCTGATCGGCGTCGCCCAGGTGCTGTCGATCATCCCCGGCGCCAGCCGGGCCGGCGTCACAATCTCGATGGCGCGGTTCCTGGGTTACGAACGCCCGGAGGCAGCGCGGATCTCCATGCTGCTGTCAGTGCCGACGATCCTGGGGCTCGGACTTGCCACCGGCGTCGAGCTCTACGGTACAGGCAGCATGAGCCTGCAGAAGGACGCCTTCATCGCCGGCGCCCTGTCGATGGTCACAGCCCTGTTCGCTATCTGGGTCATGATGTGGATGGTCGCACGCACCAGCCTGTTGCCGTTCGTGCTCTACCGGTTCGTGCTCGGCGGGTTCCTGCTGGGCTGGATCTACAGCTGGGATTCGATCCCGATTTTCTGAGGCGGTTTTCCCGCCGCAAGAAACCTGACCCGGATGCGCCAGCCGGCCCCAGGCACACGGAGTCACAAGAGGACCCTTCCATGCACATCGAACCCTTTGCCATTGAAATCTGGATGAACGAGTGGGAGCTGAAATGCGAACTTAACCTGGCCGAGACCTGCGTCGAAAGCCTGACGATTGCACAACTCCTGAAACTCGCGGGCAAGAACGACACCGAACTTTCGGAGATTCTGACCATGAAGATGACCTATGGCGACATCAGAGGGTCAGCGCGGCTGCTGCGGGCCATCTCGGCGCTTTATGACCATCAGAAACCAGAGAACATCATTGTCGCTCACGGCACGATTGGCGCCAACATGCTGGTCCACAAGGCGATGGTCGGCCCGGGCGACCGCGTGATCGCCGTGGTGCCGACCTACCAGCAGCACTACTCGATCCCGGCCAGTATCGGTGCCGATGTGCATGCTCTGAGGTTACGGGAAGACAACCGGTATCTTCCCGATCTGGACGAATTGCGCAGCCTCGCCATCCCCGGGACGCGGATGATCGCGATCAACAACCCCAACAACCCGACCGGCGCCCTGATCGATCGTCCCATGCTGGAGGAAATTGCCCAGATCGCGCGCTCGGTGGGCGCCTACGTTCTGTGCGACGAGGTTTACCGGGGAATCGACCAGGACGGGCCGGGCATGACCGCATCGATCGCCGATGTTTACGAAAAGGGAATCTCGACCTGCGGCATGTCCAAGGCCTTCTCGCTTGCGGGATTGCGACTCGGCTGGGTCGCGGCACCGGAAGACGTGATCGAGGCGGTGGCGATCCACAGAGACTACGATACGATCTCGGTCGGCCGGATCAACGACCATCTCGCAACGCTTGCCCTGGAGAACCACGACCGGATACTGGAGCGCAGCAAATCGATCACCCGCGGCAACCTGGCGGTGCTGGAGGACTGGATCGAACGAGAACCGCTGCTGTCCTGGGTCAAGCCGCACTCGGGAACAACCACGCTGGTGAAATACGATCTGCCGATGTCCTCGCGGGACCTGTGCGTAAAGTTGCTGGAGGAGACAGGCGTCATGTTCACACCCGGATCCGCCATGGACATGGAAGGCTATGTCAGGGTCGGTTTCGCCAACACGCCGTCGATTTTCAAAGATGGCCTGGCTCGGGTGTCTGCATTTCTGGCGAGGCAGGGTGCAAAGTAAGCAACGGACCTTTGTCGAACATCCATTTGCCCACACGAAAGGACCGATGGCCTGGTTCATCCGCACCATCGGCACGGATAAGCCGCCTCACACAGCCGTCAGATGGCGCATATACACTGGTGCGTCAAACCCCTGGCCCATTCAAACCTAAAAGGTCAATAATTCAAGGTGTTCGGCTGGGCAAAAACAGACAGACCAACCCTTACTTCAGTCTACGCAAAGCTTCCTGGCTTATTGTGCGAGTCGGCTCAATATCAATCACAGTAGTGTAATCAGCAATGGCCTCTTCTTTTTTCCCCCATTTATCAAATACCACGGCCGGCTTTTCAACGTACTCAATATCATCAGGGAATATTCTTATTAATGTTGTTAAATGACCTACAGCCTTCTCATAGTTCTTTTCTTGCAGCGCGGCCGTCGCAATTTGCGGAAGATTCAGCGAAATTTGAAGTAATGCTCCTTGACTATATACATCGAAGGGCGCAAAACCTCCTGACTCCTCAGCTTGTTTTGCGACCTTACGGCTAACATCTATGAGTGCCACCCAGTCTGATACAGCTAACTCTGTTTTGCCATATTTATAATACGTACTTGCGCGACCATCATAAGCTTCCAGATTATTTTTGTCTTTAACTATATCTTCGGTAAATTTGTCAATTTCTCCACTCTCAGCCAATTGGATGTCTTGTATCTTTTCAATTCTCTGTTTTGCATATGCGTTATTCGGATCAACGTCTATGAGCTTTCTATAGCTTAATATTGCAATATTAAAATCCTTCCCCTCAAAATATGCGTCCCCTTCCCGTTTAAGTGCATCTATACGGTCATTCGCATCAATATTGCCGGCCAAAACAAAAAACCCGCATGACGCCGCTCTTTTCGACCACTCTACCTTGTTGTTATTGCATTCTTTCCAAGCCCTGTCTTGTACGTCTGGATATTTTTCAACCGGCGTTGTAATTGTTAGATCATGTATTTCATATTCATTATTGGCGGACTCTGCAGCAAATCCCAAACCAAATCCAACACGGAATTTGTTTTCCGGCTTAATACCGCGAAATTTGTGTATTAAAATATCATTATAAAAATACGTCACAATATTTTCGTTTATAACAATAGAAATATTTACGATATCTCCGTCTTTAGGCAGGATACCCCCTTTCGAATCAAATATATTTGTCCATCCGGAATCATATTTCCATACATAGTGATACGTCTTATCCCTCAGCCGAACGCCCGATACATGAAAGCTGTTATCTTTCTTATCCGACCAGTAAAGTATTCCAATATCCGAATTACCTTTTATTCGTATATTTATTTCTATGCATATTGATTTTTTGGTAGGTGAAAATTTAAACGACGGCAAGTAAATCTGCTTGGATTTACCTTTTTTCATGGTTATGTGAAATAACCCGTCATCAATCTTTGCGTTTTTGTCGGTAACCCATCCTGTAAGATTGTCATCAAACTTGTCCTTGAGCAGAATTTTGCCGCTACACAATGCCAAAACATTGCCGGCCATAAAGTTGGATAAGGTCATAACAATCAAAAAAATGCACAACCGCATAGAATTTGTCCTTTCGTAGTCCGGCAAAGTTCGTGGTCGACCTTTCAGGTTACACAATCGCACATTGGAACGTGCACATCAGAAGCTTTGTATTTTCGGCGCCGCATTGTCGCGATGTTGGCAATGGAGTCTCCCGGTTTCGTAGAGGGTTGCGAACCGTGGAGGCTCTCCGGCCCGGAACATGTTCAATTTCTGCCGTCCCCGCACTTCTGAAAAATCAACTCCGACTTTGATGACGTCTGTCATTCGGATTCATTCTCTACGACGGGAAATTTCGAACCGCCGACTGAATCACATACTGAATCGGCGGCCGCTGTCCCCGAAATCGAGAGAAGGAGGACAAACGTCAATTTGAACAATATGGTCTTTGTGCGTTTGGAAACAGACTTTTTTGCGAAATTCTTTCTCCGCATGCACATCACCGAACGCCGTTATCGCGTTAACGACAGAGAATCAAATCAGAACCGATTTTCAGCAGTGATCCGAGATGCCCACGTCCTGAGTCACCTTCCGGCCCGGGAGATAAGAATGAGACTCCTCGTCGCCTTGAAGCCCGGCGGATGTTACGCTGGTGAAGGCGTCATCATCGACGCCACCGCCACCTGCTCAAGTCCCGTTGCCGGCGACCCGGTTGCGTTCGAACTGGCCGGAGCGGCGGAAGCGTTCGAGGTAGGCGGGAACGATGGCGTCGATGGAATGGGGGGCGATGCCGAGGCCTTCGAGGGTGCGGCCTTCGGATTTCGCTTCGGCGCTCACCACATTGTCGGTTTCCAGCATTTTCACCTGGTCGACCGTGAGCAGCGGCTTGGGCAGGAGTTGCAGGAACCAGGCTTTCATGCGCATCAGCGAGAACGGGACCGGCACGAGGACGCACAGGCGGCCGGTTTGCTTCAGAATGAATTCGTAGATTTCCTTGAAATCGAGGGTCTGGGGGCCGCCAAGTTCATAGACTTTTCCGGCTTTCGCCTTGCCGGAAACGCCGGCGACGACGGCATCGGCGACATCGCTGGCGAAGACCGGCTGGAATTTGGTGTGACCGCCGCCGATCAGGGGCAGGACCGGGGAAATCCGCGCCATGGCGGCGAAACGGTTGAAGAAGTCGTCGCCCTGCCCGAAGATCACGGACGGGCGCAGGATGACCGCTGACGGAAATGCCTCCAGGACATTGTTTTCGCCTTCGGCCTTGGTACGGGCGTAGTCGGCCTCGGCGTCGCTGTCGGCACCGATCGCGGAGACATGGACCATGTGCCCAACGCCTGCTTCGGCGGCAGCCTCTGCCACGACACCGGCACCAAACGCCTGGACGGCATCAAAACTCTGACGGCCCGATTCGTAGAGGATTCCGGCAAGGTTGACCACGGCATCGCTGCCCGTAACGGCTGCGGCAACCGATTCGGGGTAGCGCAGGTTTGCCTGCACGCCATGAATCTGGCCAACGCCGCCCAGGGGTTGCAGATGGCCTGCCAGATCCGGACGCCGGACCGCGACACGGACCCGGTACCCCGCACGCGCCAGGGCCCTCACCACATGGCGGCCCAGAAAACCCGATCCTCCGAAAACCGTGACCAGTCCGCCTTCGTTGTTTGCCGTCACTTTTCGCCTCATCCCTGGATTGGTTTCGCCCGCATCAAATCAGTGCCTTCTTCATAACCCATGAATTGGACAACGTATAGAGTTCAAGACCGGCGATCGCGTCCCACCGCATGAGCCAACCAGAGGCCGTTGACAAGGGCGGTTGACAAGGGGCGGGCATCGCCTTACACGTGCGCCGGACAATGCCCAGGTGGCGGAACGGTAGACGCGCTAGCTTCAGGTGCTAGTGTCCGAAAGGGCGTGGAAGTTCGAATCTTCTCCTGGGCACCATTCCATTCATAGCCCACGCAACTCTCCCGAGATTGCAAACCGGGCGCTAGGGTTGAGAGATCATGGCCATAACACTTCACAGAGGCGATCTCCCCGACACTCTGAATTTCGGCAATATGGTTGCGGTCGACACCGAGACCCTGGGACTCAATCCCCATCGTGACAGTCTTTGTCTGATCCAGCTTTCCGCCGGCGACGGCAATGCCCACCTGGTCCAGGTCGACCGGGCGACCTACGACGCGCCCAACCTGAAACGCCTCATGAGCGACACGTCGGTGACCAAACTGTTTCACTTTGCCCGTTTCGATGTGGCGGTCCTGCAGCATTATCTGGGCACCCTGCCGAGCCCGATCTACTGCACCAAGATCGCGTCGAAACTGGTGCGCACCTATACCGACCGCCACGGCCTGAAAGACCTGTGCCGGGAACTGCTGGGCGTCGACCTGTCCAAGCAGCAGCAAAGTTCCGACTGGGGCGCGCCGGCGCTGACCGACGCGCAGATGGAGTATGCCGCCTCCGACGTGCTGCACCTGCACACCCTCAAGCAGCATCTGGACCAGATGCTGGTACGCGAAGGCCGTATGGCCCTGGCCAATGCCTGTTTCTCGTTTCTGCCGGCGCGTTCGGCCCTGGATCTGGCCGGATGGCCCGAAGAAGACATTTTCGCGCACTGAGGCGTGTTGAGTATCACGGCGCTGCGCAAGGACGGAAACCAAGACCCGAGGCACACGCCGCACACGCCCAAATATTGACGCGATTCAAAAGCATACTCATAATTGGGACATTATGTTCCGCTGCAATGTCCACCCGGGGCTGCTACTGAGGGTGTGGGCTGTAATTTGGGGCGTATGCACGCCGGTTAACCGGCGCCTACGCCCGGCGGGCCCAGATTGAAATGAAAAGACGATGACCGCGGACACCGACATGACCGTCGAACAAGCGCCAAACCGGGCTTCCGGCAGGACTGCCAGAGGCACCGGCAGTCATGTGCTTGGTCCGGGCCGGTCGTCGCAGCGCGGCCGCCGGGGTGCCAGAATGCACCGGGTTGTCACAATTCTGATGATGGTGACATTTACGCTTTTGTGTCTCGGTCTGGTCGGTGTTTTCGCAATCCAGTCCGGTATGCTTGACGAAGAGCCGCAGAAACCCACCGCCAGTCAGACGGCAAAGGTATCGCGCAAGTCGGTCAAGATGATGCAACCGACACTGACCGGGTTTGACCGCAAGTCCCAGGCCTATGTCCTCAAGGCCTCATCGGCGCTGCAGGATCCTCTCGATCCTTCGGTGATTGTGCTTGAAAAGGTGGTTGCCAATCTGAAGCTTAAGAAATCCGGCGATCTGGTCAATGTTACGGCAGATACCGGTACTTATAATGGCGACAAGGAAACGCTGCTGCTGGTCGACAACGTCAGGGTGACATCGAGCAGTGGCTACACCGCCCTGCTGTCAACCGCGGATGTACACCTCAAGAAGGGCAGTGTCACATCGGACAGGCCGGTTATCGTCCTGATGCCGACGGGCAAGATTGAGGCAAACGGCGTCGAACTGACCGACGACGGCAACAACATCAAGTTTCTGAACCGCACGCGCATGATCCTCAAAGGCGAAAAACAGGAGGCCGGATAGACATGCGCGCGGCTTTTTGCAGATGCTGCCTGATCGCCCTGTTTGCCGCATCCTACGGGCTGGACGGCGCACGGGCACAGAACCTGACCAGCACCTTCGGCAATCCGAAGTCTGACAAGGCGCGGGAAATCTATATCGAATCGGACACGATGGAGGTCGAGCAGAAGGCCAATCGCGCCACTTTTGTCGGTTCTGTGGATGCCACACGGGGCTCGGTACGTCTGCGCAGCAGCCGCCTGGTAGTGAATTTCAAGAAGGCCGCCAAAGGGGCCAAGGCCAAAACCGAACTGACCAAGCTCGATGCCCGCGGCAACGTGGTGGTGACGAGCAAGGGGCAGAGAGCAACATCCGACTGGGCGATCATGCTGGTCCAGGCGAACAAAGTTACCATGGGCGGAAATGTTGTTCTGACTGAGGGCAAAACCGTGATAAAGGGAAACAAGCTTGAGATTGACCTGAACACCGGCAAAAGCAGGGTATTTGGCGGTGGCTCAAGCGGGCGGGTCAAGGGCGTATTTCTGCCGTCGCAAAAAAAATGACGGATTGGGAGTTTCTTTGATGGCTGTTTCACAGATTTTTAATCGTACTGGGACTCAATAGGGAGTACGGAGCGAATTGGGCAAGCTGTTCACATTTCCGGGCGCGGCAATTGAAGAAGAAATTGCCGCTGAATCGGAGCCGAGCGGATTTAGCGAACTCAAACCGGTCAGTCTGCCGGACGGCCTTGCCGTTCGTGCGATCGGCAAGAGTTACAAGCGCCGGCCGGTGGTTCGGGGTGTCTCTCTCTCCGTAAGGCGTGGGGAAGCCGTTGGCTTGCTTGGTCCCAATGGCGCGGGAAAGACCACTGTGTTCTACATGATCACCGGTCTGATCGCGGTGGACTACGGTGCCATCGAACTGGACGGAATAGACCTCACGCACCTGCCGATGTACCGGCGGGCACGATTGGGAATCGGGTATCTGCCGCAGGAGGCATCAATATTCCGGGGCCTGACCGTGGAGGAAAACATTCGCGCTGTGCTCGAGATTACAGAGCCCAGCCGCGAAGAGCGTGAGGGTTTGTTAAATGCGTTACTCGACGAGTTTGCAATCGAGCATCTCAGGCGTACGCCGGCTATTGCACTCTCTGGTGGGGAGCGGCGACGAGTCGAAATCGCTCGAGCCCTGGCGACCCGACCTTCCTTCATGCTCCTCGACGAACCCTTCGCCGGGATTGATCCGATTGCAATCGGTGATATCCGCGACCTGGTGCGACATCTTACTGATCGAGGGATCGGGGTGCTTATTACGGATCACAACGTACGAGAAACCCTCG
>JAJFHD010000102.1 GCA_021775805.1 Alphaproteobacteria bacterium | reverse complement strand
GTCTGCCACCCGGAGGGCATTACAATGTCCGTAAGCGAACACACAAGCCAGGCAACCGACGATCAGGAGACGCCATCGCATGCCATGTCCAGGGACTGGAACTGGCATCCCGAATTGCCGGTCGGCAATTCACCGCTGTTTTCTTGGCCACCCAATCCGAAGAAGATCTTCGACTGGTATGCGGCAACCTGGCTAAAAGTGTCGGAACGTTCCTTGTTCGCCCTGCTGGCTATTGCCGTCTGGCTTTACCTTCAGCCGGCCTTGGAACGATGCCGTGACTTTGAGTTCGGCTGGATCGCTCAGATGTATGTCCGCAACCTTGCAATCATGATTGTCGGCGCCGGTGCCTTGCATCTTTATTTCTGCACCTTCGGGAAACAGGGCAAGAAGCTGAAATACGATCCTCGCGACCAGGCCAGGAATGCCCGCAGTTTCAACTGGAACAACCAGGTCGTCGACAACATGTTCTGGAGCCTCGCCAGTGGCGTCACGGTATGGACCGCCTATGAGGTGCTGCTTATGTGGGGCTATGCCAACGAACTGATGCCGTATGTGAGTTTCACAGAAAACCCGGTCTGGTTCCTGCTGTGGTTCGTGGTCCTGCCGATCTGGGCGTCATTTCATTTCTATTGGGTTCACCGGCTTCTGCACTGGCCGCCGCTCTACCGGCTTGCCCATTCCCTGCACCACCGTAACGTCAATGTCGGCCCGTGGTCGGGGCTTTCCATGCACCCGGTCGAACATGTTCTCTATCTGAGTTCCGTGCTGATCCACTGGGTTGTGGCCTCGCATCCGATCCACGTGTTTTTCCATTTCTACTGGAACACCCTGGGGGCAGCGACCACGCATACCGGTTACGACGGTCTCCTGATCAAGAACAAGAACCGTTTCCAGCTCGGCGCTTTTCATCACCAGCTTCATCACCGCTATTTCGAATGCAACTACGGCAATGCGGATTTCCCCTGGGACAAATGGTTCGGCTCTTTCCACAACGGTTCGCCGGAGGCCACCGAAATGGTGCGCGAACGCCGCCGGCAGATGCATGGGACCGGAAAATAGCCGCAGTCACCGGCCGATTGGCGGCGCCTGACGGCCGATGCGCAAAGAGGAGGACATAACATGCCCGCAGTGACCAGCCGGCTGACCGGCAAGGACCATGAGGCGGACGAGTGGCAACTGCGTGTCGACCTTGCGGCCGCGTTTCGCCTGGCTGTCCATTTCGACTGGCACGAGTCTGTCGCCAATCATTTCAGCGCAGCCGTCAGTGCCGATGGCAAGACGTTCCTGCTCAATCCGAAATGGCGGCACTTTTCCACCGTCAGGGCAAGCGATCTCTTGCTGCTGAACGCGGACGACCCCGATGTGATGACCCGCGAGAACGCCCCCGATCCGTCAGCCTGGTGCATTCATGGCAACATTCATGCCGCGGTCCCCAACGCCCGGGTGCTGCTGCATTGTCACCCACCTTATGCGACGACGCTTTGCAGCTTGCAGGATCCGGCCATGAAACCGATCGACCAGAACACGGCACGGTTCTACAACCGCATGGCGGTCGATCTGGGTTTCGGCGGTATTGCCGACGACAAGCAGGAAGGCGACCGGCTGGCACGCGCCTTCGGCAATCATGCGATCATGATGATGGGCAATCACGGTGTTGCGGTCACCGGTGAGACCGTCGCCGACGCCTTCGAGTCGCTCTACTATCTGGAACGCGCCGCCAAGACCATGGTGCTCGCCTATTCGACAGGCCAACCGCTCAACGTCATGGATCATGAACTGGCGGAGAAGACTGCAATCGGATGGGAAAGTTATCCGGGCATCGGCGTTGCCCATTTCGAACACCTCAAGGAAATGCTCGACCAGACGGATGCGTCCTACCGGGAGTAACGCCGACGGCTACACTCGAAACATCAGTCAGGTCACACGTCCAGCCAGATCGTGACCGGCCCGTCATTGGTGAGCGACACGGCCATATCCGCGCCAAACTCTCCTTTTGCAACGGTGACGCCGTGACCGGTCACCAGATCGCAGAACCGCTCATACAAGGCATTGCCTTGCTCAGGCGGGGCGGCTGACGAAAAACCAGGCCTGTTGCCTCTGGAGGTGTCGGCGGCCAGGGTGAACTGGCTGACAATGAGAGCCTGGCCACCAATGTCGAGGAGAGACCGGTTCATGCGGTCCTGTTCGTCGCGAAAGATCCGCAGGCTCACGATCTTTTTTGCCAACCGCTCGGCATGAGTCTCGTCGTCGCCCGCCATGGCGCAAACCAGCACCAGCATGCCGTGCGCAATCTCGCCGACAACTTGTCCGTCCACAGTGACGGACGCCCCGGAAACCCGCTGAATCAGACAACGCATTTTTGTATCCCGCTTTCCATGTTGATCTTTCAGTTTACGAAGCGTTGGGGGTCGACGCAAACAACAACACACGGATATGTTACGGGAAGTGGCGGGCAATCGGTCTTTATCGCTACAGCAATTCTTGCCACCGTCTGAAAAACCGGATATGACGGCTCTTGTCCTCTCTGAAATTGCTGCTCAGAGATCAAGCACCGGGAGAGCCCATTCGACTGTGAATGGCACCGAAGGAGCAATCGCCCCGAAAACTCTCAGGTAAACGGACTGGGCTTGATGCGGGACAATCTGGAAAGATCGGGTTGTGGAAACAATCCGTCACCGAAGGAGTAAGGGCTGGCAACAGTCTGCATCTCTCAGGTCCACCGACAGATGGGGTCGCAGGATTACCTGCGGGGTCTCTGTCGCGGAAATTTCCAACACGATCACCCCCAAAGGTTTCCCCTGCACGCTGCAACCGACCTGCACGCCTTGAGAAGGCAGGTCCCATCGTCCGGGAGGGAACATGAAAACAACGACAAAAGCGCTCAACCGATCGTCTGGCGCCGATTAGGCCGTGCCGATGCTGACCGTGATCCGTCTTGGTGCCGAACGCCTGTGCTTAACGTCCAGGCTGAATGGAGTCGCCGGCCGGATGCCAACGCGTTATTCTTGAACTTTGAGAGTGAGTTACCGTATGTCCGAAACCTCAACCCAACGTACACCCCTGTTCGACCTCCACGTCGAACTCGGCGGAAAGATCGTCGATTTTGCCGGATGGGAAATGCCCGTCCAGTACCCAATGGGAGTCATAGGCGAACACACGCAGTGCCGCGAACGCGCCGCCCTGTTTGACGTGTCCCACATGGGCCAGGTCGAATTGCGCGGCGAGGGCGCCGCGGAAAAACTGGAAAAACTGGTGCCTTCAAGCATGACCGCGCTGAAGGAAGGCAAGGCTCGCTACACGTTCTTTACGAACGAAAACGGTGGCATCATGGACGACCTGATCGTATCGAACGCAGGCGATCACCTGTTTGTCGTGGTCAATGCCTCGATGCGCGGCCAGGATATTCCGCACATGCGCGACAACCTCGACGGGGTCGACGTCATTGAGTTGCTGGACAGGGCCCTTGTCGCGGTGCAGGGGCCGATGGCCGTAGACGTGGTGGGTGAATTGTGCCCAGCCGTGCGCGACATGAAATTCATGGAAACAATCGTCGCCGACATCATGGGTGCCGAATGCCGAATTTCCCGGCTCGGCTACACCGGTGAAGATGGCTATGAGATTTCCATACCCGAAGACCGTGCGGTAGAGATTTCCCGTGCGTTTCTTGCTCACGAAAGCTGTGAGCCCGCCGGACTCGGCGCCCGGGATTCCCTCCGGCTGGAGGCCGGGCTTTGCCTTTACGGCAACGACATAGACAACGATACCTCGCCGATTGAGGCGTCCCTCTTGTGGGCGATTCAGAAGCGTCGTCGCGAAGAAGGCGGCTTTCCCGGTGCCGACCGCATTCTCGGTGAGATTGAGAATGGTGCTGGCAAAAAACTGGTCGGCATCAAGCCTGAGGGCCGTGCACCGGCCCGCCAGGGGGTCGAAGTGCAGTGTCTCGAAGGCAATGCGATCGGCGCCATCACCTCCGGGGGATTTGGTCCGACAGTCGGTGCGCCGGTGGCGATGGGATATGTTTCCAAGGGCCACGGCGATCCGGGAGAAAAAGTGAATCTGATCATTCGCGGCAAGCCGCATCCGGCAGAGATTGTTGAACTGCCATTCGTTAAACAGAACTACAAACGCTAAAGGGGAGAAGAACCATGACGACATATTATTCCGACGACCATGAGTGGATCACCGTTGAGGGCGACGTCGCTACATTCGGTATCACCGCACACGCTGCAGAACAGATGGGCGATGTTGTTTTCATCGAACAGAAGGATGCCGGCGACACGTTTGAAAAGGGCGATGAAATAGGTGTCATCGAATCCGTCAAGGCGGCCTCGGAGATCTACGCCCCTGTTGACGGTGAAATTGTTGAAGTGAATGGATCACTTGCGGATACGCCGGCCAAGTTGAACGAAAACCCCGAAGGCGATTCATGGATCTACAAGATCAAGGTGTCCGACACGGGCCAACTGGCGGATCTGCTCGACCTGGATGGCTACAAAGCGCTCATTGATTGAGGGGGAGCCAGCATGCCTTTTAAACCCACAGACTATTTCGCCTACGACTTCGCCAACCGGCGCCACATTGGCCCTTCGCCGTCTGAAATCGAGGAAATGCTGAAGACCGTCGGTTATGAAACTCTGGACGATCTGATCGATGCCACGGTTCCGGCGACCATCCGCCAGGAGTCGCCCCTGGACTGGGGCCCGGCGATGACCGAGCGCGATGCGCTCTTTCACATGAAGGAGATCGCCGGCAAGAACAAGGTTTTGACCTCTTTGATCGGGCAGGGCTATCACGGCACGACAACACCGGCCCCCATATTGCGGAACATCCTGGAGAATCCGGCCTGGTATACAGCCTATACGCCCTACCAGCCCGAAATTGCCCAGGGCCGCCTCGAGGCCCTGCTCAACTTCCAGACCATGGTCAGCGACCTGACGGGGCTGGACATTGCCAATGCGTCCCTGCTGGATGAGTCGACGGCTGCGGCCGAGGCCATGACGATGGCGAAACGGGCGTCAAAGTCGAAGGCGAATGCCTTCTTCGTCGATGAATTCTGTCATCCCCAAAACATCGCCGTAATCCAGACGCGTGCAGCACCTTTGGGCATCGAAGTCATTGTCGGTCAGCCCGACGACGTCGAAGCAGACAAGGTGTTTGGCGCCATCTTCCAGTACCCGGGCACCAACGGATTTGTCCGTGACTTCACCGATACCATTGCCCGGCTGCACGAACACAAGGCCATCGCCATCATCGCGGCCGACCCGCTTGCGCTCGCCTTGTTGAAATCGCCCGGCGAAATGGGCGCGGACATTGCCGTCGGATCAACACAGCGATTTGGCGTGCCCATGGGCTACGGCGGCCCTCATGCGGCTTACATGGCAAGCAAGGACGAGTACAAACGCGGCATGCCTGGCCGGATTATCGGCGTGTCGGTCGACAGCCGCGGCAACAAGGCCTATCGCCTGGCGCTGCAAACCCGCGAACAGCATATTCGACGCGAAAAGGCGAACTCGAATGTTTGTACGGCCCAGGCCCTGCTGGCGGTAATCGCCTCTATGTATGCGGTTTATCACGGGGCTGAGGGCATAACGGCGATTGCCGAGTCCGTTCACCGCAAGACATCGCGTCTGGCCAAAGGCCTCGAGGAAGGCGGCTTTGACGTCTCTCCGGCGGTCTTCTTCGACACGATAACGGTCGAGGTCGGATCCCTGCAGAACACGGTAATGAAGGCGGCTGTCGCAAACGGTATCAATCTGCGCCGGGTCGGTGAAAACCGCGTCGGCATCAGCCTCGATGAGCAGACACGACCGGAAACGATTGAAGCGGTCTGGCATGCCTTCGGCATCGACAAGGAAGACGACAGTCAGGCAAACCGTGAGTACCGTCTGCCCGATGCCATGCTGCGCGACAGCGAGATCCTGACCCACCCGATCTTCCACCTGAACCGCTCTGAGGCCGAAATCACCCGGTACATGCGCCGCCTGGCGGACAGAGATCTGGCTCTTGACCGTGCCATGATTCCGCTGGGGTCCTGCACCATGAAGCTGAATGCAACGGTGGAAATGATTCCGGTCACCTGGCCCGAATTCGGCAACCTGCATCCTTTCGTGCCGGCCGACCAGGCCGAAGGCTACACGGAAATGATCGACGATCTGAACGACAAGCTGTGTCAGATCACGGGTTACGATGCCATCTCCCAGCAACCGAATTCCGGTGCGCAAGGGGAATATGCAGGGCTTCTGACGATCCACGGTTATCACGCGGCAAACGGTCAGTCTGGCCGCAACATCTGCCTGATTCCGACGTCGGCCCACGGGACCAATCCGGCATCGGCACAGATGGTTGGCTGGAAGGTTGTTCCGGTCAAGGCCGATGAAAAGGGCAACATCGACCTGGTCGATTTCCGTGAAAAGGCAGAAAAATACAGCGAAACGCTCGCCGCCTGCATGATCACCTATCCATCCACCCATGGCGTGTTCGAGGAAACCGTGACGGAAGTCTGCGACATCACGCATGAGCATGGTGGGCAGGTCTATATCGACGGTGCGAACATGAACGCCATGGTCGGTCTGGCCCAGCCGGGCAAGATCGGCGGCGATGTCAGCCACCTGAACCTGCACAAGACCTTCTGCATTCCCCACGGCGGTGGCGGTCCGGGCATGGGGCCGATTGGCGTCAAATCACACCTGATCGACTATCTGCCGGGACATCCGGAGCACAACTCCGCCGTCGGTCCGGTGTCGGCCGCGCCCTTCGGGTCACCGTCCATACTTCCGGTCAGCTGGGCCTATGTGCTGCTGATGGGCGGCGAAGGACTGACCCAGGCCACCAAGATCGCGATCCTGAATGCCAACTACATCGCCGAACGCCTGAAGGACGCCTACGGCATCCTCTACACCGCCGAAAACGGCCGGGTTGCCCATGAGTGCATTCTCGATACAAGGCCGCTGGACGAGAGTGCCGGCGTTACCGTCGACGATGTGGCCAAGCGCCTGATGGACAGCGGCTTCCACGCACCGACCATGAGTTGGCCGGTGGCCGGAACCCTGATGGTGGAGCCGACGGAATCCGAACCCAAGGCCGAGATCGATCGTTTCATCGATGCCATGCTTTCGATCCGTCAGGAAGCCCGGGATATCGAAGACGGCAAGATCGATCGGGAAAACAACCCGCTGAAGAACGCGCCGCATACGGTCGCCGACCTGGTCGGAGACTGGGATCGTCCTTACTCACGCAAGCAGGCCTGTTATCCGGCCGGGTCGCTCGGTGTCGACAAGTACTGGGTGCCCGTCAACCGGGTTGACAATGCCTATGGTGACCGCAATCTGGTGTGCACCTGTCCGCCGATGGAGGAATACGCTGAAGCTGCCGAGTAGCGACACTCCAGCGATTTGCCTCTGTGACAAGACACAACACGATCACGCCGGCTGTTGGCATCCGACAGCCGGCGTGATCTTTTGAAAGTCAACGTCAAGGCATCCTGACGCGGAGTGTCCGATGACGCTCTTGTTTTCCAGCAGACGGGATCTGCATTGAAAATGGAATTCGTCTCACCTGCGATACTACTGTAAGAGTGAGACGGTCATGACCACGCTTGAAACACCCCGAAGCAGCGGCGCCCTGGTTGGCATCGGCTGGATGGTGCTGACCGGAATACTGTTCGTGGCTGTGACCGGAATCGTCCGGCATCTGGGGTCGGACCTGCCGGCTGTCGAGGCGGCCTTCATCCGCTATGCCTTCGGTCTGGTTCTGGTCCTGCCTGTTCTGATCAAGTTGCGGTATCATTACCCTGGCCACCGGACCATGTCGCTGTTCGGGACGCGCGGCCTGATCCACGGTTGTGCGGTCATGCTCTGGTTTTATGCCATGGCCCGGATCCCGATCGCTGAAGTGACCGCCATCGGTTACACCGCACCTCTGTTCACGACGATCGGGGCAGCGCTCTTTCTGGGCGAGAAGCTGCACGCGCGCCGAATCCTGGCGATACTGGCAGGCTTTCTCGGCGCCCTCATTATCCTCAGGCCGGGCCTTGAGGTCATCAAGCTTGGGGCTCTTGCCCAGCTGACCGCGGCGCCGCTGTTTGCGGTCTCATTCCTTCTGGCCAAACGGCTGACCAGCACTCAGGACCCCGCCATCATCGTGGCGATGCTTTCGGTCTTCTGCACGATCGTGCTGTTGCCGGGCGCCCTCTGGCAATGGCGGACGCCGACCGGAACCGAGCTGTTCTGGCTCCTGCTCACCGCCGTAATCGCCACCATCGGGCATTACACGCTGACCCGCGCCATAGAAGCCGCGCCGATCACGGTCACACAGCCGATATCATTCCTGCAACTGGTCTGGGCGACCATTCTGGGCTTCGTCATGTTTGGTGAAGCTGTGGATCCGATCGTCATCCTCGGCGGCGGCGTGATCATTGGTGCCGCGACATACATCTCTCACCGCGAAATGGTCGCCGCCGGCCGGGCGGAACCGAAATTGCCACCGCACTGACGCCGCCAGGTCGAGCGATATGTTAGGGCATGACAAGACCACTGAGGATGTGGTCTGCTGGGTCTTTCTTCAAGCATCTGCGAAGCACACATGACCGAGAACAATAACGCCGAATTGTTTGCCCGACCAAAGGTTTTGCGCGACGATTGCGAGGACGGCGGTTTTGTTCTGTCCTGTCCGACACCCCTGAGCGATTACCCCGAACGGCTGACCGAACATCTGGATCGCTGGTCAAACCAGACACCGGATCAGACATTTCTGGCAGAACGGGCGGCCGATGGCAGCTGGGATCGCCACTCCTATGCCGCGATGAGGTCGGCGGCGCAGTCCGTGGGTCAGGCCCTGCTTGATCGTGGTGTCGCCGCAGAGCGCCCGGTGATGATCCTTTCAGACAACTCTGTCGCCAACGCGATCGTGCAATTGGGCGCGCTTTATGCGGGCGTTCCTTTCTGCCCGGTGTCTCCGGCCTATTCCCTGTTGTCATCAGACTTTGCAAAACTCAGGCATATCTTCGCCGAACTCACGCCGTCGCTGGTGTTCGCGGACGACGGCGAAAAGTATGCCGGGGCCTTGTCGGCGCTGGGGATAGCCGACGAGAGACACCTCTATTCGCACAAACCCCTTCCCGGTGGACGCTCAATCCCCTTGGACGTCCTGATTGAGGCGGCGCCAGGCGAAGTTCTGGCATCAGTTGCGAATGATACGGACGCCGATGCCGTTGCCAAGATTTTGTATACGTCCGGATCGACCGGCATGCCCAAGGGCGTGATCAACACCCACCGGATGCTGTGTTCCAACCAGCAGGCAATCGTCCAGATGTGGCCTTTTCTCGAACGTCGCCCGCCGGTGATCGTCGACTGGCTTCCCTGGAATCATACTTTTGGCGGCAATCATGACTTCAACATGATCCTTGCCAATGGCGGGACACTGTACATCGACGCGGGCAAACCGGTGCCGGGGCTGATCGAGCGCACCTTGGAAAACCTGCGGGACATCGCGCCGACGATGTATTTCAACGTGCCCCGTGGGTTTGACATGATTTTGCCCAGTCTTGAAAGCGACGAAGAATTCCGGGACCACTTCTTCTCTAATCTCGATCTGATTTTCTACGCCGCCGCGGCTCTACCACAGAGCACATGGAAGCGATTGGAGGCGCTTTCGGAAAAGGCCGTTGGCTACCCGGTGCCCATGACATCGGCCTGGGGGTCCACCGAAACCGCACCGCTGGCCACCAGTGCACACTATCCGCTCGAAAGGGCCGGGGTGGTGGGCGTTCCCGCCCCGGGTGTGGAAATCAAGCTCGAGCCAAATGGCGGCAAACTCGAGTTGAAGGTACGCGGGCCGAACGTGACACCGGGCTACTGGCGCCGGCCTGACCTGACGCAAGCGGCCTTCGACGACGACGGTTTCTACCGGATTGGTGATGCCGGGCGTCTGGAAGACGACAACGACCCGTCTCGCGGCATCGTGTTTGACGGCCGGATCGCTGAGGATTTCAAACTGCTCACGGGGACTTGGGTCAGCACCGGCACACTCCGCATTGCCTTGCTGGGCGCCTGCGCGCCACTTGTGCAGGATGCGGTGATCACCGGACATGACCGGGACGAAGTTGGTGCGCTGATTTTCCCCATCCAGGCGGCTTGTGCGCAATTGGCCGGCTTGGACCCGGCGACGCCGCTTGAGCAACTGATCGAGGAACCGGCGCTTAAGGAAGCAATTCTGGAAGGTCTTGGCCGGTTGAATGCACAGGCAACCGGCACAAGCAACCGGGTTGACCGAGTCATGCTCCTGACAGAGCCACCCAGCATCGACGCCAATGAGATCACGGATAAGGGCTACATCAATCAGCGCGCCGTCCTGACCCGCCGGGCAGACCTGGTCGAGGCACTCCACACCGGGGTGTCCGGATCCCGAATAATCAGTCAGGCGGATTGTCCCTAAGGTTTCGACGAAAGCGTCTCCGGCCACGGCAGATAATCCCGTGGAATGCGCAGCGGCAACCGGCGGACCGGCTTCGCCCGTTTCATGAAGCGGGCAAGGGTGGGGATATAAAGGGCAATGATAACCAACTTGACGAGTATCAGCGCTGACATGCCGACCTTGAAGAGCATGAATGCAATGACCAGGAACCCTACGGCAATAAAACAGCAGAGCGCCCAATACCCGAGATACTGCATGGGGGATATGCCGCCCAGGAGTTCGAACGCTGGATTCGCACGAAAGACGCGGAAGCGTAGCTTGATCACGAACTTTCTGTAGTCGTCGTCCTGGGCGATGAAGTCGCCAAAACCTTTATAAGACGAACTTGCAAGGCGAATCCGGCGCCCCTTTTTTGGATGTATGGTCGCCTGGTACCGGTTTCGTTGCCAACGGGTTGGCGAGAACGTCAGTTGGATTCGGACAATGTCGATGTAGTCGATCCGTCTCTGCGGAACGTCGTCGCCGGAAATCACCAAGGCGTCGGGTTCAAGAACATATGTCTTCTCTTTTTCAAAGCCATTGGCGCGAAATCGATATTGCACGGGTAGTGCCGCGCCGGTGACCGGGCTCTGTTCTGCGTTCAACATGTTGTTTCATATAACATAATGAATGAGTTTCAGTCCAACGACATGTCCGACAGAAACGGCATGATCAGCGTTGGGGGACAAATTTTTCTGGTGAGCTACGTTTGATTGGACGGATTTATATTGTTTATGATACAAGTTGTTCTATATAACGAACGTAGTGTTGTAACGAGCGTAGTGTAATGCGAAGCCACGCCGTATTCCTGGCCGGGAGACCTGAAAATGCCATCAAATCCAAAAATTCATGTCATTCACGAAAACAGCGCCTGGCTGCCGCCGCTCCGGCAGGCTCTGGAAAGTTCGGGAGCGCCTTACGAAGAATGGCTGCTCGACCAGCATCAGCTCGATTTGCGTGCGGCCCCTCCGGAAGGCGTTTTCTTTTCACGGATGAGTGCGTCGAACTACACCCGCGGACATCTGCACTCAAATCAAAGCACGGACATTGTCCTGCGCTGGCTCGAGGCCCACGGGCGGCGCGTCATCAATGGCAGCAGTGTCCTGCAACTGGAGATTAACAAGGCGGCCCAGCAGATTCTGCTCAGGCAGGCGGGTATTGCAACGCCCGAAACCGTTGTGGCGATTGGCCGGAATGAGATCCTCGATGCGGCCATTGCCCTGGACATAACGCCGTTCTTCGTCAAACCGAATCAGGGCGGCAAAGGCCTCGGCGTTCAGTTGTTTGACAGCGTCGAAGAACTTGAGAACGCGCTCGATGCCGGTGGCGTGTCCGATGCGGTCGACGATGTCTGGCTGGTCCAGGAAAGAATCGAAACCAACGACGACTTCATCACCAGGGTCGAATTTGTCGGCGGAAAATTCCACTATGCCGTGCGGGTTTACAGCGGTGGCAGCTTTGAACTTTGTCCGGCCGACGCGTGCAATGTGGATTTTGAAGAGTTCTGCCCCGCGGACGCTGCACAAGCGCCTGCGGACGCCGGCCCCAGATTTGAAATCGATACCGGATTCGACGACCCCCTGATCGGCCGTCTGGAACGGTTCCTGGGCCAAAACCATATCGAGATTGCCGGCGTGGAGTTCATCAGACGGCCCGATGGGACCGCCGTGGTCTACGACGTCAACACCAACACCAACTACAACGCGGGCGCCGAGGAGCGCGCCGGCATCGAATGTGGCGGCATGCAGAAAATCGCGGGCTTCCTGGCCGATGAGCTCTGGCAGATCGCGGCCGACACACCGCTTGAACAGGCCGTCTAGGGCGGCAACGCGCATCGCTGAACCTGTTGGCATCGGCCGAGAGGGCTGCCTGACCCGAGAGGCGGAATGCGGCGGGTCCCACCGCAACAGAAAAAAACCGGAAAACGATGCTACCGGCGATGAACTGCGATCAGCCGGCCATTGTGCAATCCTACCAGAAAGGCGGCGTGGGGAGCGTTGCCGATGACGGCGATATTGTGCGTGATCCGGCCCGGAAGGCTGATCGTTCCCAGTGTCGAGACACGTCCGCTGCGAAGCCCGACAAGCTTTAGCGACCGGCGGCTGTCGTCCGGTAGAGCAAGGTCGGCGCGCCCGTTTCCGTCGATATCCGCCACACCGGACAGCCCAAGGTTCCGCGAACCGATCGCATGATTGGAAAATCCGGCGGCCGATCCGATCCGGCGCAACCTGTCTCGCTTGAACGACCAGAACTCCAGCGTGCCGCCAATGTGGGGCGTCACCACGATAGCGATCTCGCGGGCACCGTCACCGTCGAAATCGGCGATGCCGGCAACGTTGAGCCACCGGTTCGCGCGTCCGATCGCGGGCGTTTGCGCCAGGCGCCGAAGCCGGCCTTGCCTGAGCCCGTAAACCGCAATCGATCCGCCACGGTCGAGATAGGACTTTATCGCCACAATCTCGGCGCGGCCGTCACCGTCCAGGTCGGCAATCCGCGGTTCGAGGTCCTCGAAGACCGCAGAACGCGGCAGCGTGACCTGGGACCGGTGCTTGTCACGGTCTGTTGCCACGAGCGATCCGGCCTCGATCCTGTCGCCCAGGATGCCGTGCCCATACCGTTTGGTCGGTTTTGCAAACCAGGCTCGCCGAATATCGAGCCCGGCCGACCGGGCCATCAGACCGTCAGGCAGCGCTCCCGCCGGCGCCCGTCTTTGAGGAGGAGCCGCAGTGGCGGAAAGGCAGAAGCCCGCGCCGCAACGCGTCACCCGATACCACTTTCCGGCCACTTGAACCGACGCGGTGCCCGGACTCGTTTGCCGGATATGCTTTACCGGTCCGTTTGTCTTGAGGGGTGTGACCTGCCAGCCATCCGCGATTGCCGGCCCGGATGCCGCCGCACCCAGACAAGTCAGAAACACTAGCAGAACCAGGGATGGGCGATTCATGGATCAAGACCCCCCGGTGTCCTGATAGTCGTGCCGTTCAAGCAGCCATGAGGCAGCGAAACCGAACACGAGGCCCCAGAATGGGGCGCCGATGTTGAACAGGCTGAGATCCGACACCGTCACGAGGAAAGTAATCAGCGCGCTGAGCGCGAACCGTTCCTTGAATGCGGCGGTAAAGGCGCCTTGGAGTACCTTCAGCATGGCAAGACCGGCAAGGGTTGCGATAAAGGCTTTGGGCGTCGACAGCATGAATGACGTGAAAACCGGCGAGAACAACCCGAAGACGAGGGCCAGCAGCCCGACGACCACGCCGCCGGTATAGTGGCCCGACTTCTCGCCGGAACTCACGAGAATGGCGTTGGTCGGGCCGGTGAGGCATGTGGACACCGTGCCGAAAACCGCGCCCACGATCGACGCGCCGCCGCAGGCGACCGTGACGGCGTTTATCGGCGGTTCGTGGTCGGCGCTGCGCAAGATGGCAAATCCCTGGCCGTTCTGGACCACCAGCACGGTAATCGCCAGCGGCACAACCAACTCGAACATGGCCTGCCAGGAAAACGACGGCTGGTAGAGGTTCGGTGACGCCACGGCGAGGGCAAATTGGGCATCGGCGGCAAATCCGTCGGTCAGCACCAGAACGGCTATGCCTGTGGCAAGAGCGGCAATCAAAGGCGGCAGGAAACGGCCGAGACCCGGCAGGAGCGTTGCCAGAACGAACGCCGCGGTCATGGCGGCGGCAACCAGGAAGCCGTTTTCAAAGGCATGAACCCAGTCCAGGCCGAACTGGAGAAAGACACCGGCAACCATGCCCATGACAATCGGCATCGGAACCGCTTGCATGGCCCGGCGAACCCAGCCGCTGAACCCCAACACCATCATCAGGACCCCGGTCGCATAGAACGCGCCGATTACCTGTTCGAAACTGAGATGTTCCAATGCCGGCCCGACCAGTACCGTGCCCGGAATCGTCCAGAAAAAGGCCAGGGGCTGTTTGTAGTAGAGACTGTAGGCGATGGTGACGAGGCCGTTTATGAAAAAGGCGCCGAATATCCAGGACGAGAGATCGCTCTGGGAAAGCCCGCCTTTCGTACCTGCTGCAAGGATTATGGCGACCGGGCCCGATGCCGCAAAGACAAAGGCGACCACGGCATTGGCCAAATGTGTGCCATTGACATCGTCGCTGAACCGTCGCGGTGTGTCGGCGGAAGGTGACGGACGTTCAAGCATCCAAGGCCGCCGTTTCCAGGTTCTCGTGATTCGGTTTGCCGCGGGCGCCACGGGGCTGAACGAGCGCCAGGCCCAGGAACATGACCATGACCGAACCCCAGATCCACAACGAGTGCTGTTCGTTAAAGATGACCATGCCCCAGGCAATGCCCGACACGGTCACCCAGTAACCCATCTGGCTGGCAAACACCGGACCGGCAACAGCGACCAGATAGACGAAAAGGCCATAGGCGACCACATTGATGATCGCCATGCCGATGATCGACAGATTGACCGCATCGGCGGAAAGCGTGATCGGAACGAACGTGTCCGTGACGACGAGCACCGGGGCCAGAACCAGGGCCGCGACCGTGAGCATGCCCGTCAGGGCCATGCCGGCCGTGGTCGTCGACGGCAGGCGGAGGGCGATGATCATGTTTTCAGCCACATAGCAAAGGGCCGCTGCAACCGCCACGAGAACCCAGGGCGCTGCACCGGGATCGGGCAGGCTGGTGTCAGGCGCCACCAGCATGATGACGGCGACAATGCCCAGACCGACTCCGAGGATACGCAGGACCGCGAGTTTTTCCAGGCCGAAGAACAGGGCTGCAGCGAATGTGAAAAGCGGTGTCGTCGTGATGGTTATGGACAGGACACCTGCCGGCAAATTCGGTGCAGCATAGAAATACAAGGTGCTGGGGATGACGGTGCCCATCAGGCCGCAAGCCAGGTAGAACCACAGGTGAGGCCGGTCCAGCGGCAGGCGTTGGCTTTTGACCAGATTGTAGACGATCAGAAGTCCCGCACCGATTGCCGCCTGCCAGAATGTCAGTCCCAGTGGATGGGCGCCGCTTTCGGTTGCGATCTTGGCAAGCGAAAAGGTAAGACCCCAAACAACACCGGCGAAGACCAGCAATACCCAGGCCCGGAGTCGCGCATAATCCGGGCCGTGTGCGCGGCCTTGGTCAACACGTTCGGATTTTTGCATTTCCATCTCACACCAGGGCTGGTCGGTTGGCAGGCTGGTTCCAGGGCGTCTCGGCGCACGCCTTGTCTATATCTCATTCCCCGCCCGGAAAACAGTACACTCAGGCGGCACCTGCAACCGCAACGACGTGGTCGGCGATCGCCAGTGAAGCGGTCAGCCCCGGCGACTCGATCCCGAACAGGTTGATCAGCCCGCGTCCGCCATTTTCAGCCTCGTCCCGGATGATGAAATCGGCAGCCGGATCCCCGGGGCCGGAGAGCTTTGGCCGTATGCCCGAATAGTCCGGCTGCAAGGCGTCATCGGGCAGGTCCGGCCAGTACCGCCGGATACCCTTGTAGAATGCCTCTGCCCGTTCAGCGGCGACGTCATAGGTTTCTTCCTCTGTCCATTCCACATCGGGCCCGAAACGGGCCCGGCCGCCAAGGTCAAGTGTTACGTGGACGCCCAGTCCGCCATCGGCCGGGACCGGGTAGACCAGATGGCTGAAGGGGGACTTGCCGGTCAGGGAGAAATAGTTGCCGCGGGCCATATGAAGTTGCGGCACGGTTTCGGATCTGTATCCGGTGATGGACCGCGCCAGGGCCTGCGCTTCCAGTCCGGCGGCATTGATCACGGTCGTCGCGGACAGCGAACAGGGATCGTCGCCGCCGACTTCAAGCGTTATGCCGCCTTTGCCGGCTTCGCCCGAATCGACTTTGGCGCCGTAGACGAATGTGGCGCCGGCATTTTCTGCGTCGCCTGCCAGATTGAGCATGAAGTCATGACTGTCGATAATGCCGGTTGACGGAGACAGCAGTCCGGCGACGCAATTCACGGCAGGTTCGATTTCGCTCACTGCCGGCCGGCTGAGGAATGTCAGATCGGTAACGCCGGACTTCTGGGCATTCTCCTGGATCTTTGCGAGCTTTGGAATTTCCAGCGGCGAAATTGCCACGATCAGCTTGCCCAGTTGGCGGTGGGCAATGCCGCGTTCGACACAATAGTCGTAAAGCAGTTTTCTGCCTTCCACACAGAACCGCGCCTTGAGGCTGACCGGGTCATAATAGATGCCGGCATGGATGACCTCGGAGTTGCGCGAGCTTGTCACTGATCCGAACCGGTGATGCTGTTCGAGTACGATGACCTCGCGACCTGCAAGAGCGAAAGCCCGCGCAACGGCAAGGCCGACAACGCCCGCTCCCACAACAATGCAGTCGACACGTTCCATGGATGTTTTGTTCTTGCCTGATTGTTGTCTCTTGCCGGTGCGCCGCCCCGGCCGGCACACCGGGCGTGACCATATTGTGCGACGCCGCAATCTGCAACGATAACAATGCCTGCTCAGGCGCGCCGGTGAAAACAACCTATTGACACATGAGAGGCTTAGTGGCGAGGTTGCGGCACGCCGAGTTGCCGGCGAACCGTCAATTTTTCTGGGAGTCGGATTCCGATGGGCGAGATCGGGACAATAGTGGTGATCGGTGCCGGTCAGGCCGGATACTGGGCCACGCGCACCTTGCGTGACAAGGGTTTTGAAGGCCGCGTGGTTCTGATCGGCGAGGAAACCCATCCGCCATATGAACGCCCACCGTTGTCGAAGGCCGTCCTGGCCGGGTCGGAATCCATCGAAAGCACCTATTTTGCGACCGAGGAAAAACTCGCGGAGGTCGGTATCGAACTGCTGAAGAACCGGACAGTGACGTCGATTGACCGCGACAACCGGACGGTGACGCTGAATTCCGGTGACACGGTTGCCTATGACCGGCTTATGATCGCAACCGGGACCCGTGTCCGGACCCTGCAACTGCCCGGCAGCAACGAGGCACCGATACACTACCTCAGGGATATCGACGAGTGTCTGGCATTGCAGCGGGAACTGACCGAAGGCCGCCGGCTGGTTGTCATCGGCGGCGGGCTGATCGGACTGGAAATAGCAGCCACCTCCCGCGAACTGGGCTGTGAGGTTACGGTGCTGGAATACGCCGACCGCCTGATGGCCCGTGTCGTCGGTCCAGAGATCAGCGATCACTTTGCCCAATTGCACGCCGGTCATGGCGTTGCGGTTCATACCGGTGTGCGACTCGACAGGTTCGAGACCGACGAAAACGGCTCAAGGGTCATTTGTGCGGATGGCACCGCGCATCCCGCCGACATCATCGTCGTTGGGATCGGCGCAATTCCGAACTCGGAACTTGCCGAGGCGGCCGGTCTCCATGTCGAGAACGGCATAAAGGTCGACGAGTATGGCCGCACGTCCGATGACCGCATCTTTGCCGCCGGTGACGTCACCAATCATTTCAGTCCGTGGCTCAACCGTACGCTCCGGATGGAAACCTGGAAGAATGCCCAGGACCAAGGAGCGGCAGTGGCGCGCGTCATGCTTGGCGACGAAACACCGTATTCGGAAAACCCCTGGGGCTGGTCGAACCAGTTCGGCGTGAACCTGCAGTTTCTGGGCCTGCCCGGCAGTTGGGACGGCGGCATCGTAAGGGGCGATCCGGACTCGGGATCGTTCAGTGTGTTTTACATGGACGGCACAAAACTCGCCGGCGTCATCGCCGTCAGCGCCGCCAAGGATGTAGCGGTCAGCCGCCGTCTAATGTCGAATGCCATGGACGTGGACCCTGCCCAGCTTGCCGATCCGGATGTCTCTTTGCGCGATCTTTTGCGATAAAACGAGGGTCTCAAAAAATTAGTTCATCTAATAGTCTGGTTCAAAACATGGTGGGCCGGCCCAATTTTTGTCGACGCCGGGCGCTGGGATTTGCTAGCGTGTCAGCAGGAATGCCGAATTTGACAGGACTGAAAAGGTCTGACCGGCTGTCCCGTGGGCATATTGTGAACGTCCATAAACTCAGAAGTATTTCCAGGGAGGGAAATGAATGCAGACCTATCGCAATCTAAGACGCCTGTTCTCGACGGGCAAAATCAACCGCCGCCAGTTCATGCAGGGCGCGCTTGCTACCGGTGTAACCGTGGCCGCCGCCAACACCTTCGTCTCCGAAGTCTCCGCCATGACGCCCAAGAAGGGCGGCGCATTCCGCATCGGTACCGGTCATGGTTCGACAACGGATTCACTCGACCCGGCGACGACCGAAAACGGCATGATGACTCAGGTCAACTTTGCTTTGCACAACTGCCTGACCGAAGTCGGCAATGACGGCAACATCAGGGCCGAGCTTGCTGAGAGCTGGAACGCTTCGGATGACGCCAAGCAATGGACCTTCAACCTGCGCAAGGGTGTCACCTTCCACAACGGCAAGGATGTCACCGCAGAAGATGTGATTGCCTCCTTCAATCACCACCGTGGCAAGGACTCCAAGTCGGCCGCCAAGCCGATCGTTGCACCGATCAAGGAAATGAAGGCCGACGGCAAGAACACGGTTGTGTTCGAACTGTCGGACGGCAACGCCGACTTCCCGTTCATCGTCAGCGATTACCATTTGACCATCATGCCTGCCGTCGACGGCAAGGCAGACTGGAAGAGCGGTGTCGGTGCCGGCGGTTACACACTGAAGGAATTCAATGCCGGCGTTAAGGCGCGCTTCGAGCGCAATCCGAACTATTGGAAAGCCGATCACGCGAACTTCGATACTGTCGAACTCGTGTCGATCGTCGATGTTGCCGCAAGGATCAACGCATTGCGCTCTGGCGAAGTCGAGCTTGCCGACCGTGCTGATCTGAAGACGCTTCATCTGCTGAAGCGTGTTCCCAACATCACGGTCGAGGAAAAGGCGGGCACGCTGCACTACACGTTCCCGATGCGCACGAATGTGGCACCCTTCGACAATGTCGATGTCAGGCTGGCCTTGAAATACGCCATGAACCGGGAAGAAATCCTGCAGAAGGTTCTGCTTGGACACGGTGCCCTGGGCAACGATCACCCGATCAGCACGGCCAACCGTTACCACGCATCGGATCTGGCACAGCGCGTCTATGATCCCGACAAGGCAAAATTCCACCTCAAGAAGGCAGGTATGGAAGGCCTCAAGGTTGACGTCAGCACGGCCGACGCGGCGTTTGCTGGCGCCGTCGACGCCACGGTTCTCTACAAGGAACACGCATCAAAGGCTGGTATCGACCTTAACATCGTGCGTGAGCCGAACGATGGCTACTGGAGCAATGTGTGGAACAAGAAACCGTTCTGTGCGTGCTACTGGGGCGGTCGCCCGACGGAAGACTGGATGTTCTCAACCGCCTATTCCGACACAGCCGAGTGGAATGACACGGTGTGGAAGAATGCACGGTTCAACGAACTTCTGCTTCTGGCGCGCAAGGAACTCGACGACGCCAAGCGCAGGGGCATGTATGCAGAGATGCAGACCCTTGTGCACAATGACGGCGGCACCATCGTGCCCATGTTTGCCAACTATGTCTGGGCACGGTCGAACAAGATCGCCCATAAAGAGCAGATGGCTGCCAACTGGGATCTTGACGGACACAAGGCGATGGAACGCTGGTGGTTCGCCTGATCGAAAACGACAATACCGGTCCGGCGGTGTTTGCCGGATCGGCGGTTTCGACCCTCTCCCGGATTCCCGGGAGAGGGTTTATTTTTCCTCTGGAACCACCTGAAAAACAGTAAACCGTAAATGCGTAAGACGAGTGCGACCATGACCCGGCCACCCAACATTCTCCTCATCCAGACCGACCAGCTTACCGCATCGGTCCTGGGCGCCTATGGCGACCCGGTCTGTTATGCACCCAATCTCGACCGCCTCGCCGAGGAAGGCGTGGTTTTTGAGAACGCCTATTGCAATTTTCCCCTGTGTGCGCCATCGCGTTTCTCCATGGCCACCGGCATGCTGGCGTCGCGTATCGGTGCCTATGACAACGGCGCCGAACTGCCGGCATCGATCCCGACCTATGCGCACTATCTGCGCGCGAAGGGCTATCACACCTGCCTGAGCGGCAAGATGCATTTTGTCGGTCCCGATCAGTTGCATGGCTTCGAGGAACGCCTGACGTCGGACATCTATCCGGCTGATTTTTCCTGGGGCGCGGACTGGAGCACCGGCGAGCAGCGAGATGTCACAGACCTGTCCATGCTGACCAGATCGGGCGTTTGTGGCCGCAGCGTTCAGATCGACTATGACACCGCCGCCACCTTCCACGGCGCGCGCCGGATCTTTGACTACGCCCGCGATCCCGGCGACCGGCCGTTTTTCCTCCACGTCTCCTACACCCATCCACACGATCCCTATCTGTGCACCCGCGAGTACTGGGATCTCTATGAAGGTCAGGACATTCCCGACCCTGCGGTCGCCGATATCCCCGAGGCTGAACGCGACCCGCATTCCCTGACGGTCATGGGCCAGTCCGGCCTGCTTGGCGCCTATGTGACACAGGAGCAGATCACCCGGTCGCGGCGGGCTTACTACGGGTCCGTCAGTTTCATCGACGATCAGGTCGGCACACTCCTGGACGCCCTCGACGATTCCGGTCAGGCCGAGGACACGGTAATAATCTTCACCTCGGATCATGGCGAGATGCTGGGGGAGCGCGGCATGTGGCTGAAGAAAGTGTTCTTCGAGCCGTCCCTGAAGATCCCTTTCATCCTACATGCTCCGTCGAAATTTGCCCCCGCCCGGGTCCGCGAACTCGTGTCTCTCGTCGATCTTCTGCCAACCCTTCTCGATCTGGCGGGCACGGACGGACCGGACGGATCAGCCGGTCCGGCCGATGAGCTTGATGGCACAAGCATGCTCGACACCCTGAACGCGCCGTCGAGCGATCCCCAACGTCCGCTCTATGCCGAGATCATGGCGGATGGAACACCGGCGCCGATCTTCATGATCAGACGGGGCCGGCACAAGTACACGACCTCCGGCGCCTTCGACCCGCAACTTTTCGACCTCGAAGCCGACCCCCATGAACTGCACAATCTGGCCGGCAGCCCCGATCACGCCGACATCCTGGCCACCTTTGCCCAGGAAGCCGCAGACAAGTGGGATGCATCGGGATTGACGCAAGCCATCCTCCTCAGCCAGCGCCGCCGCGCAATGGTGCACAGCGCCTTGAGCTTTGGCCGACCGGCGCCCTGGGATCATGACCCGGGTGGTCGCGATGCGGCATGGTTCAGGGGGCGGAGCCGCTACAATGACTGGGCGTTCGACTATCTGCCGCCGCAAGACTGAACGGGACTTGGAGCATGCACGCGATAATTGCCTTGTGGTGCCACCCCCGCTCGATGTCGACTGCGATCGAACGGATCATGAGGGCGCGGGGCGATTGCACCTGCTTTCATGAACCGTTCCTCTACGACTACTACGTCAACCGGGCAGTCAGGCCTCTGCCGCATTTCGACGAGGAACAAACCAAGCCCGTGCGTTATGAGGATATCAGGCAGTCCATCCTCGATGCCGCGCGTGATCAGACCGTCTTTATCAAGGACATGAGCTACTACATTGTTCCCGGCCTGTTCGACGACCCGGACTTTTCCGACCTTCTGACAAATGTCTTCCTGATTCGTGATCCCGAACGATCGATCCTGTCCTATTTCAAACTCGATCCCGATGTCAGTCTCGAAGAGATCGGCCTGGAAGCCCAATGGCGCCATTTCCAATGGCTAGAGGAGCGCGGTGCACACCCCTTCGTCATCGAAGCCGAAGCCGTGCAGGCCGACCCGCAGGGCATCATCGCCGACTTCTGGCAACGGGTGGGATTGAGCCACGCCCCCCATGCTTTTGAATGGCAGGCCGATAGCCTGCCTGAAGACTGGAAAGATGTGGCGGGCTGGCACGATAACGTGTCGGGAAGCAAGGGGATCGCGCCGCCGAAACCGCAAAAGGGCGGCATGACATTTGCCGATGCCGTCGCGAAGGCGCCCCATCTGCAGGACTATCTGGACCACCATCGGGTGTTCCATGAAAAGCTGAAAGCAGCGGCGAGATGATCGCCGGCCCTACACCAGACCACCGTTCACATGAATAGTCTGTCCGGTGATGTAGCGCGCCTGCGGCGACAGCAAGTAGGCGATGGTTGACGCGATTTCGTCGGGCTTGCCGAAGCGGCCAAGGGGAATTTTCCCGGCAATCTCGGCGCGGCGTGCCACGGCGACGCTGTCGCCCGTACCTTCGTCCTTCTCCACATAGCCGGGCGACACGCAGTTGACTGTAATTTTATCGGTCGCCAGTTCCAGGGAGAGTGAACGCACCATGGTGTCGAGCGCACCCTTGGACGCCGACGACAGGGGAAAGCTCGGCATGTCGTTGCGAAACAGGTAGGCGGTGAAACTTCCCACGGCCACGATCCTGGGTTCCGGCGCTTTCGTAAGGTGAGGGCGTGCGGCCTGGCACAGCTCGAAGAAGCTGAACAGGTTCGTGCCGAAGGCATAATCGAGATCCGCCCGGCTTCCTTCTTCGAGGTTCTTGAGCACCGGGATACCCGCATTGGCCACGAGACCGTCGATCCGTCCAAATTCACTGACGGCTGTTTCAACCACACGTGCGGCGTTGTGCTCTTCTGCAAGGTCGCCCATCACCACCTGTGCCGCCCCGCCTTTTTCACGAATCTGTTCCGCCACCGCTTCCGCCCCGTCGCGATTGTGCCGGGCGTGGACGATGATCCCAGTGCCGGGACCGGCCAGCCGCCGACTGAGTGCTGCGCCGATACCACTGGAAGATCCGGTAATCACATAAGCGTTCTGGATTATTGTATTTTGAGTCATTGCTTTCTACCGTGATTTTCGGATGATAATTTCAGTTTGCCTGGTCATCGAGGTAGGACCCGATGTCAGCCAATCGCCTGCCGCCGGCCAGATATTCATCGATGATCGTGATCATCCGATCGCGGCCGAACGAGCCGAAGTGGCCGCCGTGCACGGCGGCCACCGGTAATTCCTTCAATCTTGTCAGGGACTCTCGATACACCGCCGGATCGGAATGATAGACCGTATCAAACAGGGCACCGTCGTAGATCGCATCGCCGCTGAACAGGATCTGTGTGTCTTTCTCGTAGAGTGCGATTGAGCCGGGTGAATGGCCGGGCAGATGGTAGACCTGAAAGACACGGTCGCCCAGGTCGACCACATCGCCCTCGTCGAGAAAGCCGGTCAGGGGCGCCGGTTTCACGGCGTAGTCTTCGAAGGTAAAACCCTCGTACGGTACGGCGGTAAAGGTCTCCGCGCGAATCCACCCTGCAGACGCGGTGTTTCCCACGGTCGGATCCGCCATGATGTGGGCCTCGGCCTTGTGCCCCAGTCGGCACTCGAACTCGTGTGATCCGCCAATGTGGTCGAAATGGCAATGCGACGCGATTGCGGTCAGGGGGCGCTCGGTAATCTGAGGGACTTCTGTCTTGAGCGGCCTCACACCCATTCCGGCATCCACCAGGAAATCCCGGTCCCGGCCACGCACGTGCCAGATGTTGCATCTCAACCAGGTGCCCACATGCAACTCGCGGATCAGCGTAATGCCGTCGCCCATGGGGATGGTTTCATACCAGTCTTTTGCGATTGCTGTCGGCATTACCGAGCCCCCATTCTGCTCTACCGGCCGTTTGGCGCCTCGACGATGCCGTCGACGTGGTCTCGAATGATCGCACGGGCCCGTTCGCCGTCGATTCCGCTTGCCGTCAAAGTACCTTTTAGCCACAAACCGTCAATCAGCGCCATCAATGTATCGACCACCATGCTGACGCGCTCATCGGGCACCAGCGGCCGCACGGCAGATGTCAGATTGCTGCGCAGGCGCTTCTCATAGATCATCTGGAACCGCTGGATACCGGGAAGCTCGTGCAGGTTGCCCCACAAGGCGAACCAGGCGCTGACCAGTTGCGGCGAGAACTGTTCTTCATCGAACTGCGCGTCTGTGATGGCGTGCAACCGGTCGCGGGGTGCCGTGGCGGCGGCGAGGCGTTTGGCGGTGGCGCCTGACAAGCGCTTGTTGAGTTCGCGCAAGGTGGCAACCAGCAATCCGTGCTTGTCTTCGAAGTAGTGGGTGACAAGCCCCGGTGACAGGTGCGCGCGACGGCTGACCCGGTTTATGGTCGTTCGATGATACCCTTCCGCATGCAGACACTCGATTGTCGCGTCGATCAGCTGTTTTCTGCGGATCGGTGCCATTCCGACTTTTGGCATTTTATCGGCTTAACCTCTTGCTGTCGTTCCGCAATGTCATATGATACCCCGTCAAAAGAAGCTTGAAGTTTTTTTTAATATGATCGTACAATAAAAATAAGGTCAAGCAACGACCCGCAGTTTCAGATTTGGACTTGATAACAGGGAGGAAAACAATGTCTTCAAAAGTGGTTAAAACGCTCAGATACGTGGCGTCGGTATGCGCCCTCGCCGGTGTTCTGGCAGGCGGCGCCCAGGCGGCGGCCCCGGAGTCGGCCGATCCGATCAAGATCGCCATCAACGAATGGACCGGACAGCACATTTCCGCGCACATTGCCGGGGCGGCTCTCAAGAAGATGGGATACAACGTCGAATTCGTGACCGCGGGCGCGGTTCCGCAGTTTGCCGCCATCTCGCAAGGCAATCTTCATCTTCAGCCGGAAGTCTGGAGCAACAATGTCGGCGACGTCTATCCCAAGGCCGTAGCCAGCGGCGACATCGTGAAAGTGGGTTCATTGGGTCTGAAGCCTCGTGAAGGCTGGATCTATCCTCCGTATATGGCTGAGAAGTGTCCGGGGCTTCCTGCAGCCGACGCTCTGATCAAGTGTGCGCAGGCATTTGGCAGCGCCGAGACCTTTCCCAAGGGCCGTCTTGTTACCTATCCTGCAGACTGGGGTACACGGTCGAAGGATCTCGTGAAAAACGCCGGGCTTCCCCTGGCAGCGATTGCCGGTGGTTCCGAGGGCGCCATGATTGCCGAGCTGAAGAGTGCCTATGCCGCCAAGGAACCCATCCTGATGATGTTCTGGGCACCGCACTGGATCCATGCCGAGCACAAATTCGACTGGATCGATCTGCCGGCAGCCCACGCCGATTGCGCCACCGATGCCAGCCATGGCTTCAAGAAGGACGCCATGAACGATTGCGGCTTCGAGCAGGCCGACATCGGCAAGATTGTCTGGAAAGGCTTCAAGGACAAATGGCCGGCAGCCTACAAGCTGATTGACAAGATGAGCATCGATAACGCCACCCAGAACGCGCTGATGCTCGAAGTCGACAACAAGGGCCGCAAGCTCGAGGAAGTCATTGCCGAGTGGATGACCAAGAACGAGTCGACCTGGAAGCAGTGGATTGACGCTGCGGGCAGCTGATCGAGTTCAGCGAACAGACAAACGATAACGGCAGCGGGACCGTCCACAGGCAGTGGCGGTCCCGCTGTCATTCCGGACCAAGTGCCATTAAGGTATGCACCGTCCGGACCGGCGGATGAGGGATTTGCCGGACGATCAGGAGTGGGGAGAGAATGGCGGGAAAAGACACGTCGACGGCGACGGTTTCCGAAGAAATCAAACTTTCGTGTCGTCATATCTGGAAGGTTTATGGATCGGAGCCCAACCGTTTCTTCGACAGCCGCAATGGCGATGTTGGTGACGCGGCAGCCCACGCCGACACGATACGGTCCGCTGGTCACATCGTTGCTGCAAGCGACGTCAGCTTCGATGTCCGGGTCGGTGAGATCTTTGTCATCATGGGGCTTTCCGGCTCAGGCAAGTCGACGGTCGTCCGCTGTCTGTCGCGCCTGGTCGAGGCAACGGCCGGCGAAATCCTGCTTGACGGTCAGGATCTTCTGAGCGTTTCGGAAAAGGAACTGATCGAGTTCCGCCGTCACAAGATGGGCCTGGTGTTCCAGAACTTCGGTCTCCTGCCTCATCTCAATGTCATCGACAACATCTCGTTCCCCCTTAAGCTACAGGGCGTCGACCTTGGCGAGCGGCGCAAGGCCGCCGAACGGGTGATCGATCTTGTCGGCCTTCAAGGCCGTGAAACCAGCTATCCTCACCAGCTCTCCGGCGGCCAGCAGCAGCGCGTCGGTATCGCGCGATCACTGGCAGTCGAGCCCGAACTGTGGTTCCTCGATGAACCGTTCTCGGCGCTTGACCCCTTGATCCGCCGCCAGATGCAGGATGAGTTCCTGCGCATTCAGCAGGTCTTGCGCAAATCGATTGTCTTCATCACCCATGACTTCCTCGAAGCTTTGCGTATCGCCGACCGCATGGCGATCATGCGCGATGGCGCGATTGTCCAGATGGGAACGCCGGCTGAGTTGATCGTCAACCCGGCCGATGACTATGTCGCGGAATTCACCAGCGACGTGCCGCTGATCCGGGTCCTGACCGCGGGCGAGGTGGCGATGGATGCAAACGGAACCACCGACGGCCTTCCGCGGGTAGCGGCCGGCATGACCGTTGAAAAATTGTTGCCGCAGCTCGCGAGCCACCCGGACGGTGTCGCGGTTGAGCGTGCCGATGGCTCGATTGTCGGCGTCGCCAGTTCCCAGACTGTCGTCGCCGAACTTGCCCGCGAGGCCGAACGCCGCCTGGCAAATGAGGGCACATAAGATGAAGGCCGTCGCGGACCGTTCGGTGATTCACTGGTTGATTGTCCTGGCCATCACTCTTGCTTGCCTTGCTGTCCAGGGTAATCAGGAATGGCTTGCGATCTATCCCGAGGGTTGGGTGCTCCCGGTAAAAGAAGCTCTGAATATCGGTATGACCTGGTTCGTGAACACCTTTGGATGGTTCTTCCGGGGCGTTTCGGCATTACTCGACTGGCCGATAGCGGGTGCGCGTAACGTGCTTCAGTGGTTGCCGTGGTCGGTGACGCTCGCTTTGTGCGCGATCGTTGCTTACGCAGCTTCTGGCTGGAAACTGGCTTTGTTCACCGCAACCAGCTTGTTTTACATGGTCATCGTCGGCTATTGGGCAGAAAGCATGAACTCGGTGGCTCTTGTGGCGATCTCCGTGCCACTTGCCCTTCTTGTCGGATTTTTCTTCGGGGTTTGGGGCTTCTTTTCCAGCCGCGCTGAACGCATCATCATGCCCACGCTCGACATCTTGCAGACCGTTCCGGCCTTCGCCTACTTGTTGCCGATCCTGCTTCTTTTCGGGTTCGGCCCTGTCGTCGGGTTGATCGCCAGCGTGCTGTTTTCCTTTCCGCCCATGGTACGCAACACCATCCTGGGCCTGCGCCGCGTGCCGGCGGAAATCATCGAATCCGGCATCATGTCGGGGGCGACCAAATCTCAGCTGTTTTGGCAAGTTCAGATTCCCACCGCCCAGCGCCAGATCCTGCTTGGTGTCAATCAGGCGACCATGGCGTCGCTCAGCATGATCATCATTGCCTCGATTATCGGCGGCACCAACGACATTGGCTGGGAAGTCCTCAGCACCATGCGCAAGGCGCGCTTTGGCGAGAGTCTTCTGGCCGGCATCGTAATCGCCCTGATCGCCATGGTGCTCGACCGCATCACCGCCGGTCTTGCTGCCAAGGAGAACGCGGAACTCTCCGCCGATACAGCCTTTACGCAACGATACCGGTATTGGCTTCTGGCCGCTGGCGTGACGGCTGTGTTGCTTGTCGCTGTCCAGATCATGCCCATCCTCAAGGCCTGGCCTGAAGCCTGGGAGGTGTATCCCGCGCAGCCCATGAACGATGCCATCAACTACATCATCGTGAATTACAAGAACGCCATTACCACCATCAAGACGTTGAGTTTCTTCTACATCATGTTGCCCACGAAAGTTGGTTTCCAGGGCACCATCAGCCCCTATTCCTGGGGCTTCGAACTGACGAATGAACTTGTGATCGCCTACGCGATACTGATAGCGGGGCTCGCAGCCGCAGCATGGTACCGCTGGAGTATCCGGTCCGCCGTCATGATCGCCTTTGCCGGCGTCATCTTTTATTTCGGGCTGACCAAAATCCCGTGGCCGGCCCTGCTTGCCATGATGACGCTTTTGGCCTGGCAGATCGGCGGAAGGAATCTTGCCATCGGGACGTTGCTGGGCCTTGGCTTCCTGGTCGTCACCGGTGTCTGGCCCCAGGCCATGCTCTCGGTCTATCTGTGTGGCATTGCGGTCGCCATCGCCTTCTGTTTCGGCACGACCATCGGCATCTGGGCGGCTCACAGCAGCCGTGTCTCCGCCTTCATCCGCCCGATCAACGACACTCTGCAGACCATGCCGTTGTTCGTGATCCTGATTCCGATCGTCATGCTGTTCAAGATCGGCGAGTTCACCGCCCTGATTGCTATTGTCGCCTATTCCTTCGTGCCGGCCATCCGCTATTCGGAGCACGGTCTGCGCAATCTGCCGGCTCATGTCATCGAAGCAGCCGAGGCCATGGGCTGCACCAAGTGGCAATTGCTCTGGCAGGTCAAGCTGCCGCTGGCGTTACCGGTCATCATGCTCGGTCTCAACCAGACCATAATGTATGGTATCGGGATGCTGGTGATCGCCGCCGTGGTCGGCACCAACGGCCTCGGTCAGCAAGTCTATATCGGCCTGGGTAACGGTGATTTCGGTGTCGGCATGATCGCCGGGCTGGGTATGGCCATCATTGCCATCATTGCCGACCGCCTGACCCAGACCTGGAGCAAGTCCCGCCAGAAGGCATTCGGCCTGGCGTAACCGTTCGGATTCGGAAACAAAATGGCGGCTGCGCGCCTCGACAAAGACGGTACCCTGCTGCCAAGCCTCGTCCTGTTCATAGGGGCAGGAATGTGGGGCCTGTTCTGGCTGCCTCTACGGTCGATCGACGGCGCCGGGGTCAGCGGACCCTGGGCGGTCGTCGCCCTCAATGTCGCCTGCCTGACGCTGCTTCTGCCCCTGGCGGTTGTCCGGCGCCGCGAACTCCGGACCCATTGGCGAGCCATCACCCTGATCGGCATATTCATTGGCGCATCTCTGGTCTGTTACTCGCTCAGCCTGATCTACACCACCATCATACGGGCGACGTTGCTCTATTATCTGACACCGATCTGGTCGACCTTGATCGCCATGGTAATCCTTGGCGAGGCTGTCACCTGGCGACGCTGGGTGGCGATTGGCGTTGGTTTTGCCGGCCTGTTCATCATGCTCTATTCGGGTGATGGCGTATCGACGAACATCAACGTGGGCGACGTGATCGGTCTGCTGGCCGGGGTCTTCTGGGGTTTTGGCGCCACCTACATGCGTCGCCACACCGAAGTGGCCGCCATCGATACGGTGCTGAGTCAGTATCTGTTTGCCGTCCTCATCGGCCTTGCCCTGGTCTGGCCGATGCTTGAGCCGTCCGCCCGGTATGTTCCGCTGCAATCCTGGATCGATGCCGCACCCGTGACATTGGCATTTGCGGCATTTGTGTTTGTGCCGTCCGTGATCATCATTTTCTGGGCAGTCAAACGCATGTCTCCCGGCCGGGCTGGCATTCTCATGATGTCGGAAGTGCTTGTCGCCGGTATCAGCGCAACACTCTATGCGGGCGAGTTTCTGACGCTCAGGGAAGCTGCCGGCGCCGCCCTGATTGTCGGGGCAGGGGCGATCGAGATCCTGACGCCGACGCCGAAGACAAACTGATTTTTAGCGGCGTTCCGGAATATCCACGAGTTTGCCGCGGGGAATCTCCGCCTGCTTGTCATAGAAGGGCAACTCGACGAGTTCTCCTGGTTGCATCGATCCATCGCGGCAACCGATTGTGACCGCGGTTCCCGGCGAATGGCCCGGCGTGTCCATCAGGCCGATCCCGATGCCATGACCCAGATAAGGCGATATGGCTCCGGCCGTCACTTTTCCGGCTGTCGTGCCATTGAGCATCACGGGCGCGCCGATCAAGGGTTCGCCGCCATCGCATTTCAGGCCCAGCAAACGCGGCGCGCGCGATGCGCTGGTCAATGCCTGCTTGCCGATGAAGTCACCCTTGTCCTCGTCCACAAACCGCCCGAGGCCCGCATCGAAGGGCGTCGTCGTATGGTCGAAATCGGACCCGGCGTTGAGAATGCCGGCTTCGATCCGCCTGATGTTCATGGCATCGAGACCAAAAATCTCCAGACCGAACGGAGCACCTGCTGCGCGCAGGTGTGCCCACAGCGCATCCGGATCATGGTGCGGTTCGGTGTAGAATTCCCACCCCAGTTCATTGGTGTAACCGGTTCGCGTGATCACCACGTCCTGGCCGGCAAAGCGCACCCGGGCAATGGCAAAATAGCCGAATGGTTCGGGCATGCCGTCGTCGCTGGCCGCTTCTAGGATCTTCAGGGCATTGGGCCCCTGGACCTGGGAGACGAAGACACTGGGGTCGGATATCTCCACATCCATGCCTGACGCATGGGCCCTGGCCCAGCTGTAGAAGTCGCCATCGGCCTGGGCATACCAGAACAGGTCGTCGGCCAGGCGCAACAGGATACCGTCGACGATCAGGCCACCGTCTTCATAGCAGGCAAGACCATAGCCGCACCGTCCTACCTTGACCTTGGTAATGTCCTTGGTGAACAACCGGTCCAGCAGGCGCTCGGCGTCGGGCCCTTTGAACTGCAGTGGAAGCTCACCCGTGTTGAGGAGCGCCGCCTTCTGACGCAGCAGCCAGTATCCGTCCTCAGTGGAGTGATCGTCGAAACAGCACGCCATCTCGCGGCGGTTGTAGACGCAATAGTGCGGTCCCTTGGGGCGTTCGATGTCGTGATAGGGATGCCGCGTCAGTGAATAATCCCAGCCGGCACCCGGCATGGTGGTGACCAGATCCCGGGTCTTGCCATCGCTTGAACTCATGGGGATTCACCTCGTTCTGTTTGGGACATTGTCCGTGTGACATCATTCATAGGAGTTAGTTAATCTGCAGAACATACAGAGAAAACATAGCTAGGAAAATTGATTTGATCTGATCCTAGAAGGTAGTTTATCTTACTTCTAATATGACCGGCTGGTTACCCTCTCTGAACGCGCTTAGGGCGTTTGAAGCCGTTGCCCGGCACCTCAGTTACCCGGCAGCAGCAGAAGAATTGCGGGTGACGCCGGCCGCCGTGAAACAGCTCGTCAGCAAACTGGAAGATGCCCTGGGAACACCGCTGCTGGAGCGCAAGGGACGCGGGCTTGCCCTGACCGGCAGCGGTTTGGCGGGCCGTGCCGATCTGGCTGCTGCCATGCACCACATGAACGCATCGGTTCAGAAAATGCGTGAGCAGGAAGACGAGCAGCGGCTGATCGTGTCTGTGGAATCGTCCCTTGCCACCGCGTGGCTCGTGCCAAAACTCGAAGAATTCCGAAGACGGGAACCGAATGTCACCGTTCTGATCGACTCGTCACAGCAGATCGTAGACCTGCACAGGAGCACGGTCGACATTGCCGTGCGTTACGGCGTCGAAGACAACAGGGATCTGATCGTCAATCGGCTTTTTGACGATCAGATTTTCCCCGCCTGCAGCCCGTCACTGGCGCAAGGCCCGCCCCGGCTCTCCCGGCTGGAAGATCTCAAGCACATAACCCTGATCCACTGGGACCTGTCGCACCTGGAATGGGCCCATGTGACCCGCAAGTGGTTTGGCTGGGAAAGCTGGTTGTCTCAGGTCGGGGCTGACGAACTGATCACCGGCGAAGGACTGCACTTCAGCGACTATGGCCTGGCGGTACAGGCCGCCATCGCAGGCCAGGGCATGGTGCTGGCCAGCTGGCCTATTCTGCGCGAGGCGGTCGATGCGGAACTGCTCGTCTGCCCGTTTCGTGAAAAGGTCACAACCGACATCGGCTACGACCTGGTCACGACCGGCGATGCCCGAGACCGGCCCGAAGTGACCGCCTTCATCGACTGGATGCTGGAGGCCGCCGGCAGGGAATGATCTTGGCCGTGCTTCGATGGCGTTCGATGGTCAGTTCAGCGGTATCGTGAGTCCGAGCGTGGCATTGTAACTGTCGAGGCTCTCAAGGCCCGTGTACGAGATGCCGGCTTGTGCGGTCATGCCGTTTAGCATCAGCAGATTGACCCCCGAACTCACCTGGACACCACTGGTCGGATCCTTTGCCACCAGGCCGGTAGCCACTGTTTCATTGTTGTTTGACGTAAGGTCGAACACACCGTTGATGGACAAGGTAACTTGGCCACCCAGAATCGGTCCCTCAGCGGGCTTAAATACGTATCCGACTTTTGGACCTGCCACGAACCGGGTTCGCTCGATATTTCCGCTTGAATTCCGCGTTCCCGTGCTGTCCGTAAACCCGTTCCGGCCGATATGCGAATAGGTCAGGCCTAGATTCGGCTCAATCCACCAGTCGCGTGACACTGCATATCGTTTTGACAGTCGCCCGCCCAGAGCAAGTGAATCGGTGTCGAAGTCGCCTGTTGTGCCGGCGACAGCGAGGTCGTGCCAGCCATGTTCGTAAGCCGCGGCGGCATCCAGCAGAACGCCCCGGCCCAGATGCAACCGTGCGAACAGGCTGCCTCCGAAGAAATCCGAGTCGAGCTCGGCGTTGAGGGTGTTGCTTTCGACATTGCCGTTCTTGTAGGTCAGTTGTCCGCCGACGGTTATGTCGCGCGAAACCTTCCGTGCCACGCCGGCGGTGAGTGAAAAGAGGGTGCCGTCCCGGTCGGCGCGCTGGTCGTCGTCAAAAAACTCAATGGTGGTCGCAAGCCAGACATCATAGGGCGTACGACGTGCGGCCGATCCATTTTCATCTCCAGCAGGCGAAACAGACGCGCGAACCATTTCGTCGACATCGATCTTGACGTGTCCGCCATCGGCGCCCAGGCGGGATGCCGCGAGTGGCGACGCGGGGTTTCCGGCGGGCTTGATCCTGGCCGTGCCGCTGCCATCGTTGCTTTGACGGCGTAGCAGGCGCAATTGGCCTTCAAGTGTCTTGGCACGGCCTTCGTTGGCTTCCTTTCGCTCACGTAAGTCGCGTTGTTGATCGAAGAAGTCGTCCAGCTGTTTGAGCATGCCCAGGATCACCGGATCGGCGATTACTTGTCTTTGCAAACCGGTTGGATCGCGCACCTGTTCAAGATCCCGAGGGGTTCCGACCGGCCCGTTCTGAAGGGCGATTTCGAGTTTCTCCTCAAGGTCTGTTTCGCGTTTTCCTAAATCCTCAAGAGCCTGGTCGATGTCTGCAAGTTCCCTTTCAAGGGCGTCGAGTTCGGCCTGTTTTTTTCCGATCAGAAAAATCCGACGGCCCGATCCGCCTTCGCCGTCAGTTCCATTGAGCTGCCCGGTTTCTCCCTCCGGCAAACCACCTCCGATTGACGCCTCGAAAAGTCCCAGCCGATTATCTCCCAACTGGTTCAAGTCCTCCACGGCATCCAAGTTCCCAACATCCGGCTCAATGTTTTGGCCAAAATTGAACAAGGCCAGGCCTATATCGGGAAGCGTTGCGAGCAAGGAATCGGCGATGGCGCGCACGAATTGCGCTTGTGCGGCGGCCGCTGCGGCACCTGCCGCCGGTGTACACGTGAACGTGACCTGAATTATGCCCCCCCCAATTACGTTGCCGGCCAGTGTGAAAGCAACAGCGGAAGTGGTGCCACCGGTATTGTTGATGACATTCAAGTTCGCGCCGCCGCTCGATGAGAAATTCTGATTGAAAACCTGTGGCGGTTGTCCGGTAATTGCAACATTGCCTGCTCCTGTTCCCGTTACCGTAACCGTCACCGTGATGACGTCGCCGACATTGAACGCGGCATTGCCAAAACTTGCGACCTGCGCAATGTTCAAAACGCCTGCACCGCCGCTGTTGTCGAAATCGAAATTGAACGCGCCGCTGTTTGCCGCCGTGCAACCAGGTGACGTCTGGGCAGCGGCCGGGTTTGCAAGAACCAGACTCAGCGTCAGTACTGCAAGGAATGCAGCAACCAGATTTCTGAATCGTCGAACACCGAACATCCGCTTTTCAGTGGTGTCGAGTGTACTTAGCGCCGTCGCGTTCCCGATTGACATTCGTCCGCCCCCCAAACGGCACACCAACGGTCTGCTGATATCCCGGCATGTTTTCCTGTCTGCGTCAGGCCCTGTCGTCCCGCCCGATCGTTTCGTCGATGATATTAGAATGGGAGGGGGTGCCCGCGTAACTGTCGCAAACGACAGGTTGCCGGCGTTCAGTTAAGCGGGATGGCGAGCGTGACATTGCCCGAGTAGCTGTCGAGCTTGTCGATCCCGGTATAGGAGAAACTCGCCGAACCTGTCATGCCGTTGTTGAAGTTGAGATTGAGCCCGGTCGACAGCTGGACGCCGTTGGTCGGGTCCTTGGCGACAATGCCGTTGCCGACCGCGGCATCGCCATTGGAGAGATAGTCGATCAGCCCGTTGACGGCAAAGGTCGCCTGGCCTCGTACGATCGAATCGTGGTCGGGCACAAACACGTAACCCACCTTCGGTCCGAACTGTATCCGGCCCTGATCAACGGTGCTGCCGGGAACGAAAGTGCCGGCAGCGTCGGTGTAGCTCTCGCGGTCGAAGGTCGAATAGGTGATGCCGATATTGGGTTCGACCCACCACGCCGGGCTGACGGGAAAGCGCTTCGACAAGCGTCCACCCAGGCTGATGCTGTCGGAATCGAAGTCGCCCTTGATGCCGGCGATCTTGATGTCGTTCCAGCCATGTTCGTAGTTGAAGGCTGCATCGAACAGCAGGCCCTGATAGAGGTCGGTGCGGGCGAACACGCCAAAGCCCAGAAAATCCGAGTCCAGATCGGAAGCCAGCGCCTTGCTCTCCACATCGCCGGATTTGAAAGTCAGCTGGCCGCCAATCGTGATCACTTCGGTTACCGGATAGGCGATCCCTGCCGCCAGTGAACCAATGGCCCCGTTGCGGTCAGCAGTCTGGTTGTCGTCGAACACGCTAAACCCACCGCTCACCCACACATCGAAGCCCTTGAAGTCCATGATGTCACTGCCCGGAGCGCCAGCGGGAGCGACCGTAGCGCTCGCCAGCTGGTCCACATCCACATGAAACTTCGCGCCTTTGGCACCATCGGGTTGAAGGGAAATCGCGTCGGCTGTTCTTATTCGACTGTTCCCGTCTGTCGGGCCGGAATCCGCCACTCTTGGTGTCGTCTTCTCAAGCGACGATGTTCGCGCTCTGTTGAACTGCGCACGTATCTCTGCTTCGCGGGCTTTGATCCTGGCCTCCAGAGATTGCCGTTCTTGTTCCAGGTTCTGGATCTTGCCGTCCAGTTCCTTGGCATCCAACTGATTGATGAGTATCTGACGCTCTTGTTCTTGTATCTGCTCTTCTGTCCTGCGTTTGCCTTCGTCGGATTCCAGAAAAATGATTTTGTCGATTTGTTTGCCGATCTGTGCCGATACTTCTTCAATTTGTTCGTCGAGTGCCTCAATCTGCGCGGCGTTCGGGGCGACCTGTTGCTGAAGTTCTCGTAAGGCGGTCTCCCTATCGGCAATGGATCCGATTTCGCGAAAACGAATATGCAGATCCGTATATTCTTCTATCTCTCTTAGAAACCTTGGAGTGGGAAGCGGGATCTCTTCGAGCAACCCCTGATTTTCCAGCTGCTCAATTCTGAATTCGATTCTTCTGGCCAGTTCCCGGGCCCGTTCTAACTCGCTACTTGCCCGCTCGACTTCTCCTTTTATTCGGTCGAGATCTGCCTGTAGATTCGCTTGCTGCTGTTCTTGCTGCGCGCGAATTTCCTCCAGCCGCCGCCGTTCTTCTCTCTCGGCGTCAAGTTCGCCTTTAAGTTTAGCTATTTTCGCGCGGTGTTGTTCTTCCTCCACCTCTTCTTCTTCCTGGTCATCCTGCAACTGAACGATCCTGGGTATCAGGGCTGCAATCCTATTGGCTAATTCATTGATTTCGGGATCCTTGTCGAACAGGTCTTGAATGTTTTTCTCTCTACCGCGTCCAATCTGATTGAATAGGCCCGGTCCGTCATTGTTGACACCACCATTGTCGAACACGGGCGGAGTTTGCGCTACAGACAGAAACCCGCCATCAATGGCTTCGAAAACGTTGTTTTCCGCGTCCTCGAACAGGCCGAACACCGCATCGGCTATGTTGCCGAGGATCTCTCCGTCGATCAGACCGGTCCCGCCACCTGCCGCCGCCGCCGGCGTGCAGTTGAAGGCAACCCGGATCCTGCCGCCTGCGTTGACATTGCCATTCAGCGTGAAAACCACAGTGGACGTCGTGCCGCCGGTAATGTTGATGACCGTCAGGTTTCCAGTACCGCTCGCTGCGAAGATCTGATTGAAGACTTGCGGCGGCTGACCGGTGATCGTCACGGTGCCGCCTCCGGTAACGGTGACCGTCACCGTAACGACGTCGCCCACATTGAACAGTGCATTACCGAAACTGGTGAGTTGAGCGATGTTCAGTGTGCCCCCGCCACCGCTGTTGTCGAAGTCGAAACCGAACGTCGGATCGTTCGCCGCTGTACATCCCGGCGATACCTGAGCGGCACCGGGGCTCACCGATGCCAGACACAACACCACCGCCGTTACAACGATCACGATCAGGTCTTTGCAGTGCTTTGCCGTGAGCACTGAATGCGACGCTGTTACGAAGTAATTCGATGAAGCAGTGTTTCCGATGGACATCTGTCCGCCCCCTTCGACATCCGACAGACAACGGATGTCCCGGTATTTTCCCTTTCCCATCGGGCCTTGTTGTCGAGCCCGTTCGCTTCGTGGGTGATGTTAGGATGAGAAAAGGTGTCCGCGTAACTGTCGCAAACGACAGGTTGCCCGCATTTTGTTTTGTTCCTAGTCTCAGGGTACTGACCCTTGATGGGGGGCTGTTGTGGTTGGATTGAGGGCTAGACTGTGGCGGGCGGGGATGTTCTTCGCTGCTGTTCGTATGGCCGGTATCGTTGCTGTCTTGATGATGGGTCCGGTGTCGACAGCCACTGCCGACACTGCAGGGCTGTCCCTGCAGGGCAAGCATGCGTTCTCCATCGACCACGACGGCCCGGACCTCAAGGCGCCAGAATACGACGACAGCCAATGGCAGCGGGTCCCGGTGCCGGCAAGCTGGAAGTCGCTCGGCATCCCCGGAAGCGCCGATGTTGGCTGGTACCGGATCCGGTTCAAGACGCCGCAGGACTGGGAGGTGGCCAGGCCCGCCATCCGCCTCGGTCTGATCAGCCGGCCTGACGAAACATTCCTCAATGGCGTGCGGATCGGCGGTGAGGGAATAGTCGGCAAGCGCGGGTCGATGCTGCACAACATGCCGCCCTTCATCCCGCGGCTCTACCCCTTCGACAAGGCATTGTTGTCAACCAGTGGCGACAACATTCTGGCCGTGCGGGTGGCGCGGTTTCCCTATATCGATGAGGGCGGCATCGTCAGCGGCCTGGTGACCCTCGTCGACTACACCGAAGCCCTGCCCACCGTGTCGGCCCAGATCCAGCGGTTTGCCGGCCTTGATCTGTTTCTGTTCGGCATCGAGACCCTCGTGCTGCTTGTCGCTCTCCTGGCATTTGCTCTGGGCGTCAGAGACCGCGTGATGACGAGTTTCATTCTTGTCTACGTGCCCTATTTCTGTGTCACCCTTGAGGAGCAGTATTTCCTGCATTTTTTGGGGCTCAATTCCGCCTTGATCCAATTCTTGGTGACCAAGCTGGGGGCGCTTGTCCTGGTGCCGCTGCTGGAGTTTGTCGCGGCCGTCTGCAACCGGTCCGTTGGCCGGTTCGGCCGTAGTCTCCAGGCGGTGACCCTGGTTGTTTCCCTGACGTTTCCCACCGGCGTGGGAGGCCTCATGACATCGATCTACATTGCAAGCGGGCTGATCTGGTCGTGTCTTCTGATCGCAAACTTCGTGCTTATTGTGGTCTGGACCGTAAGCGCGCTTTGGAACAGGCAATCGAGCAGCCTGCCGCTCCTGGCAGGGCTGATGATCATGGTCGTGATGGTCATGGCAGATATCCTGTTCCCCACCAACGCCCTTGAAACCTACACCGGCATGCAACTGGGCGCGCTCGGCTTCACGATTTTCCTGTTCTCCCTTGCCGGTATCCTCGGCCTGCGCATGCGCGAAACCGAACGGGCCCTGCAAGCGGCTAATGCCCAGGCCCTGAAGCTCCATGAACACGAGCGCGGCCGCCTGGCCCGCGACGTCCATGACGGCATCGGGCAATGGCTGTCGACCATCAAGCTGAACCTGAAAATGTTGAAGTCCGACAATGAACGCGGTGAGGGGCTCGCCGGCGAACGGCTCGACGAACTGGTCGGCGACGTTTCCCACGCCATCGAGGACACCCGCCGCATCGCTCATGACCTGTCGCCCGCGTTGCTGGAGAAACACGGGCTGATCGACGCCATGCGCAGCCATGCCGACCGGATCTCGAAACATCATGGGGTGGAAGTGTCTGTCGAGGCACCGGCCGATTTGACCGTGGCTACTGGTGCCCGTGATCACCTCTACCGTATCTTCCAGGAGGCGTTGCGCAATGCGGTCGAGCACGGCAAGGCATCGCGGATCAAGGCAGTGATGTCCAGCCGCGCCAGGCAACTGGAATTGTCCATAACCGATAATGGTGTCGGCCTGGACGGCGATCCCGCGTCGCCGGAGAATTCCACGGGCTTCGGGTTGCAAAGCATTTCGGAACGCACAGCACTGCTCGGCGGACAGTTCGATGTTCGACATATTGAAAACGAGGGCACTGCTGTCCAGATCACCATACCGAAGGGATGAGCCGATGACGGGACGGACAGCGATCGACCTCGTGATTGCCGACGATCATGCGATGTTCCGTCAGGGCATCGTTCGCCTGTTTGCCGGCGTGCCCGACATGCAGATCGTGGCCGAAGCCGACAACGGCGATGACCTGATCGGATTGATCAGGACTCATGATCCTGCCGCCGCCCTGGTTGACATTTCCATGCCCGGACCGGGTGCGGTTGGCATTGTCGAGCAGGTCGAGGCGATGGGTGTCGATTGCAAGCTGCTGGCGCTGACCATGCATCTGGAACCCAGTTATGCGGAAACCCTGCTGGAAACCGGCATGTCCGGCTACGTGATCAAGGACGCGGCCTTCGACGAGTTGCTCGAAGCGGTGCGCACGGTGGTCGGCGGCGATCAGTATCTCTCGATGGATCTGCTGGACCTGCCCGGCAGTCTGCCGGCCTTGACCGCCCGTGAAATTGAATGCCTGAAGGCTGCGGCTTCCGGCGAAACCGGAAATGCCATCGGCGACACGCTCGGCATCTCTGAGCGCACAGTGCGTTTTCACATCGCCAATATCTGCCGCAAGTTCGGCGTGCAACGGCGCAGCCAGGCCATCGCCTTGGCCCATCGCCACAACATGCTTTAGGCTGCGCCAACATCAACCGGCAAGGGCACTGCAATGTCAAAGGCGCAAGTCATTCATGAACTGGGAAGCCCTGAAGTCATGCAGTGGCAGGACTGGGCCGTGCCCGATCCCCAGCCGGGTGAAGTGCGCCTGCGCCATACCGCCATCGGCGTGAACTTTGCCGATACCTATCATCGTGGTGGCATCTCTCACCCGTGGCCGGTGCCGCCCTGTCCGGTGGTGATCGGTTTTGAAGGCGTCGGCATCGTCGAGGGCATTGGTGAGGGTGTCGAAGGTTTCTCCACCGGTGATCGTGTTGCCTATGGCATCCCACCGCTTGGCAGTTATGCCGAGGTTCGAAACTACCCGGTCGACAAACTGCTGCACATGCCGGAAGGCCTTGACGACCGGCAGGTGGCAGCCCTGCTGATGAAAGGCATGACCGCGCATTACCTGTTGCACCGGACCTACAAGGTCGAACCCGGAGACACCATCCTGGTCCATGCCGCAGCCGGCGGCATGGGTCTGATCCTGTGCCAGTGGGCAAACGCCCTGGGTGCGACTATCGTCGGCACGGTCAGCACCGAGGCAAAAGCCGAAGCCGCGCGCATCGCCGGTTGTCACCACCCGGTCGTGCGCTCGCAAGAAGACTTTGTCGCCAAGGTCCGGCAGGTGACTGACGGCGAGGGGGCAGCCGTCGTGTACGAAGCGATCGGCAAGGACACCTTGCAGCACTCCCTCGACAGCCTCCGCCCGATGGGCGTCTGTGCAGCCTATGGACACGTTTCCGGACCGCCCGATCCGGTCGACATCATCCAGGATCTCGGCCGCCGTGGCTCACTGTTCATAACCCGCCCGGCGATCATGCACTACGTCGCCAAGCGGTCCGATCTGGAATGGACCGCCCGTGACCTGTTCAAGGCGATCGGTGAGGGCATCCTGGATGCCAACATCAACTACGAATATGCCCTCAAAGACGCCGTCCAGGCCCATCAGGCAATCGAGAGCGGCACGACGCTCGGTGCCACCGTTTTGATCCCGTGATCGTCACGGGAGATTGCTGACAGCAAACAGAAATTCATCCCAAAATGAAAAGCGGCGCCGAAGGACCGCCTTCAAAGGGCAATAGGTGTTGGTTAACCTACAAGGCTCGGAGCTCTTTTCAGAACATGCTGTGAACAATGCGGCTAGACTCTCGTCCAAATCGCGTCTTCGACTTTTTTGATAATGCCAGGCTTTGGCTGCGGGATTTTGCCATTTACCACGCCCTTCATTACCTTGCGCCTCACTTTCTCCAAGTCTCCCATGTTGTCGTGATATGACACCATGATGAGCTGGCCTGCAGGACCTCCAAACCTGGCATTGAGGGCAATTTTCAGTCCATAAGCTTTCTCAAGCGCTTTGATTCGTCTCTTGGTGAATTTCAAGGCGTCGCCTAGGTGACCCGAATTTGGGGTCACGGTTCTTGTGAATACCACTGTCATTGGGGTAACTCCCTGGTGGCGGGACAACCTCGGTCCCACATCTGGCTTTTGAGAGAGTAGATCTCAACTCAATGTCAGAACTTTAGGTTAGGTCAGATCAACGAGTCCTTGACCAAGATCAAATTGTCTCCACGTCGAAGAGCGACATTACGCACAAATAGACTTCACGCATTACGAATTGCCAATGTCGGGACATTCGGAACAGCACGTCTGTTGTTCGGTGTAAGGCGGACGTTGAAAAGACTGCCGGCAAGACCGGTTTTTGCCTCTGCAAAGCTTATAGAGAATGTCTAAACCGCGCCGTCATGGGACAGGATAGTGCCATACAAATCCGGGCGGCGATCGCGGAAGTGCCCCCAGTACGCGCGCTCCTCTTGAACTGCACTCAGATCGATCTCGGCTGTAAGGACCGATTCAGTTTCCCGGTCCGCTTCAGCGAGAATTTCTCCCGTTGAACCCGCGATGAATGATGTGCCGTAGAACGTGATCTGCGTATTGTGCCTGCCGGACTCTTGCCCGATGCGGTTGGATGCAATGACAGGAGCAATGTTTGCGCCCGCGTGACCTTGCATCACACGACGCCAATGGTCCGCTGAATCCCGATTTGGATCGCCCAGGTCCGAACCAATTGCGGTCGGGTATAACAGAACATCTGCTCCTTTGAGCACCATGCATCGCGCGGCCTCCGGAAACCACTGGTCCCAGCAGATACCGACCCCCAGCTTTCCGGCTTTTGTGTTCCAGACACGAAAACCGGTATCGCCAGGTGTGAAGTAGAACTTCTCCTGGTATCCATATCCATGGGGTATGTGGCTCTTGCGATAGACACCGAGATTGGCACCATCGGCATCAATCATTGCCATTGAATTGAAGCGGGCGTTTCCAGCTAGTTCGTAAAAGCTGATGGGTAGTACAACATTCAGTTCCGCAGCCAGATTCTGGAAGTGTCTTATGGTTGGATGATCGTCGACTGGTAAAGCCCGCTTGTAGTTCTGTTCTGCCTCATCTTGACAAAAGTAGAACCCTTCAAATAGTTCTTGAAGCAGAACGATATTGGCGCCCTCGCTTGCTGCTTTACGCACTAGTTTTTCCGCCCGCGCGACGTTTTCTGCTACATCATCGCTGCAGGCCATCTGTGTTGCCGAAACCCTGATCTTCATTCAATCTCTCCAACAACGTGTGTTGACCCAAAAAATGTCGCAGGATCAATTTCCGCTACCTGGTACTTGCTGTGTCAAACAGGCAATGCCGCCCCCTGCATCTGCCTGATAGACGGTAGGGACCGGTGAAACTGTACGACCCGGATACACCATTTCCAGCATCCGATACCCAATCTCGTCTAACTTGGGGTCGACCTCGGGTACAATGATCCCTCCGTTCACAACATAGGCGTTGACGTACGGGGCCACAGGCGAATTGCCGTTCAGTTCCGGCAAATACGGCAGAACATCCATCTCGATTACATCCAGTTGACGCCCCTTGGCATCTCGTGCCGACTTCAACCTTTTCAAGTTTTCCTGCAGCAATTCGTAATTGGGATTGTTTTGGTCACTGACGGTTTGAGCCAGTACGACGCCTGGCGCAACATACTCGACGATGTTGTCAACATGACCGTCTGTTTCTGTATCTTCAACCAAACCGAGACCGAGCCAAATCACTTTCTCGATGCCGAGGTAGTCATACAAACCTTGTTCAATGTCATCACGGGCGATGTCAGTGTATCGGTTCGGGTTTCGCATGACTTGTTCGGTCGTAATCAGAGTTCCTTCACCATCAACTGAAATGCCACCGCCCTCGCAGATAAATGGTGCGTGATAGCATTGCACTCCCAAATGGGACGCAACTATCGATGGCATTGCTTTTGTTTTCTCGAACGATACCCGTTCGCCCCAACCGTTGAAATCAAAATGCACAGCAGCAACTTCACCGTCTGAGTTACGGACGAAAATGGGCCCGTTATCTCTGATCCAGCTTGCATCCAGCGGTAACACCATAATTGAGGCGACGTCACCGCAACGTGCGCGGGCCTCAACCTCATCAGCCGGATCAACAAGCAATGTGACGGGTTCATAAACCGCAACGGCTTTTACCAGTGCTTCCACTTCTTTTCGAAATGACTCCAGATGAGTATGTGCGCCTTCCTCTGTAGGAGGCCATGACACCAGCGTTCGTTCGTGCACATCGTATCGTGCCGGCACAGAGAACCCTGCCTGTGAAGGAAGTACAGTGGTTTCTACGTTTGTTTTTGCCATTTGAGAATGAGCCATTTCTCTCTCGCTATCTTTTTGTGTTTGTCCTGATAAACGGTGCCATTTCGGCGGGAAGTCGACAAACGATCAATTTTCATTTATTCGAATGAGAAAAATTCAACTGATGGTGTTATGAGAGACGTCCCACCTTTATCAGCCTTGCGCGCCTTCGAAGCTGCGGCCCGGCATTTGTCTTTTAAAGCCGCTGCCGAAGAGTTGTTTGTGACCCCATCTTCAGTAAGTCATCAGATTAAAACGCTGGAGGCTCTTCTGGGGGTCAAACTCTTTGTTCGTTTTAACCGTGAAGTTGCCCTTACCCAGGATGGCATAACGTATGCGGAATCAGTTTCTGCCGCCTTGAACGATTTGGCATACGCAACGTCAACAATTAGTCGCCGTGATGGAGCCCGCCAAAAACCAAGGTTGGTGATCTCTGCAAATGCCGGCTTTGTCGATTGCTGGTTGAGTGCGCGGATCACCGGTTACACACCAATTGACCCAGAACTTGAGATCGAACTGCATTACGGAGAGGATATTGCGGATTATCGCCACAAGAACGCTGATCTTGCGATACACTACAGCTCAATAGGTGCGCCGATAGCTGACGCGCAGCCTCTGTTTAGAGCCTTTGAATTTCCAGTTTGCAGCCCCGATCTTCGTCTTGCGGGGAACAAAATATCTAAGCTTGAGGATTTCAGGGACCTGACGCTACTTCATGAGCATGATCGAGTTGGATGGCGGCGCTGGCTCACGGCTGCCGGATTGGCAGATATTGACACCGACACCGGGCCTGTCTTTCAAAACACGCAGACAATTTTTAACCGCGTAAAGGCATGTGATGGTGTTGGATTGGCCGATGACTTTGTCGCATTTGATGAACTGCAGGCGGGCAACCTGGTAAAGCCCTTACCAATCACGCGCCGGTCTGACTGGACGGTTTACTTGCTTCAACTCCGGAGGGATCGTGTCAGCGAACACGTTGATCACTTTAGTAGTTGGCTGACAAAAACAGTAAATGATTTTCGAAAGAACACCAAATACCTGGGCGACCCGTCGACCTTTCCGCCGGATTGGGGCTCCTAGACTTGTCTGCCTTTGGCACATCTCGGAAGTCCATGCACCCATCCCCAATCGTCAAAATTGTGATGGATAACGGGCGTACCCGATGGGCGCTTTTGCGAAGCTCCGAATTGTTTAGGCGACCCAAAAGTACCAATCCAGCCATCGGCCTTGATCACCCAACCTCCGAAAGCAGCCAGTCGATCATTGCCTGTCTGGCCGGGTTTGCCTTTTGCCCGTTCGGATACACGATGTAGTAGCCGCGCCGGTCCGCCGGTGTTTTTCGCCAGATTTCCACCAGCGTGCCCTGGGCCAACTCCATCTCTGCGAGCAATTGCGGCACAAGCGCGATGCCTTGGCTGTTTGCCGCAGCACTCATCGCCAGCGCGGTCTGATTGAACTGCATCGCGTGGGAAGACCGTTTTAGACCGGCATCTTCCAGAAGAACGTCCCAGTGATTGTGGCTGTCGTCGATCAGCTTGCGCGTTGTGAAATCGGCGATCCGTGTGATCTGCCCGGTCTGCTCTGCATAGCCGGGACTGCAGACGGCACAAAGATCCAGCGGCGCGAGCAGCTGCGCGCTGAGGCCTTTCGAGAATGGCGGCTGGCCCTGCCGGATTGCCAGATCCACAGCATCGGTCTTGAAGTCGGCGATCTCCTCGCTCGCCAGGGCCTGGACATCGATCGACGGGTGGGCGTGCGTAAAGGAATTCAGGCGTGGAACCAGCCATTTCGACGCAAAGGAAGGGGGAACGCTGATCCTGATGCGCAGGTTTTCCGGATAGAGTTTGGCGGTCGCGTCCTCGACCAGCCGCAGCGCCTTTCGAATTGGCTGGCTGTAGTCCAGACCGGCCTCGGTCAGGGCCAGCCCGCGCGCTTGCCGGTGGAACAGCTTGAGCCCCAAGTCCGATTCAAGCCGGCGAACCTGTTGGGCGACCGCCCCCTGAGTCACGTTGAGTTCTTCCGCGGCAAGCCTGAAGTTCAGATGACGGGCCGCGGCATCGAATATCCTGAGCGAATTCAGCGGCGGTGTGCGCAAGGCGTTCTCTCCAGAGGCAGTAGAATATCTACAGTCTTGCGCGACGAGAAATGATTGGTCAAGCCCGCAAATTTGTACGACATGTTGACCATCAAATTGATCAACGGCTTAAAGGAGAGAGATCATGGGCGACCAGAAAGTAGCGATCATCACTGCCGGCGGCAGCGGCATGGGCGCGGGTTCGGCCCGCCGGCTGGCGGAAGACGGTTTTCACGTTGCAATCCTGTCCTCGTCGGGCAAAGGCGAAGCGCTCGCCAATGAGCTGGGCGGTGTCGGCGTCACCGGGTCCAACCAGTCGAATGACGACCTGCAGCGTCTGGTCGACCTGACCATGGAAAAATGGGGACGCGTGGATGTTCTGGTGAACAGCGCCGGTCATGGCCCCAGAGGCCCTGTCGTGGAACTGAGCGACGAAGACTGGCACACCGGCATGGATGTCTACTTCCTGAGTGCCGTGCGGCCGACGCGTCTGGTGACGCCGATCATGCAGGCGCAGAAGTCCGGTTCGATCGTCAACATCTCGACCTTTGCGGCCTTCGAGCCCGATCCGGTCTTCCCCACATCGGGTGTCTTCCGAGCTGGTCTCGCCGCCTTCTCAAAACTTTATTCAGACGCTCATGCCGCCGATAACATCCGCATGAACAACGTGCTGCCGGGCTTCATCGACAGCCTGCCGGAAAAGGAAGAGTTCCGGTCACGCATTCCCTTGCAGCGTTACGGCAAGACCGAAGAGATTGCCGCAGTGGTCGCCTTGCTGGCGTCGGAAGGCGGCGGCTACATCACCGGCCAGAACATCCGGGTCGACGGCGGCATCACCCGCTCCGTTTAATTCTGCTCTCAATCGACGGGGGCTGGATCCAGGTGGATAACCGCTGACGGCATTCGTCATCCGGCCCAGTCGGCCATCATTTCCGGCGCCGGACCCTGAACAACGATTCAGGGTGCCGCCGGAGGTAACGAAAGACAAGACTATGAAACCATCTGCAATCAAGGCCCAGCCAGATCACGATACCTATGATGTTGTGATCATTGGTGGCGCCAGCATGGGATCGGCCGTCGGCTGGTATCTTTCGCAAAACAGCGACTTCAACGGCCGCATCCTGGTGATCGAGAAAGATCCTACCTTCGAGTGGTCGTCCACCGGCCATTCGAACAACTGCATGCGTCAGCAGTTCGCCAACGAAATCAACGTGCGAATTGCCCAGTATGCGGCGGAGTTTGTCAAGAAATTCCGGGACAACCTGGGCGGCGATCCGGATGTCCCGCATCTTCCGATCCAGAATTTCGGATATCTCTACCTCGCTGACAGCGAGGAATTTGCCGACATCCTGCGCCGCGATCAGCAGACCCAGGCCGCGTGCGGTGCCGGCACCACGATCATGACAGCGGACGAAATCGGAGCAGCTTATCCTTTCTTCAACCTCGACGGGATCGTCGCCGGCAGCCGCAACATCATCGACGAGGGTCGCTTCGACGCACCCGCCATGGTCGACTGGTGGCGCCGGAAAATGCGCCAGAACGGAGTCGACTACATCGTCAACGAAGCCGTATCGATTCAGCGCACCGGTGATCGGGTGGAAAGCGTCACCCTCAAGTCTGGCGAAACCATTGCTGCGGGAACCGTCGTCAACGCGGCCGGGCCGCGCGCCGTGCTGATTTCGCGCATGGCCGGGATCGAAGTGCCGATCGAGCCACGCCGCCGCTACACCTACATCTTCTCAGCCGAGAAACCGCTCGATCGCGAACTGCCACTGACGATTGACCCGTCGGGTGTTCACTTCCGCACGGAAGGCGACCACTATCTGGTTGGCTGTCCTCCCATGGAAGGTGACAACGCGGTAGATTACGATGATTTTGGCTACGAGGACTCGATCTGGGAAGACAAACTCTGGCCAATCCTCGCCAACCGGATTCCGGCGTTCGACGCCATCAGAATCGAAACTTCCTGGGTCGGGCATTATGCTTTCAATACGTTTGACCAGAATGCTATTGTCGGACCTCATTCAGAGGTTGAGAATTTTCTTTTCGTCAACGGCTTCTCCGGTCATGGCAGCCAGCAGGCTCCGGCCATGGGACGTGGCATCAGCGAGCTGATCACGTATGGCGAGTTCCGGGAACTGGATCTCTTGCCTTTTGCCTTTGATCGCCTGGTACGCAACGAGCCCCTCGTTGAACGGGCGGTTATTTGACACGTCAGCGTGTCGAACCGTGGAGACTAACATCATGAAACTGACCGGCGTATTGCCTGCCCTCGTCACGCCTTACGACGTCACCGGCAGAGTGGACTTCAAGGCTTTTGAGAAATTGCTGTCATCGCTGCGTGCAGCCGGCGCCAGCGGCTGGGTGCCCAACGGATCGACCGGCGAGTACAATGCCATGACCGCCGATGAACGTCTCGAGGTTCTGAAGTTCGTGGCAGATTTTGCAAACGAGGATGAACTGCTGATTGCGGGCACCAACGGCGGTTCCACCCGCGAAGTGATCGAGCATTCGACCCGCGCCTACGACGCCGGTTATCGCGCCGTCCTGCTGGCGTCACCCTACTATGCCATGCCGGCGCCCAACGAACTGCTCGCCCATTACAACAGCGTCCTCGACGCGGTCGATGTCGAACTGGTTCTCTACAACTATCCGCCCAAGGTCGGCGTCGAGATCGGCTTCGATATCCTCGATGCCCTGGCGGACAACCCGCGGGTTATCGGCATCAAGGAGTCAAGCGGCGTCATGCAGCGCGCGGTCGAGATTTTTGAGCGTTACCATGGCCGGCTCGACCTGGTCAGCGGCTCCGACGACATCGCGCTGGATTTCATGATGTGGGGAGCGGACGCCTGGATCTGCGGTCCTGCGAACTGCATGGCGACTGCCTGTGTCGACCTCGACCGGACTTACCGTTCCGGTGATATGGCGGCAGCTCGCACAAAAATGGCGACCCTTTACCGGGCAATGAACAGCCTGGAGACCGGCAAGTTCGTGCAGAAGGTCAAATACGGCTGCGAATTGATGGGAACACCTGTCGGTGATTGCCGCGGCCCGCTGCTGCCGCTCAGCGATGAAGAGAAAGCGGACTTTCGCATGGCCATGCAACCGATCATCAATTGGGGCGCTTAGACGAGGCGGCGTTCTGAGGCTGTTGGGGTTTTGCCCGCCTTATCCGTCACGCACCAAGGCGTCGGCACAAGGCTTCAATCGCATCGCAGGCGCCGTGCAGCTTTTCCTGCGACGTGCACAGGCTCATGCGCAGAAGGTGGTCGACATTGTCGCCAAAGCTGCCGCACGGCAGGATAGAGATGGCCGCCTCCTCGAGCAGCGCATGGGCGAACACGGTCGCGTCCGGGGTCAGTTCACTGACCTCGAGCATGACGAACATGCCGGCATTGGGGGCAAACACGCCAAGGCCGGGCACGCCCGACAAACGTTCGACCACGAGGTCGGCGCGTTCGCCATATTCCTTCACCATGGTCACGGTCTCGTCCTGGGGCCCGGTCAGGGCGACTACGGCCGCATCCTGAACGAACGGCGGCAGTCCGTAGTGCAGGCACAGCGCAAGTGCCGAAAACCGTCTGGTCAGGGCGAGCGGACCGATCACCCAGCCCATGCGCCAGCCCGACATGCGGTGGGATTTCGAAAGGCTTGAGGCGACGATGCACTTTTCTTCCGGTCCCATGAACCCGGACGGGCTTATGTGCCGGCCATGAAACACGAAGTCGGCATAAACCTCGTCACTGATCAGCCAGATGTCCCTGGAACGGCACAACTCTGCCACCGCCTTGACAAGAGTTTCGGAATAGATCGCGCCTGTGGGGTTGTTGGGCGAGTTGAGCACGATCGCCCGGGTGGACGGCGAAACAGCGGCCTCGATGTCCGACAGTCGAGGTTCGAACCCGTTTTCCGACGGCGCCGAGACTTTCACGACCGTGGCGCCTGCCGCCGAAAATGTTGCCGGGTAGGTAGAGTAATAGGGTTCCACGATAACCACTTCGTCGCCGGCTTCGAGCAGGCACAGGGAACAGGCGAAGATGGCGTTCTGGGCGCCGGCGAAGACAACGCAATGTTGCGGCGTCATGGCACGTCCGGTCAGAGCGTTGTGATGGTCGACGATGGCGGTTCTGAGCGCCAGGGTGCCTTCCATTTCGGAATAATGATGGCGTCCGGCGTTCATGCTTTTGACGCCGGCCTCGACGATGTGGGCAGGCGTCGTTGCATCGGAGTCTTCGCCGATGCTCAGGACGAGAACATCTTCACCGGCATCCTTGCGCTCGAGGGCCAGCCGGTGGATTTCCCACGCCTCGGCCCCTTCGCCGCTGACCCGGGCGGCAAGCCCGCTGAACGAGCTTGCTGAAATTTCCATCTTGTTCATCGTCGGCCCTCTCAAATTCGGTACATGTCAACGGTGATCCGGAAGGCACATGCGCCTGTCCGGCGTTGGTGTCAAGGCCTGTGTACGAGCGGACCTTCGTTCGGTTTTATCCATAGTGTTCGTGCCACTGGATTTCGGATTCATTGGTCCAGTCGCGGCACGTCCCTGGTCCAACCGACCTTGCCGGAGTGGAACAGGTTGGAGGCAAAGGTTTGCTGATGTTTGAACCAATGTGGACACAATTTGCGTGACAATTGCTATCATGGAGCGGTCATGAAGCTAACAAGCAGTCTTGTGTCGGGCGTCGTCATAGCCATTCTCGGAACGGTTTCGGGCCATGCGGACGCGCAGGACTCGCGGGCCAAACTCAACCGGCTGAAAGCCCAGGCGACATATCATTGTGCCCGGGTGGACAGTTTCAGCGCCAGATCCCGGTCCGAGAAATTCAGGGCGGCAAGAAACCGCCGCAAATACACGCAGCGCTGTACGGCGGGCAAGCGCGATAAGAACCGGATCTTCTGTTCAAGCATACAGCGCCGGGCGTCGCGCAACGAAAGCAGCGCCAGGCGGCTCTCATCGTCCGCCAGGGCCGCCAGCCTGAACTGCCTCAAGTATCGCAGCCTGGTCGAGCAATCCAGGCGCCGGCAACGGCTCCAGTACAACAAGTGAACCGCCGGCGGGTAACAAATCCGATGCAGACAAGTCCGGCGTGAACCGGGTGTAATACCGGTCTGTGAAAGCCGCCATCAGCTTGTTCAGCAGGCTTTGCTACTGCCTTGAGCGCGTCAGAATCCCGGTGATCAGAATTGCAGGAAGGGCTCGGTTCGAAGTTGGACACCAGCCTTTCACTGGCTGCACCTTGAGGGATGTTTGACTTGACTCCGTCAAACTGGCCAGATTAGTATTTGAATGAACGTTCAGAAAGTCGACGACGTTTTTGGATTTTATTTGTCTGAATCAAGGGCGCAAGAACGCAGTTCGACGGCTTGCCGTTTGAAGGTTATGTTAGCTTATGAAATAGTCTTATCGATACAAAACATACTGGGAGGGAAAACGAGTATGGATATCACGGGTCAACTGAAAGCAATTCGTTCGGGCACTCTAAGAGGGTCTGGATTCAAGGCGTTGGGTATCGCTGCGGCCGCGGTCGGCGTGCTGATGGCCGGGCAGGCCATGGCGCAGGAGCGGGTGCTGAAGGTCACCAACTGGGCGGAGTATATCGGCGAAGAGACGATCAAGAATTTTGAAAAAGAATACGGTATCAAGGTTATCTACGACACCTATGAATCCGTCGAAGCGATCGATTCGAAACTGCTTGCCGGCAACAGCGGCTACGACGTGGTCTCGCATTCCTCCGGGTCGGTGGCGCGTCTGATCAAGGCCGGCAATATTCTGGCTGAACTCGACAAGTCAAAGCTTGAAAACTTCAAGCACATGGATCCGGCGGTCATGGCCCAGATGGAGACAAACTGGGATCCGGGCAACAAGTATCTGGTGCCCTTCATGTGGGGCACCCATGGTGTCACCTACAACAAGGATCTGGTCCTGGAGACCTACAAGGACGCGCCGATTGGCTCGACGGATCTGATTTTCGATGCCAAGCACATGGAGAAAATCGGTAAATGCGGCGTCGCCTTCCTGGATTCGCCAGGGGATGTCATTCCCATGGCACTCGCGCATTTGGGGCTAGACCCGAATTCCACCAACCGGGACGACTACAAGAAGGTGGGCGAGATGCTCGCCAAGATCCGTCCCCATATCAAGACATTCGACAATTATGCCTACCAGAAGATGCCGCAGAAAGAGTTTTGCGTCGCTGTGACCTGGGGCCCGGACGGCCTGCTCGCCATGTCGGGTGCAGCCGAAGCGAAAACCGGTGTGGTGCTCGACTTCTACCTGCCGCCAGGCGAACGCAAGGCCAATCTCTGGGTTGACGGCTGGGTTATCCCCAAGGACGCCAAGAACGTCGAGGATGCGCATCTGTTCCTGAACTACATGATGCGCCCGGAAGTCGGTGCCGCAGACAGCAACTTCACCTGGTATGCGACCGCCAACATTACCGGAAAGGCCAAGGTCGATGAGGCCGTAACCTCCAGCCCGGCCGCCTATCCGACCCCGGAACAGGTCGCCAAGATGTGGACCGCAGCGGTGCTGCCACCGAAGATCGAACGTCTTCAGACACGGACGTGGACCGAGTTCAAGGCCGGCAAGTAAACGACACTGGACTCTGGCGGCGGCATTCCCGGACGGATGCCGCCGCCACCTCTGTGATACTCCGACATTGACGAGGGCCTGCCATGACCGGTCAACCGGCAATCAGCGATACTCCGTGGCTTGATCAGGATGCCGAGCCGTTCATCAAGATCAGGAGCGTGACCAAGAAATTTGGCAACGTCACCGCCGTCAACAACGTCGATCTCGACATCTATCAGGGCGAACTGTTCTGCCTGCTGGGAGGGTCCGGCTGCGGCAAGACCACGCTGCTCAGGATGTTGTCGGGCTTCGAGGTCCCGACATCGGGAACCATCACCATCGATGGCAGCGACATGTCCAGCGTGCCGCCCTACGAGCGGCCGACCAACATGATGTTCCAGAGTTACGCGCTTTTCCCCCACATGACGGTGGAAAAGAACGTCGCCTACGGTCTCAAGCAGGACAAGGTGCCAAGCGGCGAAATCGTCGACCGCGTGGATGAAATTCTGCGTCTCGTCGAACTTCAGGACTTCAAGAAGCGCAAGCCTCATCAGCTGTCCGGCGGTCAGAGACAGCGCGTGGCGCTCGCCCGCGCCCTTATCAAGCAACCCAAACTTCTGTTGCTCGACGAACCGCTTGCTGCCCTCGACAAGAAGTTGCGCGAGCAAACCCAGTTCGAACTCATGAACATCCAGGAACAGGTCGGCATTACCTTCGTCGTCGTCACCCACGACCAGGAGGAGGCGATGACACTCTCCAGCCGGATCGCGGTGATGGATCAAGGCCAGTTCATGCAGATCGGCACGCCGACCGAAATCTACGAATTCCCGGAAACCCGCTTCGTTGCCGATTTCATCGGCTCCGCCAATATTATTGAAGGCCGGATCATCGAGGATGGATCCGATCATGTCCGGGTCAAGACCGACCTTGGCGAAATCTATATCGACCACGGCCAGTCGACCAAGGAGGGCGACCGCGTATGGATCGCCATCAGGCCTGAAAAAATTCATCTCAGCAAGGAACCTCCTGCCGAACCGGGCCCGAACCAGGCCGTCGGGCAGGTTGACGATATCGGGTATCTCGGGGATACCTCGATCTACAAGATTTTACTGGAAGGCGGCCGTATCGTCGACGTGACCGCACCCAACCAGATCAGACCCAAGAGCCGGACCCACCGGATTACATGGGAAGAGGAAGTTTACCTGCACTGGGAGGCCTCGAGTGCGGTCCTGTTGACCAAATGACCGACATTTCCACCCCCACCCCGCTTCCAAGGCCAGATCTGCTGACGCGGCTGGAACAACGGGCGCAGGCGGCCTGGCGGTCGATTATCGTCTTCATCCCTTACGTCTGGTTGCTGGTCTTCTTCCTGCTGCCCTTCTTCATCGTCGGCAAGATCAGCCTCGCCGAAACCAAGATCGCCAGCCCTCCATTCTCGAATCTCATTGAGTGGGCCGACGGCGGCATCATGACGATCAGGCTCGCTTTCGAAAACTTCGCCTACATCTTTGACGACGACCTCTACCTGTCGACCTATCTCAACTCGATCAAGATTTCGACGATCTCAACTATCTTTTGTCTCTTGATCGGATACCCGATCGCATACGGCATCGTGCGCTCCGACCCTCTAGCCAAGAAGCTGCTGCTGTTCGCCATCATCCTGCCGTTCTGGACGTCGTTCCTGCTCCGTGTTTACGCCTGGATGGGCTTGCTTGCCGATCAGGGCACAGTCAACAATCTGCTGATCTGGATGGGTCTGATCGATGAGCCGATCCGCATGCTTTACAACGAATTCGCGGTTTATGTCGGCATCGTCTACACATACGTGCCGTTCATGATCCTGCCGCTTTACGCCAACATGGAAAAACTCGACGGCACACTCAACGAGGCGGCCGCCGACCTTGGCGCCAAACCGATGACGACGTTTTTCACGATCACATTGCCGTTGACCACGCCGGGCATCGTCGCGGGCTCACTGCTTGTGTTTATCCCGGCGACCGGCGAGTACGTGATCCCCGATCTGCTCGGCGGCGGTAATGTCTTGATGATCGGCCGCCTGCTCTACAACGAGTTCCACGCCAATCACGACTGGCCGGTGGCATCCGCAGTTGCCATTGTCCTGCTGATTGGGCTTGTCCTGCCCATGACCCTCTATCAGTACTATCAGGGCAAGGCCGAAGCGGGATCGGGGTAAGGCCATGTACAACAAACGCTCCGGATTTCTGACCTTCATGATCGCTGCGGGCATGGCGTTTCTCTACATACCCATGATCCTGCTGGTCGTCTATTCATTCAACTATTCCAAGATCGTTCCAATCTGGGGGGGCTGGTCGTTGCGCTGGTACGCGACCCTGTTCCAGTCCGAAGACGTCTGGAATGCGGTCCTGTTGAGTCTCAAGATTGCTGTCGTCAACGCGACGTTCGCAACCATTCTGGGCACCCTCGCGGGCCTTGCCATGGTCAGGTTCGGCAGGTTCAGGGGACGGACCCTGTTCGGCGGCATGCTGGTCGCCCCGCTGGTCATGCCGGAAGTGATCACCGGCCTGTCGCTTCTGATGTTGTTCATCATGCTCAAGGGCCTGACCGGCTGGCCTGACGAACGCGGTTTCACGACCATCACGATTGCCCACATTACCTTTTCACTGGCCTATGTGGCGGTGATCATCCAGTCGCGTCTGACGGGCATGGGGGAAACCCTCGAAGAGGCGGCCCTCGATCTCGGCGCCAAACCTTTTCGTGTGCTGACGGATATTACCATGCCGCGCCTGGCGCCGGGCATGCTGTCGGGCTGGCTGCTCGCCTTCACCCTGTCGCTCGACGATCTGGTCATCGCCAGCTTTGTTACAGGTCCCGGCGCGAACACATTGCCGATTCTGATCTACTCGCGCATCAGGCTTGGCCTGCGCCCGGACATCAACGCGCTGGCGACAATCATCATTCTGGTCGTGGCGATCGGTGTCGCGCTGGCAGCCCTCATCATGTTCCGTCAGCAGAAACGAATGCAACGCGATCTTCAGATGGCCGAGCAGGACGCGTCGTGAAGGGGGCCGGCCAAACGCGATCACGCAATGGCCGGACGGCGACAAAGGAAGTGCGCCGGCAACAGCTCATCGACGCGACCATAGAATCGATTGCGGAGCGCGGTTTCTCCGGCACGACCCTCGTGACGGTGACGAAATTCGCGAACCTGTCGCACGGCACAGTCAATTTCCACTTCAAGAACAAGGAATCGCTGTTTGCCGACACCCTCGGGTTTCTGGCAGAGGAACATGGCGCCCTGTGGCGTGAGAACCTTGAAAGGTCAGGAACGACGCCGCAGGAGAGGCTGCTCGCTCTGATCGACTCAGAGTTCGATGAGAGGATCTGCAATCGCAAGAAGCTCGCGGTCTGGTTTGCGTTTTACGGCGAGGCCAGGTACCGCGCGGTCTATCGGGAAAGATGCGCCCATATCGATAACGAGCGCATGGCTGAAACCGAAAAACTGTGCCGGTTGATGAAGAACGACGGGGGCTACGATCATGTTAACCCGCGGTCATTCGCCAAGGGCCTTGAAGCCTTCATTGACGGTTTGTTGCTGAACATGCTGCTCTATCCCGAGACGTTTTCGCGCGAGGACGCGAGGGAAGAATGCCTCGGTTTTCTTGGCGAAACCTTCACGAGCCACTTCCCGGTGCGGGTCGACGCGCAAAACCGCATGTCCAGATAGGTCCGGTTGCGGGAGAGAAAACGGTTCCTTCGAGTCCCTGAACTCTGGTTTTGGCAGGGACAGAACATCGCTTGCAAAATCCGCTGACACCGACAAACAAGCCAGACAGAGAAGTGTTGGGACCGATCATTCGTCGAATTTGCAGCGAATGACGGCAGTGAGCCCTTTGTTGACCTTGTCGCCGTGTCACATTTTTGATGCTTCACGATTTATGTGGACGTCACTCTTGACCCAAAACGGTAATCAGAAACTGTCATTCAAACAGGTGATTCGTCTAATTGTGTTGTGGTGTCAACCACCGAACAAAGGCCGATCACATACGATCAATTGCAGCGTGTTCTCCACGAGAATGGCTTCAGACCATCCAGCTGAATCCGCCAAACCTTCGACCAGGCACACTCGTTCTGAGCGTTGCAGGTGGCAACTGCCGCACCAACTGCATCACCGGTCTTGGCGTCAGGATTACCGAAGAAGGGCCGTCTCATAAGGCAAGACGTCTGGTTTGCAGGAAGCCGGTAGGTTTGAGAACCGTTTTGCCGGGGATTGCAAAAATGTGCATTGTTCAACCCAGGGAAGGTCTGTAACAAGCAGAAATATTGATGCGAGACCTTGCCGATCTGGTGATCGTTCGTCCATCTAAAAGTAAGGGACTCTATATTGCTATCGGTGTGGACCGAAGTCTTCGGGCGAGGTGGGCTCATGGGATTTGGTACAACAATGCTCTTTGACAGCGACCACGTGCAGCGGTCGTCTCCGGCGGGCGCATTGGGGCATGCCGCGACCCTCCATTGCAAGGAACGCCCTCGAAATTTGGCCAACGGCTTGCGCGTACTATATCGGGCATTGTTCAGCATTTTGACCCAAGGATCAGCCTCCCGAAATGTAGGCTCACTCAAGCAGCGCGAGGCTTCTCCAAGTGTCAGGCAGATGAAAAAATGCGCAGCGCCATGCACGTCCGTCCAATCGAAGTTGAACTCAAGCCCTGCGTCTCCGGTGGACCTTATCCGTGCCCGCAAACCCCGTGGCCGGGGCATACGCCAAATCGCCTGTTGAGGTGCCGAGTACGGGCTGCACAGCATGTTGTGAGCCGTGGAACAGGCTGCGACAGACCAACTTACAACCTGCCCCTGGAACTTCCTGTAATCCAGGCCAGTCGGCGGCGTAAAATTGAGGGTTCGAACGCGGGTGTGTTCAAACACAGCATTTCTATGAGCCGTCTGACAGTTTGCACCGACAAAAACACAAATTCGATACCGCCCGACGGGAGCGGGTTTCTGGTTCGAAGTCGCCGCACCGCGTCTCCAACGCACCGTGAAATTTCGTGCATTCGTGTTTGCCGGTGCTTCTATTGATTGCGGCATCGGCAATACGACCGGCGTCGGCGGAATCACTGCAGGCTGCACATTGCAGTTCCCGGGTTTTCCCGTGTTGCGGGAGCCTTGATTCTTTGCCGGTGACTGGATCCCGGCAACCGAACCGCACTCTGAATTAGCGGTGCCCCTTTGAGCCCCCGCTATCCCGGTATTGTACACGACGAAGAAAGTGGAAAAGAGCACTGGCAATATTCGAGAGGGGTGTCGTCCGGTGAGTCTTGTCATGACCTGGTTCCCGAATTTTATCATTTCTCGATATTCCTTCGAATTCTTCGTCTCTCGTTTTATCTCTCTCCATGTCGTCGTTTTTGGGTTATCTAATCCCAACTGACTATGCTTGTCCCGGGACTTTGTATGGTCACAACCCACTCCTCGACATGTCGATATGGGCCGCCTTGTTCCAGGAGCCCATGCGCCTCTCAGCAGCCTGCCGACCCGACACTCGCCCCTCCAGGAAGGTGCGCGAACGTACAGTTGCCATCACTCATGATGTTTCCAAACACACCGCTGTGATTGCTGCCTGAACCTGTTCCGCTCGACGCTGTGTTTCCCAGATAGAATAACGTCGGGCCGCCTTCGTAGCCGCCATAAAGCCAGGCGTTCAGCCAGAAGCGTCCTGGCAGCACATATCCGAAACGTTGCTTGAGGTAGCTGGTTTCGATGAGTGTCAGTTCGCGACCGTTGAAGAACGTGCCGGAGGTTCCGTGGGAGGCATCCGCGCGCAGCGGCCCGCCAATTTGAAGTCCGGAGGCTATCATGCCTGAAACGGGTTGTCCTTCGAGCCCCCAGAGGCCGGAAGCCGCGTCGTACCAGTAGCGCCCCGCCGGAATCCTGTAAGACGTGACAACCTGATCGTCCAAAACCTGTCCGTTGACGGTAACTGTTGGTGTCGCTGTGCCGGCCTGCGCAACCGTCGTCGAGACACCAAGCAAAGTCATGACGAAAATCAACGCGCTCAAGACATGAAATGCGGACCGTGCACAACGATCCAGAAACGTAATGGAAAATCTGAACATGGCTCTGTTTCCTGCTTTACGGTGACGCATCACAAGAGACAAACTGGGCACTTCGCGGCTAATCCGGCTGGTTCTTAAGGGATCAAACCCATGTTTCGGACTCGCATGAATTTTCGCAAACAGCTGAAGTTCCCTCACGCCATAATACTGATGATCGTCACCTGTTACATGTGTTTGCCTGGAGAAGACATGGGTTCCGATATTAAGGAGTTCAAGGAGAAGTTTCGATTACGATGTCGTGGAACCAGAGCCTGCAGCCCAATTTGCCTGCATCGTCGCCCCTTGTGTCTGACAGGCATTCTGCCTCTCGCAGCAGGCCTTTTCCGCCATACAGTGTCCATTTGTGATTGTTACGTCCGCCCCTTCTCGAAATTGAATTCCCTCCAAGTTTCGATGCGGCAGGCTTGCAGCCAGGTGTCAGAGTAAACGGAAACGTCTTTTTAACACGTCTTTCGAACGTTGTATTGTCGCCAACGGGCTCCAAGACATTGACCCGAATAAGAAGAGATATTTCGGAGTTCCCCGTACTCAACGTTTTTTCCCAATAGATTTTTATCGTTGGGTTGTTGCCGTCGATTTCTGTATCACCCCTATGGGCATGCAGCAGATTTGTTACATCAATACGGCCAACGGGCACGACAACATCGTTGCAGACTGCGGTGTTTTGCGGGATTCTCACGCGCTTTACTCGATAGGCGTTGAAGCGAATGTCACATCCGAGATACCCTGTGTCATCACCTTTGACATCGGCCACGCACTCGGCTGAGTTTACGATCCCACTTCCATGTCGGTAACGGACCCAACCGTGATGATTCTTGGCCGAATGTGCGTCCAGCTTTCCGGTCACTTCAAAATCCCTCGTCCTACAACCCGGTACGTTTACTCGGGAAAGGTCAATGCGTTTTGAGAAGTAACCGTGAAACCTAGAACCGTCTCCGCCTCGTTCTTGTATAAACACGACACCACTCAACAAAGCATACGGTCCCATGTTTTTCAGCTTCGCATCAACCCTAATCCACGTTGAATTTCCGCCTATCTCAGAATCTCCACCTACGTTATGCAGTGGCAATACCATGACATTCATGTCACCCAGAATACTGGCTGCGCCACATGAGGCTTGTTCGTCCTGAGCAAACGATGTGCTGCTGAAACAAACACAAAAGACAAAGGCAGCAATGCCCGCCACTTTTTTCATGTCACTCTCCTTTCGACTTTGAAGCCGGCACCTTGGCGGCCCTGCAATCGAACGCAAAAATGGTCTGTTGTCCGATCCGGCCAAAGTGAAGGCCGATCGGAAAAGGTCTGAACCGCTCCTTCTTCAAAATCCTCAATTCCCCGTTTTGACAACCAGGTCGTGAAGCCTCAGTTCGCAACCAAGCTTGCCATCGTCCCTGCCACGCGAGTCTGATCGGCAATTGATGCTGCGAATATCCCCCCGACCGCTATAGGATGTCCAGGTATGCGTGTTGCGTTGCGACCTGACACGCATCCAGCCTTTTGCATTGCTAACAAACCCGGTAATTCTGCATCCATCGCGAAGTTGGAGGACGGGCGTGTGTATATTGTGCCGCCAGCGTTCGAATCGAGAATAGTTCGGCACTGTTTCCCTCATTTGAACGCGCATGTGCATGGTGATCCGGCGATCTGTGTGGCTGAGCCAATACCAGACATCAATGTCTACCGGGTTCCCGCCCATTTCGTTGTCCCCGCCTTGCCGGAAGAGTGGAAACACCTTGGCGCGATCGATCGGCACTTGTAACGTCCCGCAGTTAGGTTGTTCCTGGCTGGCTTGCCGTTTCAGCGGTATGCGAACTTTTTTGAAGTAAACATTGCAACCAAGCAGTCTCGGCACAAACACCCTTGAACTGACTGAACATCTGGCTCTGTCAATGATCCCACTCCCGCGAAACGTTTGTCGATCACGCCTCGATGTGACCCGATTGATCGTTCCGACGTCGATTCGGCCGGGCGTCAAGATACAGCCAGTCGGCAGTTGTCCATGCGACCGCATTCGTATCTGTTTCGAATAGTGTTTTTCGAAGGTTGTTCTGTCACCGCCCTGTTCTGAAATCCGAATAACCCCTGTCAGAATCAACGACGTCCCTCGACTTTCCAGGCGGGCACGCACTTCGATTCTGACGGGATTGTTACCCGTGTTCGTATCGCCATGAAGATTGGTCAGATGATCGAGCAAAAGGGATGCAGGCTGAAATTCAATCGTTCCGCTGCAACCGGATTGTTGAGCCTGCGCAACGGAAATCATTCCCTGCAAACTCACGCACACCAGCAGCCCAAGCAGCAGCAAACGACTGCGTGTGTAGGTTTTGGCTTTCTCGTTCTTCGCGACACCAAAATTTCTAGTGACCATTCTTGATCTGCCCCAGCCAGTTGGCCAATCTCGAATGTTAGATCATGGTCGGCCCATTTTGCAATGTTATGTATGTACTGGAGCTGGCGATCTCTCACCAGGAGCGCCGCGACTTGCCTGAATGCTGTTTCCCCTGCATCAATTGACGGATGACCGTTAATGGCACAATCCGTCGAAGCGAGGCTTGTCGCGAATAGGGTACCGCGACAGTTCCACATTGGTCGCTTTGTCCGCATTGCCGTCATTTGACAAGAGCAAAGTGTGCGATGCCATTGTGCCAAGAACGGCTCTGAAAAATTATCCACATTCCCTCAGAAGACAACACACTGAATGTCAACCATAACCGTGGGTTCTTCCAATTCTTATATGATCTGGCTTGATTTGGAAGGGTCCAACCCGGTGTCTACTGCTGAGTGCCGGAGGTTTTCAGCGGGCCGCTTGTGGCAAAATGCCTGGGAAAAACAGCGATCAGGTAATCCACTGCACAAGCGTGCCCGCGTTCCCGGGTGAAATCATGCCGGTTCATCAGCAACCGCAGCCACAGGCCTTCGAGCAGGGCGTCCAGGGCCAATGCAACAGAGCCGCAGTTCACGTCATAGCCGCCTTCGGCGATCAGTTCCCGGCACAGCGAGGTTAGCGTATCCGTGTATTCCTGGTCGCGCGATCCACACAGTTCCTGGTAGCGCGGCCGCGATTCCGCCTCGCCCCAGAACGCGCACCATGCAGAGATCTTGCGCCGGTTGCAGACTTTCCTGTCGAAATCGGCCTTGACCAGGGCCCACAGTTTCTCCGCTGGCGTTTCTCCGGACTTGGCCAGCGCCGCACGCCAGTGATTGCCGTACTCGTCGGCCATGTGTTTCAACGTTTCGACCAGCAGCTTTTCTTTTGAGTCGAAGTGGAAGTTGACGATGCCGCGCGACAGACCGGCGCCGTCCGCTACATCCGCCATGGTCGTCTTGGCGAAACCGCGTTTGGCGATGGAGTCGATAGTCGCGTCGATGAGCTGTTGACGCCGGACTTCCCGCGACGCCTTGCGCCCGGTTCCCTGTGTCTTGGTATCTGCAGAAACAGCCATCGTATTGCGGTCCTACGTATCCGTTGCGGGTTTCTGGCCGCGCAGGTGGGTCGGTTGGTGTTCGCCTGAGTCCAGAACAACCTGCATGGCGACCCAGGTTTCGATATTCTTGTCGACGTCTTCGCGCCCGACCGCGGCAACCGCCGGTTCGTAAAGCGGCCCTTTCAACTGCGCGTGTTCATAAGCGGCAGTTTCACGGTACCAGTCGTTTCGGCTGGTCGTGGAAATGTTGTCGAAGCCGGCATCCTGCATGGCCGAGCGGTAGCGTGTGGGCGACGCCATGCCAAAGCTCAGTCCTTCCAGCGCGATATAGTGTTTCATCTCGGCGCTCGGCGCGTCGTCATGACTGATCAGCCAGTCGCTTGCGGCAAACCAGCCGCCGGGTTTCAGCACACGATAGGCCTCTGCCATCAGGGCATGTTTGTCGGGGATGTGGATGATGGCGTCCTTGGAAAACACAACGTCGAACCGGGCATCGGCAAACGGCAGGGGACCGGGCTCGACCAGTTGGAAGGACACGCGCTTCATCAGGTTTTTGGATCTGGCCCGGGAGTGCGCCTTGTCCAGCACTGGTGCTTCCACGTCAATACCGGTAACATGAGCCGCATGATGAGTCTGCGCCAGATACATGGTAATGCCGCCCGATCCGCAACCGATATCGAGCACGTTTGCACCCTTGAGGGTGAGCCCATCGACCACCCTGTCGACTTCCTCCGGTCCGCCGGGCGACAGGTAACCTTCGCCCCAGACAATCTCCAGAAATTCAATCAGGGCGTCGTCGTACTCGACATCGTGCTGTGCAGTCATCATTATGGGGACCGGGACCTTTCCAATTGAGCCGAGCATAGGCAATTTCGCAATTCTAGGCAACATATTTGCTGAACGTTCATTCAATATAACTGGACAGGATATTTCCTCTCGTGTCATGTTGTATTCGTGATTTGGCACGTGTCGCGCGCAAAATCGAATAGGCCTGAAATTGCGCGATAAAGGGGTGAGCTGACATGAAAACCTGGGATGCTGTCATAGTCGGTGCTGGCCACAACGGTCTGGTCACCGCCGGTTACCTGGCCAGGGCCGGGCTCGAAGTGCTGGTGCTGGAGAAGAACGACTGGGTCGGTGGCGCCGCCGTCAGCCGCG
>JAJFHD010000101.1 GCA_021775805.1 Alphaproteobacteria bacterium | reverse complement strand
CTTGCAGATGATCGGGCTGCCGTCCATGGACATGTCCATGATCCCGCCCCAGTGGCGCAGGACACGCAGTCTCGAGATACACGGCATCATGGCGACGCCGCCACTGATCACATCCTCGACCACAGGCAGATTGCCGCGCTGGGCGTAGGAGTTGTACATGTCGAGGTCGCCGCCAAAGACAAGACCGCCCTTATCGGACTGGCTGACATAAAAATGACCGGCGCCGAATGTCACCACCGTGTCGATCAGGGGTTTAAGCGGTTCGGAGACGAATGCCTGCAGCACGTGGCTTTCGATCGGCATCCTGAGGCCGACCTTATCGGTCAGCAAGGTCGTGCTGCCGGCGACTGCCAGGCCAACCTTATCGGCCTGAATATTGCCCCTGGTGGTTTCGACTCCGACAACCCGACCTTCTTCGCGAAGAAAACCGGTCACTTCGCACTGCTGGATGATGTCGACGCCGTACTTGTCGGCGCCGCGGGCAAAACCCCAGGCAACCGCGTCGTGTCGTGCGGTGCCGGCCCGAGGCTGGCTCAGTCCGCCGAAGACGGGGAAGCGGGCATGTTCCGAATAATCGAGCATGGGTATCGTGGCCCGGACTTCGTCGCGGGTCATCAATTCGGCATCGATGCCGTTGAGACGCATGGCGTTGCCGCGCTTGGCGAAAGCATCCATCTGGGCGTCAGAGTGGGCGAGGTTGACGATGCCTCTCTGGGAAAACATGACGTTGTAGTTCAAGTCCTGGCTCAGGCCTTCCCACAATTGCATGGATTTTTCGTAGAACAGGGTGTTGCCGGGCAGCATGTAGTTGGACCGCACGATGGTCGTGTTGCGGCCTGTGTTGCCGCCGCCGAGCCAGCCTTTTTCGATCACCGCGATGTCGGTAATGCCATGTTCCCTGGCCAGATAATAGGCCGTCGCAAGCCCGTGACCGCCGCCACCGACGATGATGACCTTGTACTTTTCCTTGGGCTGCGCGTCACGCCACGCCAAAGGCCATTTCTTGTGGCCCGACAGGGTGTGACGGAGCAGCTGAAAGGCGGAATAGCCGCGGATGGCCATGGTGGATGTCTCCCGGAATCTTTGTCGAGACAATAGTGTCGATTTGGTGCGTTATGTAGCTGATTTGCGGCGCATTAGGCAATTTATGATTGTGTATTAGTGAATCTTATTTTGAGCGAATTGGTGACAACATCAATAATGATGCATGAGGAAAGAAGATGCAGATCTCCGAGATCCATATCTACCAAAAGGATCTTCCCTTGGCGGGGCCTCCATACACGATGGCGCGTACCTCCCTGGCGGCCATGGATTCGACAATCGTCAAGGTCGTCACCGGTAATGGCCTTGCGGGATGGGGGGAAAGTTGCCCGGTCGGGCCGGTCTATCAGCCTCATCATGCGGGCGGGGCACGGGCGGCGCTGGTTGAGATGGCGCCGCACCTGATCGGGGCGAACGCGCTGGATATCGATCTTGCCCGCATGGTCATGGACGACACCCTCAATGGCCATAATTACGCCAAGGCCGCACTGGATATCGCGTTATGGGATCTCCAGGGCAAGCACTATGGGCAACCGGTTTGCCGGCTGCTTGGCGGCGCTCGCAGCGACAGGGTGCCGTCGTACTATGCGACCGGTATCGATACGCCGGGCGAAACCGCCAAACTTGCCATTGAGAAAATGAGACAGGGCTTTTCGCGCCTGCAGATCAAGGCCGGAGGCCGTGACATCGAGACGGATATCGAAACCATTCACAAAGTCTGGGAAGCCGTCGGTTCCAAGGTGCGCCTCAAAGTGGACGCAAACCGTAGCTGGACGGCGCGGGACGCCCTGTTCATTTCCAACGGGTGCCGCGACATACCCATCGTGCTTGAACAACCGTGCAATTCAATCGAGGAAGTGTTGGCTATCCGTCCGCGGCTTCGCCATCCGGTCTATCTCGACGAGTCGATCCTCGATATCTCAACGCTTCTGAGGGTCATCGCCCTGGGGGTATGCGATGGCTTCGGGCTGAAGGTGACGCGGCTGGGGGGACTGAGTGCCATGCGGACGGTCCGCGACATCTGTGCCGCCCGCACGCTGCCGCACTCCATGGATGACGCCTTTGGCGGCGACATCATCGCGGCCGCCTGCGTGCATATGGGTGCGACGGTCCAGCCGCGCCTTCTCGAAGGCGTCTGGATTGCAGCGCCCTACCTGGAGGAGCATTACGATGGGGAGAACGGCATCAACATCGAGGCGGGCCACATCCTTGTGCCTGACGGGCCCGGCCTCGGCATCAGCCCGGATGAAGACCGGATCGGCAATCTTGTCGGGTCATTTGCCTGAAGCACTCGGTCAGTTTTCCGGCGCCGGACAGGACGCCGCCTGGTGGCAGAGTTTGGCACGCAAGGAAACAACCAAGCCGGCAACCGACGGTGCATAGTCCTGCCACTCGCTTCGTGAACAGATGTAGGCGGTATGATGGGAGATTTCGCTTGCCATCGGCTTTTCCCAGTTATTGTCCATTTCGATCAGCTGCTCGGCGGTATAGAGCAGATATTCCACATAGGACTCGTAGGCGGCGCGGTCCTTCGCCCGGTCGATGCTGCAGTAGTTTGCAACACTGAGACCGGGGTGCTGGATGGTGATGTTGAGGTATTCGCGATATATTTCCTTGGCGGCCTGGGTTTTCTGCACGCGCTCATTGGCATCGATCTGAAATTTTACACCGATGAGGGCAGCCAGGGCGACAGCAGCCGTCGTGACTGCACCAAGCGCTTCCAGACCGGTGGCGTTGCTCTTGATCCAGCGCCACATCAAGCGGTCTTCGGCTGCTGCTGTGTCGCGCAATGAATGCCGCCGCCGGTCTCGCCGATCGGATCGACGTTCAACACGACCACTTCCCGGTCCGGATAAAGCCGCTTGAGTGTCGCAACAGCATCGGCATCGGCTTTGCTGTCGCCGAACTGGGCGGCAACAACCCCACCGTTGCAGACGTAGTAATTGACATAAGACGCCACGAAATCGAGGGACTTGACCCGGATGTCATAGGGCTCCGGGAGGATGACTATTTCAAGTTTCCGACCCGACCCATCTGTGGCGCCGCGCAGGATATCGTGGGTCTCGAACGCGGAGCGTGACCACGGATCGTCCGGGTCGACCTTGTCCGGCAACTGGATGACCACGGTGCCCGGTTTGACAAAGCGTGCCAGGGAGTCGATGTGGTAGTCAGTGATGTCAGCGCCTTTTACGCCGGGGGCCCAGATCATCTTTTCGGCACCCAGGGCGTCGAGCAACTTGGCTTCCACCTGTTCTCTCGAGCCGGGGTTGCGGTTGGCGTTCACCCAGGAGCTTTCGTGGGCCAAGAGTGTCGTCCCGCCATCGGTCTCGACGCCGCCGCCCTCGCCGACAACGCCATTGTCGAACACCGGCAAACCGAGCCGTGTCGCGACCCGGGCGGCGATCTTCCCGTCATGACGATGAACCTGCTTGTTGCCCCATCCGTTGAAATTCAACTGACTGACCGCCAACGCGCCGTTGGCGTTGGTGACAAAAACCGGCCCGGAGTCGCGGCACCACAGATCGTCGGTCGGGATGTCCCAGACCTCGATAGCGGACGCGAGCAAGGCCCGGGCCTGCTTCCGGTACTTTGAGTCCATCAGCATGACGACCGGTTCGAATTCCGAGATTGTGTTCGCGATGTCGGCAATGCTGCGCTGAAGCATCTGCAAAAAGACCGGATCAGGATGCACCCGGCGGTTGACCGGCCACTGCATGAAGGTGCGTTCATGGGGCTCGGTTTCCTCCGGCATCCTGTAGCCCGAGGCACGGGCAGATGCGGTTGCGCCGGCTGGCGCGGAACGTGCCATCACAGCACCGGCCAGGATGGCCGAAGTCCGCAGGAACTGGCGTCTTGAAGGCATGTGGTATCTGACCCCTGTTGTCGTCGGTCTGATTGCGTCATCCAGCTGACGCTAGTGCCAATTCCGCATCAAGACAACTCCGTTAGCGTCGGTTTGGACGGGTCGATTACGATCTGCCCGGCACACCAGGGCGCCATTTCCGCAATCTGCGGCAGGAGCAGGTCTTTCAGGACACCGATGCTGGTATCGGCAATCAGACGCGCGCTTTCGGAGAATTGCGGATCGCGCACCAGCAGGCTTATGCGGCGGGTCAGGCCGGGGCCGGGCAGGGGGGCGAGCCGGATGCCGGGAAGGTAGGTCGCACTCTGGAGACAGCACAACGGCGTGGCGATTGCCCATCCGGCGCCGCCGCCGACCATGGACAGAACGGAATCGCTGAAATCGAACTCCATGCGGTGAGGCGGCTGGAGCCGCAGGCGCCGCAGGTGACGTTCGATGTCGCGGCCGATGTTGGAGCGCTCGCTGAAGCGGATGATTTCGTGCTGATCCACCAGCAGTCCCAGATCGTCGATCGGGCCTTTGTAGGTTGCAGGCACAGCCAGCAAATAGGGCTCGATCAGAAGGTCATAGGACATGTGCGCAAGGTTTTCCGGCACGCTGTCGCCGGTGGTCACGATAATGTCGACACGCCGTGAGGCAAAATGGTCGGACAACATCGGCGACAGGCCTGACCAGACGCGGCAATGCTCGGCTATCTTACCGAATGTCTCGAACAGATGCGGGCCGACCGCGGCGACAAACGAGTCGATCATGGCAATGCTCAGGAACGGCGGTATCGTATCGGCCGCGTTGCGCACATGATCGATCGTGACGTCGGCTTCCGAGAGGATGTTTGCCGCACGTTCGGCAAGGATCTTACCTGGCCCTGTCAATGCCAGGGGCCGCACGGTCCGGTCGACCAGAGCGACGCCCATGCCGTCTTCCAGGGCGCTGACGGATTGCGAGACCGCCGACTGGGTCATGCCCAGACGTTCGCCTGCGGCGGTCATGCTGCTGGTTTCCGCAACTGCGATGAAGACTTCCAGGGCCCGCAGATCGAATGCTTTTGGATGGCGCATGCCAACACCCTGACAAACAACGAAGAACACTGCAACGATCAACAAACCCTGCGGGCGGCGATTTGCGAGACCGGGCGGTGCGCCGATTGGTTGCATTCCAGGCCCGGGGACGATAAGACGGCGGTCTATTTTTGACCTGAACGGGTCTTTGGTGGCGGTATTCAACGCACAGGCGGGATGAGCAGTATGCGCACGGTCTATGTCAACGGCGAGTATGTGGCGGAGAATGAAGCCCGTGTGTCGATCTTCGACCGGGGCTTTCTTTTCGCTGACGGGGTCTATGAAGTAACCTCGGTTCTCGATGGCAAGTTCGTCGATTTCGACGGACATTACAGCAGGCTGGAGCGGTCTCTTGCCGAACTGCGGATTGCGGCGTCGATTACCAGAGACGGCATTTTCGAAATGCACCGCCAACTGGCTGCCCGCAACGACCTCGACAACGGGCTGATCTACCTCCAGGTGACCCGCGGCGCAGCGGATCGCGATTTCGGGTTTCCGGACGACACCGAATGCACCGTCGTTGCTTTCACCCAGGAAAAGGAAGTCCGCAACCCCGACATGGCGCGGACCGGGGTCAAGGTCGTGACCGTGCCGGAACTGCGCTGGGAGCGCCGCGACATCAAGAGCGTGGCGTTGCTCGCCCAGGTGCTCAGCAAACAGGCGGCACGCGAACAGGGTGCTTTTGAAGGCTGGATGGTCGAAGACGGCACGATCACGGAAGGCACATCGTCAACCGCGTTCATCGTGACCGAAGTCGGCAAACTCGTCACCCGGCCCCTCAGCCACGCCGTGCTGCCGGGGATTACGCGCATGGCGGTTCTCGATCTGTTGTCGGAAACCGACCTGGAACTGGAGGAGCGACCGTTCACGCCGCAGGAAGCCTATGAGGCGGCAGAGGCGTTTCTGACCAGTGCATCGAGTTTCGTCGCTCCGGTGGTCGAGATCGACGGGCACCGGATCGGCGGCGGCCAGCCGGGCCCGGTGGCGCGGCGGTTGCGGGAGCTTTACCTGGCGCGCGCGGACGCGGGGTAGGACACCGATACGTGAGAATTTCCGGGTTTTGTTGGCACCATGACAGCCGTTGGATTGTCAATGGTGCCTTAATTTGGCCCGTGTTGCCGCGATAAATGCCCGCTCTTTCGGATTCGTATACAGCAAAGCCGATGGGACATTGATTGGTGACGAGAACACTATTTGCCGTTGTTGTGCTTGTGGCGTCTTTTGCCATATTTCTGATTCCCGGTCATTACTGGGCGATCGCCTGGCAGCTTTCCACATCGTCTTTTGTATCACCCCCGGGCGTTGTCGGTTCTCCGTTTCAGGAGTCGACTAAATGGTCGACCCAATTTGTTCGAGCCGCCGAGAACCAGATAGGACAAACCGTCAGATACGATCCGGCGTATGCCAGCCTGACTTTTCCCGGTGGAGACGTTCCGCGCACCCGCGGCGTCTGCACGGACGTCATCATAAGGGCGCTTCGCGACGCCCACGGCATTGATCTGCAGGTTCTGGTCAACAACGACATGAAACGATCGTTCGGCGCCTATCCGGCAATATGGGGACTTGGCCGCCCAGACACCAACATCGACCACAGGCGGGTTCCCAATTTACGGCGGTTCTTCGAGCGCGCCGGTGTTTCGCTGCCGGTTACAATATCGGCGTCAGACTACAAACCCGGCGATGTTGTGACGTGGAAGATGCCCGGCAACCGCGATCATATCGGAATTGTCACAAACCGTTCGTCCCGGGACGGGCAACGTCCCCTTGTGGTTCACAACATCGGTGCCGGAACGAGGCTCCAGGACATGCTCTTTTCGTTCGAGATCAATGGTCATTACCGGCTTGAACTGTCCGACGCTCTGGTTGCCGGGGGCGTGGACGCCATTTAATTGGTTCTATTGGGAAAATCAGCTCTCAGTTTCGTTTTTCTGAGCGCCTTATGTCACGCTTCCATAAAAGTGATCATTGTTCTACTCCACGGTTCCGCACTTTTTAAGCACGGTGTTCTGGCGGTAGACAATTTTCTTGCGTCGCCAGAACGGGAACAACATCAGCCCGGTTTCACTTTTCCAGTGCCAGCTATCTCCCTCAAAACACTCGACGATCCACCGTTGCGGAAAAATTCCGCCCAGCTCAACCCGCAATCGGCAGGCGTCCGACAGGCCAAACCCAACACATTCGACAGCTTCTTCTGGTGTCTGAAAATGTTCATGCCACCCACCATCGAATGCCACGGTACATTGAAAGCCCTCATCCACAAGTGTGATATCAAACCCGTTTTCATGGTTCGCAAATATCTCAATTGTGTCGCTGGTTTCTTCGAAACGGACATCTGGATGGTCCGAGAGCCGCTTGCGGATTTCGGCAATCGCATTGACAGGGTCGTCGGCACTGAGTTCTGGATCAGTCATTGGAACATCATCAGGGGACAAGTGTTGTGACTGTACTCAACGGTAGCGGGTTCGCGCGAACTCTAAGCAGACCCAGATAACGGAGAGCCATGAAATGTTTGAGTAAGATTGATAGACTGGTTCGGTGAGAAGTTGAAACCAATTTCGGTTCGGTAAATCCTTGAAGCGAGGGGCACGTTCGATGACTGAGGGAGTCGACATTTATGATCCGAATTTTGTTAAGGAGGTGTTCGACCGTTGCTCGTCCCGCTACATCGGGTACAGCTATTTCTTCTCTCTGGGATTTACCGAACGATGGCGAAAACAATGCATCGCGGCCATACCATTACCGGATGCGCCGCTTTCACAAGGGTACGACTTGATGGCTGGAACCGGCGAAAGCTGGCCGCATCTGTTGAAGCGGTTCCCCGACATCCATGCAATTACCGCCGTAGACATTTCGACAGGTATGCACGAACTGGCGATGGACAGACTCCATCAACATAGAACCCACAAGATCGAATTTATCGAGGACGACGTGCTTGCAAGCAGTCTTCCCGACGAGAGTGCAGACTTCGTCGTCTCGACATTTGGTCTCAAGACCTTCACACCGGATCAGCATGCGCAACTCGCGGCATTGATTGCCCGCATCCTCAAACCTGGCGGCGTATTTTCTTTGATTGAAGCATCGGATCCAAGAGGGTGGTGGGCCCGCAGGGCTTACATGTTTCATTTGAAGGTGGTCCTGCCTTTCGTTGAGAGCCTCTTACTTCGCGGCGCGCAGGATTTCGCGATGATAGGATCGTATACTTCAAACTTCGGCGATGCGTCCGACTTTGCGGCCATGCTTCGCAATGAAGGGTTGAATGTCGAGTTCAACAAACACTTTTTCGGTTGTGCAACCGGCGTAGCCGGAAACAAGCAGGCTGGGTAAGTCATGGGCGAAATGGCTGTCGCCGCAGGTCGCATGGACTTGTCATCGAGGTGTCTGTTTGCTGCGGTTTTGATCCCATGACCTGCAAATTCTGCGCTGACCTGTCCCAGACCGTGGAAGTAAGAACAAAACGGGCGCTGATCAAGACTATCGCCGTGGTCAATGCAAACATTGACGACGGAACCCTGACGGCAGTGGGAACGGTCGGGATAGATGGCCGCGAGATGTCCAAAGAATTTCTCAACCTGTCGGGACCGTGGCCCGACTACATAGATCATTCCTATGTGTGTTCTCGTTGTGGACAGGAATTTCGCCTCCAGGTGGAAACCTATCATGGCGTCGGAGGGGTGTGGTTGCCCAGGATCGCCGAAAGCTAGTCCAAATAAGGTCTGGACGCAGTCGCCAGAGCCGACATTCACGTTTGGCGTTCCATCCGGCTGATGTGCCGCTCAAGCATCGGCAAGCGGTCGTTGCCAAAAAACAACCGGTTGTCGAAGTCGATCGTCGGGGCGCCGAACACGCCGCGGTCGATGGCGGTCTGTGTGTTTGCTTCCAGACGGGCCTTGAATTCCCGGTTGGTGGCGGCATCCATGGCGGCCTCCGGGTCGAGGCCGACCGTCTGTGCGATCCGGCCGAGGACGGCGATGTCGGTGATGTCTAAAGCCGCGCTCCAATAGGCCTGATAAAGGGCCAGCGAAAAGCTCTCGACGGCGTCTTCGTCCTTGGCATACAGGCACACGCGCAGTGCCCGGGCATTGCGCAGTGGATATTCGGGATGGAACACAATCTCGAGGCCCTCCATCTGTGCCCAGTCCTGGAGGTCGGCATGATACCAGGAGACGAATGCCGGGCTCTCCTCAAGCGGTTTTCGTCCCTGAATCGCCTTGACGACCCGGGGCAACTGGAACGGCAACCACTCCACGGTCTTGTTGTGGCGCCTGGCGATCCGGCTGACCTGGTTGGCGGTCAGGTAGGACCAGGGGCTTTGAATGTCGTACCAGAATTTCAAAACCTGATCGTTCTGCCGACCGGCTTCGCTGTTGCACCGTGTCCCGGCGCGGTCCGTTTTTGGCTTGGCGGCCAGGAAGCGATCCAGCTTGACGACGGCACGTTCGTGATGACCGTCCATGATCAGTTTGCCATCCTGTCGGGCTTCGACAGAGAACCGGAGTTGCCGGCCTTCGTGACCCAGAAACCGCGCACTGCACTCCACGTCACCGCCGGGAAAGGCGGCTGCCTTGTGTTGCACCGTAACCGACGTTCCGACACTGACTTCCCCGGCCTCGAAGCACGGTTCCATCAAATGATAACAGGTCATCTCGAGGTAGCCGATGGTCGCCGGTGTCGATACGACCTCAACGCCCGGATTGCCGATCGCAGCGGCTGTATCTTCAGGTTTGGGCTGTACAGACCAGTTATAATCTGTTCCGGGCAGTAGTGGTTTCATATGACGTTGTTCTGGAAAGTTGTTCAAATTTGATAGTTATCTTATTGGTATAACTTGTCGGAACGATACATGTAAATAATTATCGATGAATCAATTCGGCGCTCTTGGTAAACGCGTGCATAATTTCTTGTAGCGCAACCTTTAGTTGGTTGGCGCGTTCGGCACGATAAGTATACGGAGGTGTTTCGTCCATATAGTCGATTTGCGTCAGTTCCATCTGAACGGCATGTACCTGCTGTTTCGGACTTCCGAAATGGCGTGTGATGTGGCCGCCCACGAACCTGCCATTGACGACGCTGCTAAAATCACTGCTGGCCATGGCATCGGCCATTGCGCTTTCAATCGCACGGTCGCAACTGGTGCCTTTGCCGGTGCCCAGGTTCAATGTTGGCAGGCGGCCCTCGAACAAGCGCGGGATCGTCGACCGGATAGAGTGGCAGTCGTAGAGCAGGGCATACCCGAAGCGGACTCGGATCCGGGTCAGTTCCTCTGTGATCTTGGCGTGATACGGCTGCCAGTAGGTTCGCGTGCGTTGGGCGATCTCATCGGCATCCGGTTCACCGTCGTCCCGGTAAATCGGATTGCCGTCAAACGTCTGAACCGGACAAAGTCCGGTTGTCGCCTGGCCGGGATACAGGCTGGCGCCGTCTGGCGGCCGGTTCAGGTCGACGACATAGCGGCTGTAGCGCGCCTGGATCGTGCTGGCCTTGAACTGGGAGACAAAATCGTAGAGATCTGGAATGTGCCAGTCGGTGTCGTGAAGCAGTGTTGCATCATCGGTAAGCCGATCGGCGATGGCTTTAGGCACTTCGGTGCCGGAGTGCGGCGAACTGACGAGCAGCGGGCTGTCGCCTTGCGTGAAGGTGAACGAGTCGTTCATGGGTTGCTCACTTTCCCGGCGATCGCCACGTGCTCGAGCGGGTTGAAACCAATCCGGTAGCTGAGTTCGCCGGGGCGTTCGATATTCCAGATCGCAAAGTCTGCCCGGGCGCCGATTCTGAGAACGCCGCGGTCGGTCAGTCCAAGCGCTTTCGCCGCATTGCAGGTGATGCCCGCCAGCGCTTCTTCCGGCGTCATGCGAAACAAGGTGCACGCCATGTTCAATGTCATAAGAATGGATGTCACCGGCGAACTGCCCGGGTTGCAGTCGGTGGCCACGGCGATCGGCACACCGAACTGCCGCAGCAGGTCGAGCGGCGGGAGTTTGGCTTCCCGCAGAAAATAGAAGGCGCCCGGGAGCAGCACGGCAACGGTTCCCGAGGCTGCCATGGCACGGACGCCGTCTTCTTCGAGATACTCAAGGTGATCGGCGGACATGGCGTCATACGAAGCCGCCATTACCGCCCCTTTGAGGTCGCTCAGTTGTTCGGCGTGGAGCTTGACGGGAACCTCAAGTTCGCGAGCCTTGTCAAAGACACGGGCCATCTGTTGAGGACTGAAGGCTATCCCCTCGCAGAAGCCGTCGACGGCATCGACCAGACCTTCGGACACGGCTGCGGGCAGCGACTCGTCACAGACAAATTCAATGTAGGCATCCTCGCGTCCATCGAATTCGGAAGGCAGCGCATGGGCGCCCAGAAAACTTGTCCTTACGGTTACAGGCAGTTCACGGCCAATGCGCCGGGCAGTGCGCAACATGGCAATTTCGGTTTTTGTGTCGAGTCCATAGCCCGACTTGATCTCCAGCGTCGTGACGCCTTCGGCGAGCAGGTGGCGGACCCTGGAGGCGGCTGACCGGAAGAGATCCTCCTCGCTGGCCTCACGCGTTGCCGTAACCGTCGACCTGATGCCACCGCCGGCACGCGCGATTTCTTCGTATGTGGCGCCCTCGAGGCGCATCTCAAACTCTGCCGCTCTATTGCCGCCATAGACGATGTGCGTGTGGCAGTCGATCAGGCCCGGCGTGATCCAGCGTCCGGGAATGTCATGGACTTCGGCCGCGAGCCGGTGAAACGGCTCGGTCAGTTCCGTCATTGAGCCGATCCAGGCGATGGCTCCATCGTGAACCGCGATCGCAGCGTCGTTCAAGGCCCCGTAAGGGACACCGTCCTCACCTGCGGCAAGATCCATTGTCGCAATGTTGGCATTTGTCCAGAGGGCGTCCCATCCACCGATTTGCATTGCATGTCCCACAATTTCTGTCTTGTATATACAATCACATTATCGTGGAGATTCTCGGATGGCTACGTTTTATTGCGACAGCGCGCTGCTGCCGGACGGGTGGGCAGACAATGTCGTCATCGATGCCGATGCCGCGGGCAACATAACGGCAGTGGAAGCCGGTACGCCTCGTGGCGGCGGGGGCATTCACCTGCCGGGCGCGGTCGTTCCGGGGATGCCCAATCTGCACAGTCACGCGTTCCAGCGCGCCATGGCCGGACTTGGCGAGATTGCCGGCCCGTCGGAAGACAGTTTCTGGACGTGGCGCAAGGTGATGTACGAATTTCTCGGCAAACTGACGCCTGAGGACGTCCAGGCGATTGCAGCACAGGTTTACCTCGACATGATCCGGTCCGGCTACACCAGCGTCGGCGAATTCCACTACGTTCACCATGCTCCCGACGGTACGCCTTACGACACGCTGACGGAACTCTCCGACCGGGCGATTGCGGCGGCTCGGCAGGTTGGTCTGGCCATTACGCATCTGCCGGTGCTTTATGCCTATGGTGGATTCGGCGGTCAGGCGGCGGTTGAGGGACAACGGCGTTTTCTCAATGACGGTGCCCGTTTTCTGCGTCTGATCGATGATTTGGCCGGCTCCTATGGTGCAGATCCCCAGGTCTGCGTCGGCATCGCCCCCCATTCGCTGCGCGCCGTGACGAGGCCGCTGCTCAATGATGTGCTCGTGGAGGCGGACCGCCTTGTTCCATCGAGTCCGGTCCATATTCATATTGCCGAGCAGACCAAGGAAGTCGACGACTGTGTCGCGTGGTCGGGGGTCCGGCCGGTGGCCTGGCTGTTCGATAACTTCGACGTGTCAGAACGCTGGTGCCTGGTGCACGCGACTCACATGGACGACAGCGAAACAAGCCGCCTGGCGCATAGCGGCGCTGTTGCCGGGCTGTGTCCGACAACGGAAGCGAATCTGGGCGACGGTTTCTTTCCGGCATGCGACTACCATGCGGCAGGTGGCGCTTGGGGCATCGGTTCCGACAGTCATATCGCTGTCAGCGTATCCGATGAATTGCGTACCTATGAGTATGGTCAGCGGTTGCTCCACCGGAGGCGCAATGTTCTCAACGGGGTGGAAGGGCGTTCGACCGGTGCCGCGCTGTTCAATGCGTCGGTCGCCGGCGGGGCGCAGGCGTTGGGACGCCATACGGGTCTCCTCGCGCCCGGGTACCGCGCCGATTTCGTTGCACTGGATATCAGCCTGCCGGCCCTTGCCGGGCGTGCCGGCGACCAGTTGCTGGATGCCTGGATATTCGCGTCGCAGGAGGGCGTGGTCTGTGATGTGGTTTGCGGTGGCCGCCATGTCCTCAAGGACCGGCATCATGCAAATGAAGCCGAGATAGCCGGGGCCTTCACCGCAACAATGCAGAAGCTGCTCGGATAGGACGGCTGACCGGCGCAGGGTCGGCCAAGCTGATGCAGGTATTGAAGAGGGTATGTGTTCCTGACCGCTCAAATGACCCAAAGGAGGAAACGACGTGAAACTTCTCGACGGCAAGACTGCCATCGTAACAGGAGCCGCAGCGCCCAGGGGCATCGGCCGGGCAACGGCTCATCGTTTGGCCAAAGAAGGGGCGTGCGTGATCGTCACCGATGTTGCGTCAACCGGCACGACGGACGCTTCAGGCGCGAGCAATGCGCAACGCCTTGCGGAGATTGTCGAACTGATTGAACAGGACGGTGGCCGCGCGCTTGCATTGGAGGTGGACGTAACCAAGCGGCAGGACATCGCCCGGTGCCTGGAGAAGACCCGGGAGGTGTTCGGCGGTTTCGATGTCCTGGTCAACAATGCCGGAACAACGGTTGGTACGGGACCGTTTCTGGAGGCAACCGAGAGTGACTGGGAGACCAGCTTCCAGGTCAATCTTCTGGGCCCCATGAAGTTCTGTCAGGCTGTCATACCGTGTTTTCAGGCGGCGGGCGGCGGGGTGATTGTCAATGTGGGATCCACCGGGAGCCTGGGCGCGGAAGCCGGATTTGGCGCCTACACGGCGATGAAGCACGGCGTCATCGGCCTGACAAAGACGATTGCGGCCGAGTTCGGCGGCCAGGGCATACGGTGCAATGCGGTGTGTCCGGGGTACACGATGACCGACATGCACATGGGCGTGAACACCAGAATTGCCGCCGAAAACGGCTTGCCTGTCGAGACGGTGATGGAACAGCGCTACGCCGGGGTCGCGCTCAGGCGGGCCGGCATGCCTGAAGAAGTCGCCGACGTGATAACCTATCTGGCCGGACCGGCGTCATCATATGTGACAGGGGTCGCCTTGCCGGTTGCCGGCGGCTTGTCCGTGGGGTTGTGAACGCTGGTGCTGATTCGTGGTTCACCGCGATAGGGCTGGTTTTACAATCTTCCCGGGATGCCCTTCGTGGTTTCCTCATGCGGCCGGGAAAAGGCCACGTGTTCGATTTGCGAAAGCGACAAGCGACAGCATGACCGGGACCTCGACGAGTACACCCACCACAGTCGTCAGCGCGGCGCCCGAATTCAGGCCGAAGAGGCCGATGGCAACTGCGACGGCCAGTTCGAAGAAGTTCGAAGTCCCGATCAGCGCGCATGGCGCTGCTACATTGAACGGGACCCGCCACAAATAGGCTGCCCCGTAGGCAACTGCGAAGATGCCGTAGGATTGTATCAGGAGCGGCAAGGCGATCAGTGCAATGAGTGTGGGTTGTTCGAGGATTACGTGGCCCTGAAAACCGAAGAGCAGAACCACAGTGGCGAGAAGCGCGACCACGGAAATCGGTTTGGCCCGGTTGGTGAAGCGCACGATTTCAGCCTCATCGGCTTCCCCACTCTCAGCACTGCCGGTCAGGTAACTTCGCGTGATGGCACCGGCAATGAGCGGAACAACAACATACAGTGCGACAGACAATATCAGTGTCTGCCACGGAACATCGATATCGGTGACACCGAGAAGCAATGCGACAATCGGTGCAAAGGCGAAAACCATGATGATGTCGTTTAATGACACTTGGACGAGCGTGTAGGTCGCATCGCCACGTGTGAGTTGCGACCAGACGAACACCATCGCCGTGCACGGTGCGGCGCCGAGCAGAATGAGCCCAGCAATGTACTGCTGCGCATCGGCGGGAGCGATGATGCCGGCAAAAAGGACTTCAAAAAAAAGCACGCCGAGGGCGGCCATCGTGAACGGCTTGACCAGCCAATTGACGACAAGGGTAATAACCAGCCCTTTTGGTCGGTCACCGATGTGACGAAGGCTGGTAAAGTCCACGTTCACCATCATGGGGTAGACCATTCCCCAAATAAGTAACGCGACAATCAAATTGACAGATGCATACTCCAGGCCGGCAAGGAACCGAAACAGATCCGGCATTGCATTGCCTAAGATAACACCCGTAGCGATGCAAAAAGCGATCCACACAGACAACCACTTTTCGAAGAACCCAATCGCGTTCGGTGGGCTTGCATCCAACGCCGTGCTTTCCGTATTCATGCGAATCCCATTCTTGTTTCTGTCCTGCCGTGATTGTTTGCCCGTGCAACAAGGCCGGGTTCCACCTCATGTAAGACCGGGAACCATGACAGTGTGTTGACAAAGGTCAATCGGCGTGCGGTTGGCATTTCCCCCTATGTCGTGTGCGCACTGGCGCAACCGCAAGTTGGCGCCAGAATACGGGCGCTGTCCGACGTTACTTAGCCGTAATAATTCTACTAGTTTACGGCCACGGCAAGGTCACGAAGAGCCGAGTGACGGGAACAGCGTCGTGACCACCGGCGCCAAAAGTTCATGGGTGGTGATCATTGTGCTGACGGCCTCGATGTCGGAGGCCAGTTCACGGTCTTCGTCAAAGGCGGGAATTCGGGATCGTATGGTGTTTCTAGCAATCGCGAGCGCCAGTGAGGTTTCAAGGGGCCTATGGAATTCGAGCCCCTGGCAGGCAGACAGAAACTCAATGGCAATGATCCCGATTGTGTTTTCACACATGGCCGCCAGGCGCCGGGCAGCGTATGTCGCCATTGAGACATGGTCTTCCTGATTGGCAGACGTGGGCAGGCTGTCGACGCTGGCGGGGTGGGCCAGCGATTTGTTCTCGCTGGCAAGGGCGGCGGCGGTGACCTGGGCGATCATGAAGCCTGAATTGATGCCGGGGTTAGCAACCAGAAATGCGGGCAGACCACTCATCACCGGGTCGACAAGCAGGGCCGTGCGGCGTTCGGACAGGGCGCCGATTTCGGCGATGGCGATGGCGAGCTGGTCTGCTGCAATGGCAACCGGTTCGGCGTGAAAGTTGCCGCCCGAGAGAATCTCGCCCTGTTCGGAAAACACCAGCGGATTGTCCGATACCGCGTTGGCTTCGGTTTTGAGGGTTATCGCTGCATGGCGTATGTGATCGAGGCAGGCGCCCATCACTTGAGGCTGACAGCGCAGGGAGTAGGGGTCCTGGACGCGGTCGCACTCCAGGTGGCTATCGCGGATCACACTGCCGTCCATCAGTGATCTCAGGATTGCTGCCACGTCGATCTGGCCCTGGTGCCCGCGAATTTCGTGAATTCGGGGGTCAAACGGCGTGTCGCTGCCTTTCATGGCATCGATGGACAGGGCACCCGATGTGAGGCCCGCGCAAAACGCATCCTCGGCACCGAACAATCCCTTGAGGGCAAGTGCCGTCGACACCTGTGTGCCGTTGAGCAGGGCGAGGCCTTCCTTGGCTTCGAGACGCACAGGTGAGAGACCGGCGTCCGCCAAGGCACTTGAGGCGTCCATGGTTTTGCCGTCGACGCAAACCTTGCCTTCACCGATTAATGCGGCGGCCATGTGTGCCAGCGGAGCAAGGTCGCCGGAGGCGCCGACAGAACCCTTTTCGGGGATGCACGGATAAATGCCCCGATTTGCCATGGCGACGAGTGTTTCTACGAGTAACGGCCGGACGCCGGAGTATCCTCGGGCAAGCGAGCAGGCCTTGAGCACCAGAATGAGGCGAACGATCTCGTCAGGGAGTGGTTTGCCGACGCCGGTTTGGTGCGACCGCACCAGCCGGACCTGAAGCTCGCGGAGCTGCTCGTCCGGGATCGTGTTGCGCGCGAGAATTCCGAAGCCGGTATTCACACCATAAACAACATCGCCGGTCTCAATGATATCGGAGACAGTCTTCGCCGAGGCTTCGACCTTGGCACGCCATTCTCCAGACAGGTCGATGGTCACTCCGCCTGAGAGGATCGCACGGGCGGCGCGAAGCGACAGGTTGCCGGGTTCGATTGTCAGTACGCGGTTCATGGGCACAGTTCCTGTCATAGAGCCGGTTTTTTAGCCGGTTGAAAGTCCGAGAAGCGATTGCACGAGATCCTGGTTGCCTCGGGCATCTTGTGCCGTGCCGGTCCAGCTGATCCTGCCGGATTCAAGGATGCAGACCTGCTCGGCGATGTCGAGGGCCCGTTCGGTGTTCTGCTCGACCAGCAAGATCGTGAGCCCGACCTCTCTCAGATCGTTGATAACAGTGTAGCAGTCATCGATCACCTTGGGCATCAGTCCGAGTGAAAGCTCGTCGATCAGCAGCAGATCCGGTTCCGCCATCAGGGCGCGGCCGATTGCCAGCATCTGCTGCTCGCCGCCGGAAAGCGATCCGGCCTTCTGGTGAAACCGTTCTCCCAGACGCGGGAAATGCCCGGTGACACGGTCCATGTTGTCCTGTTGAGCCGACTTGATACGGCTGTAGCCGCCGACCACCAGGTTTTCGGCAACCGAGAGGTCCGAGAAAAGCTTGCGTCCTTCGGGAACCAGGGCAATGCCAAGGCCGACCCGATCGGAGGTGGGGACGTTGGTCAGATCTTTGCCATTCAGTGAAAGTGATCCCGACTTTGGCTTGACGTGACCGGCGATCGTCCGAATTGTTGTCGACTTGCCGGCACCGTTGGCGCCCAGCAGAGCAAACGTGGTTCCCTTTTCGATAGCGAACGAGATCTGTTCGATGGCCACGACGTCGCCGTACCCTGCTGTCACACGATCAAGCGTCAGCATGGTTGCCAACTCCCAGATAGGCGTCGAGTACAGCCCGGTCCTGCATGACGTCGACGGTCGGGCCATCGGCCAGTTTGCGGCCGTTGTCCTGAACATAGAGCCGGGGACAGATGCGGGTCACTTCGCGCAGATTGTGTTCGATAAGGACAATCGTCTGGCCGGTTTCATTGATGGATTTTATGGTGTCGGCCATGGCATTGGCCTCTGTCTGGTTGAGCCCGGCGAGCGGTTCGTCGAGCAGCAGCAGTTTAGGGGCCAGAGCCAGGGCACGGGCGAGTTCGAGGCGTTTCAGGAATCCCAACGGAAGCGAGGAAGGGCTGTCGTCGCTGATGTCGCCCAACCCGACTTTGGCCAGCAATTCCCGGGCGCGCTTCAGTTCCTGTGACCGGTCGTGCAGCATCATGGCCTTGATCGGCGACCTTATCTTTGCTGATGCAACGGCCAGTGCAACGTTTTCGGCAAGGGTCATCGACTTGAACGGCGCGACGATTTGCTGGGCTAGGCCCAGGCCTGCGTGCACCCGCTGATGGACGGACAGGTTGTTGAGGATACGGCCATCCAGCTGGATCGTGCCCTGTTGAGGGATCACAATGCCGGTTATGGCGCGCATCAATGTTGTCTTGCCCGCACCATTGGGGCCGATGAACCCGAGAAGTTCGCCCTGGTCGACGCTGAGCGAAACATCGTCGACAGCCAGCAACCCGCCAAACCGGACCGATACGCCATTAAGGATCAGAAGCTCGGTCATGCCCGGCGCCCCATGCCTGTCAGACGCCGGAACAGTCCGGCCAATCCGTCGGGTGAAAACCGCATCATGGCGAACAGGAGCGCGCTGTAGAACAACAGCTTGTAATCGTCGAGAAACTGGAACCACAGGGGCAGGGCGCTCAGAATTGCGGCGGCCACCGCAACGCCGGCAATCGATCCGACACCGCCGACCACGACCATGGCGAGCACTGTCACGGACTCGACAAAGCCGAAACTGTCGGGTCCGATGAAACGGACGTTCTGGGCATAAAGGGCACCGGCAATGCCGGCAACAGCGGTGCCAATTGCAAAGGCTGCCAGTTTGTATCCGGCGACATCGATGCCCATCAGGCGGGCGGTATCCTCATCTTCTGAGATTGCCTCGAAGGCGCGTCCCATCCAGGAGCGCTGGACAAACCAGCTGAAGGCCGCAAATACAATGACACATGCGATAACCAGGCCCAGAAAACCGGGCTTGCCTAAGGCAAATGACGGGATGCCGGAAATGCCGAGTTCACCACCCAGAGCGTCGCGTTGGCGCACGATGCCGACAAACAGGAAGCCGACTCCCATGGTCGTTATCGCGAGGAAATCATGACGGACACGAAGGCTTGTAAGACCGACCACGATGCCAACCATCGCTGCGGGCAGGGCGGCGACCGGGAGGGTTGCAATGAACGGCCAACCGGCTTTCATCAGGAGCGCCGATGTGTAGGCGCCGATTCCGAAAAACGCGCTATGGCCGAGCGAAATCTGACCGCAAAAACCGGTCACAAAATTGAGGCTGAGGGCAAACAATACTGTTATGCCCATAGCGGTCGCCAGACTGATTTCATAGGCCATGTCGTTACCCCTTGGTCAGCAGGCCCTGAGGCCTGATCATGAGAACAAGGATAAGAAAAGCGAATGCGATGGCATCACGGTCCAGCAGGTCGCCGGCGTAGATCGTGCCGAAGGACTCGATGACACCAAGGGCCAGGGCGGCAATCAGGGTGCCGCGGATGCTGCCCAGGCCGCCGAGCACGATGATGGCGAGTGCCTTGTAGGATGGCACGCTGCCCATGGTCGGTTCGACCAGATTGTTGAGCAGGGCCACCAGGACGCCGGCGATCGCGGCCAACGCCGAGCCGATGAAGAAATTGAGATAGCGGATCTTCTTGATGTCGACGCCAAAGGACTCCGCCATCGCCGGTTCATTGACAGTGGCCCGCCAGGCAACGCCGGTTCTGGTGCGCTGGGAAAAGCTCGCCAGGACGAGCAGCAGCAATATCGCCAGTATGATCACGAGCAGTTCGGCCTGCTTGATCAGTATTGCGGTACCCGGAATGGTAAAGGCGCTTTGCAGCGGTGGATTCAGATAAGACAGGCCATAGGCACCAAACACTATGCGGTAGATTTCTTCTGCTGCAATGAACAGGGCAATCGAGGCTATCAGGGCGATGAACGGCGGTTTGTCGAGCAAGGGTTCGTAGGCCAGCCGGTAGATGCCCATGCCGACGATACCGACGATCAGGGCTGCGGCAACCAGGGCCAGAACGAAGGACCCGGTCTGGTTGGTGACGATGACTCCGATGTAGCCGCCCAACGTGAACAGGGCGGCATGAGCCACATGCAATATCCGCAGGAGGCCATAGACGAGCGTCAAGCCCAACGCGACAAGCGCGTAGATCGCCCCCTGGACGATCCCCTGAATGACCAGTTCGAAATAAAGCATGATATGTCCGGCGTGTGCGCCTCAGAGAGGTGATGGAACACGGAGGCGCGTCTATGCCTCCGTGTTCCTTGTCGGATTACTCGGTTGGTGGCGCCAGCAGGTCAGGATCACTGATCACGGAATGCTCGTGCCAGTTGCCGTCCTTGACGATCTGAACCTGGACGTCCTTTTGCACTTCGCCCAGAGCATTGAACGAAATGTTGCCGGTTGAAACCGCTAGATTTGTCTTGGCAATGGCGTCGCGGATCGCTGCACGGTCTTCGGTGCCGGCCGCTTTCATGGCCGCGACCACAACCTTGACCGCGGTGTGCGCGGAGGCGCCAACCATGTCAGCCTTGTGACCTGCTTTCTTTTCGAACTCGGCAATGAAGGACTTGGCTTCGGCGTCCATGGAGTCGCGGTTGAGCGACGTGGTGATGATAATGCCTTCGGATGCCGGTCCAGCAATCTCGATGAACTTCTGGCTGTCATAGCCTTCCTGCCCGATGATCGGAACCGTGATGCCCGCTGCCCTCAACTGGCTGACCAGCGGCCCGGCCGTAAAGAAGTACCCCGAAGCGTAGATCGCGTCAGGGGCATCGGATTTGACCTTGGCCACAATCGGGCCAAACTGGCGGTCCTTGATGCCGTACTGGTATTCGGAAATGACTTCCGCACCAAATTTGGACGCCGCTTCCTTGAAGCCGGCGGCGAGCGATTTACCGAAATCGTTCTTCAACGTGATGACGGCAACCTTCTTCTTACCGAGCATTTCGCCGATCAGTTTGGCACCGGCACGGCCCTGAACTTCACCCATGAAGGATGTCCGGAAGACGTAGTTGCCGGCACGCGTGATGTCTGGATGAATGGCAAACGCTGAAATGTAGGCTACTTTGGCGTCCTGATAGACACCGGCGGCGGCACGGGTGGCACCGGAATAGCTGCCGGAAATGCCCACGACAACCTTGTCCTGCTCAATGAGCTTTGTGGCGATCGGTACGGATTCCTTGGGGCTTGCCTGATCGTCATAATGGATAAGTTCGATCATCTTGCCGTTGATGCCACCGGCGGCATTGGCCTGTTCGACCGCCAGTTCGGCACCGTTGAGTGCCGATTTGCCGTCGGCTGCTGCAAAGCCCGTCAACGGCGCGTTGAAGCCGATCTTGACCGTATCTGCCGCCTGGGCAGTGCCGGCGAACAGCGCCGAGCCTGCGATCAGCCCGAGGGCCAGTTTGCGAAATGTTTTCATATCTCTCCTCCAGTGGTTGAAAAGACCGGCGGCATCATGCGGCCGGGTAAATGATTGGAAACTGATCGCCACCGAACGGCGCCCCGTCTTCATATTTAACGTCGGGGAACGCCGGTGACGTCTGACCCGGACGCGCAACGAACCTTGCGTCATCGCCGGTCCAGCGTGTCGAGATGACCCGTCGGCGTACCGTGGAGTTGTTGGCCGGTGCGCCGTGGATGGTGCGGAAACTGAATGCTATTGCGTCACCCGGTTCCATTTCCCAGCCGCGGATGTCGAGTTCGTCGCGCCTCGAGTTGACATCGGGTACCGCCTCACTGTCGTCGCCGGGGAATAGCGGCGTGCCGTCGAACCGCATGGGTCTGAAACTCTTGTCCCAGCGGTGCGATCCAGCCACATACTCTATCGTCCGATCTCGGGCAATGGGATCTAGCGGCAACCAGAAACTGACGGTCTGCTCGCCTTCGACGAGATAATAGGGCTGGTCCTGGTGCCATGGCGTCACGACGGAATTGCCCGGTTCCTTGACCAGGATGTGGTCGTGGAAGATCCGCGCCGTGCGGGACTTCATGAGGCTGGCAGCGATAGCACCGGCATCGGAGTTATTTACGAAATCACGGTAATACTCATTGTCGTTCCAGGTGCAGTAGTCCTGAAAGAAAGGTGCCGAACCGTCGTCTGGCCTGTAAGTGCGTTCCCGGTAGGACGGGTTTGACATGTTCCAGTCAATGCCATCGCGCAGGACCTCGACCCAGTCGGCAAACGCGCCCCGCAGAAGAACCACGCCATCGTTCTGAAATTCGTCAACATTGTCTTGTGATACGTTCATGACTGCTCCTTTCTGAATTGCATTAGTCGAGGAACGGCAGGTTAAGCCCGTTTTCACGCGCGCAATCGATGGCGCTTTCGTAGCCCGCATCGGCGTGGCGCATGACACCGGTTGCGGGATCATTCCAGAGGACGCGACCCACACGTTTCGCCGCGGCTTCCGTGCCGTCAGCGACAATCACCATGCCGGCGTGCTGGGAGAATCCCATGCCGACGCCGCCGCCGTGATGAAGGGATACCCAGGTGGCGCCGGATGCGGTGTTGAGGAGGGCATTGAGCAAGGGCCAGTCGGAGACCGCGTCCGAGCCGTCCTTCATGTCTTCCGTTTCGCGGTTAGGACTGGCAACGGAACCTGAATCCAGATGATCGCGGCCGATGACCACCGGCGCCGACAATTCGCCGTTTGCGACCATTTCGTTGAACGCCAATCCCAGACGGTGCCTTTGACCAAGACCGACCCAGCAAATCCGTGACGGCAGGCCCTGGAAGTGTATGCGTTCGCGGGCCATGTCGAGCCAGTTATGCAAGTGCGGGTCGTCGGGGATCAGTTCTTTCACCTTGGCGTCGGTGCGATAGATGTCCTCAGGGTCACCGGACAAAGCGGCCCAGCGGAACGGCCCGACACCGCGGCAGAAGAGGGGGCGGATATAGGCGGGCACAAAGCCCGGGAAATCGAATGCGTTATCGACCCCCATCTCCTTGGCCATCTGACGGATGTTGTTGCCGTAATCCAGGGTAGGGACACCCTGTTCGTGGAAATCGAGCATGGCGCGTACATGGACCGCCATGGATTCCTTCGCAGCCCTGCTGGTACCCTCTGGATCGCTTTCCCGGCGCTGTTCCCATTGTGCCAAAGTCCAGCCTGACGGCAGGTATCCATTGAGGGGATCGTGGGCACTGGTCTGATCGGTGACCACGTCCGGTTTGATGCCGCGTTCGACAAGTTCGGGGAAAATGTCGGCGGCATTGCCGAGCAGCCCCACGGAAATCGGTTCGCCGGTTTCGCGCGCTTTATCCATCAGGGCGAGGGCGTCGTCCAGATCTGTCGCCTGACGGTCGAGGTATCCTGTGCGCAGGCGCATTTCGATGCGGCTTGGCTGGCACTCGACCGCCAGCATGGAGGCCCCGGCCATGGTGGCAGCCAGCGGTTGCGCGCCGCCCATACCGCCAAGGCCGCCGGTCAGGATCCACTTGCCCGTGAGGTCGCCGCCAAAATGCCGGCGGCCGACTTCAACGAAGGTTTCGTATGTGCCCTGAACAATGCCCTGGCTGCCGATATAGATCCAGGAGCCCGCGGTCATCTGGCCGTACATCATGAGGCCTGCCCGGTCGAGGTGATGAAAATGTTCCCAGGTGGCCCAGTTGGGGACGAGATTTGAATTGGCGATCAGCACGCGCGGGGCGTCAGTGTGGGTCTTGAAAACGCCTACCGGCTTGCCCGACTGAACGAGCATGGTTTCGTCTTCTTCGAGAGAGCGGAGCGAGGACACGATTGCGTCGAAACTCTCCCAGTTCCTGGCCGCACGGCCGATGCCGCCATAGACCACGAGTTCCTGGGGGTTTTCCGCCACGTCGGAATCCAGATTGTTCATCAGCATGCGCATGGCAGCTTCAGTCGTCCAGCTCTTGCAGGTGAGTTCGGGACCATGCGGCGCTTTGATGTCACGGGTATTGTCGGTGCGCGTGGGGGCGTTCATTTGGCAGCAACTTCTCTTTTGATCAGGGATTCCAGTGCGGGATAGGGTGACGGGTTGTCATCGGCGGTGAAGCGGGTGCCGAGCCGGTACCGGCTTGCCGGGTGGGTCAACCAGGCCCGCGAGGCAACCACGCCGCGAGACCAGGTCTTGCGGTGAAGCAACAGGCAAGGCGCCTGTGTTTTGATGTCCAGCAACCGGCAGGTCTGACGGTCGGGCAGGACGGCATCGACGATGTGCTCCACGTCGGTGACCGGCGCCACCTTCATGAGATACTCGTTGGGCGTCGTCTGTTGAAAGTCGATCGTCAGATAATCGGGAGCGGCGGCGGGGTTCACCAGACGGTCCTCGAGTTGAATCGGGACGGTGTTTTCCCGATGAACAATGAGCGAGTGGAAGATCGTGGTGCCGACCGGTACGCTCAGGTGTGCGGCCTGTTCGTCGTCGGCCAGGATTTTGTCCACGAATTTCACGGCGCAATCGTACTGGCCCTGGCGCGCCCTGATCTCGTCGGCGATGTTTTTGATTTCAAGAAGCTCAACCTGCGGCCGCGGGTCAGCGACAAAGGTTCCAAGTCCCTGAACCCGGCGCAATCGCCCCTGGGACGTAAGCTCCCGGACCGCCCGGTTTACCGTCATTCGGCTGACGCCAAGCTCGGCCACCAGTTCGTGCTCTGACGGAACGCGCTGGTCGACCGCCCAGATGCCGCTGTCGATGCGGTCCAGGATATAATTTTGAACCCGTTGGTAACGCGGAATGGTTTCATCCATACCGTCATGCTCCCTGAAGCTTGCAGCCAGCTTATCGCTTGGATCGGGACCTGTATATACAATTGATAGCAAGTTGTATATACAAGATATGCGCCGGGCAAACTCTGGCAACGTCACCGGACGATTGCGCCGGACGGGAGGCCGGACCAGATACGGTCTAAACTGTCAGTTTGATTTTATCTTCGTAAGCCGCACCGTCAGCTTGACATTGTCGAACGGTAAGAGGATCTGGTTTCCGGGAGCGGTGAGCAAGGCGATTATGTTCTCTCTGGTGTCGGTGAGTGTTACTGCGGAGGATCCATAGGATTTGCTGACCGTGCCCGCGACTTTCTTGGCATCGACCAACGCGGCAAAGGCCTTGGGATCCATTTGCGCTACTTCAAGCTTGTCGGCACCGGCAAACCGGTAGGCCACCACGATTTGCCCGTCATCCTGTTCGGCTTTCAGGTTGAGATAGGTGCGGTTGCCCAACGTCGTCGTCCAAGCCTGCATGATACCGGGCTCACGGTCGGGGTCCTTGTCTTTGAGGGTAAGCGTTAGCAGGTTACCCGGATGTTTCTTGTCGCGTGAAACGATTACGTGACCACCTGGAGTCCCCCCGTCCGGTGATGCCGGCAACCATGAGCCGAGCAACCGCTCATCGACGGTCGATTTGATGGGATCGGAAAGAAAGACCTCCGTCTCGACAATGCATGCCGACAAAAGGGTGCAGGCGACAATCAGAGACAAGAGCCTTGAAAGCATGGTTGAAGTTCCCCAATGAACAGAGTGCGGTCGACTGAATAGCACAGATTCGACATTTTTGGACATTCGTGATCCTTCGCCGCATAATGAACCGCTCTGGTTGAGTTAAGTAAAACGTCAATCTGTATCGATATATATATGTAAATAAATGTGTATATAACACCAAAATTGTTCATATTTCGGCAAGTTGTGGAGAAAAGTGAGTATAGTTTGTCATCAATGTGGCAACGTATATTCCAATATGTGACTTATTTGCGACATTTTGTTGAATTAATCTGAAATAATTGCCTCCTGAAATATGCCGCAAAGCATGTGAATCAATCTTTGCTTGGCATGTTTTGCTTGGCATATGAAGTTGCACCAACGTTTTCGTCGGTGCTGCCTAGAAGAGTAACCGGTCGGAAATGTGGCTGACGATCAGCACCATGGTGGCCACAAAAAATCGACGCGCTCAGCGCTTTTGGGGTGGTGCCGTCATCGAGGCACCGACGATTGGGAGAACCAGATGTTTCGTATTTTGTCCAAGATCATTTTGGCAGCGGTGGCTGCAGTTCTGATTTCGAATTCCGCGTCTTATGCACAGACCTGCGGCAAGAGCTATAAGATCCGGCGCGGTGACTCGTTGTTCGCGATTGCCAATCGGACCTATCGGAACGGGTTTCAGTGGACAGTCATCTTCAATTCAAACCAGTCTGTTTTGGGAAGCGACCCGTCGGTTATCTACCCGGGAACACGTGTCAGACTCCCCTGCATTGACGGTTCGCAACTGCCGCCGCCGCGCGCGGACGAAGTTGAGCCGACGCCGGTTGCGGCGTCCGCCAAGACGGCTGCACCGTCGCTTCTGCTGGTGACAGCGGGCGATTATGAGCCCTACACGGATCAAAAACTGCCCGACGGCGGTCTCGTGACCGACCTGTTGTCGACGGCTTTCAAGAAACGGACCAAGGAGTATGGAGGTCCAAAGGTTTCCATCTCATGGGTTAATGACTGGTCGGCGCATCTGCCGCTGGCGATCGCGAACAAGTTCGACGGTGTGTTCCCCTGGTATCGGCCCGACTGTGAAGCACCAAATCTGATCGGCGATGCGAAATACAGATGTGGAAATTTCAAGTTTTCCCAACCGGTGTTCCAGGTGCTGATCATGCTGTTCGTGAAGAGCGGCTCCGATCTCAAGTTCGACACCGACAGTGAGATCATCGGCAAGACCCTGTGTCGTCCAAAGGGGTATTTTTCGTTCGACTTCGATCAGAAAGGCCGCAACTGGCTGGCGAACGATCAGGTCAAGCTTGCCCGTCCGGTAACCGTCGGCGAGTGCTTCAAGATGCTGGACCGGGGCGAGGTCGATGCGGTTTCGATGAATGAAATCACCGGGAAAGATGCGATCAACGATCTGAAACTCGGTGGCAAGGTGGTTGTGCTCAAGCGCCCCATGTCGGTTGTCGGCCTGCATGTTCTCACATCCAAGACGAACCCTCACGGAGACAAGTTGCTGGAACATGTGAACAAAGCCGTGGCGTCACTGCGTGAAAGCGGCGAGTACGATGCGCTCGTGGAAAAACATCTGGCCCCCTACTGGCAGTTGAACTGACTGTCCGGTCCTGAAGACGTCGGAACGGGATATGTTCAGGGTCAATCTCGCGCAGGCGGGATCTATGTTCAGAATTCAGACGAGGCGGGTGAAACGAGCCGGACTGAAGGAGGAATCGGTGTCCGTGAAAGCAATGATCATGGGAGTGTCAGCCATCGGTGTGGCTTTGACTCTCTGCATGTTGACAATGACAAAGGAGGTGGCGGCGCAGTCGGCTGAACCCTATTCGCCGATCACAATTGTGTCCGGCAGTATCGACGGCTCCAACAAGCGGTTCGTGAGCGACATTGAATCGGTGGTGCGAACAAAGAGCGGAATGGCCATGGCGCCGATTTTCGGTTTGGGTTCGGCACAGGACGTCATGAATCTGATCTACACAAGACAGGTTGAAGTGGGCATGATTCACGCCGACGTTCTCAATGCGGCCAAACGCCAGCGCAAGCTCTATCCGGACGTGGAGAAGTACATTCGTCTGATATCCTGGATCTCCCATGACGAAATCCACATCATCGCCGGCCGCGGCATCCGGGATGTGTCCCAACTCGCGAACAAGGTCGTCAATTTCGGCCCCGGCACGGAGCGTATCGTGTCGACGCCCTATATGCTCTTCGAGGCGTTGAACATTCCGGTTCACCGTGTTGCCTTAAGCCAGGCGGACGCGTTCAAGAGAATCAAGAGCGGCGAGATTGCCGCCACGGTGATTGCAGCGGCAAAACCCCATGCAACAGTGGCTAGGCTCTCGGCAGAGGACGGCCTGCACATTCTTCCAATCAAGATGACCGATCGGCTGGGCAGTTCGTACGTGGCCAATCAGATCCGGCATGCGGACTATCCGGGATTGGTCGAGAAGGGGCAGACAATCGACACGGTGACTGTCGCCAGTGTGTTGATTACCTCGAACTGGCCCAAGAACCACCGACGCTATCGCAAGCTTGCAGCCTTCGCCAAAACCTTGTTTGCCAATGCCAAGACCTTGAAAGACAAAAAATACCATCCCAAATGGCGCGACGCCAATTTCGCGAAGGATCTTGAAGGCTGGACGCGATTTGCCCCTGCGGAGGCCTTGTTGGCCGGTAACGGACCGGTTCGCCAGGCATCGGAAGCGGACAGGCGCCAGTTTGAAGAGTTCCTGGCGTTGTCCGGTCAGGGTGAAGGCTTGGATGCATCGACTGTCGACCAGATGTTCAGCCAGTTCCTGACCTGGCGGAAGCAGCAGGCACAGTAGACGCCGATGCGGCACCGGCGACGGGTGCCGTCAGGAGAGTTCCGCTACATCTTCGTGTCGGTTCGCGCCGGCCTTCCTTCAAGCGGATAACGCGGGTCGTTGTAACCGTAGGTGGACGGATGGCCGGAAGGCACAAGCTTGTCCATGAAAGTCTCATCATCCGCCGTGAACCGGTAATCGAGAGCGTCGACGTAATCGCGCCATTGCTCCGGTGTTCGCGGACCGGCCAGGATTGACGTCACCAGCCGATTGTTGAGGGTCCAGGAGACGGCAAACTGACCAGGCGTGATGCCAAGGCCTTCGGCGTGGTCCTTGACCTTCTGTGCGATCTCAAGCGACTTCGGGCGCCATTCGCTCTCCATCATGCGCACGTCCTTTGCGTCTGCCCTGCTGCCGGCAGGCGGAGCGGTGTCGGGCAGGTACTTGCCGGTGAGCACGCCCCGGGCAAGGGGGCTGTAGGAAACCACCGCCATGCCGTAGTGACCGCAAACGGGAAGTTGCTCGACTTCCGGCTGCCGGTTCAAGGCGTTGTAGTAGGGCTGCGATACCACAGGCCGGTCGATGCCCATGGCATCGCACAGACGTATGATCTCCGCGATCCTCCAGGAACGGAAGTTGCTGACGCCGAACGTTCTGATCTTGCCCTGCCGGATAAGGTCGCCGATGGCAGAGATGGTGGTTTCAAGCGGTGTGTCGTGATCTTCCAGGTGCAAGTAATAGACGTCGATAAAGTCGGTCCGCAGGCGCTTGAGCGAGCCCTCCACGGCACGCATGATCCATGCGCGGCCGAGACCGCATTCGTTGACACGGTCACTCATGGGATTGCCGACTTTGGTCGCCAGAACAAAATCGTGGCGCCGCTTCTCGAGTGCTTCGCCGACAATTTCCTCGGAAGCGCCGTGGTTGTACTGATCTGCGGTGTCGATGAAATTGACCCCGTCGTCATGGGCCATGGAAATGAGGTCGAAAGAGGCCCGTTTGTCGGCCCGCCCTCCAAACATCATGGTTCCGAGGCAAATCGGCGAGACACGAAGGCCGCTACGGCCAAGCAGGCGGTATTGCGACTCCTGGATTGAACTCATTGTGCTATCGGGCTCCTGATACATCGGCAGGGGTGGTGTCGGGAAATTTGACTTCGAGTCCGTTTATCGAAAAAGTTTCCATTGGGCACAAGGTGATTCTCATGATCTGGGAAATTTCGGCGCTGTCCGGCAATGAACCAACGAGAGCGGGACCTTGGTTATGCATCATTATGACCTGATTGTGATCGGTAGCGGACCAGCGGGCAGACGGGCTGCGATCCAGGCCGCCAAGCTCAACCGTAACGTCCTGGTTGTCGAGAAGGGCCGCCGGGTCGGTGGTGTATCGGTTCATACAGGAACCATACCGAGCAAGACGCTGCGCGAAACCGTGCTCAACCTGTCGGGTTGGCGCGAACGGGGTTTTTATGGCCGGGCCTACCGGGTCAAGCAGGATATCTCGGCGGAAGACCTGCGGAAACGATTGCACATTACCCTCAACCACGAAGTAGAGGTTCTCGAACACCAGTTTGCCCGCAACCAGGTCACGACTCTCAAGGGCACGGCGAAGTTTGTCGATGCCAATACGATCGAAGTGACGGCAGAAGGCGGCGAGATCATCCAGTTCACCGGCGACAAGTTCGTGCTTACCGTAGGCACGAAACCATTTCGGCCTGACACAATCCCGTTTGATGGTGAAATGGTGCTCGACAGCGACGAGGTGTTGGAGCTGAAAAGCCTGCCGAAGAACCTCGCGGTTGTCGGGGCCGGTGTTATCGGGATCGAGTATGCCACGATTTTCAGTGCGCTCGATGTCCACGTGACCATTATCGAGCCACGCAAGACCATGCTCGATTTCATCGATCGGGAGCTGATCGAGGATTTCATGCATCAGCTGCGCGATCGTGGCACCACACTGCGGATGGGCTGCAAGGTCGAGCGGATTGAACGCCAGAACGGCGGCTGCCTGATCCATCTGGAAAACGGCCGGACGGTGCGTGCCGACATGGTCTTGTTTGCTGCCGGCCGGATGGGGGCTACCGACAGTCTCAATCTTGAGGCCTGCGGTCTGGAGGTCGATCACCGGGGCCGGCTCGAGGTTGACAAGGCCACGTTCCAGACCGCTGTTTCCCATATCTATGCTGCCGGCGATGTCATCGGATTTCCGAGCCTCGCGTCAACTTCGATGGAGCAGGGCCGGATCGCTGCCTGCCATGCGTTGAGCGTCGACGCCCATGCGCCGCCGGAGTATTTCCCCTACGGCATCTACTCGGTACCCGAAATTTCCACGATCGGGATGAACGAAGAAGAGGTGATTGAACGCGGCATTCCCTATGAAAGCGGCGTGGCGCGTTTCCGGGAAACCAGCCGGGGTCACATCATGGGGCTCGAGACCGGCATGATGAAAATGATCTTTTCGATCAAGACCAGACGTCTGCTGGGGTGTCACATTGTGGGCGAGGGCGCCACAGAACTGATTCATATCGGACAGGCGGTGCTTAACCTCCAGGGTACGCTCGACTATTTTGTGGAAAATACCTTCAACTATCCGACATTGGCGGAAGCCTACAAGATTGCCGCGCTCGATGCCTTCAACAGGATGCCGCCGGCCTGACGTTTAGTACAAGTGACGGGTCCGGGCCGCGCGGGAGATGGCAAGGGCGCTGCCACTCGGACACGGTTGCGCGCGCCTGCGTCGTCGGGTGGCGCTTGTTTCCAGAAATGCCTTGCAACCGGCCCTAAACACCATTATTCACGGCGGCGGAGAGGTGGCCGAGTGGTCGAAGGCGCCCGCCTGCTAAGTGGGTAGACGTCACAAGCGTCTCGAGGGTTCGAATCCCTTCCTCTCCGCCATTCCCTTCGTGATATTGAAAGATGAGCAATTACAATAGGCTATCCATTGCGATCTAGCGGTGGTGTACCAAGGCGGTGTACCAATGTTACTTCACCACATAGAGTTCACGTAGGGTTTCCGTCCGTTAGGGTCGGGATGTACAAACTCGCTTTTCCGCTTGACTAGCTCGGCTTGGACTTGCCCTGAAAAAGTGGAGGGATTTTTGATGTCTTGAATTTATCAGGAGGACCTTATGAGCAAAAACACGCGACGCAGATGCACGGACGATTTCAAGCAGGAGCCGCTAGCCTGATGCAAACTTGATGCGGCCAACATGTCCACTCCATGCAGGACCATGGGCGTATAGATCCTTCTGTTATGCTTAAGGGCTGGGCTTGAGGTTAGGGGCATGAAATCTGTGTGCGGATTGACTGACACCCCCCATTAAGCCGACCCACATCTATGGCTAGCAACGGCAAGCTATTTCTTGTGTTTGGCTATCCATTCCCGTGCAAGCTTCCGGGCCTCGGCGATCTGTGCTGGCGTCATGAGTTTGGCAACAATGTCGCGGTTCTTGGTTGCGACCACTTGGCCTTGAGACCCAGATATAGCCCACCACATATGGGCCTGAAGGTAATCCTGCGGGACGCCCCGGCCTTCGAAGTACATAACACCGAGATCGACCTGGGCGTTAGCGTCTCCTTGCTCAGCAGCCATGCGATACCATTTCACCGCCTCGGCATCATCCTGTGACACGCCTAGGCCATCGGCGTACATTGCACCGAGGCTGTACTGGGAGAGAGCATCTCCCTGCTCGGCAGCCTTGCGATACCATTTCACTGCCTCGGCATAGTCCTGCGTCACGCCCTGGCCTTCGGCGTACGTGACACCGAGGGTGAACTGGGCGTTAATATCTCCCTGCTCAGCGGACAGGCGATACCATTTCACCGCCTCGGCACCATCCTGCGGGACACCCCGGCCTTCGGCGTACATATCACCGAGGGCGTACAGCGCGATACCGACGGCATACCGCATGAGAGCATCTCCTTCCTGCTCAGCACCCTTGCGAATCCATTTCACCGCCTCGGTACCATCCTGTGGCACGCCTATGCCTTCTGCGTACATGCCACCGAGGGTGAGCTGGGAGAGAGCATCTCCCTGCTCAGCAGCCTTGCGATACCATTTCACTGCCTCGGCATCATCCTGTGACACGCCTAGGCCATCGAGGTACATTCCACCGAGGCTAGACTGGGCGTCAGCATCCCCCTGCTCAGCAGCCTTGCGATACCATTTCACCGCCTCGGCATAGTCCTGCGTCACGCCAAGGCCTTCGCGGTACGTGACACCGAGGGTGACCTGGGCGTTAAGATCTCCCTGCTCAGCGGCCTTGCGATACCATTTCACCGCCTCGGCATAGTCCTGCGTCACGCCCTGGCCTTGGGCGTACATGACACCGAGTTTATTTTGCGCCAGAGCTTGCCCCTGCTCAGCCAACGGCTTCAATTCCCGAAGTGCCGTCGCGTAGTCTCCACGGTTGTACGCGGCCAAGCCTTCATCAAATCCGGCCCACGCGGGTTTGTACACGTCAAGGCAAAAACCCACGAAAATGGCAATAAGCAAGAGGCGTGCGGTTTGGATGCTATCTGGTTTCGTCATTGCTCACTCGTGGAAGGTGTTGGCGGGGGAATCAGTGCGCCACAATTGAAGACGACATGTCAATTTGATGCCAATATACAACTCGGGAACATGGCCGGATAGACTCTTTTGTTTAGCGTCTTGCAGATGTGAGGTCGGGGCATGCAGTCGGTGCTCGGATCGACTGGACGTGGACATTGATCCTGACTCTCATGGAAGGGCATTGAGGAGCTTCAAGCGCATAGGGCTAGACGGGGAGAGGATGATGATACTCGCTAACCGTCATCCAGCATTTGGCCAGAGATCCGGTGCGTGGATCAGTGTGATGATCATCTCCCCTGCGAACGCGATATCGGAACGGTCGCATTTTGGATCATAACGTCACCCGTCTGCCACTCTTCGCAGCCTCGTAAACAGCGAGGGTTGCTCTCAGTGTGTCGGCGGCGTCCCGGGCAGAAATGCGCGGCTGTTCGTCGCCGCGAATGACTTTCGCGAAATGGACGATCTGGTTGGAAAAAGCATCTTCCAGCGGGCCGGACAGGTCTTGTGCGGCCAGCGGATTGCGCCATTCCGAGGTTCCCCTGGATGTCCATACTTTAAGATTCGGAAATTCGAGAGAGCCTTCTGTTCCCATGAAGCGGATTGCGTTCTGAGCCGAACGCGGAAAGGCCGCGTTCTCGCCGGTCGCCTGTTCCCATCCCCACGGCGAGTGGCTCTGATCTGACAGAACAAAGGCTCCAAGGGCGCCGTTCCGGAACTGTATGACGAGTGCCGCTGCATCTTCCTTCTCAAAGCCCATGACGGCGTTCGACGTCTGTGCGGAAATACTGACCACGTCGCCGGCCACATAACGCAGCAGATCCATCTCGTGAATGAGATTTGTCAGGACCGGCCCGGCCTGCCACTTCTTGCGCCAGTCTGGGTCGTAATAGTCAGCGTGCTTGCGCATGTTCCATTGGCCCGAAACCGCGATCAGTTGGCCAATTCTGCCGCTTTGAACGATCTCGCGGGCCTGATCGACCAATCCGTAATAGCGCCTGTGGTGGCCCACCAGAACATGGCGCCCGGTGTCCCGGGACTTGGTAATGACACTTTCAGATTCTTCCATGGTTGCCATGATGGGTTTTTCAACCAGCACATGGGCCCCGCTTTCAAGCGATTGCATGGTCGGCTGAAAATGATGTTCGGTTGGCGTGGCAACAATAACGCCATCCGGATTGGTTTCGTCCAGCAGAGTTGCCGCATCGCTGAAAAGCGGTACACCATGACTGTCCGACACAGCCCTGGCCGCAGGGAACGGGTCGGCGATACCGACCAGTGCCACATCGGAAACGTCCGCCATTGCTGCGAGATGCCGGTTGCCGATTACACCGGCTCCAATGAGCGCTATGCGGATTTTGCTCATTGGGTATTCTCCAGAAAATGTTCTTTTGACATTGTGACAATGGGACCGGGTATGATGGCAATGAAATTCATCTGATCGCCAATATCTCCATTCAGGTCAACCCCGGGCGAGGTTTGCCTGACATGCTGTTCATTCGGCCGGCGTTCGATGATGCTGCCAGGACAGATCGCCGGGTTGCCACAACTGCCTTGTTCTATGGTTTGACCGATGTTGTTCTGCGCGCCCTTGGCGGCGGCAATGCTGGCCACCTCATCGGGTGGTCCAACTCCGCAATTATTAATCCTGTCGTCGGCCAGTTGCCGATGGACGGCGCCGCGTGTTGATCAGGATTTCGGGACGCACAGCCGGTGTGTGTCGTATAAACAGGCGGATTTTTCTGACGTGAATCAGCAACCGAGGTTTAACGGCGATGACCAACCCGACAGGCTTTGATGCCTACAAACCGTCTGAGATCGCAAGGCTGGTGGAGGCCGCAGGCGTCGCAAAGGCGCGGTTGCCGGTCATGCAGGTCATTGCCCTTGCGGTGCTGGCCGGGGCCTTCATCGGGATTGGGGCTGCTGCCTACACCATGGTCATGACCGGTGCCGATGCATCCTTCGGACCCGCCCGATTCCTGGGCGGTGTCGTGTTCTCGCTGGGGCTGATTCTGGTGATCGTCGGAGGCGCGGAGCTTTTCACCGGCAACGCGCTGATGGTTATGGCGACCGTCGACGGCCTGATCACGCCGGGTGAGATGTCACGAAACTGGGCCATCGTTTATGCCGGCAATTTTGCAGGAGCAGTCAGCCTTGCACTGGCGATGTCATTTACCGGCATTCTGGACGGGGCTGCGGGCACAACGGCCGTCGCCATCGCCGAGGCAAAGGTTTCACTGGACTGGTCACAGGCCTTCTTCCGCGGTGTGTTGTGCAACATGCTGGTCTGTCTTGCGGTTTGGCTGACTTTGGCGGCACGCACCGTCAGTGGCAAGATACTGGCAATCATCTGGCCCATTTCATGTTTTGTGTTGCTCGGCCTTGAGCATTCGATCGCCAATATGTACCTGATCCCCCAGGGCATGCTGGCCGGGGCCCAGATCGAGATTGGTGCTTTTGCTACAAATCTCTTATTTGTGACACTTGGCAACATTGCGGGTGGGGCCGGGGGCGTGGCGCTGGCTTATCGTCTGGCTTACGGGGCGGCACGCAATGGTTGATGGTTGCAGCATCCAAAAGCCTGGACGGCTTGATGGTATAGAGTTCGACCTCAGGCGGTAGGCCCGCGTGCATGGCGTAGGCAATTCGTTGCGGGATGAACATGATGGCAACAATCGTGCCGGCGAGGGCGTCACTGACAAGCTCCCTTTGTGTGTAGGAAGAGAGCCAGCCGGTGCCGGCAGGAATTTTTTGACTGACTGCAAGGCCACCGATCATAGTCTACTGTTGAGAGTCAGGCCTGCGACGGTTCGCTCGTGACCGGGTCTCCGAACGACGCATTCCACGGCATCCGTGATAAAATGCTCGCCATGGCGCAGGTGCCGGAAACACCGGCAAAGGCGAGACCCGCGCCGACGAACCCGCTGAGGGCCATGAACCAGGGCGAGACAAGAACCGACAACAGGATACCCAATACGACGAGCGACCCTGCCGTTATCTGTACCTGCCGCATAATGCTGATCGGCGCCTTGCGGTTGAGGTTGACCTGATAGCCTGCGTCCTTCCAGCCTTTCAGGCCGCCTTTGAGGTGATAGACCTCGTGGAAACCGGTTTCGAGAAATTGAGGCGCGGCCTGTTCCGTGCGGGTGCCGCTGTGGCAGTGGAAGACCCCGACCTTTTCATGTTCCCTGGGAAAGTCCGCGGCGTTGAATCCGGAAAGGGGAACCAGCCGCGCCTGAGGAATGTGTTCACGTGCATACTCGTCCGGTTCCCGGATGTCGATGAGTACGGCTTTGTCCGCCTCCAGCCAGTCTTTAAGAGTTCTCGGGTCGACTTCGTGCATCTTTGACTTGTCCAAAACGCGTCTCCTTGATGTCAAGCCTGGGGTGTTGACCAGGCTCGCTTGAAATACATTCTTACATTCATATATATCGATAAATAGAAACTTCAACTACGGACTGCGCTGTGGACCTGATTTCGCAACTCTAACCTGACGCGGGCGGGCCAAGGTTGACGCAAGTCAAGGCGCAGACTGGCCACGAGGTTCAATTTGTTCAAACAAGGCAGACCCGAGGTGATGATATCATGCAGATGCAAGTGAAGGCTTTTTTCGATCAAGCCACCAACACCATTTCGTACGTGGTCAAGGATCCTGACAGTGCGTACGGCGCGGTCATCGATTCCGTGCTCGATTATGATCCGAAGTCGGGACGTACCAACACCGGTTCGGCAGACCAGATCATTGCGTATGTCGAGGAGCACAGCATTGAAATAGACTGGTTGCTTGAAACGCACGTCCATGCCGACCATCTGAGTGCTGCCCCTTATCTCAAAGACAAGCTCGGCGGTCAAACCGGGGTCGGTCGCCACATCGTTGACGTTCAGAGAATTTTCAAGGACGTCTTCAATGTGGAAAAGCAGTTTTTACCCGATGGATCTCAATTCGATCACCTGTTCGATGACGGCGAAGCGTTCGCCATCGGCGGCATGGCGGCACACACCATGCATACGCCAGGTCACACGCCGGCATGTATGACCTATGTCATGGGTGATGCGGCGTTTGTCGGCGATACCCTCTTCATGCCGGATTACGGCACCGCCCGTGCCGATTTCCCCGGTGGAGACGCGCACGCGCTTTACCGGTCCATCCAGAAAGTATTGTCCTTGCCGCCGGAGACCCGGCTCTTCATGTGTCACGACTACAAAGCCCCGGGGCGCGAGGTATACGCATGGGAGACCACGGTGGCGGATGAACGGGCCCACAATGTCCATGTGCATGAGGGCGTTACTGAGGATGAATTTGTTGGAATGCGAATGGCGCGTGACCAAACGCTGTCAATGCCGACGCTTCTGCTGCCATCCGTGCAGGTCAACATGCGGGCCGGTGCGCTGCCGCCCGCCGAGGACAATGGCGTTTCCTATCTGAAAATTCCGGTCAACGCCCTTTGAAAACCGAATGCCACGCAATCGTTCGTCGAACAACTCAATTGCCATTACCAAAAAAAGGACTCAGAAAATGTCTTTGCAGATTGGCGGCATCGACCCGATATTTACGGTCGGCACAACCAAAGGTGAGATTGAATTTCATCAGTGGGCCGGTGACTCCTGGGTTTTCTTCTTCAGCACGGAGGCGGCTTGAGGTCTCTGCAAGACCTCCGACCCTGGTCAGGCGGACCGCGACGGATCAGCAGGAGACGGTGCCAACACCGGTGATTTGGCAGCGGCCATCGACAGCCAACCCAGTGAGTTCGATTTGAAAAATGGAATACAGAGACTACTACGCCGTGTTGGGTGTCGATAAGGATGCCACCCAGGATCAGATCAAGCGGACCTACAGAAAACTGGCGCGCAAGTATCATCCCGATCTCAACAAGGATGAAGGATCGGAAAGCAGGTTCAAGGAGATCAGTGAAGCCAACGAAGTTCTGGGCGATCCGGAGAAGCGGGCAGCCTATGATCAACTGGGCACTGGGCCGAACCCCGGGCAGGAGTTCCGGCCGCCGCCGGACTGGGATGCGGGCTTTGAGTATTCCGGCGGCTTTTCCGATGAGGCCGGAGACGATGCCGCATTCTCCGATTTCTTTGAGACTCTGTTTGGTCAGAACCGTCGGGCCGAGCGCGGCCGGGGCTCGGCTTTTCACGCCAGGGGGCAGGATCACCATGCCAAGATACTGATCGATCTGGCCGATGCCTTCACCGGCGCAAACCGGACCCTTCAGCTGAAAGTACCCAGAGTCACCACCGACGGTCACGTGATTGTGGAGCCGCGGACCCTCAGTGTCAGAATTCCCAAGGGGGTGCGGGCGGGGCAGCATATCCGTCTCAAGGGGCAGGGGGCCCCCGGTCTTGATGGTGGGGAACCCGGAGATCTCTATTTGGAAATCGAGTTTGAGCGCGGCTCCCACTTTCGAGTCGACGGGCGGGACCTCTACCTGAACCTGCCGGTCGCGCCGTGGGAAGCCGCCCTGGGCAGCAAGGTGAAGGTGCCGACGCCCGATGGTGTCGTCGACGTCACGGTTCCCGCAAATTCGGTGCAAGGTCGCAAGCTGCGCCTGAAAGGCCGGGGTATTCCAGGTAAGGCACCGGGGGATCTGTATGTCGTTCTTCAAATTGCTTTGCCGTCTGCCGACGACAAAAAAGCAAGAGAATGCTACCAGAAAATGGCCGATGAACTGTCTTTCAATCCACGCGCCACGCTGGGTGTATGAACAAAGCCGGGAGAGCAATATGGCTCGGAGAAAAAAGTCGGACGTGTCAAGTGATCTCATCACGGATCGGCCCGAACACCCCCTTGACGAATTCTGCCGTGCCTGCGGCGTGCCAGCGGACCATGTCGAGGCCTATGTCGCCGAAGGCATCATCGAGGCCCATGGATCGTCACCGGCCCGGTGGCGTTTCTCCCAAATGAGTCTTGTCCGCATGCGCCGGGCAAGGAGGCTTGAGAACGACCTCGGCCTGAACCCGGCGGGTGTTGCGCTGGCATTCGAACTACTGGCCGAGATCGAACGTCTGAAGAACCGGCTGGGACGATATGAAGATATGGCGGACAATCATTCGTCTGAAGATTAGTCTCAAGACGATGGGGGCCGTCAGAATGCGATCCGGTCGGCGATGACGGCGATGCCGGCCTTGGAACAGCTTTCATCCGCGCTGCCTGACGGTGCGCCCGAAATACCGATCGCGCCGACCATGTCACCGTCACCGGCAACGATCCGGACACCGCCCCCCAGAGGCAGGGCGTTGGTTACATTGCGGATGGCCCAGGCGTTGCCGGTTTCCACCAGCTTTGCCAACTCAAGCGTGTCGCTTCGGAAACTGACGGCAGTCCATGCCTTGCGATAAGCGGTGTCGGGGGTGTGAGGACCGGCGAGGCGGTCGCGGAGCGTTACCTGAACAATGCCAAACCGGTCAGTGACGCTGACGGCGACTTGAAATCCCATGTCACGGCAGGCGGCCATGGCTCCTTGGGCTGCTTCGATGGCAAGTTCGGGTTTCAGAACCCTGAATGTGGTGAAGTTGGTTTCCTCAGCCCAGGCCGCAACCGAGGACAGCGCAAGGGCTGCCGATGCCAGGAAGGTGCAGCGCATAGTGTTGTTCATGACAATCTCCGTGGGGTCTTCGCCGGTCGAATGCCGGCAGTTTCGTCGACTATGATGATGACACGTGCTGAGATTTGCGGACTTGCGCTAAATCAAATGCCGCAGGCGCGTTGGCCTGCGATGAGCTCCCGGGAACGGGTCTAACCGGCACGGCGACCCAGATCGGTCATCTGACTTAGCCATTTGTCCCGCTTGGCTTGACCGGCCGTTTCGACCATGCCGTATATTGTGTCCCGGACCGGAGAAATGCCGGAGAACTTGAGAATATTGCGCTCGAGGCTCTTCAGGCTGTGAGCGAGAAAGTACCACCGATAAACCAGGGCGGGCATGCCCACCGTGATGACAATCCGGGCTGAGCGTCCGGTCAGGGCCTTGACCGGCCACCCCTTGCTGTTGCGGTCAAATGCGAAGCCCGGACGGAAAACCTGTTCCAGAAAAGCCTTCAGCAGGGCGGGCATCGTGCCGAGCCAGAGCGGGTAAATGACGACCAGATGACTGGCAGCGCGAATGGCATCCTGTGCCGCGCGGATGTCCGGTATTGTCGACTCCTCGTCAAATTCCTGCTTTGTCCGCAGTATCGGGAAGTCGAGCTGCGCCACATCGATGCGCCGGACCTCGTGACCCGCCTTGCGCGCACCGGTTTCATAGGCTTGAGCAAGTCCGTGACAGAAATGTTGATCGCTGCCGTCCGGATGGCCATTGATCAGGGCGATGGTCTTTTTCATTGTCTGTTCCTCGTTGCCCTTGCGGCAGATCATTGGCAATTGGGTGCGGCCGCTGCTCAGACCGGCAAGCGGCGACTGTGCCGACGACTCTTGATCTCGGCATTGCTGAAACGCCTGATTTGCCAATCCTGCGGATCCTGTGAGGGTCGGTTTCTGGTTCGCATTACGGCATGGAATGAGTTCAGGCGCGTTGACGCTGATCAAACAGGCGGGCCGTCGACGCGCAGTCACCGAAGAATGCTAATCCGCAGTTCGCAGCACCGTCCGCTGCACAATGAATACCGTCGAGAGCGGTGCCACGACCGATATGACGGCGACTGTCACCAGCAACCAGCCCAGTGTGCTGTAGTCGGCAGCGACTTCGAGGGCACCGGAGTCACGGTTGCGGACTTCGCGTGTGACAGTGAAGATCTGGTTCAGGTACTTGGTCATCAGACTGCTGGCGGATAATGCAAGATTGGTGAACGAGGCCATGACGGCAAAGAATGTGGCCTTCAAGTTGTCGGGCGCATTGCGGGCGATCCAGGCCAGCATCGGTATCATCGCGATCTGACCGAGAGGCGACTCGACTGCTGTGTCAATCACGGCAATGAAGCGGGCGTCGACGATGCCTCCGGTCAGGGGCGCCGTCCAGTCCTGTATGCCGTAGTAGAGGCCGATATTGGGCAGTGACAGAATACCGGCGGCGAGCGTCAGGAGGACAACGATATCGGAGATGGTTCTTGAAGCCATAAGGGGCCTCAACAGGATTATCCCGGCCAGCGTGAGAATTGATGTAATGAGCGACAGGATTGATAGAAACTGCTGGTCAAAATCCAGGACATCGATTTCAAACCAGGTCACACCGGCTCCGGGCAGGGGGGTGGCCCGAAATACGTATATGATGATTGCCGTACCGATCAGCGCGCGGGCTTTTGCCGGGGCGAGTTGCCGTATCAACTGACGCATCAGCATCAGAACAATGGTCATGGAGCCCAGAAACACAATCTCCTGAGAGTAAGCCACATCGGATAGGCCGATTGCCAAGGTGAGCGCCACAAAGGCAAACCCACCGATAAAGTACCAGTAGTTCGGCTGGGTCGGGTCGCCCGGGGTTTCAAGCAAGGTCGAGATCTGCTCGGGGGTGAGGCCGCTCGTGCGCAATGTATTGCGGCGCTGCCGTTTCATGAAATGAGCCAGAATCACGCCGCTTATCGACACCAGGGGGACCGCCAAGGCGAAAAGGTAGATCTGTCCGTAGATGGCGGCTTTCTCACCCTGACTCAGGGACTCGATATCGGCGAACATGTAGATGTTGAGAAAGGCCACGGCGACCAGTCCGCTGATCAAGGCGATACGGCCAAGGGTTTGCATCGTTGTGTGGAGGGACTTGGACAGTGCATCGTTTAGGGGCTGGCCGTCGGCATCAAAGCGGGGCACGGCTTCAACTGACATGGCGTCAGCGACGGCGTCCTGGACAACATAGCCGGCGGGAGCGAGCAGGACACTGAGCACATACCAGGCATCAATGTTCATGATGCCGGACATGACCGCCGGGTAACTGATCAGGGCGTACATGATCATAAAACTTGAGGCTATCAGTGCCGCTCCCAGGTAGATCAGCAGTGACTTCCAACGCCAGATGATGTCCACCAGGTGGCCGAGCGGTGTTTTCAGAGCCCAAGGCAGGCCTGCCCAGAAAGCCAGGCCTGAAAGGAACACGGCGGAAAGGCCGAGATACTCTTTGACGAAAAAGGTGCCAACGATCGCGGTGAGGCCGGAAAAGCCGGCGGCAAAATAGATCATCAGTGGCGGCAAAAACGACCAGCGAAACTGCTGTCGAAGGTCCAGCACCGTTGCATCAAACCACTTGACGATCCACTCCGTGGCTGTCCGTACAGTCATGTCGGACTCATACCCCCTGTTGCTGGCGCACCGGAGAACGCCATCCACCCATCACCATTGCATCGGCCGGCGCCGGTACTGTTGATCAAGGTCAAGGTTCAACAGGCACAGCCGTGACACGATCACGTGGCCATTTATTACCGGATGTTAGGTCATGCCATATCAAACAATCATAGCGCTTCCGGGCAGTACTGAAACCAGCGATGCCATACTGGATGCAGCCATCATGTTGACAGGCGATCAGGATGGATACCTCATCGGCCTTTATGTGATACCGCAATACAAGATCAACCTTTTCACCGGCTACGATGCGTCGCCAAAGGTGTTGGAGAATTTCCGCAATGCCCATCTTGAGTCCGCAAACGCTATTGCGGAGAAGCTGGAGCTAAAACGGAAAAGCCAAAACATATCCGCCAAATGGCGGGTGGTCGAAGCGCCGACATCAGATATTGCCCCTGTCCTGGTGGAACACAGTCGGATGGCTGATGTTGTGATTGCCGGCCAACAGGATTCGGCAAATACGGAACGGCTGGAAGAAACACTGTGCGAGCATCTACTGATGCAGAGTGGACGCCCTGTGCTGCAGGTGCCCGCCGGAGCCGCCCTTCGCCGTCTCGGGCGTGATGTGTTGGTGGCCTGGGATGGCGGGCGACAGGCGACACGGGCTGTGTTTGATGCCCTGCCTGTACTGCGGCGGGCAGAAAATGTCCATCTCCACTGGGTCGATCCTCCCAAGTCCGCCGATGACCATGCGGAGAGTGCGTTGTTCGAAATGGCGGCCGCATTGGCCCGTCATGGCGTCAAGGTCTCCAGCAGCGAATCCGCCTCGGGTGGCCTGACCGTGGGCGAGGCTCTGCTCGATCAGGTGTCGAAGAAGTCCTGTGATCTCCTCGTCCTTGGTGCCTACGGCCATTGGCGCATGCGCGAGTACGTTATCGGCGGAACGACCAGATATGTGCTGCGCCATTGCACGGTCCCGGTGTTAATGTCGCACTAAGGGCCGCCTGACGCCTGTTGCTATTTACGGGATTCATTCCTGAAGATGATCCGCAGTGCAATTCGGCAGCGTTGGTTTTGGCCGTCCTTCTGAACTGCCGTCCTCGTGCGCCGACACGAGGATCTGCCGCTTTGCGATTCGGCGTGGAGGCGTCATATCAGAGAAATTCAGTCGTTCCAGCACTCCTGCATCGAGGAGCATCGCGCCGCATGATATTTCGACACTGTTAAGTTGTAGTCTATGAGGCGTGAACGTAAGGGTGGTGGGCCTGCCGCCTTACAATAGGGGTGTCGGGCTGGGTCATTGACCAGCAAAACCGGCTGCGGCCCAACAGGTTTCCTGTGGCGCGACGGCGGTGGTTCGCCTATCGTGCCGGGGAGTCTAATTCATCAATTCAAGAGAGGCATGAAATGAAAGCGGTTCGCTTTTCCCAACCGGGAGGCCCGGAAGTTTTGTCGTTGACGGATGTCGACCTGCCCGACCCTGAGGCCGGACAGGTTCGCGTCCGGCAGACTGCTGTTGGACTGAATTTTATCGACACATATCATCGCTCGGGCCTTTATCCGGTGCCATTGCCATCGGGGGTCGGGCTGGAAGCCGCGGGTGTCGTCGAAGCCTTGGGGGAGGGCGTGTCGTCGCTCGCTGTTGGCGACCGGATTGCCTATGGAGCGGGCCCTTTGGGCGCCTATGCCGAAGCCTGCAACGTCCCGGCCAGTCGCGCGGCAAAACTGCCCGACGGCATATCCGATGAAACCGCCGCGGCAATGATGCTGAAAGGCATGACGGTGCGATACCTGTTGCGTGCAACTTACAAAGTCGAGGCTGGAGATACGATCCTGTTTCACGCCGCCGCGGGGGGTGTTGGACTGTTGGCCTGTCAATGGGCAAATGCGCTTGGGGCTACTGTCATCGGCACAGTGGGCAGCGAGGAGAAAGCCGAACTGGCGCGGGCGCACGGCTGTCATCATACAATTCTCTACAATCAGGAAGATGTTGCGGCGAAGGTTCGCGAGATCACCGATGGCCAGGGTGTTCCCGTGGTTTATGACGGGATCGGGGCGGCAACGGTCACAGCTTCGCTGGACAGTCTGCGGCCGCGTGGACTGCTGGTCAGTTTTGGCAATGCGTCGGGTCCGATCACAGATTTCGATATTGGTGTCCTGGGGGCAAAGGGGTCACTCTATGTCACCCGTCCGTCCCTGATGACATACGTGGCCGCGGATGAGGATCTGCGGGAAACGGCCGGCGATCTGATAGATATCGTGTCAAGCGGAAAGCTGAGCATTCCAATTAACCAGCGCTACGGCCTCAGCGAAGTTCGTCGCGCGCACGAAGATCTGGAAGGACGCCGGACAACAGGTGCGAGCGTCATCATACCTGGACATTAAAACGGGGCCTGTTCCCGGCGACCCTTCGGGCTGGGGATTTGAAATCGTTGCCGATCGGAAAACGGATAAACGGCCCTAACCGGCCTTGCGTTTTCCGGTCGATGCGGTCTTAGGGCCTCTGGGACAGGACGATGTCGATTTCCCGCGAAGGGCGCGCCAGGCTGAAGAGCATTTTGTCTGGCTGCACACGAAATCAGCAATCATAGGTGACGTCACCGCATGGGCCAGATCGAGATGACGCCCGGTCCCATCTGACAGCGTGCTGACGACCATTCCGGCAAGCCTGCCGCCGTTGTCGAAAACCGGGCCGCCAGACTCTCCCTTGCGTGTCTGCAGGCGCAACACCATTGCGTCATTGTATCCAAAGGAACGGTATTTGACGGGACGTCCGAAACTCATTGCCGCCACGGTGCCAAAACGTGCGGTATGGGTTCTCTGACGCGGTTTGCCCAATGAAAAAATGCCGCCGCCGACCGGCAGGCAAGGGTCCGCAACCGGAACCACAGGCGTGAGACCCGAAGGGTCTGTGATCTTTATCAGCGCCATGTCAGTGCCGTGGCGTATGGAGAGGACATTGCCGCGAAACACCCGCCCCTTTGGACCGGTTACATTCACGTACCATCCCTTCGAGACGCCAACATGTCCGGCAGTAAGGATGTGCCCCTGATTGTCGAGGACAAATCCGCTGCCGGACGTGACGGCTTCAGGGTCCTTGTCATCGGCGGATTGCAGTTCGCGAAGAGACGCTTCGTAGACAACCATCGTGACGTAAGAACTGCTGGCATTGGACAATAGTTTCTGTGTCACCTCAGGTGCCGCATTCGCGGGTGTTGCTGTCACCGTGCTGATATCGAAGTTACGCGGACCCGATTCGGTCTGAAAACATCCCGTAAGGGCAGATGCTGCAATGGCGGCAAGAAAAATACGCTTCACGGCATTTCCAATTGTTCCAAGAGGGGGCTCAGATACTCTTCATATCGCCGCCATTTACCAACAGCGGCCTTGTTAATCGGCTGGCGCACCTGCCAAACGCTGGCAGTTTGCACTGGGCGGTCGACTTTGGCCGTGTCCAGATAACTATCATCCCACTCGAAGCCGCAAAATTCTACAAGATTCTTGCCTTCTCCCTGAGGATTTGAAACCAGGTCTTCGTAAACCGCGTCGTAGATTCTTATGGGAACGACCTTTCTCCAGTGTTCCATGATCTTGATATAGTAGTGGCTTGTGAGAGCTATGCCGTCAAGACTGTATACGAATCTCAGTCCATCGCTGAAGTTCTGTTCGTAGCAGGAGTAGCCGACGTCACGCAGATCGCGGCGGCAATGAACGAGTTTTGCCTTTGGGAAAAGCCACGCAATGAGACCGATGCACAGGTAGTTGCCGGGGGTCTTGTCGGTTACATATTCATTGCCGGCTGCCTTCGAACGCAGGGTTTCGAGAATCTGCGTGGCCTGTGTTCGTGCCCAGTCGGATGGGACGTCCGTCAGGCAATCGGGGTACTCAGGCAGCGACTTGGTGAAGTCCTGTATCGCCAGTTGCTCGCCTCCCGGGAAAACGCCTGGAACGCCTGCCAGGATCTGTTCGGTCAACGTGGTTCCCGAACGGGGCATTCCGAACACAAAAATCGGACTTTCCGTATCATGCCCTTCGCCGGCATGGCGTTCAAAGAACTCTGGTGTAAATATTTCCATGAGATGGTCGACCGATGCCGCGTGCAGTTCAGGAAGAAACGGTGATTTTTTTGCCTTGATGTCGTTGGCTTTCCTCAGGGCACGAAAGGCGTTCTCCTGATCGCCGGCCCGGTCATAGACGCGATAAAGTGTAAAACCGGCAGATGCTCTGGAGGTGTCGACATACCCCTCATCGTCCGCCAGAACATTCTCCAGGACATCGGTGCAGTCCAGGTCCAGGCGTTTCATCTGAGCCAATTTCTCATAGGCTTCGGAGACGTCGGCCCGCAATTTGATGACCTTCCGGAAATCTCTTTCGGCTTCGTCGAACTTCCCGAAATATTCATATGCCACTCCACGAATGAAGTAGGCTTGCGGAATATCGGGCCGTGCGGCAATCGTGGCATTTGCGTTTTCAAAAGCCTTCTCAAATTGTTCCACACGAAGTTGGGTTTGCGCCCATTTCCAAAGCAGTCGGTCCTCGATCGGCTTCAATGTGGAGGCTTGGGAAAATGCTTGGTCGGCCTGTTCGAAACTCTCGAGTTCAAACAAACATACACCAAGGTTGAACCATGCATCGGCCAGCGTCTGGTCAAGTTCGATGGCCTTGTGAAATGCTTTCACGGCCTCTGTATTCTGGCCGTTGGCCACCATAGCATTACCGAGCGCATTGAGTATTTCAGGGTCGCGGGGTGACCGGCTATGCGCGTCCTGAAACACGGTGATCGAGTCGGCCGACCGGTTCTGGAAAAATATGCTCAAGCCAAGACCGAAGAGCGCATCGGTGTCTGCGGGATTCAGGTCCAGAATTGTCCGATAGAGCTTTTCGGCTTCTGCATGTCTTTTGGATTTGCGTTCCAGTTCTGCAAGATTGAACAGGAAGTAAGCATCCCTCGGCGCAATTTTTATGGCTTTTTGCATCAGTTTGCGGGCGGCACTGTAATTCTCGAGTTCGGCTTCGACCGCGCCCAGCTCCGATAGGACGTCGGGATCGCTTGGGCTGAATTTCAGGGCCTGTTTGTAGGCTCCACGCGCCTCCTTGAAACGGCCGCGTTCAAATGACGACCGGGCACGTTCAAGTTGGATTGATGTCATCACGTATCTCGTTACGGGTAAGGTGTTGCAGAACGGTTCCGGGGTTGCGGGGCCATTACAAATTGAAAAGCCCGGGCATAACCTAATATGCCCGGGCCAATCTTTTAGCTCAAATGAGCTTCGTCTGGCTAGATCCTAGAAGAAGAACCATGTGCCGAACTGCAGGCGGAGGTTGTCGTCGTCGACACCGCCGACCAGCGTACGCTCGGTCCAGGAGGCTTCAAGACCCATGCGCAACTTGCTGACAGGCTGCCACATGTAGTTCAGGTGGGCCCGTTCCCATCTTTGGTCGGATGCGCCACCAAGGTTCTTGGAGCTGGATTTCGAAGTGCTGTACTGGGCGTTCATCGACGATGCTTCGCTCAGACGAAGCGAACCGCCAACACCCCAGCCGTAGCCTTCGTTGGTGCGGATATCGCCGCCAACAACCACAGCACCGGCACCGGGACCGGCATAAAGTTCCTGAGCGCCGTCGCCATAACCGGCAACTGCGTGCAGGGTGATCATGTCGCCGAGCGGCAGATCGATGCCGCCGTTCACGCCCCAACCGAACGCACTCGACGATGCTCCGGCACCCGTACCGTTGGCAGAGCCATCGATATGGATTTCACGAGCAATTGCGCCGATGCCAACCTGGCCACCGAGAAGGTCGAAGTTGGCCTTACCGGCAAGATCGGGAAGCTGGTTGTCGTCGCCCCCCACAATCTGCGAGCGCGGATCAAGCAGACCAACGGCCCAGGACACAGGACCGGTGCTGGATTTGATCTGGATCTGGCGAACACGGGACTGGGTGAAACCGGCCGTACCGACCATACCAGAGAAGTCCACTGTCGGGATTTCACCAGCGAAGTGGTAGTAGGTTGACCAGGACTGGCCAGCGCCGAGTGTCAGGTTCGGTGTCAGATCCCATTCACCCCAGGCATGACGCAGACGGAAGCTGGTGGTCGTGCCGAACGGGCTGCCTTCGAAGTCGCCTTCGATCAGGGTCCGGATCTGGCCGACAGC
>JAJFHD010000011.1 GCA_021775805.1 Alphaproteobacteria bacterium | reverse complement strand
TAACCCGGCAGCGTCTAGAACGGATAGAGGCGGGAGCCAAGTGCCAGCACGACAACAGCCTTGGCGATCAGTTCCATCGCAGCCTTCGAACCATTATAGCCCAACGGGCCAACCGCCATGGGATGGCTGCCGGGGAAACTGTCATTGTGCTGGTAGCCGCTGCAGACCGGCGCCGTGAGCTTTTCAGCCAGCGCCGCACAGTCCGGAATCGCGTTGCCGATCACCACGCCGGCGCCTGAGAGGATGACCGGGAATTTTGCATCGGTCAGCAGCTCAGCGGCTTGGCTGATGGCATTGGCACCACCAGCTGAACGTTCCAGTCGCACGATCTGAGGCAGCTCGATATCGATGACTTGGGTCCAGAAATCTCGCGGAATGTTCATCTGTGCCGGCGCGGAACCGCGCCAGGCCTTTTCGATGACCCGGTTGAGCACCTCGCCCACCCGGCTCGCATCGCGCAGTTCTTCCTGATAGCAGACCATGTCGCGGAACAGAGCCATCTGCTCGACTTCCTGGAAGCCGCCCTGCCCGATCGTCTTGTTGGCAGCCTGCGGGGTCACCAGCAGCATCGGCGTGTGGTTCCAGTATGCGGTCTTGATCGGTGTCACGAATCCTGTGACACCCGGGCCGTTCTGGGCGATTGCCATGGCCATCTTGCCGGTCGTCCGCGTAAAGCCGTCGGCGATCAGTGCTGCATTGGTTTCATGGGCGCAATCCCAGAATGTGATCCCAGCCTTTGGAAAGATATCGGACACCGGCATCATGGCCGATCCAATGATTCCGAACGCATGCTCAATCCCGTGCATCTGCAACACTTTTACAAATGCTTCTTCGGTTGTCATTTTCATGGTGTATCTCCTGTTTCAGGTTGCAGAACCAGTAGGCTAAAGAGCCTTCGCAATCCCCTGGGCTCTTCAGCTACCGCCTATTCCCGGCTGGTGAGATGCCTGAGTTCTGTTTTTCTTCTCGAATGCAATTCAATAGAACGTTTCGTAGGTCCAAACCGGGCGCAGTTGTAGGTCCAAACGCGTAACAATGATTGGTCCAGTCAAATTTTCCGCAGAAATTCGCAGTTCTTCACAAAAAGTGTAGAAAGCATTTCCCAACTCTCACCGCCGATTCCAATCTCATGCCTGACTTATTATCCAAAAACAATACATTTTATTCCGCTTTTGTAAAATTTGTTAGTTTTCAAATGCCTGGAAAGTAGGTTTTCGAACCTCCCCTTCACCCATTTTGCGGGACGCGGTGGACTGGCGAGAGACGCCCGCCCACCCTATCAGGCGCCCAGCGTCCCTAACCGCTCTGCAGCCTCTCTCAAGATGTCCTGGTAGGTTCGGGCGCTTTCGAGCGTCATGCGCTGATTGGGAGCGTGGAACGACAGCGTCCCCACACACCTTTTGTCACTAGCCGCGATGGGCACGGAGATCGCCACCATGTTCTCGACAAATTCTTCATCATCCGTACCGAGTTGCTGTTCTCGCACAACATCGAGCGCCTCGTTCAACTGGGCCTTGTCGGTAATCGTGTTTGGCGTAAACCTGTCCAGCGGCAACTGGTCAACGAGCCTGCGACGCCGCGCCGTCGGCATGCTGGCGAGATACATTTTCCCGCTTGCGGTGCAGTGCAGTGGGACATTGGTGCCAATGGGAAACTGGACTCTCAAAGGCCAATGCGTCTCGACACGATCAAGATACCGCATCCGCGCGCCGTCGGGCACGGCGATATTGCTGGTTTCACCGACCTTGCGGGCAACCCCTTCCAGAATCGTCCGTCGCTCCGCAGACAACACGGACGCATTCAGCGCCCCCAGAGCAAGCCTCGACAAGCGCGGACCGGGCAGCAACCGCTTGCCGTCGATCTCATGGGTGAGAAATCCCTCTTCCACCAGGGTCTGACACAGCCGGTGGGCAGTCGGTTTGGGTACATCCAGCATCAGATGAATCTCAGTCGCGTTTAGCGGTCGACTGGCATTGGCCGCCACCTCAAGGATTTCCAGAACCCGGCGTATACTCGATCCTTTGGCAGTTCTTTCGTCTGTCATACCTTGCTGTCCCGGTATTTAAGCCCCTTCACAAAACGTGCAGTAAGCATCTCCAGGTTGTACATGTCCGTTTGCAAATCAGTGGCCACATCGTCGCACATCGCTAAATTCCGCAAACGAAACCCAACGCCGCCATGCCGTGGCCGAAGCATCGGGCCGTTTGCGTTCCCCAAAACGTCAGTTGCTGTGCTGAAAAACACCAGCGCCTTCGTGAACCAGCAAAATCGTCGACAACTGAGGCACAGCTGCGATGATCATCCATACGATCAGCAGCGAGATCAGATAGGGCACCGTATATCTCAATAATCGGAGATAGGGTATCCCGGTTATCCCGCTGGCCACATAAAGGTTCAGGCCGTAGGGCGGCGTGATGAAACCGATCGCATCGCCCACCAGGAATATGACCGCAAAGTGAATCGGATCGACCCCGATCCCGTGGGCAATAGGAGCCAGGATCGGTGCCAGGATAATGGTGTTCGGCAGGCTTTCCAAAATTGTGCCGGCAAGCAGCACGAGCAGCATGCAGACGCCCAGAACAGCAAAATATCCGCCGAAGCCAGTGATGAATTCCGTGATGAAATCCCGTGCACCCATCAGCGAAAGGATTTGTTGCATGACAACGGAGATCGCAATCAACGGTGCCAGCAGACCTGTAATCTGGCCTGATCTCAGTATGACGTCCGGCAGGTCACGCAGTGTCAAACCGGGCACAGTCAGCATCCGCATAAACTTACCGGTACCCGACTCACCCTCCTGTTCCTGGCCCAGCATTTTGTAAAGCGGATAGGAAAGCAGTCCGACGATCAGACAGAAACCTGCCGTCACGCCCGCTGCTTCCGTCGGCGAAAACTTGCCAGAATAGATACCCCAGATCACCAGGAGGATGGCAAAGAACCCCAGCCAGGCACCAAACGCTGTCCGGATGATCCGCACCGGATCGATCGCGATTAGTTTGCCCCATTTGTTTTTGCGCGACAGGTACCAGCACGCCGCCTGCATCGCGAATACCATCAACAACCCCGGCAGCAGTCCACCGACAAAAAGGTCGCTTATCGACAGGTTCAGCAGGAACCCGTAAACGATGAAGATAATTGACGGCGGGATGATGATGCCGACAGTACCGCCGGAAGCAATCGTCGCGGCAGCGAAATTCTTGTCGTATCCGTTTTCAAGCATTTCCGGATACATGATCGACCCGATGGTTGCTGTGGTCGCTGAATTCGACCCCGAGATCGCAGCAAACAAACCGCAGGCTCCAAGACTTGCCATCGCAAGGCCACCACGCATCCATCCGAGAACGGAATAGGCGAAATCTGACAGCCGTTTTGCGATACCTGCCTTGTTGATCAGGTCTCCGGTCAGGATAAACAGCGGCAAAGCTAAAAGACCGAAAAAATTCAACCCCTCGTAAAGTGTCACCCCGATGTTGGCCAGGGTAAAGTCAATCACGATACTGACGCCGATGACCCAGTATCCGATGATCAGAAAGATCGGAACACCAAGCACGAACAGAACCGTCACGCCGAGAGATATGAGTGAAATCCAGAGAGTGTCCATGATTGTTCCCTACTCGCCCAGCATACCGACTTGGATCTTGAACGGCTCACCCTTGCGGTACAGGCCGTAGTCATCTGCCACATTCTGCAGCACCCGGATGATCAGCAAGCCCCAGGCAATCGGCGTGGCTGTGTAGAACCACCACTGCATGACGTCGTCCGTACCCTGAACAATTGCGAAATTGTCATAGGAAAGAGAAACTTGCTCAACCGAGAAGTATATTACGATGCCTGCGAACACGATCCACAGAACCGCATCCATCATCAAACAGGCAAACTGCAATCCGTAGGGCATGCGAACCCGGAGTTCGTCAAACCTCAGGTGCGACCTGATCTTGACGTTGTAAGTGCACCCGATCCAGGTCACCCAGAGAAAGAGATAGATTGGAACCGTGGAACTCCACGCAGCTTGTTCGCTGAACAGGAAGCGCCGGATCACTTCGACAAAAATGATCCCGGCCATCGCGATATAGTTGACGAGGATAATCGCCTTTTCGATGTTCTCATCAAGCCATCTAAGTACGAACATTTGTGTCCGGCCTCCCCTCAGAACCCAGAAAATCCAAAGTCCTGCGTGCCTCAATCGACGCACGCCGGACATGCCGTATTTCAGCATACCGTCAAAAGACTACAAGACACGGGAGCGGACTGATAGCCCGCCCCCGTGATTTATTCAGAGTATCAGCCCTTCCACCAGCGCCGTGGTTCGACGTTCTCGGCAAGAGTATCTTTCGGGATTTCCCGGGCGATGTCGGAGATGAACTTGTAGGTGTCCATCCCGCCTGACCAGCCGTTGAGGCGTTCGCGCCATTTTTCCCACTCAGCCGGGTGGAATTCGGGCGAACACATTTCTTCGGCTTCACGCTTGGCTTCCGCCGACAACATCGACACGCGCGTGCCGTGTTTGGCAAAGATCGTGTTGGGATGCTGAGGATCGGAGAAACCGACCGTGTTAACCAGGGCGGCTTCGTTGGCGGCTTGCACGTGGACCTGCGCCAGATACGACGATTCCATGACGGCGTCCTGAAGTTCGCCACCGAGGCTGTCGAAGACCTTCGAGTTCATGGCCGTATGTTCTGTGCCACAGAAGAACTCAAGGTTGATCACCTGGGAAACAACCGGCGACATGTTGGCATAAGCCACGGCCGACGCCCATGTTTCGGCCCCGTCAATCAGGCCCTGCTTGAGGCCGTCAAGAGTTTCCGACCAGGCGATCGGCGTTGGGTTGAGCTTCATCAGGTTCATGGCAATACGGCCAAGCTGCGTACCCGTCACCCGGTTCTTGGTCCCGGCAAGCTGGGTCACACTGGTCACCAGCGGCTTGTCCTTCCAGGCCAGGCCGAGCTGAATGCCACGCAGCTCTGCATGGCTGAACAGGAACTCGACACCGTGGCGCTTGCGCATCGGATCGCGCAGAATTTTCTGGCTGCCCGGATGGTACAGGAAGTGATACTGCGACGCCCGGCTCGGGAACATGTACGCGTAATCGAGCACGTTGAGATAAGGCGCCCCACCGGCCGAGTTCTGGGTCGACGCCGCATAGATATCGACGATACCCTGTTGGGTTTTCTTGACGCAGTTCAGCTGTCCGCAGATTTGGTTTGCACCGATAAATTCAACCTGGATTGCACCGTCGGTGCGTTCTTCCAGATCGTTGACCCATTGCAGGCAACCGGCCCGTTCTATCAAGAGGTTCTTTTCGGTAAAACCGGCAGCACCAAACTTCAGTTTGAACTTCGGTGTGTTTTTGAACCGCTTCTTGTAGGTCGAGTTCGCGGCCTCGGCGAGGCGTGGCAGTGATACGGCACCTGTCAGTGCGCCTGCCGCCAGCAACGTGGATGTCATCCCGTACTGGCCTGTCAGTTTCAGCATGTCACGGCGTGAAATGCCCTTAAGTTTGTTTCCTAGCATGTGTTTCTACTCCCGTTGTGTAAATTGTCTCGTTCGGGTTTACCCGCCTCACCCAAAAATGGTCGCCTTAGCGACACCCTTCGGAATTCGAGACAGAACAGCCGAAACCCGACCTTTCGCCCGCATCCGCGCACGCTCGGTCTAGTCTCGAACTCTTGTGGCCGGGAATCCGTCGCGTTCAGACGGTGCCCGGCAAGCATTCCAATTGTTGAAAAAGTATCGTGTGGTCGACGCTGTGGTCTCAGGCGAACAGGGTCATGAACGACGCCCAGCCGTCCCAGATCATTTCCCCGCCGATATAGACCAGAAAGCCCACGCCGATGTAGGAAATCCAGACGTGTTTGATCAGCAGCTTCATGATCAGCGTGGCACACAGACCCATCAGGGCAATCGACAGTACCAGCCCGAAGACCAGAAGTTCCACGCTGTCCCTGGCAATGGCGCCAACCGCCAGAACGTTGTCGATCGACATGGATATGTCGGCGATGGTGATCGAGACCAGTGCACGCACCATGCTGCGCCGTGAACTCTCTGTGCCTTCGATATCGTCGAGGGAATCTTGTGACTTCTCCGACATGCGCATGATCTCGCGCACCAGGCCATAGGCCACCCAGAACAGAGCAAGACCGCCGACCACCAGCAGTCCGGGGACCTGGAGCAAGTAGGCCGTCATGGCGGCAAATACAATGCGAATAACCGCCGCCAGAACTAGTCCGAAAACGACCGCGCGTTTGCGCGCTTCGGGGACCAGCGTCGAAGCCGCCAGACCAATCACCAGAGCATTGTCGCCGGACAGGACCACGTCGAGCCAGATGATCGACGCAAGGTCGATTAAAGTGTCCGTCTCCATGCGTCAGCAGCCCCTTGGCCTTGTGTCCCCAACCGCGACGACAATCTGCCCATGCCGAGCCTGCGCTCCGGTGCAGAAGACGGTGCAAATTCTTGTCATTTCTGGAAATCCGGATACCGGTCGGTCTCCGGTTGCGTGATCGTCTGTCTGCATGTTCCAACGTGGATGATTTGTCGTCTGATCGTGTACCGGACACAAAACGGGATTGCGAGCGAATTGGCAACCGCAATTTGTCACAAACGCCCAAACTAGCGCTCGTTTGATCGGAAACCGGCGATATATTCGGTTTTCTCAGTTCCATTTGCATAATTTGCAGGAACACGACCATCCTCCCATTGATCATCGGTCATTTTTTTATAATAATGAGACCAATAGTCTCAATAATCGCAGCGAATGGCGTTTTATGCAACTCAAATTTCACAGTGTCATCAAATGGGCGCCGTTTTTAGGCGGAAGTTAAATGCAGATTGAAAACCAAGATTACGATTTCATCGTTGTCGGCGCAGGATCTGCAGGATGCGTACTCGCGAATCGCCTGTCGGCAGATCCGGCGTGCCGCGTTCTTCTGCTCGAAGCCGGCGGCAGGGACATTAATCCCTGGATTCACGTGCCGGTTGGATATTTCAAGATGATGCACAATCCCAAAACGGACTGGTGTTACAAGACCGAACCGGACCCCGGTCTCGATGGTCGCAGCATTGACTGGCCCCGCGGCAAGACGCTGGGCGGGTCCAGTTCGATAAACGGGCTTCTCTATATACGGGGTCAGCATCAGGACTACGATCACTGGCGCCAGCTCGGTAATGTCGGCTGGTCTTTCGACGATGTCCTGCCCTATTTCAAACGCTCGGAGAACCAGGAACGCGGTGCCGACGACTATCATGGCGCCGATGGAGGCCTGTCGGTCTCGAACATGCGGGTCCACCGGGACATCTGCAATGCCCTGATCGAAGCAGCCGAAGAGATCGGCATCCCCCGAAACGACGACTTCAATGGCGCCACCCAGGAAGGTGCCGGCTATTTTCAACTCACGTCAAGAAACGGCCGCCGGTGTTCATCTGCGGTTGCCTTTCTCAACCCCGCGAAAGGCCGCCCCAATCTCGATATCGTAACCCACGCGCAAACCACCAGGCTGACATTCTCCGATGCCACATCGCGCGAGGTCACAGGTGTTGAGTTTCACACATCAAGCGGACCCAAGACCGCCCGCATACGGGCCGGCGGAGAGGTCATATTGTCCGCCGGCGCGATCGGATCACCTCAGATCCTCCAGGTCTCCGGAATAGGGCCCGGAGAGGTGCTGCGTCAGGCCGGCATTGATATGCGCCATGAACTGGCCGGTGTCGGGCAAAACCTCCAGGACCACCTGCAGATACGCATGATCTACGAAGTCAACGTTTCCACGCTGAACGATGAAATCAACAATCTTTTCCGCCGTGGTCTCATTGGAGCCCGCTATGCCCTTTTCCGAACCGGTCCCATGGCCATGGGGGCCAGCCAGGTCTGCATCTTTGCCAAGACCAGGCAGGAACTCGACACCCCGGACATCCAGTATCACTTTCAGCCTTTGAGCACCGACAAACCCGGCATCGAAATGCACAGGTTCTCCGGCGTTACCCTGTCTGCCTGCCAGTTGCGCCCGGAAAGCCGGGGCCATATCAACGTGCGCACACCCGACGCCCGCGATTACCCGGCAATTCACCCCAATTACCTTTCTGCAGCCGCCGATCAGGAAACCGCTGTCGCCAGCATGCAAATGACCCGGAACCTGGTGAAGACAAGTGCCATGTCGAAGTTCGTCGTCGACGAAAAACTGCCTGGCTACTCAGTCGACACGGAAGAGGACCTGTTGCAGAAGGCCCGTGAGATTTCCCAGACCATCTATCACCCGACCAGCACGTGCAAAATGGGTCAGGACGAACGTGCCGTGGTTGACGACCGGCTCCGTGTCCACGGCATCAAGGGTCTGAGAGTCGCCGATGCCTCGATCATGCCGACGATCGTGTCAGGCAACACAAATGCGCCGACCATCATGATCGGGGAAAAGGCCTCTGACATGATTCTGGAGGATCGGCGCGCCTGAAACGGTTGACCTCTACGGCAAACAGGCCGACAGCCTGTCGGCGGCGTCTTGCAGAACCGGCACGTGAGCCTTGACGTCATCGTCGCGCAACCTGTCTACAGGTGCGTGAACGGCAATACCGGCAAAAACGTCACCATCCGCGTCTCTGACGGGCACTGCGATGCCGCCAAGACCGTCGACATACTCGCCCCTGTCGAGCGCAAATCCGCGATCCATGATGCCGGCAACCTGTTCCTCGAGTGCCGGCCATCGTGTAACCGTCAATGCCGTATGAGCGCTCAAGGCACCCGATTTGAGAAATTGCTGTCTCTTGTCCGCTGGCATATGCGAGAGCATGATCTTGCCGATCGCCGTGCAGTGCACCGGTACCGACGACCCGGCGGTCAGATGCACCCGGATCGGCCGTTCGCATTCGACCCGCTCCAGATAGACAATCTCACCGTCAAACAGAATTCCGAAATTGCAGGTCTCACGGGTCTTGTCGACAACACCGGCGAGCAAATTACGCACCGGAGGGGTGGCTGCCCACGACAGCAATGACTGAAGGGCCAGATCGGCCAAACGCCGCGCGGGGATAAACCCCTTACTACCAAGCTGGCGCTTGATGATTCCATCATCTTCCATCTGCCGCATCATGCGGACAACCGACGGCTTGTTGACATCCATGACGTCACACACATCGTTGGCGTCGAGCGGTACAGGAGAATGCGCCAGGATATCCAGCATCCTGAACATTTTTTCAGCCGCTGAATCGGCATCGTCCAACACCCTGTCGTTCCGGCTCATGTGTCAGCTCCTAACCCCCGGATCCAAGGGACGCCGAAGACCGCGCGGACTTGCGCTCACGTCATCTACCCCTTTCGGCCCTTTGGCGATCACAACGAGTGGGCCGCATCGCAAAGGACTTTGAGCTTCTTGCGTGCCAGGGTGCCGCCAAGAAAGCCCAGCCCGCAATCGGGTGCCGCGATCAGCCTTGACGCGTCGATATGATTGAGCGCTGCAGAAAGCCGGTCACGAACTTCTTCGGCGGTCTCGACCCGGCTTCGCGCCACGGCAATCGCTCCAAAGATCACGGTCGAATTCTCAAACAGTTCCAGAAGTGTGAGATCGTTGTGGCGGTGAGCATCCTCGATCGAGATCTGGTCGACGCACGATCCGTCTACTGCTTTCGCAAGTTTCAGATAACCGGCCGGATCCGCTTTCGGATAATCCTCGTCGTCGAGGTGGTTGGGGTAGCCGCAGCACATATGCATGACCTTCGTCACGTCACCCGGAACACCGTCAAAGCAGCGTTCGAGACATTCGACGCCATAATCAAGAGCCACGTCGACCTTGCGGGCAAAGACCGGTTCATCCACCTGAATGTTCTTGCAGCCTGCTTCCGCCAGCGCCCGAACTCCGACATTCACCGCTGTGGCAAGTTCAAACGCCAGTTTGCGCGGATCATTGTAGAAGGCGTCAACCGTCGTATCCATGATCGTAACCGGTCCTGGCACCGTAATCTTGACGGGACGGTCGGTGAAGGATTGTGCAGTCTGAAAATCCCTCACCAGGAACGACATGTCGACCGGCGCGACCGTTCCACGGATGGTCGGCAACTCCGCGACATAAGCATCATTGCGCGAAGACTTTGCGGTCAGGTTTTCAAAGTCGAATCCTTCCAGATGGCGGCAGTGATAATGGATGTAATTTTCGCGACGAATCTCGCCGTCGGTCGGCACGTCAATGCCAGCTTCGACCTGGTCCTCGATCACTTCGCGGGTTGCTTTAACAAAGCGCGCCTCGGTATCCTCGTCCGCCTCATCCATCACGGAGCTGTAACCGCGGGTGACTTCGCCGCCGGCGGAGGTTGCCCCATCTTTCAATATAAACCAGTCACTTACCGGCACATAGTCAGGTTTCGGATAGGCCCCGATGCAAGTCGTACGAATGCTCATGAACGTCCTCGGCGAGTTAATGTATCGTCTCAATATACCCGTGCAAACCATGGCAGATTTGACGCGCCATTGTCAGCACCGTATTTCATCAATGCAGCAAATAGTTTGCGGACACAAGGATCATGAAACTCATACAGATCACCGACCTGCACCTCGTGGTGCCAGGGTCTCGTCTGCACGGACTTGATCCGCTGGGCCGCCTCGACAGGTGCCTCGACGATGTCGCCACCCGTCACGCCGACGCCGAGATCTGTGTCATTTCCGGTGACCTGACGGACCGCGGCGAACCGTCCGCCTATGACGCCCTGAAAACCCGCTTGGAGAACTTTCCCTTGCCCGTCGTCCTAATGCTCGGGAACCACGACAACCGGGAGAACTTCCGATCCGTTTTTTCCGATTACCCCGTCGATGACAACGGCTTTGTCCAGTCGTCAACGCAGACAAGCTGGGGCGAGATCCTGTGCCTCGACACCCTGGCACCGGGAAGACGTGAAGGCGAACTTTGTCAGAAAAGGCTCGACTGGTTTCAGCAAAAACTCGAGCAGGTGCAAGAGCGACCGGTTCTGCTCTTCATGCATCATCCGCCGTTCGACATCGGCATTCCCAGGCTAGACGTGATCCGGCTTGAGCAACCCGGCGCATTCACATCGATCGTCACCCGGCACAGGCAGAACATCCGGCATCTGTTTTTCGGTCATGTCCATCGGCCCGTCTCTGGGTCCTGGAACCGGGTGCCACATTCAGCCCTGCCCGCCCTGAACCATCAGGTGCCTTACGATTCCGTTACCCCCGTCATGGCTTACAACAACGAACCACCGGCCTACGCGGCCGTGCTTGCCAACGGAGAGAACATCGTCATCCACCAGGAGTTTTTCCTGCACCGCGGCGCTCTGCCGGACATCAGCTGACTTGTGTTCGGCATTTGCAATCTTTGGCCGCGGCTTCAAGGCAGGCGAAGGGGCCCGTGCTCGGCACAATCGGGTTCTGAAAACTCACACCTAGTCCTTGATGACAAGTTTGCGCGGCACATCGGCCAGGCATTCCATTCCGGTGTCCGTGATCAGGATGCTTTCGGTGATCTCCAGGCCGCCGTCGTCCAGCCAAAGTGCGGGCATGAAGTGGATACACATGCCAGGCTCGAGTTCCGTCAGATCGCCCGCCCGCAGGCTCATGGTACGCTCGCCCCAATCAGGCGGATAGGAAAGGCCGATCGAATAACCGACACGGCTGTCCTTTTCGAAACCGAACTTTCCGAGCGTCTGATAAAAGGCAATGGCGACGTCCTCACAGGTGTTGCCTGGTTTCGCCTTGTCGAGCCCGGCAGCGGTAGCTTCGAGCACGGCCTTCTCGGCATCAAGGAACTTCTGCGGTGGCCGGCCCAGATAGACCGTGCGCGACAGCGGACAATGATAACGACGATAACAGCCGCCGATTTCAAAGAACGTACCTTCGCCCGACTTGAAAGGTTTCTCATCCCACGTCAGATGGGGCGCCGTGGCGTCGATACCTGACGGCAGCATCGGCACGAATGCACAATAGTCGCCGCCATATCCATCGGCGCCGGCAATCGAGGTGTGATAGATTTCCGCAACCAGGTCATTCTTCTTCAACCCGGGCTCGACCAGTTCGAAGATCTTGGCATGCATGGCCTCTACGATCCGTGCCGCCCGACGCATGAACTCGATCTCGGCAGGTGACTTTACCGACCGTTGCCAGTTAACAAGCCCCGTCGCATCCTTGAACGTCGCGTTGGGCAGGTTCTTCTGCAACGACGCAAAAGCGGCTGCAGAAAAATAGTAATTGTCCATCTCGACGCCGGTCGCCAGTTTGTCCCAGCCCCGTTCCTGGAGGCGCGCCGACAGATAGTCCATGGGATGGCGTTCAGTGGACTGCACATAGTGATCGGGATAACCGATGATGTCGTCGTGCCCCATGAACACGGTCCGCTTGGCGCCATTGGCGTCCATGCCCCGGCCGAACCAGACCGGATCGCCGTCGAGGCCCAGAACCACTGCCTGGTGCACATAGAACGACCACCCGTCATAACCCGTTAGCCACGACATGTTCGACGGGTCGGCGATGATCATCAACTCCACACCCTTCGCGACCATCGCGGCCCGCGTCTTGGCAATGCGCTGTTCGTATTCTTCCTTCGTGAAATTCAGCTCCACGTCCGTCATGATGTTCCCTGCCCGATTGTTTTTTGTAAGTGAAGTTGTCCGTAAGTCATGAATTGAATTGCGAACCAATGCCTGCAGCGTCGCAACGCTCGCGTGCAAAGGTGGCAATTGCCGTGTCCTGAACCCCCGTGCCGGTTAGATCGCAGACCGTGAGCTGGTCTTCTGAAATGCGTCCCGGGTGCTTGCCCGCGATAACGTCACCCAGTTCCGGAAATTCCGCGTCCTTGCTGACACTGCCCGCCGCAATGGCATGGTGAAGCTCACCAAGTGTTGCACACTGGGAATACCGGTCGCAGACGTATTGATCGGCACGCTTCAATATGGCGGGTTCCAGTTCGTTCTTGTGCTCGGCATCCGATCCCATCGCCGTCACATGCTGGCCGGCTTCCAGCCAGTCAGCCTTGAGGAGAGGTTCGGTGGAAGGCGTTGAGGTGACCACGATATCGGCACCGCGAACCGCTTCTTCCGGCTCGTCGATGGCACTGACTTCAAAACCCAGTTTTTCCGACAACGCCGCCGCTGTTTCTTGCGCCGCGTCGTGCCGGCGTCCCCAGATGCGAGCTTGCCTGATCGGCCTGACCAGCGTCAGGGCTTCCAGTTGCAGCTTGGCCTGGGCTCCGGCACCAAAGATTGCTGCTGTTTCGGAGTCCTCTCGACTGAGGCACCGCGCGGCGACGGCACCGGCTGCTGCCGTTCGCACATCCGTCAGATAACCGTTGTCAAGAAGCAGGGCTTCCACCAGGCCGGTTTTTGCACTGAACAACACCATGAGTCCGTTGGTACTCGGCAGACCGATCGCTGGATTGTCGAAGAACCCGGGCGATATCTTGATCGCGAAACTGTCGAGACCAGGCACGTAGGCTGTCTTGACGTCGACCTCGCCGTTGTTTTCGTGAATGTCGAGCCTCAGGATCGGCGGCATCACGACACCACCTGATGCCAGCGCACTGAAGGCACTTTCCACGCACGTCACTGCATTCTCGTCAAGGCGCACCTGTCCTTGCAGATCGGCTTCCGTCAAAACCCTAATAATTGCCATCGTGATCTCTTCCTAGCTTTCGGCCGTTACATCAACGTCTTCGCCCGAAACAATCCGGTGATGCAGACCCATGTCGATATTGCCGCCGCTGGTCAGGACGACAATCGGCCCTTCACCCGTAACAAGACCGGCTTCGATTGCCGCGATGCCAACCGAGCCGCTGCCCTCGACGATCTGGCGTTCATGCCAATACGCGTGCCGGATCGCCTGGGCAATCTGCCCTTCGCTGACGAGCACGAGATCGTCGACCAGATCGCGAACCATGGGAAAGGTGTAGACGTTGTCGAGACCAATCCCACCGCCGAGAGAATCCGCCAGGGTGGCGCATTCTTCCACGTGGATCGGCCGACCGGCTTTCTGGCATTCATACATCGCCGCCCCGCGTTCCATGGAAACGCCGATCACCCGCACCTCCGGCCGTTGCGCCTTTGCCGCAAGGGCCAGGCCGGAAACCAGTCCCCCACCTGAAACCGGAACCACGATGGTTTCCGCTTCGGGTACCTGCTCCAGAATCTCGAGACCGAGCGTGCCCTGGCCGGCAATGATATTGCGATGATCGAAGGGTGGCAGCATCGTCATGCCATCTTCCTTCACAAGCCGATCCACTTCGACCTGTGCATCATCTTGGGAAGAGCCAACGATGCGCACTTCCGCCCCATGGCTCTTGATACCGTCTATCTTGTTCTGAGGCACCAGGTTGGACATGCAGATAATGCAGTGCACCCCGGCATCGTGCGCCGCCGACGCAAGCCCGCGCCCGTGGTTACCGGTCGACACACCGACGACGCCTCTTTCCCGCTGCTCCTGCGTCAGCCCGAGAACAGCATTGGTTGCACCACGCAGCTTGAAACTTCCGGTGCGTTGCTGGTGTTCGAGTTTAAGGATCACCGGCACACCCGCCCTGGCACTGAGGCGCTCAGACGCCTCCACCGGCGTTATCCTGACCCGGTCCCGAATGCGAACCCTTGCCGCGGTGACCTCATCGAGATCAACCATGTCACCCGTCATTGTTGTTCTTCAATTTCTGAAGTCCCCTTGCGTCCCGCAGTTGCCGTCCAAATTGCACAATCCGAACGGCCACGATTGAGAAAGCAGCCGCTGGAGTCAACTACAACTGTTATCCGCGGTTGCAATTCCTGTGGTCATTTTCTGTTCGTCAGTTTTTTGAAGCCATCAGCAAAAGAAAAGAGCGACCGCAAGACACGGTCGCTCTCTCTGAGCAATGGCTCAATCAGATCACTGGCATCAGCGTGAACGTTGTCTGCACTGATGCCTGCGTCAGTTTTCAGCAATACCGGCAGATTCCGAAAATGAATCCAGCCGGTCGGAGCACGGCTTCAACCGGAAACCTTCAGGTTTTGTGCTGCCATTTTTCCATTTCGCCCGGGCGCTAGTTCATATTCGACTTCCTGCCCTTCGTTCAGTCCTGACAGACCGGATTGTTCCACTGCGGAGATGTGAACGAACGCATCAGTCGACCCATCTTCCTGTGCAATAAAACCGTATCCTTTTTCAGGATTGAACCACTTCACTGTTCCCTTTGGCATATTTCCCTCTTCCAACTGGGATAACAAAATTACACATCCGAGACCATTCGGGTGTGAACCAATCCAGTGTTTTTAGGGAGATGACGGTACTTCTGCTCGAAGGGCCAGGTCCGCACATGAATTGGCGCATTTTGTACGACATTCAGACGGAAACAGCAGGAAACTGTAAAACTCAATCGCAACCCCGTTTGACGACAGACAACTGAGTTTGTCTGGAAATCCTAGCTAGTTCCGTTCTCTAAGAGCTCCTTCAACCGCACCTTTCGGGCCACGATTTTCCGGTAAGTCCATCAGATGGCCCTAGTTAGCTAGGCATAATATGCCCCAAAAATCAATACCTCGCACCATCGGGATGATGATGCGAGGTATCGTCGTGCTCTAAGACTCGTGACGGGTCACGAGTGTTTGATTAGTTCTATGCGAACGACCAGCGTTCAGCATTCTTGTGGCCATCGAGCTCCCAGTTGCTTGCCATCTGTTCCGGCAGCATGATCTTTTTGCTCGCAGCATGGGTGTAAGCCATGAACAGCGGAATGATGGACCCGCCTTCTGTGTGGAGGATTTGTTGCATTTCCACGTAAATGGCGCGGCGTTTTTTCGGATCAAGTTCGGCGCGGGCTTCAACCAGCAACTTGTTGAACTTCTCATGCTCCCACTTCGATTCGTTCCAGTCCGCACCCGAGGAATAGATCTGCGAGAAGATCCAGTCTTCCGTCGGACGTCCGCCCCAGTAGCTGCCCGACCAGGGCTTCTTGAGCCAGACATTTGACCAGTAACCGTCATTGGGTTCGCGAACGATCTTGATATTGATCCCCGCTGCTTTCGCGGATTCAGTGTAAAGCTGACCGGCATCGACCGCCCCTTCGAAAGCCGTATCGGCAAGGTGCAGTTGGAAGTTCCCGTCGTGGCCGGCCTTCTTGAGGTGGAATTTGGCCTTTTCCGGATCGTAAGGCCGCTGAGGCATTTCATCTGCAGTTGCCCGGTAGATGTTGGCCGGACCGACAGGGCTGTCATTGCCCAGTTCGCCCTGACCCTTGACGATCTTATCGAGCATTTCCTGCCGGTTGATAGAATATTTGAGCGCCAGGCGAACCTCGTTGTTGTCGAATGGTGGGGCATTCGACAGCATAGGCAAAGTTGCATGTTTGTTACCGAATGACGGGAACACCTGGATCTCCGCTTCACGCTTGAGCAGATGCACGGTCTTCAGGTCGAGGTTCGACATCGAGTGAATCTGACCGGACCGCAACGCGTTGGTTCGCGCACCGGCATCGGCGATGAACAGGTTCTCGACCGAATCGAAGAATGCGGCGTTTTCCTTCCAGTAGTTCGGATTCCGCTTCAATTTCGCCGATACGCCAGGCTCGAACTTCTCAAGCACATAACCGCCGGTACCGGCACCGGATTCCCATTCCATCGTGCCGTCGTCCTTGGACGGGCAGATCGTGAGGTGATAATCGCTCACCAGGAACGGGAAGTCGGCATTGCCACCTTCCAGTTCAACAACCACCTTGTCCTTGCCGTCGGCCTTGATGTCCTTGATCGGCTTGACGATGCCTTTGGCGGCTGACTTGGTCGTCTCGCCCCGGTGATGGTTGAGCGAGGCAACCACGTCCTTGGCTTCCATGGTCTTGCCGTTATGGAATTCGACACCCTTGCGCAGGTTGAAGACCCAGGTCACGGCATCGTCTGATGGCTCCCAGCTTTCTGCAAGCTCGCCCCTGATCTGGCCATCGGGGCCGATTTCAGTCAGGTTGTTACGAAGCTGTCCGGCGCTGACGTTGATCATGAACGAGTCAAGCGTCTGGGCCGGATCGAGCACATCGCCCGTACCACCGCCGGTCAGGCCCTGAACGTAGTGCCCGCCCTTCTTTGGTGCGGCTTTTGCTATGCCTGATGCAATGGTGTTTGCCACAGTGAATGTGGCGCCCGCGGCGAGCGCCCCTTGCATGAACTGGCGCCGGTCAATCAGACCCTTCCCCAGTTTGTATTTCAGTTCCTTTAGGCTTCCCATTATTTTCTCCCTGTTTACCCAAGTGAAACTCTCGATCTCGGGATTGAAACCACCACTGTGAAACGGCGGCCTCGAACCGTCAAATTATATTATATTAACAATCGAATGTGACAAGTTGTTCAACAGGGTAACCGTCAAACTGTTTCGTCACCCGCAACACCACGTGACTGCTGACACGGATGCCCTCGGGACCGTTGCGAACCAAACCGTCGCTGATCTGCTCATAGGTCGTGATGTCAGGACACACGAACCGCATGAAGTAATCGAACTGGCCGCTGACTTTGAAACAATCGACCAGTTCGGGCACATCGGCGACAGCCGCTTCAAAGGCGTCAAAATCGTCCTGGCTGTGACTGGCCAGCGTCACGGTCGCAATCACCGAGATCGTACGGGCAAGCCGTCCGAGATCAATCTGTCCAAGGTATCCCGTTATCAGCCCCTCCTGTTCCAGCCGCTTGACCCGCTGAAGACATGGACTTGGCGAAAGGCCAACTTTGTCGGAAAGCGCCTGGTTCGTGATTCGCGCATCGGTCTGGAGAACACCGAGAATCTTCAGGTCGATGCGATCCAGACGAACGGTCCCTTTTGCCATGTCCAACACTTCCTTTTGCCGGGGGCCGGTCAAGCCGCAGAATCTGCCGCCATCCCCACCACATTCGCCAGCCCATTTTGCGACACATCTGACATTATCGCCCCCAATAGCAATCAAGCACAACGCAAACGGAGTCCCACATGGGTATTCAGCATATGAAACATCAATCCACAGAGCAAAAGCTGGAAAACGCAACCAAAGTGGCAAGACCGCTGGGTCTGATCGGCGCCCCGATCGACGTCGGCGCCGGACGCCGTGGCGCCAGCCTGGGGCCGGAGGCGCTCCGCATTGCGGGCATCGAACAGGCTTTTGGCGAGCTTGGACACAATGTCGTCGATCATGGCGACGTGGCAGGCCCGCGCAACCCCCAGTCCGATCCGGTAAACGGGTTTCGCCATCTGCCGGAAGTTGCCGAATGGTCGCGCAACATTCGCGACAAGGTCCGCCACGTTCTCGACATCGGCCACAAACCGGTCATTTTGGGCGGCGACCACAGCCTGTCAATCGGCTCGATCGCCGGCGTCGCCGAACACTGTGCGAGAACCGATACGCCGGTCTCGGTCCTGTGGCTCGATGCCCACGCCGACTTCAACACGCCCGACATCTCTCCTTCCGGCAACATCCACGGTATGCCGCTGGCAATCCTGTGCGGCGCCATCGATGCGGACCAGCTCAACATCGGCACTCAGCCGCAACTGATCGACCCGACAAACATCTACCTCGCCGGCATACGCTCGGTTGATCCGATAGAAAAGGCACGGGTCGTCGACAGTGGCGCCAACGTCTTCGACATGCGCACGATCGACGAACACGGCATGGTGTCGGTTATGCGCACAATTCTCGACCGGGTAGCGCAGACCGGCGGTCACCTGCATGTGAGTTTCGATGTCGACATGCTCGATCCATCGCTTGCTCCCGGCGTCGGCACAACCGTGCCCGGCGGCGCCACCTACCGCGAGGCCCACATCTGCATGGAAATGATCCACGAGTCCGGACTTCTGGGATCGCTTGATCTGGTCGAACTCAACCCGTGCCTCGACGAGCATAACCGCAGTGCCGAACTTATGGTCGACCTTGCCGGCAGCGCCTTCGGCAAGCAGATCATCCAGCGCAAAACACAATCGGCCTGATGGTCCGGGCTTGGTCTTCTACGAGGGAGGGTCCTACGAAGATCGCAACGGAGCTCTGCTGGCGGCATTGTTGACCTTCGCAATGCGCGCCAGCATCTCCGTGAAGGCGGCCTGCTCGTCTGGACCAAGCGGCGCAAGAATGCGGCTTTGTGCAGCCCGTACCTTTGGCAACGCGCGCATCAGAACCTCGTGACCGGCCGCGGTCAATTCAATCAGAACCGAGCGACGGTCCCTGACCGATTGCCGGCGCGAGACAAGACCTCGCTCCTCGAGTTTTCGGGTCACGACACCAACGGTCGTGCGATCCAGTGCGGCAAATCCGGCCAGGCGAACCTGGTCGAGCGATTCGTGCTGTTCGAGGGCGCTGAGGACGGCAAACTGCAATGGCGTGAGATCGAGCTCACGACATTCGGTCAGAAATATCGAAACGGCAATTTGCTGACACCGGCGCAGCAAGTGGCCGGGCATATCCAATGTTTCATCAAACACGCCAGCCGCAACACTTGCCTGGTCAGGCATTGCCGCGGTCCTCGCGCCAGAGTCCCAGTGCCTTCTGCATCGGCCGGTCCGAAAAACTGAACAGGACGGTATCTTCGCGCACCTTGATACGGTTGGGGGCCCATGACGGCACCACGAAGTGATCGCGCGGCCCGAACTCCATGACGACCCTGTCGTCTCCCTCTCCGACCTCGGCCTCCCCACCTCCCTCGACCACGCTGTATACGGTCCCGTCCGTCGATCGATATGTGCTGGTCTGAGTATCGGCAGGCAGAAACTGCATGAATGTGGCCATGGTCGGCATGGCATATCCGCCTGTTACCGGATTGATGAAATGCATCTTGTAGCCATAGGCGGGATCGGGATTTTCATGACGCGCCATATCATGCAATGTCGCCCTCGACTGGGCGTAGGGGTAGGCAAATATCGGTGACGTCAGCGACTCCGGTTCGTAGCCCACAGGCACCATGTTATTGGCATAACGTGTCAGGGAGCGCCCCTCGTCGTGTGTCACCGGTTGCGTGTCGTCGGGAAGGTTTTCTGCAAAACCGGCGTCCAGAAAGCGGACCACGGGAATGTCGAGCCCATCGAGCCAGATCACCGGCTCGTCCGACGGGTTGCCGTGATCGTGCCAGGTCCACGACGGGGTGATGATGAAATCGCCCGGCTCCATCGTCCGCCGCTCGCCATCGACAGCCGTATAGGCGCCGCGCCCTTCGACCACAAACCTCAGCGCCGACTGGGTATGGCGATGGGCCGGTGCCACTTCGCCGGGCAATATGAGCTGGAGCCCGGCATAGAGAGACCGCGTCACACAGGAATCGCCGCGCATGCCCGGGTTCTCCAGCACCAGCACACGGCGCACCGCTTCCTGCGCCGTGATCAGTTCCCCCGACTTCATGAGATGAGGCCTGGCATCGTCGTAACGCCACAGGTGCGGCAGGCACGGGCTCGCCGGCACCGGCGTCACCAGAGCATCGAGCACCTCCCATAGCGGCGTCATGGAAAATCCGTCAATCTGGTTATAGAAGGCGCGGCGTTCATCTGTTTGTGCCGGGGCGCCGTGTGTCATGTTGGTTCTCCCTCTGAAATCGAAAATGCCGGGTCACACTATCTGGGCGCCATCGTCGTCAATGCCGCCGTAGAGCCAGGAGACACCCTGATAGGCCTGATCGGGCGTGCGCCCGTTCAGCATTATGTCGCGCAACTCGGCCGTAACGCCAGCCGCATGATAGATGTCGCCGTACAAACGGGCAGTAAGCTGGACCCTTCCGGTGCGCAGGTAGCGGGCGTCTCGATAGGACTCGAAGGCCGTCTCGAAGTCACCGTCGTGGTGAACAACCCGGCTGGCCAGGCAGACCGCATCCTCGGTCGCCATGCATGCCCCTTGCGCGAGATACTGAAGCATCGGGTGGGCCGCATCGCCGAGCAGGGTCACCCGGCCCTTGCCCCATGCCTTGACCGGTTCACGGTCGCACAGCACCCACATGCGCCACGACTCGATTTTGTCCAACAGCTGCAGCACGCTGTCATGTTGACCGGCAAACCTTTCCGTGAGCTCAGCCGGATCGCCGTAGCTGTCCCAGCCTTCTTCGTAGCGGTCGCTGTGGAACACAGCCACGATGTTGAAGAGCTCGCCACGGCGAAGGGGATAATGAACCAGGTGGGTTTTCGGCCCTGCCCACAGGACCGCTGAATTGATCCGCAGATGTTCCGGCACCTCGTCAATCGGCAGCACGGCCCGATAGGCGATGTGACCGGATACGTTCGGCGGGCCGTCGCCGACGATCTGCTCGCGGACCCGAGACCAAAGACCGTCGGCGCCAATCAACGCCGCGCCGGCGTGAGAGCGTCCCTCCCTGGTATGGGCCAGCACACCGTCGTGTGTTTCCTCGAAGCGTTCCACTTTCTGGTTGACCGACAGGCTAATCAACGGCGACGCTTCGCAGGCATCGATCAGCACCGTGTGCAAGTCCGGTCGAAAAATGACGCCATAGGGTTTGTCGAAGCGCTTCCGGAAATCCCCGTCGAGCGGGATTCTGGTAATCTGTTCACCGCTCAATCCATCCATCATGACCAGAGCATCGGGAAAACAGGCGAGCTCGTTGACCGCTTCTGTCACGCCCAGCCGGTCGAACATTCTGAAGACGTTGGGTCCAAGCTGAATGCCTGCACCGACTTCGGAAAAAGTGTCTGATTGCTCCAGCAGACGAACCCGGTATCCCTCCCGGCTCAGGGCAAGAGCCGCAGCAAAACCGCCGATACCTCCCCCTGAAATCAAAATCGGATTGTCGTTGGTCATGCCCATATTCAATAGTTTGACGGATCCATAGTGGCGATTTGCTCAGCACTATGCGCATAATACTGACTAAATCGACTTCCACCAAGCGGAAATTGTGCGGCGCCGCCCGGCGACTGCTGACGTCAAACTGATATCTTTTCCGGAAAACCGCACCCTGCGCCGGTAGACGTCTTGGGGTAAAGCTCGGCATATTGACTTTGCGCCGCACAGGGCACCGATTTCACGCCGGAGAATCACAATATGCGTACCCAGGTTGCCATCATTGGAGCGGGTCCATCCGGGCTTCTCCTGTCCAGACTGCTTCATCTGTCGGACATAGATGCCATCGTTCTGGAAAGGCGCGATCGCGCCTATGTCGAAGGCCGCATTCGGGCGGGTGTTCTCGAGCAGGGCACCGTCGACCTGATCCATCAGGCACAGGCCGGCGCCAACATGGACCGCAATGGTCTGGTTCACGACGGCATCGAATTGAGCGTCGACGGGACCCGTCACCGTATAGACCTGCGCGAGTTGACCGGCGGCAGCACTGTCATGGTTTACGGTCAGACGGAGATTACCAAGGATCTCAACCGGACACACGACGAGATGGGCCGCGGGGTCGTGTTTGATGCCTTGGACGTGAGCCTGCATGATATTGAGACGGATACACCACGCGTCCGTTACCACAAGGATGGACAACAACACGAGGTCGTCTGTGACTTTATCGCCGGATGCGACGGTTTCCATGGTGTCTGCCGCAAATCAATTCCCGATCCGATCTTGAAGACCTATGAAAAAGTCTACCCGTTTGCCTGGCTCGGCATTCTGGCCAACACGCCGCCCGTGAGTGACGAGATCGTTTATGCCCGGCATGACCGCGGTTTTGCCCTGTTCAGCATGCGATCGAAAACCGTCAGCCGTTTGTACATCCAGTGCCGCCCGGATGAGGATCTGGAAGAATGGCCTGACGACAGAATCTGGGAAGAATTGCAGATCCGGCTGGGCGGGGATTGCACGAACCGGCTGGAAACCGGACCTTCGCTTGAGAAAAGTGTGACACCCATGCGCAGTTTTGTTGCCGAACCCATGCGCCATGGCAGGTTGTTCCTTGCCGGCGATGCCGCCCACATCGTGCCCCCGACCGGCGCCAAGGGTCTCAATCTGGCCGCGGCGGATGTCCGTGTCCTGTATGATGCACTGACAGCTTTTTACCGATCCGCCGATAGCGGTCCCCTCGACCGGTACTCTCAATCCTGTTTGAAACGTATCTGGAAAGCGCAACGGTTTTCATGGTGGATGACCTCCCTGCTGCACAATTTTCCCGATGCAAGCGCCTTCGATCTCAATATCCAGCGCGCCGAGCTTGATTACCTGATCGGCTCCAGGGCGGCCAAGACCACACTTGCAGAAAATTACGTCGGGCTGCCGTTTGAGTAGGCGAGTCGCCGTGGACGAACGCGCTGCGCCACCAGTGCGGCGGCTTTACCGTCCGTCTTAACTGTCGTCCTTGTGCGTTGCATTTCTGAAGATGAACGTGTCAAGCACGTACATGACAGTTTTTGAGGACATCGTGTAGCCTCGAAATCTGGTGATGAGTATGATCGAACGCGAAACGCTTGTCTTATGATTTTCTGTATCGATCGGGTTCAGAAAACTGAAATCACACCGGGTCCCTGTCCCGCAACAGGCGCAGCACCGCGTCCCGGTTGCCGTCCAGTTCCGGCGCCGCCGCCCGTTCAAGCGGATCTTCATGGCCGGAGAGTTTGATGGGGTTTCCAGCCATACGCACGGGCCCGGCCGTGACGTGGTTCGAAGAAACGATCATGTTGCGTGCCAGAACATGGCTGTCGTTCACTACCTGCTCGACATTGTTTATTGGCCCGCATGGCACGCCGGCGGCACCGATGATGTCCAGCCACTCCTCGACCGGCCTCTCTGCCAGCCGTTTCTCGATCTGATCTTTGAGTTTCTCGTGGTTGCGTGTTCTGAGCTCGTTGGTTTCAAAGTCCGGATCCGACGCCAGGTCAGGCCGTTGGAGGGCCGAACACAGCTTGTCGAAGAGCGACTTGTTGCCTGCCGCGATGATCACATATCCATCCTTCGCGTGGTATGCTTCGAACGGTGTGATGGAGGGATGCCGCGCACCCAGCGGACCCGGGACGACGCCCTCGGCCAGATAGCGCCCAATCGCGTTTTCAAGGATCGCCACCTGACAGTCGAGCATGCCGACATCGACCATCGTGCCCCGGCCGGTGCGCTGGCGTTCGATGACTGCGGCCAGAATTCCCGACAACCCAAACAGTCCCGCCGTAATGTCGCCAACAGATGTCCCGACCCGCGTAGGCGGGGCATCCGGGTGACCGGTGACACTCATGATCCCGCCCATCCCCTGGACCACCATGTCATAGGCCGCCCGTTCCTTGTAGGGACCGGTTTGTCCGAATCCGGAAATCGCCGCATAGACGAGTTTCGGATTCAGTTCCTGCAGACGGTCCCAGCCGAACCCAAGCTTGTCCATGGTGCCGGCACGGTAGTTCTCGACCAGCACATCCGCCCTGGCCACAAGGCCTTCGAACAGGTCACGATCGGCATCGGCCTTGAGATCAAGGGCGATGCTCTCCTTGCCCCGATTCAGAGACATGAAATAGGCCGACGTGCCGTTGATGAAGGGGCCGAAATGGCGAGCATCATCGCCGGTTCCCGGCACTTCGACCTTGATCACGCGGGCGCCGAGATCGGCAAGCACCATCGTCGCGTACGGTCCGGCCAGGACTCTCGACATGTCGATCACAAGCAGGTCGTCAAGCGGACCGGCCGGGCCGCTGTTTTCCTGAGAGGTATTGTTGTTCATACGCCCGATCCCGTCAGCAGATCCGGCAGCCCTGTCGCCAAGCCGGAAAACACACAAAGTAGTACTGTGCCAAATACCATGCACAACACAAAAGGCAACGTCCCTTGAGGATCATCCCCAGCGGAATGCCCGGTGCACTACCGTAGATGACATGCTGATCGAGACCGACCGGCAGCAGAATACCCGGCGAACAGCGCCCCCCCCCCGATCGCAAGTCAATGACTGCCAACCGCATAGTCGCGCAGGACATTTGCTTCCAGCGGCAACTCATCGAGGCGATGCTTGACCACATCGCCGACACTGATGATACCCACAAGCTTCGCGCCGTATTGCACAGGTAGGTGCCGAATTCGCCGCTGGGTCATCGTCCTTGCCACATCGGCAATGCTGTCGTCGGGTGACACGGTCATGACCTTTGCGCCCTTGGTCTTGGGAATCTCTGAAACTTTCAAGGCTTGGATCCTTCTTCAGCAATTGTTCGCCGCAGCGAAGGACAGTTTTCCAGTGCCGATGGAGACCGTCACGACGTTTCTCAATCGGTTGACCTCGCTGCCGGCAAGGCTCCAGCCCGGGTTCGAGCGAAGCGATTTGAGTTGTTGACCGGTTGTGCTCAACTTCATGTCAATACTACCGAGTGCCCGAAGTTCGCAGCACCATAATCTCAGGAAAACGATCCGTACGCTGTTCTTGATTTTTCTGATGGAAACAAAGCGGCAGGCGAGTCGAGCGATAGCGGCGACGAAGAATAGTAGGGCTCGCCGAACTCTGTGTTGATCATGGCGCCATAATGCCTGCCCCGCGCCTCAAGGGTTTTCAGGAAATCTCCATTGCTCAGAGGCGTGGCTTCGTCGTCCTTCTCGCCAAGTTGACAGAACTGGCTCTCGTAGGCTTCCACGGCCTTCGTGTATTCAGGCCAGACACTGGACACGTCAAACACGAGGCTGGGCGTGAAGGGACTGTGAACGCAGTAGTGGAGCATTCGTTCAATCCGGTGCGGCGCGCCGGTACCAACACTTGCAACGCCGGAAAAGAATGCCGCCCGTTTGATCAGGCGCGCCGCTGCCTCATGATCGGGATGACGATCTTCAAAATTCGGCGCAAGAACCATCCGTGGCCGCAATTCCCGCAGGCAGGCGACGACGTCGATTTCGTGATTTGGATCGAGTCCGATTTGGGTGTCGGGCAGTTCGAGCCCACGCCGTGCCGTCAGACCGAGCATTTCTCCGGCCGCCATCTTCTCCCGACGGCGGACGGCCGGTGTCCCCAGCGTTGCCTTTTCCCCCTCGCTCAGATCGACGATTGCGGTGCTCAGGCCTTGCCGGGCGGCCAGAAGGAGCAGGCCGCCGCAACCGATTTCCGCATCGTCGGGGTGAGGAGAAAATGCCAGAAGGTCAATAGTCATCTGAAACCAGCCGTCCCTTTCCGTTGGTTGCCCGACTAAATCCGATTGCCGGACAGATACGCGCACAACAGACTGTCAAACTGACCCGGAAAGACATCCCAACTGGACGGCACAAAAACGGGTATCGGATCCAGTTCCAATACCCTTTGCATCACCGGGCCGAAAACCATCATATAGAGTGCGGAGCTTTTTCCAGCCACCATGCCACTGTAATGACAATTGACAAGCATGGGCAACGAAATGTCGGGACTCCATTGAACCTGCCCGCTCAAGGTTTGCAGTGAAAGATCGGTTCGCCCCAACTCGAAGCTGTGCTGTTCCCCGGCGCTGTCCGTGGCGCAGGCAAGTTTTGTCGCTCCGTCGATTTCCAGACGCAGGCGCAGACGTCTGCCATCGGCCGGGCAGGGCATGAAAAGGGGCAGGTAATCGTCAGGAAGCGGTTTTAACTGAGGTGCGATATCAGACGATTGCAGGTGCCGAATGCGTATATTGACGGCATCGACGAACGCCCGCTGCCGGTTCAGGATTTTCTCCAGAACGTCATTCAAAACGCCGGCGTCGATCAGACTGGAGACCAGCACCGGCCGGGGTTTGAACGAAAGGACCTCATCAAACAGAAAATCCGAGAGGGCACGACTGAGTTTCGTCAGGGAACCTTCGGTTTCAAGCACCGGACGCAATATGTCAAACCGTGCAAGTAACTCCTTTCGTGCGCCCGGCAAATGGTGGACCATCTGCTTCATCCGGTTCATTGCGCGACGCACGACAGCAGGATCCAGCGCAATAAACCGGGACTCAAGCCGGTCGCAACCGCTTGGCGCAAACCGTATCGGGACTTTGCCATGGCGTCCAGGCAGATAGAGGCGCAGACCGAGTTTGTCCGATCCCGCCCGGTCGGTATCGATCCAGATGAAGTCAGCCTGTACATCCATCGACCGGTCATGAAGACCACGCAAAGCCAACATTTTTGCGACCACCGACGACCTGTAGTCGAGATAGGCCTGCTGGTGGACATACACAGGCCGGTTGTTGGGACCGCCTTGAGTGCCGGTATCGCGACGCGGTGCTCGAAGGCATGCCAGAAGCGCTGACGGATCGTCAAAGATCATCGAGTCTTCAAGCAAAAGCCTGCCCGCGCGGGACGCCTGCAGGTCAATCAGGGCGCGCATCAGGCTATAGCGCCCAGTTGGTCGGCCGGGCTTCGGGCGGTTCGCAGGTAAAGATCCTCGTAGAGGCCAATCACCTGCGCCTCCCGCAACCGCTCTGTCCGCTGGAAGGCACGGGCGCGCATGGCTTCCAGTTCGGCCGGCGTGTCCAGCAGAGATAATATCCGTGCAACCGTCACATCCAGGTCGATTGGATGAAAGAGAATGCCCGTGACATCGTCCTCGACCAGTTCCGGTACACCGCCTACTGCGGTTGCCACCGCGACGGTCCCGCTTGCCATCGCTTCAAGTACCGCCAGACCGAAACTCTCCTGGCGGCTGGTCGACAACAGAGCCGTGGCCTGTTCGAAATACGGTGCCGGGTCCGCAATCGCACCGTGATAACGAACGGCCGCCTTGGCGGGTGATCGGTCGAACGACCGCCTTAACGCCGGCAAGCCCGGGCCGTCCCCCACAAGCCAGAGTTCGGCATCTGTCTGCTGATATATCTGCAGAAACAGCCTTGCCAGCAACTCGACATCCTTGACCGCCCGGAAATTCGAGACATGAAGAAATCCTGGTTTCTGACGGGTTGGCGCTAGCTGAGTGGATCGTCGAACCGGTTGCGGCCACGTGTCCTCAATGAAATTCGGCATCACGCGGACAGCCCGATTCTGCCGCATCAGTCGCATGGACAGCGTCTGCATGTGTTCCGACACGGTCGTCAGTTCGTCGATTGCGGCAAGATCGCGGCTCAGCAACGCAAGCTCAGCGGTGTTGTCAAGGCATTGGGTAAGATCGGTGCCATGGAGTGTCCCGACCAGAACCGGCGCACGATCGCCCAGGCTTTCCGCAACCTGGCGGACGATTCCGGCAAACGGGTGAACGTAATGAAAATGCAGAACGTCGAAGCGCTCGCGCGTCAGCCATACTGTCAGCATGTGCGCAAAGGCAGTCCGGTCGCCTTCTGGCCAGTCGAGGCAAAGAGAACCGGGGTCACAGGGCGTCATGTTCGGGCAGGCATGTTGATGGACATCCGGGCCCATTGCCCAGGGCAGGATCTCGCGAGAAAAAACGTGAACACGGTGGCGCCGCCGGGCAAGGGCGTTGGCAAGCCGGCAGGCCACCCGCGAACTGCCCCCCAGGCTGCCGTGACAAACCTGGCCAATGACCAGTCGGCGTCTCATGGATGGATCACTGTCGGCCACGTTTGACACCCTGTTCAATGTCGTCCGGTTTCCCGAGCCAACTGCCGGCGCAAAGCGCTGGCATAGACTTGAATCATCCAAGGCTGCCGGCGGGTCAGAAACCATGACTTTAACAAATCCCAGTGTTCGGTGAGATATTTGTTGTACGTGATAAACGGAGCGTGCGGTGTCAGGCCGGAATTCGGATAGACAGTGATTTCCCCGCCGAATAGACGGTCCGCAACCGACAGAAAATCGAACCGCGCGTAGTCTATACCGGAACTCAGATCGCGTACGTGATCCAGAGCCTTCCGATAGTTTGCGGGTATCGAAAACGTCTCGGGTAAACTTGAATCGTCATCGCCATCGATACTGCTTCTCTCAATTTCCCTCCAACGTGTCCCGTCCGTTTTGAAATAGGCCTTTTGTTGGTCATCTGTCTTGTTTGCACAGATCACCTCCACGAACACGCCATGACCGTCGCAGGCGTGAATCGAAATATCAATGACCGGAAATTCCTTCGAACAAGCAATGAGCTCTTCCAAGAAAAGTCGCCTGTCGACCTGTTCGTACGCCCACTCAAACTGATGTTTCCCAAAGTCCCAGTCCAGCCAACTGTTGATGCGATCCACCGGCAGCGATTGGGGGTCATGCAAATCGTCGATCGCTGTGTTCATACCGGAGCCGTGATTTGCCTTGATCACCACGGGCCGCTTGAACAGATCACCCGGAATGTGCGCGGCGTCACAGCCGGTCCAAAGAACTGCCGCCGTAGCTAAATCCGGGCGCCGGTCAGCCCAGAGTTTTTTGGTAGCCAGTTTGTCGGAGAACGTCACGAACAGCGGATTATGATCAAAGATCTTCCGCCACAACATTTTTTCATTGTACCGCCTGGGCACAGCGACGTTGGGGAAATAGCCGACCGCGCGCCTGAACAGCATGATGTTGCGAAAGTGCCGGAGATAAGCAGAAACGTTTACCAGCCAGAAGATTGCTCGATCGAACATGTGTGTCAGATTTGCCTGCAGGATGCCGAGTTGAAACGACATGCGAATTTTGGTTGTTATCGATTATGTGCCATTATGTGAACGTGATTACAAATTGCACGCAAAGCTCTCGGCAAATTTGGCGTAAGACGGTGAACTTGAGGATCATTCTCAGCCTGGCGATTTTGATTGCTTCGGTCAGCATTGCCCATGCCGCGAAGCGCGTCGCTCTGGTTATCGGCAACTCGGACTACGAGTCGATCTCGCGTTTGAGCAATCCCAAAAATGATGCCCTTTTGATTGCCTCGACATTGAATGAGGTCGGTTTTGAAGTTGTCGCCGCGATCGACGTCGACCGCCGCGAGATGGGCCGCGCCGTCAAGAAATTCGGCAGGGCCCTGAGACGGGCCGGCAAGGATGCGGTCGGCCTGTTCTACTTTGCCGGTCATGGCATTCAGGCACAGGGCGTCAACTACCTCATCCCTCTGGCGGCACAGATTGACGACGAAGCCGATCTCGACCTTGAAGCAATCAGTGCCTCCGATGTATTGCGTCAGATGGAAACTGCAGGCAACGGGCTGAACATTGTCATCCTCGATGCCTGCCGCAACAACCCGCTCAAGGGCGTAACCCGTTCGGATCGGCGTGGCCTCGCCCGGATCACGGCGGTTTCCGGATCCTTGATCGCGTTTTCCGCAGCACCGGGTCAGGTCGCGTTTGACGGTCGGGGCGGCAACTCGCCGTTTACGACAGCTTTGGCCGAGACGATTCTGCTGCCTGGGCTTGCAGTCGAACATGTTTTCAAGCGGGTCCGGGTCGTCGTGGAAGAAGTGACCGGTGGTGCCCAGACACCTTGGGAAGAGTCTTCATTGCGCGGCGATTTCTATTTCGTGCCGGAAGCCACCAATGGTAAGGAAACGCTGGTCGCCAAGTCAGAAAAGCCCAAGAAGTTGGAATTGGCGGCCCTGGCGCCGACCACCTCTGAAGACCTGTTGTCGCAATCGACACAGCGGGCGGCCACCAATGAAAGCTTCGCGCTGGAGGAACCGGTAGACCAGCCGGCAAAATCAACGCAGCACGCCGCCCTCACCGAGGGTTCGGCGCCGGAGACGGCATCGCAGATGACGGCATTGGGCCGCCGTTACGAGATCGGCGACGACGTCGTCCAGAGCTATCTGAAGGCGGCACACTGGTACCGCGAGGCCGCCAATCGAGGCCACGCGGCGGCGAAGTACCGTCTTGGCACCTTGTATTACCGTGGCCTGGGTGTGGGCCGAAGCTGGACGGAGGCATCGATCCATATCCTCGATGCCGTCGCTTTGAACCATGAACCGGCCATAGAGGCATTGACCCGGACGGATACCCGGACGGATCCGGATTTCCTCAAGGCAGTCCAGCAGCGCCTCAAGGCGCTGGGGCTATACCGCGCCCGGATCGACGGGAAATGGGGCCCCGGTAGCCGCAACGCCGTGTTGGCGCACGCCGGCCGGATCACCGAGCCTGAGACGGCCAGTCCAACAACAAAGCAAAAGAGCCGGGCGAAAACCAAACTCAAAAAAAGACAGAAGCCCCGCAAGAAGCAGTCGAGCAAGACCGTCGGCACGGGTTGCGGCAAGTGCTGGAGACAAAACGACCTCAAACTCAGACGGGTCTGCGGTTATCAGTACCGGACGTTGAAGGCCAACAATCAGTGCCAGTAGCCTCCGCACAGGCACGTCCAGACGAATGCTTGTTTGCGAATGCTGTGATGGAAAGCGCGTGATTACGTCCATCCGCACGTTGCTCATCTTCGATATAGAAAAATCATAAAAATATCGACACAGATATATCTTTATAGCATATCGAAACCATGTCCGGCACACGATCAGGAATCGAAATCTCCGACCGAATACTTACCCGGATGAAGCTCAAGCAGCTTCGCCTGGTGATTGCCATCTGCGATCATGCCAGCCTGCTGCATGCGGCAAAGGTACTCAGTATCTCCCAGCCGACGGCCACCAAGCTTCTACAGGATCTGGAAATCGACCTTGGGGTCACCTTATTCGAACGCACCAATCGCGGGGCCTTTCCCACCAGCTACGGAACCGCCCTCATCCGCCACGGCAGATTGGTTCTGGCTCAGTTGTCCCATGCGGCCCAGGAACTCGACGACCTCGTGGAAGGCACCGGCGGCCGTATTGTCGTCGGCACTCTGCTGGCTGCTTCCGCGATAATTCTCCCCGCCACCATTGCCCGAATCCGCGAACAACGGCCCAACGTTTCAATTGCCGTCACGGAAGGTACCAACGAGCGGCTGATTCCGGCATTGCATGACGGCAAGCTGGATCTGGTCGTCGGACGGCTGCCGCAATATCGCTACCGACAGGATCTTGTGCAGGAGCCCCTCTACGATGAGCCAATGTGCGTGGTTGCCCGTTCCGGGCACACGCTGGCCAAACAGGACGCTGTAACGCCTGAGGCGATTTTGAGCGCACGGGAGTGGATATTGCCGCCTCCCGACACAACGTTACGGCGCCAGATCGACAAGCTGTTTCACGACCAGGGCGTAGCGCCTCCGGCAAATCCGCTGGAATCGATTTCCTATCTGACCAATCGGTATCTCATCGTGAACACCGACATGATCGGTGTCTGGCCTTACCACGTCGTGCAGGATGACATTGAACGCGGACTGCTCAGAGTACTGCCGATTGAAGTCAGCGATACATCACAGCCCGTCGGCGTCTGCCTGCGCAGCGAGGAAGGCTTGTCACCCGCCGCACAGGCCTTCCTGGCATGCCTGCGCAAAACTGCCTCCGACATGGTTGCCCAGGGCATACTGTAACTCTCCAAGCGGGTTCCACTTCACGTAGCAATCCCGGATCCCCGGTTGCCGATCGCCCGCAGCAGGCTCATAGCAGCCAGGGCCGACGTGCGTGGGTTCTCCGGCAGGGCCTTGCCTTCGATCTCAAACCGAAACCGGCCAAAGGTACCCTCGGCGATCACCACATGCTGGTTGCCCTTCACCGACGGATCGGCAATCAGTCTAACCATGGTGTCATCCAGTCCGAGTCCGGCGATGGCCACAGCAGCAGCCACGTTTGCGTTCTTGGGATAGCGCGTCGCGGCATCCCGCGCAGATCCGTTGAAATGCTCGAACGCTTCCGTAAGCGAGGCAAGATCGGTCTGGTCTTCGGCTGGCGTTCCAACCCAGCTCAACGGCGGTTTACGCCCTTCATAAGTCACCGAGTCAAGACCGCCCCAACGCGCCCCGGCCAGAGCATCGATGCCGCCCAGGGCACCCGGCACGAGTTCCAGGCGGGCGTTGCCGCGCTTGGCGGCATCGGTGAGGATGTCGGCAACGGCAGGATCGGCGAGCGCGCCGACCGACACCGTGATGACATCGACACCTTGTTCCAGAAATCCGGGCCCATGGGCAATCAAACCTCCGTGGCCCGCGCATTCCACCGCCACGTCAACATCACCGGTGATCTGGCTGACCGAGGTCACAGCCTCCACTGCGCCGCCGATCGCATCGCGGGCGGCCGGCTCGCGGCCGTCCCGACACAGCACATAGGCAATCCGGACCGAAGGGTCATTCTTCAGGGCCCGCGCCACATACCGGGCGATCGCTCCGTGTCCAACGATTGCAAGTCTCAACATTCCCTACCCTTTCACGTCCGATTGCCCGTAACAGGCCCCACCGGCCTGCCTGAGTTCTTATAACAACGCGACGGCCCGCCCACGGTATGCAATTTCACCATATCGGCTTGCCGCCATTTTTATTGAGCTGTCGTAGATATTGTCGGAAAATGGTCCCCTACGCTGAGCTCCGAGCCGTTTTGACCGTCCCGGTCCCTGTCGCCAAACTTCAAGGATAGCCAGTTCCGTCGATGACCGAGAAAAGGGACGACACGATACCGCGCTGGATTGGCATGGGCCAGATCCGGCGCGAGGACGGACGTCTCGTCCTTGGGCAGGGCCGCTTTGCCGACGACATCACCGATGAAGAGTGCGTTCATGTCGCCTTCGTCAGGAGTCCTCACGCTTACGCGCGCATCACAAGCATGGATGTTTCAACGGCCCAATCACATCCAGACGTCGTCAAGGTCATCACAGGCGATGATGTGCACCGTCTGAAGGGCCCCGGTGTGAACGAAATTTTTGACGCCATGGCATGCCCGGATACACTAATTCTGGCCCGGCAAAAAGTGTTTGCCGTCGGGCAACCGGTGGCAGCGGTTCTGGCCCGCACCCGTGCGATGGCAGCGGATGCCGCCGAAACCGTAGTGGTCGGTTACGCCCCCCTCGAGCCCGTGCTGGGCCTGGTCGGATCCGCAGGCGCCGGGGATCTGTTTGACTCCGTCCCCGACAATAAAGTTCTCGAACAAAGCTGGACAACCGGCCGGAACCGGTCGGTGTTCGAGAACGCCGATTACATCGTTTCCGTATCGCTCCGCCACCCGCGCCTCGCCCCAAACCCGCTCGAGCCCCGCGGCATCCATGCGTCCTGGCACGCGGCTGAGGCCACCCTGCATATCCGGCTTTCAACCCAGACCCCGCACCGCGCCCGCGATGACCTGTCGCATATCATCGGCATCGAGAAACACCGGATCAGGGTGACAGCCTGTGATGTCGGTGGCGCGTTCGGCATGAAGGCGTCTTTGTACCCCGAGGACATTCTTGTGGCCTGGGCTGCCTTCAAGCTCAAGCGATCCGTAAAATGGATATCCTCGCGCAGCGAGGATCTGCTTGCCGCCACCCATGGACGCGGCGGCGAGGCGCAGGGACAGCTGGCATTCTCCTCGACCGGATACATTGACGCCCTCCGGGCATCTGTCGAGACACCCCTGGGGCACTGGTTGCCCTTCAGCGCGGCAGTGCCGGCCTGGAACGCAGGCCGCATCCTGCCCGGGCCCTATGATGTCGACATCGTCTCCTCGTCGACCAGCGCACATCTGTCGAACACAGGCCCGGTCGGTATTTATCGTGGCGCCGGCCGGCCCGAAGCCGCCATGCTCATGGAACGCCTGGTCGACAAGGCAGCCCGCGCCTGCAACCTCGATCCGGTGGCTTTCCGGCGACGGAATCTGGTGGCCAGCCACCGGTTCCCGCTCAAACGAAGCGACGATGTCAAGCTCGATTCAGGCCGCTATATCGAAACCCTGGACAAGGCCTGTGCCCTGAGTGGCTACGAACAACTGCGCCGCGAACAGGCTGACCGGCGGGCACGGGGCGAGCATGTCGGTATCGGTGTATCCTGCTATGTCGAGCCGAGCGGCAGAGGCTGGGAAAGTGCGCGCATCCGGCTGGAAAATGACGGCCGGTTCACCCTCATGACCGGATCGAGCGCGCAGGGCCAGGCCCGCGAAACCGCCTACGCCCAGATCGCAGCAGATGTGCTCGGCGTCACCCCGGACGTCATAACGGTGTTGCATGGGGACACCCAGACCTGCCCGGCCGGAATCGGCGCGCTGGCCAGCCGCAGCACAGCAATCGGCGGCAGTGCGGTTCATGCCGCCGCAAACGATCTGATCGGCCGGGCAGATGTCGGCAACTCCTGGACCGGCATCGCCGAAAGCCTCTCGGCGCCGCTTGAGGGTAGCGCCATCTTTGAAACATCTTCCGAGGCCTGGGGGTTTGGATGTTACATTGCCGTCGTCAGCATCGATGTTGAAACCGGCGTTCTTGTGGTTGAACATATCTGGTGCGTGGACGACGCCGGCGTCATCGTGAACCCGATGCTGGCGGAAGGCCAGATTGTCGGCGGCATTGCCCAGGGTCTTGGCGAGGCCATGATGGAGCGCATCGTCTACGACGACCAGGGCCAGCTTGTGACCGGCTCGCTGATGGACTATGCCCTGCCCCGGGCGACCGACATGCCACCGATCACGCTGGACAAGATTGAGACGCCGGCCCCCTTCAATCCGCTCGGCGCAAAGGGTATTGGCGAGGCCGGCACGATCGGCGCGCCGCCGGCCATCCTGAATGCGGCAATCGATGCCTTGCAGCCGCTCGGTGTCGAAGACCTGCAAATGCCGTTGACAAGCGAGACTATCTGGCAGGCGATACGTTCTGCCAAAAAGGAAAAAACGGAACCATGAAGTACAGCAAACCGGACGCCAAGGCCTACTCGCGACGAAACATGAAGGGCATCTGGGCGGCCGCTCTGACACCGTTCAATCCCGACCTCACAATCGATGAGGACGGCTTTCGCGCCAACATTCGGCACTGGATCGACGACCTGAAACTCGACGGCCTGTTCATCTCCGGCAAGCAGGGCGAATTCTTTTCCATGTCGATCGAAGAACGCAAACGCACCTTCGAGATTGCCGTGGAAGAAACCGGCGATGCCTCCGGTACGATCATGTCATGCTCCGACCAGAACCTGGACACGGTCATCGACCTCGCCCGCCACGCCCAGAACATCGGCGCCGACTACATCGTCGTCCACGCCCCGATCCTGCATTTCCTGTCCGACGTCGACGACACGGTCTATGAGTATTATCGCCATATCTCCGAGCAGGTCGACATCGGCATCGCCATGTGGAGCCATCCCGACAGCGGCTATCTCATGAGTCCGGAACTGTGCTCGCGCGTCGCCGATCTGCCCAACATTGTCGCCATCAAGTACAGCGTACCCCGCGACATGTATGCCGAACTCACAAAGCTGGCCGGCGACCGGATTCTCGTCAGCACGGCGGCCGAACACGAATGGCTCGACAACATCGTCGAGCTCGGCTGGCAGCTCTATCTGTGCTCAACCCCACCCTATCTGCTGCAGACAAAAGCCGACCAGCGCATGCGCGAATACACCGACCTGGCGCTGGCCGGCAATGTCGAAAGAGCGCGCGCGGTAAGCGCCAGCCTCGACCCGGTCCGCGACGCGCTGAAAGCCACCCGCCCGGGCGGCAAGCCCCAGGCCCATCAGAAATACTGGCAGGACCTGCTGGGCCAGGTCGGCGGTCCGGTAAGACGTCCCCTGCTGCAGCTCACCGGAGAAGAACGAGCCACCACTCGGGCGGCATTCGAGGCCTGTGGTTTGACGAGATAAACCGTTCACCGGGCTCGACCCGGTGCCTACTCGCAACCGCTTCAGACCGCGGCGCGAAAATTGGATCCCGGATCGAGTCCGGGAAACGGAAAGAGTGGCCAATTCACAAATACTGACACAGCCTTCTGGAATCGAGGATCGCCGCATGAATGTTCCGGCTTGCGACCGCATCGCCGACCCGGAAGAGCGCGTAGCCGCCCTGTGGCGCTGAGGGCTGTGGTTTTCCCGCAAGCAGCAGCTCGTAGTCCAGATCTCCATTATTGGAAGATCCCTCACGCAACTCCTGGAACAGATCGTCCAGCGGCACCGTGCCGTGCTCGACCACGATGTGATCGACCGTCCGTTCTATCTGACGTCCGCCGTAATCGTTTTCAAAAACCGCCTTGAGCTGGTTTCCCGATCGTTCGACCCGGATCATCCGATGATCGGGTGTCACCGTGACCCCCTTTTCATGGAAACGCTGGAGATACATCGGAAAATTGGACGACCCCATTTCCGCGCACGCATGACGGTCAGGCGTCATGAGCTCCAGTTCGATGCCGTCTCCCGCAATGTGGTCGACCGCGGATGCCGCCTGGTGCTGGCCGTGGTCGTCGTAGACCAGGACCTTGCCGGAGAGCTTCGTGCCGCCCAGCACATCCCACGTGCTGAGGCACGGTTCAGCGCCGTCGACAATTTCCGTATCCGGCAGGCCGCCGGTTGCAACGATGACCACATCGGGCTGTTCGGCAAGCACATCTGAGGCATCGGCAAAGCTGTTCCAGCGCACATCGATGCCCAGATGGTCGACTTCCGCTGACAGCCAGTCGGTAATCCCGATCAGATCCTTGCGCGCAGCCGCCTGTGCCGCCAGCCTGACCTGCCCGCCCAGCTCGCTGTTGGCCTCGAACAGCACCACTTTGTGCCCGCGTTCCGCCGACACCCTTGCAGCCTCCAGGCCGGCCGGGCCGCCGCCGACGACCACGATCTTGCGGCCGGGCGATTCCGACGGCGAAATTGCCTGTGCCACGGTCTTCTCACGACCCGTCGCCACATTGTGGGCGCACAACGCTTCGCCTTCGCCGTAGATCCGGTCGATGCAGTATCCCGCACCGACACAAGGGCGGATTCGATGCTCGTCACCGGCAGTCATCTTGTTGACCAGATGTGGGTCCGCGATATGCGCGCGCGTCATGCCGACCAGATCGAGCAGCCCCTCCTCGACTGCATAACGCGCCGTCGCCAGATCCGATATCCTTGTGGCGTGAATGACCGGTAGCTTGAGTTCCTGCTTGAACTTGCCGGCCAGTTGCAGCCACGGCGCCAGTTTCTGGAACATCGCCGGCACGGCATAGTTGGCCAGCATGTACTCCGTATCGGAACGCCCCACATTCATGTTGAAAAAATCTATGCAGCCGCCGGCCTCCACCATGCGCAGCGACTCGAGAGACTCGTCGGGCTGGAGGCCGTCCTTGAGCTTGCTGTCCATCTCGACCCGGGCGCCGACGATGAACGCGCTGCCGACGGCTTCGCGGACCGCATCGTAGATTTCGAGCATGAACCGGGCACGGTTGGCCAGCGAGCCGCCGTAACCATCGGTGCGAAGGTTGGTGTCCGGCGACAGGAACTGGCCCGGCAGATGACCGTTCTGCAGGATCTCGATACCGTCAAGCCCACCTTCCTTGCAGCGCACGGCGGCCGCTGCGTAATAGCCGATCACCCGCTTGATATCCGCGGCATCCATTTCCTTGGGAAACCCCCGGTGGGCCGGTTCCCGGACACGCGATGGCGCCACGATCGGCAGCCAGTCGGCCACATTCCAGGTGGTCCGCCGGCCCAGGTGCGAAATCTGGCACATCAGGCGACAGTCATGAGCATGTACCCGATCGGAAAACCCTTGGAGATAGGGAATAATCTCGTCGACACCGACATTGAGCTGGCCGAACACCGACGGCGAATCCGGTCCGACACAAGACGAACCGCCGAACATGGTCATGCCGATGCCGCCACGGGCCTTTTCCTCATGGTAGAGCTGGTAGCGTTCCTTCGGCATGCCGTCTTCCGCGTAGGACGGCGCATGCGGCGTGCTGACGATCCTGTTCTTTATCGTCAGGCCCTTGAGTTGAAACGGTTGCAGCAACGGATCCTTTGACGCCTTGACTGACTTTGCTTCCACGGGTGATCTCCAAATATCTGTGCCGCAAGACAGGTCGACTCTGAAGCCGGCCGGCGATTTTGTCCATAGGCTGAAAAACAAACCCCCGCCAGACTTCCTATTTCTGCAGGAAGGGCGTCTCCGTTTCATCAAATGTCGCTTGTGTGCATCAGATTTGGCCTTGTTTGCATCAATAAACACTGAGACTGATTTTTCGGTTTTGGCTTAGCGAACGCAACGTTCGCGACACTGACCTGGAATGGACCAGACAAATGTATGCCTTGCGACTGTTTGCCGTCCGGCACTCCCGTGCTTTCCAGAAGATCTATCAGGTTTTCGAGGCAAGCATGGTTGCCATGGACCCGGTCTTTCAGAAGATCGGTTACGAGCGACTGGAAAAGCCGATGTCGGTGGTCGAGAGCGGTGTCAAGGGCCTGCTCTTCGACTGCAAGATGTGCGGCCAGTGCGTGCTGTCGTCCACCGGCATGTCATGTCCCATGAACTGCCCGAAGAATCTGCGCAACGGTCCGTGCGGCGGTGTTCGTGAAGATGGCAATTGCGAGGTCAAACCCTGGATGCGATGCGCCTGGGTCGAAGCCTGGGATGGTGCGACGCGCATGAAAGACGGCCTCGACCGCATTGCGGTGGTGCAACCCCCCGTGGACCGGTCGATCGAAGGCTCATCCAGCTGGCTCAGGGTCGCTCGAGAAATAGCCGCTGAAAAACGCCAGATGAAGCAGTCCGGCGAGAAATCGCGGTTTGCTCTGGCAAGAGCCTTCTCAAAGGCCCGCGGCATCGAACCGACCGCCGCCCCGATCGCGGAAGAGCCCAGCGCGGCGCTTGCCGATCATGTGGTTGGAGAGCGCTCGTCAAAATTCACCGCCACCGAAGACGGGGAGCAGGCAAAATGATCAAGCTTCATGATCTCGATCCCTACGATCCCATCGAGATGCCGTTACCAACGCCGCCCGAGGGCCACAAGTCGGCATCGATCCTGGAACGCACGTTGCGCAAGGGCTGGTTCGCGGTGACCGCTGAACTCAACCCGCCGGACTCCGCCGACCCCCGTGACGTGCTCGCCGCCGCCGAACCCCTGAAGGACGTCACCGACGCCATCAACGCAACCGACGCCTCTGGCGCCAACTGCCACATGTCGTCCATGGGCATCTGTTCGATTCTGTCGCGCTATGGCCTGGGAACCGTCCTGCAGATCTCGTGCCGGGACCGTAACCGCATCGCCATCCAGGGCGACGTCCTTGGCGGCGCATCGATGGGCGTCGGCAATGTGCTGTGCCTGACCGGCGACGGTGTTGCGGTCGGCGACCAGCCGGGTGCCAAGCCGGTATTCGATTTTGATGCCGTGTCCCTGCTCCGCACCCTGAAGACCATGCGCGACGACGGCACGTTCCTGTCGGGCCGAAAGCTCTCGACACCGCCCAACATATTTCTGGGAGCGGCGGCCAACCCGTGCATCCCGCCCCTGCAGTTCCGCGCAGATCGCGTAGCCAAGAAGGTCGCCGCCGGCGCCGACTTCATCCAGACCAACTATGTCTACAACATCGAGGTGTTTCGCGAGTTCATGAAACGCGTACGTGATCTGGGTCTTCACGAAAAGGTCTTTATCCTGCCGGGCGTCGGTCCCTTGGCATCGGCCAAGGCCGCCCGCTGGATGCGCGCCAACGTGCCCGGCATCCACATTCCCGACGATATCATCGACCGCATGGAGCGCGCTGAAAAGCCGGGCCTCGAGGGTAAAAAACTCTGCGTCGACCTGATCGAGCAGATCAGGGAAATCGAAGGCGTTGCCGGCGTCCACATCATGGCCTACCGGCGCGAGCATCTGGTCGGCGAGATCATCGAGGACACAAAGATCCTTGCCGGGCGAGCGATCGAAACAGACCCCGCGACCCGGGAATCGGCGATATCCCGATGATATCATCCCGGCTGACGGCTTGATCGGCCAGGCTCAGCCAAAGGAACTTTATTCCGGACAAGCGACGCGTGATCCGACGCACGCGCGTGCCCGCGGCGATCAAACGAGACTTCGGGGCAGGTCCACGCGTCCGTGCGCGACGGCAGCAAAATTTGTGAATTTTGTCTGCTTACTTCAGGCCCGTCATTTCGATTGTCTCGGCAATCGCTGTGGCCGACTGCATCGGCGCCATGATGTGAACCCCTGAAACTCCATCGATCTCTTTCAGGCCCTTGATCAGCTCGACACAGATCGCCCGGCCTTCGGCCTTCTGGTCGTCGGCCTTGTCGAGTCTGTCGAGAATGTGCGCCGGCACCGTTACACCGAAAAGATTCTCATCCATGAAACGGGCCTGCTTTGCCGACAGCAGCGGACCTATACCGACAATGAACTTGATCCGATCTGTTATGCCGTGCTCCCGAAGACGGGCAAAATAGCGTTCGGCAATACCCAGATCATAGCAGAACTGGGTCTGGGCGAACTGGGCGCCGGCGTCGATCTTGCCCGCAAGCCCCTTGGGTTCCCAGTCATCGGCCGGGTCCATCGGCGCATCCGCGCAGGCGATGAAAAAATCCGGCGCTGGCTTGATTTCGCGCCCTGACGGCAGGGTCCCCTTTTCGCCCATGTCGCGGGCCAGGGTCATGAGCCCGCGTGAATCAAGCTCGTAGACCGGTTTGGCGTCCGGCATGTCGCCGCCCTTGGGATCGTCGCCGTGCAGGATCAGCAGGTTCTGGATGCCCTGGGCGGCCGCCCCCAGAAGGTCGCCGGCAAGGGCAATCCGGTTTCTGTCCCGGCAGGTGAACTGCAGAACAGGCTCGATACCGTTTGCCGCCAGGATGGCTGCTGACGCCTGGCTGGCCATGGTCGCCTTGGCACTGGGCGCGTCGGTCACATTGACGGCATCGGCCAGACCCTTCAAAGGTTCCGCGCGTGCCAGCAGCACGTCCGCCGAAGCCGACAGGGGCGGCGTGATCTCCGCCGTCACCACGAAATCGCCGCGCGCAAGTTTTTCCTTCAACGTTGCCATTCAAAACCTCTCCCCTTGAACTCCCGCGCCACACTCTGCGCACGCCTCAACCGAATATCAATTCGATTGTCCTCAATTCTCACAAAAATCCGCGCCCGGCTTGGGCAACGGCGACACGTTGTGACAAAAAAAGACCCCGCCGGTGGGACGCCGGCGGGGAAGGTGAGGGACTTGAAGCTGGTGGCCATGCTGCAATCGGGCACGGCACTCTTGTGAGCTACCTCCAGAAGGGCTGGGATGATTCCCGTTCCGCTTGGAACCGATTGATGCCGATATCGGCAAGCTGCTGGTCGGTCAGGCGCAAGAGCGCACGACGGCTGCGTTGTTTGTCGGCTAGGCCCATCAATTTGTGCCCGAAGGCCACCACAAGTGTGACAATCGATGCAATCGTGGCAAATACCGGGGAACTTGCATTGTACGATGGTCCCGTCGACGGGATTTGCGTTCTGATTGTATTCATTGTAGCGTCTCCTGCATTCAAATTGTCATCATTGACTAGACGATTGACTATATGAATTGACACAATCAATGAATCAAGGATAACATTGTCACCATGACAAATTGGATGCCTCAGATTTCCCAGAAACGCCTCCCGCGTTACATCGCCATCGCGGACGCGGTCGAAGCCGACATCGCTACTCTTCGCCTCAAACCCGGCGACAAACTGCCGCCTCAGCGCGATCTCGCCTACGATCTGGGCGTTACCATCGGTACCGTCGGCAGAGCCTATGCCCTGGCACGACAGCGCGGGCTGGTATCCGGCGAAGTCGGACGCGGCACCTATATCCTGGATGTCGGCACGCCGGAGGCCCCGTTCTCCGGTCCTGACGAAGCCCCGCCCGCGATCTTTCACCCGTTCATGCAGGAGTCGACACCCAACAAACTCCGGCTGGATACGACGGCCGCCGCCGAAACCGGCCAGGCACTTGTCCTGCAGCGGCTCATGAATGACATTTTCACGCAACAGCCCTACGAGGCGGCGGACTACACACGCCGGATCAAGCCGTCATGGCGTGAGGCCGGTTGTACCTGGCTCAGATCGGGAAGCTGGTCGCCGTCACCCGAAAGCGTCGTGCCCACCCTTGGCGTCCACGCCGCCATGATTGCCGTTGTGTCCGCCATAACCGCTACCGGCGACAAGATTGCCTTCGAAAACGTGACCTACAGTTCGATCGCCCGCAGTGTCGCCGTTATGGGCAGGCGGCCGATCCCCGTGACAATCGACGAATATGGCATCGATCCGGATTCCTTTGAACGGGTCTGTGCCCAGCAGCACCCCAAGGTCCTCGTGGTCATTCCCTCGCTGCAGAACCCGACACTGGCGATTATGCCGGAAGACCGCCGCCGCAAGATCATCGACATTGCGCACCGGCATAATGTCTGGATCATCGAAGACAACATCTACGGCGCTTCCCTGGATGAACCGTTGCCGTGTCTAGCGGAACTGGCCCCGGACCAGACATTTCACCTGGGCGGCCTTTCCAAGTCGGTCAGCGCCGGCGCGCGCGGTGGCTGGGTCGCCTGTCCGCCCAACATGACGAACCGGGTGTTCACCGCACACAAGATGATGACCGGCGGCCTGCCCTACGTTCTGGCCGAACTCGCCTCACGCCTGGTGCTCAGCGGTGAGGCGGGTGAGTTGCGCGAGAAGGTCAAGGCAGAGACCGCCCGGCGCGAAGCGCTGGCAAGGGAGATCTTTGCCAAGCAGACTTTCACATCGCACCCTTACAGCCCGTTCCTGTGGCTGGCCCTGCCCAACCCCTGGCTGCCCGGCACCTTCAAAAGTGCGGCCTACGACCGTGACATTCTGATCGACAGTGCCGATGAATTCAGGATTGGCCAGGATGACAAGATCTACCACAATGTGCGGATCGGCTTTTCCGTGCCGCGCGATTTCGACGATGTTCGCCGGGGCTTTGAACGGCTCAGCCGCCTGATGTCCGATGGCCCTGCCGCCTATGACAGTTTCGAGTGATCGGCACTTTCGGAATTCGCGATCACAACCTTCGTTTCCCGGACGAGCAAAGCTCGAGCCGGGACCCACTCACATCTGGATTTTCATCACTTCCAGTGTTGTGCAAGGGACAAACGCGAATAGGCATCGGGCCAAGCCCGGTGAACGGAATTTTGTTGCTTGTTTGCCCGACCACACCGCCTTTGACAGACAGAATGAAAAGCAGTCACATGATCTTGCCGGGGTTGAGAATACCGAGCGGGTCGAGTGCCGTCTTGATGTCGCGCATGACATCGATTCCTTCGCCTGCTTCCTGAGCCAGAAACTCGCGCTTGCCGAGACCAATCCCGTGTTCGCCGGTACACGTCCCGCCCTTCGACAAGGCCAATTCCACCAGTTGGGCATTGACGTTCTTTGCCGTTTCGACCTCGCTCTTGTCTTTTGGGTCAACCAGCAGGACGGAATGGAAATTGCCGTCGCCCGCATGACCGACATTCATACCGGTGAGCGGCGAGGCATCGATCAGCCGGCGCGCTTCGAGGATGCATTCGCTCAATTGCGAAATCGGTACGCAGATGTCCGTCACCACCGCGCGGCATCCGGGCCTGACGGCAAGGGCGGCGTAGGCCGCATCGTGTCGCGCACGCCACAACCGGTTCCGGTCTTCAAGCTGTGACGCCCACTCGAAATCGCCACCACCATTGCCTTCGCAGATTTCCGTGACGATCCCGATCTGCTCGCGCGTGACGATTTCTGACCCGTGAAACTCAAGAAACAGGGTGGGCTTTAGCGCCAGGTTGAGTTTCGAGTACCGGTTGATGGCATCGATCTGGACTTCGTCGACGAACTCGATGCGCGCCACCTGGACGCCCATCTGCATGGTCTCGATCACCGATGTGACGGCGTCGCCCATGGTGTCAAACGTCACCACCGCGGAGAGTATCTGCTCAGGTTGCGGGAACAACCGGACGGTCAGGCTGGTGATAACGCCCAGCGTTCCCTCAGCCCCCACCAGCAACCGCGTGAGATCATAACCTGCGGCCGACTTCCGGCTGCGTCCCCCGGTTTCGATGACACGGCCGTCGGCCAGCACGACCGTCAGCCCCATCACGACTTCGCGCATGGTGCCGTAACGTACCGCATTGGTCCCGGACGCCCTAGTCGAAGCCATGCCGCCGATCGAGGCATCGGCTCCCGGGTCGACGGAGAAGAACAGTCCGGTGTCGCGAAGATATTCGTTGAGTTGGCGCCGCCGCACGCCGGGCTGAACTGTGGCGTCCATGTCCTCGGCGCTGACGCTGAGCACTTCGTTCATTTCGGCAAAGTCGATGCAGAGCCCGCCATGGACCGCGGAGATATGCCCCTCCAGCGAGGTTCCGGCGCCGAACGGGACAACCGGCACACGATGCTTGGTGCAGATACGCATCGCCTGGGCGACCTCGTCGGTGGACCGCGGAAACGCGACCGCGTCGGGCGCGCGTACCGGATGGTAGGACTCATCACGGCCATGCTGTTCCAAAATACCGGGCGACAGGGTCAGCCGGTCTCCGAATACCGCTGTGAGTTCAGCCTGTATCTGTCCTTCGATCCGTCCGTAGTCCATCATCGAATGCCTTCTTCAAAACCTTTGAAATTGTCGTCTGCCTTCAGTTCCCGAGTCCGGGCAGGAACAGGGCAATCTGGGGAAACAGGATCAGCAGTGCCACAACCAGCATCGCGCAGGCCATGAACGGGATCGCCGCCATGTAGATTTCACGCATGGTTGTCCCCGGCGGCGACACGCCCTTCATGACGAACAGCAGAAGTCCGAATGGCGGCGTCGTAAAGCTGATCTCCAGTGCCAGCAGAATTATAACCGCAAACCAGATCAGATCGAACCCGAGCGTCTCCGCCAGGGGAAAGAATATCGGCACCGTCAGCAGCATCATGGAAAGCTGGTCCATGAACATGCCGAGCACGAGAAGGATGCAGAACATCACAAGCAGCATGGCAATCGGCGCCAGCTCATATCCGGTCGCCCAGTTGATCAGCCCTGAACTGGCGCCTGAAAACGCAAGCAGGGCTGAAAACGTCGCCGATCCGAATATGATCAGCAGCGCCATGGTTGTGACCCGCAGGGCGCCCATCACAGACTTCTTGATGCTGTCCCAGGTGAGCGACCGGTAGGCAATGGCCGCGATCAGCACCCCAAGACAGCCGAAAGCGGCAGATTCCGACGGCGTCGCCCAGCCGATCAGCATCAGGGCGATGACGGCAACCACGATGGCAAGCATGGGAAGCACGTCGCGCACAAACAGCAGCGCCCGTGCGCCTAGCGAAATCCTTTCCACGTCGTAGTTTGGTGCAGCACTGGGATCAATCCGGCACTGAACGTAAATCAGGACGACGTAGAAACACGCCAGAAGCAGTCCTGGCCCGGCGCCCGCGATCAGCAATCTGCCCACATCGAGATTGGCGAGCGTCGCCAGCAACACCGCAAGCGCCGACGGCGGGATCAGCATGGCCAGCCCGCCGGTACCGAGAATCGGCCCGATAACCATGTGTTTCTTGTAGCCCCGTCCCGTCATGTCCGGCACCATCAGGGTACCCAGAAGGGCGGTGCTGCCCATGGAGGAACCTGACAGGGTGGCGAAAGCCGTGCCACCGGCGACCGTAACGTAGGACAGTCGTCCAGGGATGCTGCCCATCAGCTGTTCGATCGCACTGAACATCCGGTTGGCCAACCTGGTATGGAAAAACAGCTCTCCCATCAGAAGGAACATCGGCACCGGCACAAGATTGAAGGTCGACACCGTCGGGATCGCATTGCGGGCAAGCTGGGATATGCCTCGCGTCATCTGCACGGTCAGGTCGCCGCTCCCGCCCATGAAATAGATTGCCCCAAACACATTCGCCGCCAGGAACGCGAGGGCCACGGGCAGCCCCAATGCCATGAAGAACAGGACGGTACCCAGCAGAAAGCCGAGGGCTACATACCACTCCATCTCTGCCCCCCTTCCGGCATCTTCAGCGTTGCCGCCCTGTCCCTATTCATGGACACCGGCTTCGCCGCTGTGAAGGGTCTCCGGTCCGAAGACAAAACGCGAAAACTGGCAGGCCATAAGTCCGAAACAGATCGGCATGCTGATCAGAAGAAGCCAACGCGGCATGTCGATCGAACGCATGTCGGCATCGCCCTTGAGGAATGACTTGTAGGTTGCCTCGCCCGTGTACCAGACCAGCAGAAGGCACAGGACCACGCAGAGCAGCGATACGAACCTCGAGAACCCCGCAGTAAGCGACGACGGCAGGGCTGCTGTCAGAAGCTCGATGAAGACATGGCCCTTTTCGCGCACCAGCCAGGGCGAGGCCGCCATGACGATGTAGAGCAGTCCAAATTCAATGAACGTGAAAACATGAGATGAACCGGAATACCCGAGCGAACGGGCGGTCGCCTGAAAGATGATGCCGAACATGATGCCGACCAGATAGATCCCCGCAAGGACCGCCAGTGCATCACAGACTCGATCAATCACCCGCATATCAGGACGTTTCCTTCGTTACCGTTCGCTCGGGCTCAGTCTTGCCTATTCCTTGAAATAGGTCTTGCGCAGTTTGTCGTAGTTTTCCATACCGCCCTTTTTCTCAAGACGGCCCTTCATCCGCGCCCACGACGCATCGTTGGCGAGTTTGAGATAGGCAGCAGCACCCTCGTCGCTGGGTGAGACAAATTTCATGCCGCGTTTCTGGAGTTCGGCGGCATCGTTCTTGATGTCTTCCTGGCGGGCATCGAAGGATTTCTGTTCCCACTCGATGATCGTGTCCTGAATGACCTTCTTGGACTCAGCCGACAGACCGTCCCAGGAATCCTTGTTCATGATGACGCCAAGGTCGGTCGTGTAGAAGGCCGGATCGACCCTGTATTTCAGGAACTTGTCCCACTTGAGCTGCATCAGTCCGATGGACGTCCAGGCCGCGGCATCGATCGTGCCCTTTTCGAGGGCAGCATATGCTTCCGTCGCCTTCATCGACGCCGTTGTGCCGTTCAGGGCCTCGAAGAAGGCATGGTAGATCGGATTGTCGCGCAGTTTCACACCAGTGAGGTCAACCAGACCGTTGTCCCGGAATTTCGGCGGATTGACCGAATAGATGTGGAAATGCACGCCGGCATCGATCCAACCCAGATGCTTGACGTTGAAGCGCTTCTGGTGGACTTCGTCCATGATCGCCGCACCACCGTTGGCGCGGACTTCCATGGGCGTTGACTTTGAGGCCACCATGGCATCGATTTCAGGCACTTCGGCTCCATAGAAACTGCCCGGCGTGTGAACCATATCGACAACACCGGTACTGACGGCGTTGGGTTGCTGGAACATTCCGATCGCTTCGGGACCACCCTTGACGGTGATCTCGACGACGCCTTTGCCCTTCTTGTTGATGTCCTCGACCATGGCAAGAAACGTCTTGGTGTAGACCAGGAAGGGTGGGAAGGCGTGAACAGCCGTCACTTTGTCGACAGCCAGAGCCTTGCCTGGCATGAGGGCCGACGCTGTAACGACGGCGGCCACGGCCAGGGATTTGAGAATTGATTTATCGTGCAACACTTTTTTCCTCCTTTTGGATGACCTGCAGACGAACTCCGCCTCCCTCGGTCACAATTATTCGGAGGGTTGCAACGCCCTCCCGCTCGAATGTTGGCCCCATCAGTAACCGGAGCAGTTTATTCCGGTCAAACGTGATAGCGCCAATTCAATCATTGTTCTGCACAAAAGAACACAGGCTTTCCATCAGATGACGAGCCCTCCGCTGACAACCACGACCTCGCCGCTGATGTAGTCAGATTCCGGGATGCAGAACAGATAGACGGCATTAGCGGCGTCCTCGGGTGTACCGGGCCTTCCCAGAGGGATCATCCGGCTCAGCCCTTTGACAAATTCCTCCGGCACGCCCATCTGGATTTCCCGGTCACCAACCTGGGTGAGTTTTGGCTCTGCCTCGAAGACTTCCGTCATCCGCGTCTGGATAAACCCGAAGGCCACACAGTTGACATTGACGGCGTAACGTCCCCACTCCTTGGCCAGAGTCTTGGTCATGCCAACCACGGCGGTCTTACCCGAGGCGTACCCGATCTGGCCGGCGTTTCCGAACAACCCTCCGATAGAGGAAATGTTGACGACCTTACGATGCACCCTTCTGCCCTCTGCGGCCTCCGCCTTCGCCATGGCCCGGATCGGGTCGGCCGCTGCCCGCAATATCTTGAACGGCGCCTTGACGTGGATATCCATCATGGCATCGAACTGTTCGTCGCTGGTCTTCTGGATGACCGTATCCCAGGAATACCCTGCATTATTGACGATGATGTCCAGCCCGCCGAACTTTTCCGTGGCGGCGTTGACGAAAGTCGCCACGAAATCGGTTTGCGTGACATCGCCGACCACTGCCACCGCGTCGCCGCCCAGGGCTTTGATCTTCTCGACCGTCTCGGCGGCCGGATCGGCATCGATGTCGTTGAGCACGACCCTGGCCCCTTCACTCGCAAGCTTGAGGGCAATCGCCTGCCCGATACCCCGTCCCGCGCCCGACACCAGGGCGACCTTGCCTTCAAGTTTTGTCATGTCCCGACTTTCTCCTGCGTGTCGTTCCGGGGAGTGATCGCATCCGGACCGGCTATGGCGCCCTGGCGATTGAGCGCTGTTATTTCATCCGGGCCGTATCCGACCTCCCGAAGCACCGCCTCCGTGTGTTCGCCATATTGCGGTGGAAATGAAAAATGGCTTTTCTCGAAACCGGTATCGACGGCGGAAGGCTGCATGCGGACAACCGTCCCGTCCGGGGTCGTCGTCGATGTCAGCTTGTCCGAGATCGCCGCCAGCTCCATGGCTTCACGCACGGTCCGGATCGGCGCATGGGGAATGCGTGCCTGTTTCAGGTCGCCGACGACTTCCTCGGTGGTGTGCGCCTTCGTGGCCGCGGCAATGTCGGTGTGTATGGCATGACGATCGGCAACCCGGCCCTGATTGGTCGAACGAACATCATTGGCCACACCGGCAAACCTCGGCAGCGACACCAGCCGTTGCCACAGGGCGTCGCTGCCGATCGCCAACAGCACGGCACCGTCGCGCGTCGGGTAGGCGTTTGTCGGCACAAACTTGCGGTGTTCGTTGCCGCATCGTCCCAGTTCCCAGTCCTCGCAGCCGAAGTCGATCAGGGGCAGCAGGGTGATCAGCCAGGATGCTGCGGATTGCACCATCGACACATCGATCCGTTTGCCGGTTCCGTTGACAGCCCTTTCGGCAAGCGCCATCCAAACGTTGGAAAACACTTCATCGCCGGCCTTGAGATCGACCAGCGGAATACCGGAAAGCGTCGGCGGTCCGTCAGCCGATCCGGTGACATCCATGAAACCGGCCATTGCCTGGATTGCCGGATCATAACCAGCAGCATCAGGATAATCCGGTCCCATGGCCGAGATCCCAGCCCAGATCAGATCGGGTTTCACCTGTTTCAGGCGGTGGTAGGAAATCCCCAGTTCCTCGTAGCGTGCCGGTAGTGTGTTGCAGCAGAAGACGTCTGCCTGGAGTTCCTTGATGATGCGCGCGAGCGCGGCCTGCCCTTCCTCGGATTTGAGGTTGAGCGCGATCGACTCCTTGCCCACATTCGGCGCCACGAAGTAAGAACGCCGGCCTTCGTCCGCCACCACCGACCCGATATACCGGTTCGGATCGCCCGGCAGTGCACCTGGATGATGCGGCGTGGCTTCGACCTTGATCACCCGCCACCCCAGTTGAACGAACCGCAGGGTCGCATAGGTCATCGACAACGCCTGTTCCATCGAAATGATTGTACCGGTAATCATGTCCGTGTCGTATCCGGCATCAATACTCCAAACTCATATGACGAACTTCTCCTTGTAGCGGCCGTAACATCCCACCAGGACCTCTGTCATTTCACCGACGCTGGCGTAGGCTTTTACGGCCTCGACCAGCGCCGGCATGACGTTGCACCCGGCCTCTGCATCCACCCGTAGCCGCTTGAGCGCAGCATCCACTTTAGCGTTGTCCCGTTCGGTGCGAATTTTGTGCAGGGCGGCAACCTGGGTCTTGGCACCATGCTGGTCATAAGGGTGAAGCTCCACCTGATGGTCTTCCTCGTCGCCGTCCTCGTAACAGTTGACCCCGACCTTGCGCATGACCCCCGATTCGAGGTCCCTGTGACGCTGGTATGCCTGCCGGGAAACCTTGGCCTGGATCGTCCCATCGCTGACGGCCTGGACGATACCACCGGCCTGGTCGACCCAGTCCATGGCCTCGACGATCTTGTCTTCCATCTGGTTGGTCAGGGTTTCCACATAATACGACCCCCCGAGCGGGTCCACCGTGTCGCACAGGCCGACTTCCTCGATCAGAAGCTGCATGGTTCTCAAAGAGAGTCGCTGAGCCTTGGGTGTGGGGATCGTGTAGGCCTCGTCATAACAGCAAAGCGCCATGGTCTGGGCGCCGCCCAATGCTGCAATGAGCGCATAATAGGCCCCGCGCATAATATTGTTCTCGGGCTGTTCGATCGTCAGACCAAAGCCGCCGCCGCCGGCAATCATCCGCATCCAGCCGGACTTTGGATCAATCGCGCCGTACTGATCGAGAATGATCTTGGCCCAGTGACGCCGGCCCGCCCGGAACTTTGCCACCTGCTCGAACAGGTTGCCGAATATGTTGAAATTGAAGGAAAGCCGGTTGGCGAAAGCGTCGATGTCAAGGCCCCGCGCCAGGGCCGCATCCGTGTAGGCCTTCGCTATGGCAAACGCGAACCCCATCTCTTCGGCCGGGTTCGCTCCGGACTCGCGGATATGATAGCCGCAGATACTGACCGGGCTGTATTTCGGCGCATGCTCAGCGCAGTATTCGATCGTGTCGGCGACCAGCTTGACCGACGGCTCCACAGGAAAGATCCAGGTGCCGCGCCCGATGAACTCCTTCAGGATATCGTTCTGGGCCGTGCCGCGCAACTGGGCCACGTTGAAGCCGCGTTTCTCCGCCATGGCCAGGTACATGGCAATCAAAATCGCTGCAGACCCGTTGACGGTCAGCGACACCGTGATCCGGTCGAGATCGATACCGTCAAAAGCGACCTCGAAATCCCGCAGCGTGTCGACCGCCATGCCGACCCGCCCGGCTTCGCCCAGGGCCTCGGGCGCATCGGAATCGTAGCCGCACTGGGTTGCCAGGTCGAAGGCCACATTCAGTCCGGTCTGACCGTTTGCGATCAGGTATTTGAACCGCTCATTGGTGTCGGCAGCATTGGAGAACCCGGTATACTGGCGCATGGTCCACGGGCGCTTTCGGTACATTTCCGAGTGGATGCCCCTGGTGAAAGGAGCCTCTCCCGACCGGCTTTCATCGATCCCGCCACTTTCCAGAATATCGTGACGCGTATAAAGAGACTTGATCTCGATCCCGGATTCGTTGACCACCCGGTCGACGTCTTCGGGACTGGTATGTTTGTTCATGCCACATTCTCCCGTATGAACCCGACAATGTCGTCGAGCTTGCTGGAGGTTGGAAACACGCCCCTGAACCCGAACGCCTTGACCGCCTCCCGGTCGGCTTCGGGAATGTTGCCCCCGATGATCCACAACCTGTCTTCCAGACCCTGTTCGATCATCAGCGCATGAAGCCTTTCGCACAACGGCATGTGCGCACCCGACAGTACCGATAGTCCGATCACATCGACGCTTTCTTCCAGAGCTGCATTGGCAATGCTCTCCGGTGTCTGATGCAGGCCGGAATAGATGACCTCGAAACCGGCATCGACGAGAGCCCGCACAACGACCTTGGCGCCCACATCATGACCGTCGAGTCCCGGCTTCGCCACAAGGACACGGACCCTGGCATCACTCATGACGACACCTCCTTGGCGATGACGAGTTTCAAGATCTCGCTTGTGCCGCCGCCAATCAGGGTAAAACGGATGTCGCGCAGAAAACGTTGAACCGGATACTCCATGGCAAATCCATAGGACGCAAAAACACGGGCGGCCTTGTCGCAGATATCGGCAGCGGCTTCCGAGGCAAACAGCTTTGCCATCGACGCTTCCTTGAGATGGGGCTTGCCTTCGTCCTTGAGCCAGGCCGCGTAGTGCACCAGCCGGCGCGCGGCTTCGAGATCGGTCGCCATTTCCGCCAGTTTCATCTGGATCGCCTGAAACCGGTTGATCGGCTTGCCGAACTGCGCCCGCTCGCCGGCGTACCGCACGGCCTCGTCGAGAGCCGCCCGCCCGCCGCCCACGGCAAGGGCACCGGTCACGATCCGGATTTCGGCCAGAAGCTGGCGCAAGTGGGCCTGACCGTCGCCCTCTTCCCGGCTCAACACGTGACTGTCAGGCACGCAGCAGTCCTCGAAGGCCACTTCCGACGTCGGCAATGCCCGCACACCCATCTTTTCAATGGAGCGACCGACCTTCAGGCCATCGAAGTCTTTCTCGACCAGAAAAATCGTAAGCCCGTCCTCATCACCGGCTTTAGCAAAGACCGTAAAGAAGTCCGCCACAGGCGCCGACGTCACCCACATCTTCTGACCGTTGAGCCTGTAGCCGCCATCCACTCTAGTTGCCCTGGTTGCAATCCCGCCCAGATCGCTGCCGGCATTCGGCTCGGTCATGCAGATGCCGCCGATCTTATGGCCCTTGAGCGCCGGCAGAAGAAGCCGCTCGCGAACGTCCGCATTGCCGAGCATGTGCAAAAACTTGGTGCCCATCAGCGACTGCATCGTCACGCAGCCGGCCAGCGACATCGATCCCCGGGCGATTTCTTCAAGCGCAATGCAAAGGGTCACCAGGTCGCTGTCGATACCGCCGAGGTCCTCGGGATAACGCATGGCGAAAAACCCCAACGTGCCGAGTTTCTCGAACAGGTCTTTGGGAAACGCATGGGCCTCGTCTAGGGCCTCAGCCTGCGGAACAATGTCTTCATCGCAAAAACGTGCAAATGTTTCCCGTATCTGATTCTGCTCCGCACTCAGACTGAAGTCCATCAGACCCTCATCACGACTCGGCCGCAGGTTCGCCGGACACGTCGGCATCCGCAAGGTTGTATATCTCCCGCGCAGCCTTTTCGGAAATCACACCGTTGCGCACCTCGGCCCTGAGTTTGTCCCGGTCCCGTTTCTTCGGGTCGCCGTAACCGCCGCCGCCACCGGCAACTTGATGATAGTATGTGCCTTTGGGAACGCCGGTGATCAGGTCCTTGTTCTTTGGGACCCTTCTTGTTCCGTCCGGGTATTCAAGGACAATGCTGTTCAGAATACTGCCGCGCCCCCCCAATAGACCGAAAGCGCCTTCGAAATCGCCATCGCCGAACGTCACGAGTTGCGTGTCCGGGGACCCGATGACAAAGCCGGTTTCGACGCCGAGTCCGCCGCGCCACTGTCCGGCGCCGCCGGAATCCTCGATATATTCGTGTTTCAATAGAATATGCGGCGTCATGACTTCGAACATTTCGTAATCCTGGTCCAGCACACCGCCGGAGGCGTCGATCATGCCGATGTGGTCGTATCCGTCGGTCCCCTTCATGGCGCCCGACCCGCCCTTGAGGCCCATGAATCCGATATCGACATAGGTTTCGTTCTTTTCCGGATCGACGCCGGTGGTCAGGGAGCACAGCAGGTTGTTCCATCCTGCCGTGACACGATCGGGAATTGCCGGCGCCAGGGCGCGTGTGATCGCATCGGCGTTCGGTGGGCACAGATGATTGCCGAAGGTTGTGGCTTTGGGATAACTCGCATTGAGGATAGTGCCCTCGGGAATGATGATCTCGAGGGGCTCGAGCATTCCCTGGTTGTGCGGAATGTTCGGGTCGACCAGTTGCAGCAGGGTAAGCACCGTGGCCGACGCACTGGAGGTGTAAGTGCCGTTGACGAAACCGTCGGTCTGGGCGTCGGTGTTGGAATAGTCAAACCGGATACGCTTGTCCTCGACGGTAATCTTTACCCGGATCGTGAAGATGGTGCCTTCGTGATGGCCATCGAAATAGACCTTGCCCTGTCCTGAATAGGTGCCGTTCGGAATCTTTTCGATTTCGGCTTCCATCATTTTCTGCGACGACTCGAACAGGGCCTGCTTGTGGGCCCGGTAGTGCTCGGCACCGTATTTGCCCACGAGGGCCTGAACGCGGCGTTCGCCGACGGTGGCGGCACCCATCTGGGCGCGCATGTCGTGCTCGACGATTTCCAGGCGGATATTGGCAAAGATCATGCCCCAGACATCTTTGCGGAACACACCCTTGTCGTAGACCTTGACCGGTGGAATCCGAAGGGCTTCCTGCCAAACTTCCGTGGCCTTGGGATTGTAGCCCCCCTGGACCGCCCCGCCGATATCGGCCTGATGGCCCTTGACCGCGGCCCAGCCGATCAGGTCGTCTTCGAGAAAGATCGGCTTGTAGACGGCAACATCGTTGTTCTGGTTGCCGAAGCTGAAGACATCGTTGTGAAAGATCACGTCGCCGGGATGAATATCGTCACCGAAAAACTCGATGATGTACTTGCAAACCGGTGCCAGAGAGAACGCAAGGATCGGCAGGTTCTCCGTCTGCTCCAGCATATTCCCCGCTTCGTCGTAAAGACCGGTCACGAAGTCCTTGGCCTCGCACAGGATCGGCGAGCGCGTCGTGCGGGCAACCGAATTGCTCATCTCGTCGGTAATCGACTTGAAGGTTCTGGAATAGACCGACAGCAGGATGGGATCGACTGTGCTCACGACACCACCTCCGGTTCTGACGTCATGTTCGGACGGTCATCCCCGTCGTTGCCGTCCCCAGCGGTGCTGTCTTCAACGGCATCGTCCGGTTCGGCCTGTTCTTCGCGACCCGCTTCCGCGCCACCAACCGCCTCTGCTTCGACCGCCTCCGCCGGCCCATCGTCTTCTGAGCCTTCGTCATCGCTGTCCGCCCCGGATTTAACGTCGTCTGCACCGGTATCCTCGTCGCTCTTCGCCGGTTCGATGGTGTCGCCGCCGGCCTCGTCACCACCGGCTCCCGTCTCACCGCCGGTCGCCTCATCGGCCACTTCTTCCGAGACTTCTTCCACCGAAGTCGTGTGGTCGCCTGACGGCTCCGTTGCCGCCGGGTTCACATCGGCTTCCAGGTTATCGGGTTGGTTGCCGGTCGACGCTCCGTCTTCGTCTTCTTCCTCGGCGCCGACGCCGGCAGGCTCCTCCGCGATACCTGTTTCCGCATCCGTGACAGATGCCGCGTCCGGTGCTGCCGAGCCGTTTTCCCTATCCTCTCCCGCGACCGAACCTTCGTCGCCGGAAGTTGCCTCAGCAATGTTTTCCTCATCCGTCGCGACCAGCAATGCAAGTTCCGGTCGCTTCTTGTCGAAGACCACAAACGATCCGAACCTGTCGCACACGCAGTTGTACGTCGGACTGACGAAGATTGCCGTGGTTTCCTGCTCGATTATGGCCGGACCCTTGACCAGGTCGCCATGGCCGAGCACGTGGCCATTGTAGATCTGCACAGCTTCGAATCTGCCGCTTTCGGGTATGTAGACTGAACGTGCGCCCTTTTTTGCCCGTTCTACATTTCCGTCAAAACGCATGGACCTTGCGAAAGACGGTCTGTCGGTCTTGCCGATGGCCGTAATGCGGACATTGACAACTTCAATCGGCGCCCCCTGTTCGCGCAAGGAGTAGCCGTAAAGACTGTTGTGCTGCTCGTGGAATGCACTGGCAATGGCCTCGCGGTCGCCATTTTCAATCTGCTCAAGGGGCACCAGAAAGCCGACCTCGTGATACTGCTTGAGGTACCGGCACTCGAGTGTGCACAGGAACGAGCGCTTTTCTTCGGCAATTCGGTCCGCGGCAAATTTCAGTGTAGCTCTTTCAACAATGCCTTTGACGATCTTGTCCAGATCCTCAAAATCGAGAGTATCGAGGCGGCGCACATAGGTATGCACATGATCGTGTTCGAGGTCGCTCATCAACATCCCGGCGGCACACAAAATGGACGCTTCCCGCGGGATAATCTGCATCGGGATTTCAAGCTCCCGGCAGATCTCGCTCGAATGAATCGCACCGGCGCCACCGGCGACGACCATGGCAAACTCCCTGGGATCATGTCCCCGTTTGACGGTCACCTCCCGCACACCTTCCGCCATGTTCGTGCAGGCGACCTTGTACATGCCCGCCGCCGCCTGTTCGACGGTGAGGCCCAGCGGCTTGGCCACATACTCGTCAATCGCTGCGCGCGCGGCCACCGCATCGAGCGACATGGTTCCCCCGGCGAAGTAGCCCGGGTCGAGATACCCGAGGATGACGTTGGCGTCGGTGGTGGTCGGCTTCTTGCCCCCTTTTCCGTAACAGGCGGGGCCAGGTGCGGCACCGGCACTTTGCGGCCCCATCTGCAAGAGCCCGCCGTTATCGATCCAGCCGATCGAACCGCCACCGGCCCCGATGGTGTTTATGTCAAGCATCGGTAGTGCAAGACGAAAGCGGTCGATCTCTCCGGTCGACGCCATCAGCGGACGATCGACCACGAGGGATGCCTCGAAGCTTGTCCCGCCCATGTCGACGACAATGCATTTCGTCTGGCCAAGCGCGCCGGCATAGTGAAGGCTGGCTCTGGGTCCTGCAGCCGGCCCGGACAAAAGCGTTGAGGCAGCTCTTTCCCTGGCAGTCCGGGGTTCCGTGACCCCGCCATTGGACTGCATGATAAGAAGCTTGCCCGCGAACCCTTCCTGCTCGAGCCGGTTTTCCAGGCTCGACAGATAACGATCGAGGATCGGACCGATATAGGCGTTCAAAACAGTGGTGCTGACGCGTTCATAGAACCTGATCGACGGCAGTAACTGGGAAGAGACGCTCAGATAGGCATCGGGCATGGACTGGCGCACCCGTTGCGCCACCGTCTTCTCGTGATCGGGATTGGCATAGGCGTTCATGAAGCAGATTGCCACGGCCTCAATGTCGTTTTCCTGAAACAGGGCGATGGCATCATCAAGCGCGTCCAGGTTGAGCGCCGATATTTCCCGTCCGTTGCGATCGAGCCTGCCTCTCAAGCCCACCCGCAAATACCGCGGCACGAGAGGTTCCACGTTGGTGTAACGGTTGTTGTACTGTTCCTCGCGAATGCCGCGCCGCATTTCAAGCGCGTCACGCACGCCTTCGGTCGTGATCAGGCCGGTCTTTGCCCCATGCCGCGTCAGTGTCGCATTGGTGGTCACGGTCGTCCCGTGCACGATGGTTTCGATACCGGCCACCAGATCCTTCAGGGACACCGGCGGGTCCATGGCCGCGGCCAGTTCCGAGAGCCCCGTTATCACTGCAATCGAGGGATCGTGCGGCGTCGACAACGTCTTGTGGATACGCGGCACGCCATCGTCGGACACGAACAGAAAATCCGTGAACGTGCCCCCAACATCGATGCCGACAGATGTGCCCACTATCTGCTCCTCATCCTTGGCATGGCGTTACCCCTCTGTCACCTGCAGTACCACCGCCATTGCGGTATCGCCGGCCGCGCAGCCCGTGAACAACCCAGTGCCGCCACCGCGTTGTTTGAGTTCCTCGATCAACTCGATGATCGACCTCACACCCGTCGGCCCCTGCGGGTGTCCCCAGATCAGTGAACAGCCGAAATTGTTCATCTTCAAGACATCGAAGCCTGTTTGGCGGGAAAATACAATGTCATTGACCGCAAAGGGATTATGCGTCTTGACGCAGTCGATGTGTTGAATATCAGTTTCCGCCTGATCGAGTGCGTTCCTGGCCGCGGGAATAGGCGCTTCGGGCATATGGGCCAGATCTACCCGCGACAACCCGAACCCAAGAAGACGCACCCGGATACCGTCATCTCTGCGCAACTCCCTTGCCTTGTCGGACGTTGTGACAACGATTGCCGAGTTTCCGTCAGCGGGGTGGGTTTGGCCGCCAAACGTAACCGTACCGGTGGGGAGCACCGGGCGCAGTTTCGACAATCCTTCCTGACTGGAATCCGTTATCCCCTCATCGCCGTGAAGGGATGCCGAAACCTTCCGGTATCTCGGGTCGGGCACATCGAAGGGCAATGTCATGTAGCGTTCCTGAAACGCGCACTTGTCATCCAGTGCCGCGGCGTATTGCTCGGTGCGGCGCAAAACGACGTCATGCTGTTCCGCCGTCGAGATCTGATGCTTGGCCGCCACGTTCTCCGCGGTCTGCAGCATCGAGTGACCGCCCAGGGGATCGCAGCTGAAATTTTCCATCACCCAGTTTTCATGATCGCCGGTGCCGCCTGGCGCGTCGGGTCTGGGATAATAGATATGCGGACCGTTTGATGTCCGGTCCGCGGCAACCGACATGACGCAGGATGCCATGCCGCTTTCGATCTCTTGGGCGGCCGCCAGTACACATCTAACCCCGGTCGCACAGGCCTGGTTGATCGTCGGACCGCCGACACCGCCGGCACCGATCTGTCCCATGAACCAGGGCAGACCATAAAACGAATGTTTTTGGGGGACCGTGGTTCCAAGCACGCCGTAGTCGAAGGACGCCGGATCGATGCTCCGTTTCTCCAGTTCCGCCTTGGCCACGTGAGCTGCAAATTCGATGCTGTTCAGATTGGCGAGACTGCCCTGCCACTTGGCGTAAGGCGTACTCCAGTACGCGCCATAAGGTATTTCTGCCTTGTACATCATGGTTTTCGCAATCGCTCAGTGTGCCCGGTGACGTCCGGGCCTTGTATCTGTTACCTGACCGCAATTGTTGCCGATCCGGCAAGAATATCAACGCCGTCCTGGTTGCGCGCCGATATCGACAGCACTACATGGGTTTCGCCGGAAGCCGGCTTGCGACTCGTGACAACCCCGGCGCAGGTGACAACATCGCCTGGGAGACTCATCGCCTTGAACCGCACCTCAAAGGCGCGGATATCCCGCTGGGGTACATTCTGGAGCAACAACTGGCTCATCTGCGCCATGTTGTACATGCCGTGTGCTATAATTCCAGGCAACCCGGCTTCCTGCGCAGCGGACTCGTCCAGGTGAATTGGATTGTGATCGCCGGAGGCCGCCGCAAAGGCCGCAAGATCTTGCTTTGTGATTGCGCCGCAAACCCATTCCGGGATCGATGCGCCAATTTCAAGATCAGCCAGATTTCCTGTCATGCTATCCAGTCTCTCGCACCTTAACCTGCCCGCACGACCACTGTTGAAAGCACGTCGCACACCGGTTCGCCATCGGCATCTTCAAGTCTGTTTTCAACATCGATGAATACCAGTGCCCCGCCCTTCTTCTCGTACAATCGCGCGATCTTCTGCCGGCCACGCAGCACGTCGCCGGCCACAATCGGACGGTGATACGAAAACCCTTGGGTTCCATGCACGGTCCGCGTCGCCGGAATTCCCATGTCTTCGGTAATGTTGAAGAGTTGGCCGGCATCGAGGGCTATCGTGAAGGCGAAGGTTGGCGGCGCCGGAATGGCCGCATACCCCGCGGATTGTGCCGCCTGCAAGTCATGATAGACCGCATCCGTCAGGCCTACTGACGCGGCAAACTGCCTTATCCGGCCCTCATCGACGGTTGCCGAATAAGGTTCGTATTCCTTGCCGATAAAAGCGTCATAGTTCATCACGGCCCTCCTTGTGACCTGTTACGAACAGACCAGCACCTCATCGCGCCGACCATCTTTTCACGACCAATCAGGAGACGCAAACTGAATTTTACGAACCTGTAAATTTTTCAGACCGAAAAGGTCGACTGTTTTGAATTCCTGCAACAGGTTCCGCCATAAACGCCAAAAAGGATGACAGAAACAGTTTGGTGATTTTACGTTATGTAAAATTGACCACACATGTCGACCCTGACCGGTCAGAAAACAGTCGCCGTCGCATGGCGTGATGCGTGCTGTGGCCAAACGATGGAAAACCGGCGGAATCGGCTCTGAGATCGGCGAGAACATCGGACCGGAGCGCCGTGTTGAGAGCCCTGACATCGTCAAACACAACTTCATTGCCGACGATGACCCCGGATTGCGGAAACCCCGGATTGTCCCAGGCAACCGGCACGTAGCAGAATACATTCCTGATGCCGGGAAAGCCCGCCAGGATCGGAGGATGGTTGGCGGCGTAATGGGCCGCAAACGCCTGATCGTTTTCTGTCGGCCCGAAATACTGCACCATGAACGACATCGCCGCAGCGCGTGGTCTTGCGTCTGAACTACCCCCGACCGGCGTCTCCAGTATCTCGAACATGCCTGCCGCCGTCGCTATGCCTTCGAACGGGCACCGGGCAACACTCGCATCCATCCCGACCGCCCGGGCCAACGCTTCGGAGATATCTGTAATCGTGTCACCCGAAATCTGAACCATCAGAACCGGCCGGTCCGGATCATCACCAAAGAACAGAACCTCGTTGCATTCGGGGTCAGGTGAAAAAACGTCGATGACAATGCCGTGGGACTCGGCCTGCAGAAGCGGCGCCAAATCCTGGGTGAACCAATTCGCCAGATCTGCCGCAAGGGCAACATTTCCCGAGTATGTCAGGAACAGCGCATGTTTCATCGGTTTAACCACCATACCCTTGGTTCTGTTCGCTCGTCACTCTCTGAAGATCGCCGCGGAGGTCCTGGCCTTGTAGCATCAACATGGACCGGACCTGTGCCTGCGTCCCCGGCAACAGAATGGTTCCGGCTGTCTTTTCGCATTTGTCATTGAGCGAAACGCGCATCATTGTGATGACTATCCCTGACGGCGGAGGAGATGATCATTCCTGCTATCGGAGCCAGGCGCAAGAAAGATTTTACGTACCTGTAAAAACTGTGCTTGAATGCACCATGGTCACTCTTGGGGAGTCTGCCGGCGTGCCGCAACACATAGAAGCCTCCGTGCGCTCATGAACCGCCGGACGGAAATCCTTCGCCGGGCAGCGGAAGTCTTCGCCCGTCAAGGCGTCGCACAAACGTCGATGGAAGATATTGCCCGCGCGGTCGGCATCAAGCGCGAAGGGGTTTACTACTACTTTCGAAACCGTGGCGATATCCTGCTCGAGATCATCCTCCCGCAGTCGAACTCGCTACTGAAGAACCTTCAGAACATCGTTCAGTCAAACCGAACATCCGGCGAGAAACTGCGCGCTGCCATTGAAAGTCACCTCGACGCCTACAACCCCAGCTATCTGGAAATGAGCGTCGCCCTGCGGGAAAATCACTTTGTCGACGATCACAGGAAACTGGATGATCTGAAAACGGTCTGGGACACATATGGCGGTTTGTGGGTCGCCCTTATCGAAGAGGGACAGGCCGCAGGGCAGTTGCGTCGGGAAATCGACGCCAAACTGGCAGCCTTCGGCCTGCTAGGCATGTGCAACTGGGTCAGCCGTTGGTACGACCCCCACGGAGAGGTGCCGATTCACAAGGTTGCCGAGAGCTTCTTTCTCATGGCGTCGACAGGACTGACGGTCCCGGATGCCGACATCATCACACCGACTATGGAGTAGACCGAACATGGAAATTGCTGTTCTGGGCGGCGGTAACGGGTGTTTTGCCGCTGCCGCCGACCTGTCTGAACGCGGCCATCGGGTGCGGTACTGGCGCCGCGACGCCGACGCCCTGGCGCCGCTGCTCGATACCGGCTGCATGACAATCAAGGATTTCCAGAGCGAACGCGACGTGCCCATAGCCTTGCCGACATCGGATCTCGGTCAAGCGATGAACGGCGCCGAACTGATCGTGATTCCCCTGCCGGCGTTTGCCCAGGAGGATCTGGCAATCCGCATGGCGCCTCACCTGAGCGACGGTCAGGTAATCTTCCTGCCACCCGGCACGTTCGGCAGCTACGTCATGCTGAGCGCCGCCCGCAAGGCCGGATGCCGCGCCGACGTCGCGTTCGCCGAAACCGGGACACTGCCCTGGCTGGTGCGAAAACATGGCGAAAACACCGTGGCGATAACCACCCGCGCCACACGGCTGCCGACCGGTGTGCTGCCCACACGGCTCCACGACCGCGCGATCGCAGCCATCTCACAAGCTTTTCCAAATGCGATCGAACCCGTCGAAGATGCCCTGTCCGGCGCGCTGATGAACGCCGGGCCAATTATCCATCCCCCGCTCATCATGATGAATGCCGGCCCGATCGAGCACTTCGATCACTGGGATATCCATGCCGAGGGCACCCAACCGGCCATACGCCGCGTGACCACGGCGCTGGACGCCGAACGGATCGCTACCCGGAAGGCTCTGGGTTACGGCGCTCCCCATTTCCCCCTAGCCGATCACTATGATGACGAGGCGGACGAGTGGATGTACGGCAATCTGGCCCACGACAAGCTGGTCGACAGCGGCGACTGGCGCGAGTCCCTCGACCTGAAGACTCACCGCTACATGGTCGAGGACATCGGCTTCGGGTTGGCTTTTCTGGTCTCCGTGGCCGAATGGACCGGTGTCCCCTGCCCTGTCGCTCGCGGGCTGCTGGCTTTGGGATCTGCCGTGGCGGAGACAGACTTCAGGTCGACGGGCCGAACTGTCGAGACCATCGAAGTGAAGGATCAGGGACTGGAGGCCTTGCGAAACATTCTGGCCAACGGGATACCCTCGTCATGAAGAAGCCGGTCATCAGCGCCGTCGGCGCCGGTCGTATGGGCCGCGGCATTGCCCATGTTTTTGCCTATGCCGGGTATCCGGTGCAACTCATCGACCTGAAACACCGCGACCAGGCAGCGCGGGACGCTCTCGAACAAGAGGCCCTTGGTGAAATCCGCGAGTCGCTCGAGATGCTGAGCGGTCTGGGATTGTTCGACGGTGCGGCCATAGCAACAATCCTGAGCCGTATCACATTTGTTTCCCGGGAGGATGCACCCCTGGCTCTGGCGAATACGGACATCGTCTTCGAAGGAGTACCGGAAGTTCTTGAACTCAAGCACGAAGCCTTCGACTTCGTGAGTTCGCACGTTTCCGACAAGGCCATCGTGACCTCGACCACCTCGACAATCCTTGCCACCACCTTGAGCAACATGGTCACCAGACCGGAACGGTTTCTCAATGCCCACTGGCTGAACCCGGCCTACATCGTTCCTCTGGTCGAACTCAGCCCGTCGGATGTTACCGATCCGGCATGCGTCGAGCAGCTCAAGACAATCCTCGAAGACGTCGGCAAGGTACCGGTGGTCTGTGCGCCTGGACCGGGTTACATCGTGCCGCGGATCCAGGCCCTGGCCATGAACGAGGCCGCCCGGATCGTCGAGGAAGGCATTGCCACACCGGAAGACATCGACAAGGCGGTGAAGTATGGCTTCGGATTCCGGTTCGCCATCCTCGGCCTGGTGGAATTCATCGACTGGGGTGGCGGTGACATTCTCTATTATGCCAGCCGCTACATGACCGAAGCCACGGGTTCGTCGCGTTTTGAGTCACCGGCAATCGTTGCAGAGAATATGGAAGCCGGCCGGATCGGCATGAAATCCGGCGAGGGCTTTTACAACTTCAAGGACCGGGACATACCGGCCTACCGCCGCGAAACCCTGGGCCGGTTTGTCGACCTTCTGAAGCACATGGACCTCGCCCGCCCGCCGGTTCTGTAGAAACTGCGGACTCCGCTACTCCGCCTCGTGCAGACGCGTGAGGCAGTCATCGTCGAGCGGCGCCACCGGCGTGAAGTCGGTGTGGTGCTTGAATTCCGGCCGGGCAAACGTCGTCTGTCTGTTGGCCACCGGATTCAGGATAAGCGAAAAGATCGGACGGTCCCAGGGCGACATGTTCGGCGGCGAGCCGTGGACCATGATGTCGCCGAAGATCAGCCCGGTCCCGGCCTGCCCCTGGGCTGAAACAAGCCCTCCCTTCTCCACAAGCCCCGCCACCACGTCCTGATCGACACACCACAAGGGATAGCTCGTGGTCGTGGTATCGTGGTGGGCACGTGCAGCGCCGTGATTATGGGAGCCGCGAATGAAGTAGAGCGGGCCGTTGAACTCGCTGATGTCTTCAAGGAACACATGCAGGTTGAGCGCCAGCGGTTCCGGCACGCCGTCATCGGCATGATGGGTGGCAAAATCGTAGTGCCACTGCCAGGCCTCGCCGTCGAAGGCCGCCTTGACGTTGATCTTGACCTGCTGGATGTAGAGATCGTCACCACGGAGTTGGCACGCCGGTTCAACCAGCCGGGGGTGACGTGTCAGGGCGTCGAACACCTCGTGCCTCAGATGAAGTCCCATGGCCGTGCGCACCTCACCGCTCTTTTTCTCAATGATATCGGCCTCGGTCGACTGACTAAAGACAGCTTCCCGCGCCCGGTTGAGAATCGCAACTTCGTCCCGTGAGAACAGGTCAGGTAGAACGAGAAATCCGTTTTCCCTGAATTTCGCAAGCTGCTGTTGAGAAAGGAGCATGAAACCGATCCTGCAATGATTGCTGCGATACTATAGCCCCGACGGACTACCGTTCAATGTCTCGCTCAAACCTCAGTCGCTTTCTGCATGGCAAAACCTGCATTATGTTGATGGTTCGTTTGAGGAGATCCGGTGAAAAATTCCCGGCCATACCAACAGAAAGGCGAACAGGTGATCAAAGGCACGGCAGGGTGGGTCGGAGACCAGGTTCGCATATGCAAGTTGTGCGGTGACACGTCGATTGAGACAGTCGCCACCATCCGCCTCGACCATGGTTCGGTGGCGTGCGACGACTCGAAACTCCTGTCCGAATGGGTCGCTGACGGAATCAAGGGAAGACCCGGTCAACCCCGAGTCTTTCCGAAAGATGGGCAGCCGTTCCTGGATGAACTGCCATATGTTTACCGCTATACTTACCTCTGGGCTGAACCGGTAGATGAGGAATCGCAATGAATTTTGTCAGCCCAGCCCCAAATCGGAACAACGACCCCGCGGGACCCTTACGGCTTTCGTTCTTCGCGTTTGCTGTTGCCGTACTCCTGCTCACTTTGCCTTTGCCCGCCGATGCTGCCAAGCGCGTGGCGTTGGTCATCGGCAACGATACCTACGAGAGCGTGCCGGAACTGCAGAAGGCACGTAACGATGCCCGGGCGATGGCAAATGCCCTGACATCGCTGGGCTTCGATGTTATTTCCGCCAGCGATGTCGGCCGCCGGGCCATGAGCCGGGCGCTGGTCGAGTTCGAACGCAAGATTGGCCCCGGCGACACGGCCCTGCTGTTTTTTGCCGGCCATGGATTTGCCATAGAAGGCACCAACTACCTGCTGCCGGTCGACGTGCCTGAAGCGGGTCCCGGAGAAGAAGGGCTCGTGCGCGACGCCTCGTTTGCCGCCAACGGTCTTGCCGACCGGATGCGTGACAAGGGTGCTGCCACAGCCGTCATGATCCTTGACGCCTGCCGGGACAACCCGTTTGCCGCAAAGGGCAAGCGCAGCCTTTCGGGCACCCGTGGACTGGCCCGCATGTCGCCGGCCGAAGGCATGTTCGTGCTTTACTCGGCAGGATCCGGACAGGCAGCACTCGATCGGCTGGGCGACAACGACGCCAATGAAAATTCCGTCTTTACCCGGACCCTGCTGGTCGAACTGGCCAAGCCGGAGCTTTCCATGGTGCAGATTGCCAAGCGGACCCAAGTGCAGGTGAGAAAGCTCGCCGGCAAGGTCGGGCATGAACAGACACCCGCCTACTACGACCAGATCATCGGCGACCTTTATCTGACACCGGAGGACAAAAGAGCCAAGGGCACGGTCACCTCGCTGGAGGAAGGCGGCGGCGCCAGTGTTCTGCCGAAACCGGCTCAGAAACTGGCCGCCCTGCCACTCGGTTCGGCCAAGCCGCTGGTCAGTTTCAACCGTACCAACACCGACTGGCTGGTGAATGTTTCCCTGCCCGAACCCGCGACCCAGTTCGGCTACCGGATCGGCGAAGACGGAGAATTCCAGGACCCCGGTCTCCACGACCATCTCGACCAGCGCACGGGTCAGCGCCAGCCGAAGACGAATTTTATGTTGCCGGGCGACCAGGGACCGGTGACGCTCTACGTTACATGGCGCGACAAGCGCGGTGAGCAAGCAGATATTTTCCCCGTAAGTTTCAATCCAATCGGGGATCTTGCCGATCATCAAAAGAAAATCCTTGATCAGGTCTGGACGGCCTGGATCGCGTTTGGTGGAGGGCGGACCTATTTCTCCCACCTGATTAGCTATCGCTGCGGTATCAAGGAAATTCGCTACGGATTGAACGGCGGTCCCCTGGACAAAGTCTGGCCTCTGCCGCCCTGCGATCCTGCCAAACCCTATGGCGTGCCGCAGAACACCAAGATCCATATGAAGACGCCGAACAAGGCCGCTGCCCTGCAGGTCCAGTTGACCTATCGGGACGGCTCGCAATCGCCGGTGCGGCAGTTCAATGTAACGAAGTAGATGTTCGTGCTTCTGATACTCAAAATGCCAGGAGTGTGGGATTGGTACTCTTGACAATTGTTCCATATATGAGATAAATTTCCATATATGGAAAATTCGCAAACCCTAGACCAATCCCTTGACGGCCGAATCGCCGAACGCCTGAAGGTACTGCGCGGCAAACGCAAATGGTCGCTCGATACGCTTGCGCGAAAATCCGGCATCAGCCGCGCTACCCTGTCACGGCTGGAAGTGGGACAGGTAAGCCCCACAACATCTGTACTTGGCAAGCTGTGCGCAATCTACGGTCTCACCATGTCACGCCTGATGGCCATGGTCGAAACCGGCTTCGCGCCATTGGTCGCAGCGAAGGAGCAGGCAAGCTGGCAGGATCCGGAAACCGGATTCCTGCGCAAAACCATTTCGCCTCCGTCAGACACGCTCGGCGCCGAAGTCCTGGAGTGCGTATTGCCGGCCGGCAACCGTATCGAGTATCTGGAGCCGCCCCTGCCCGGCCTCGAACATCATCTCTATCTCCTCGACGGAGCCCTTCGGATAACTGTCGACGATCATGTTTACACGTTAAGCAAGGGCGACTGCCTGCGCTATCAGCTCCATGGCGGAAGCGTCTTCGAAACGCCTCAGGACCAACCGGCAAAATACATTCTCGTGATCGTGTGACAGCCAATGCACAGCCAGGATTTTCAGATCGAAGTAGTTTCTCCCGACACCATCGACGGCCATATCGGAGCGCTTGCAGAAATACTGAATGTCTGTGTCGCCGACGGCGCCAGTGTCAGTTTTGTCCTGCCCCACACACTGGACGACAGCATGGCGTTCTGGACCGACAAGGTACGCCCCGGCGTGATGTCCGGCGACCGGGTCGTCCTGGCAGCAAGGGTGGGAGAACGCGTGGCCGGTTCGGTGCAGCTGGACTGCGATACACCGCCCAACCAGCCCCATCGGGCGGAAGTGTCAAAACTTCTGGTACATCCGGATTTTCGTAAGCACGGTATCGCTCGGGCGTTGATGATCGAGCTTGAAGAGCACGCCAGGCGACGGGGCCGAAGCCTGATCACGCTCGACACTGCCAGCGGCAAGGCGGAACGGCTTTATCTGTCCCTGGGCTATCAGCGCGTCGGAGCCATCCCCTCATTTGCCAGAGATCCGATTGAGAACCGCTACGATCCGACGACCATAATGTACAAACTGCTCTGACAAGCCTTGATCAAAAAGACGTTAACGCAACCGAATACCTGCCTCAGTCAGAGTCGCCGCGCTCGATAATGTGCATCACAACGTAGGAGGCAATCCCCAGCACAGCAAATCCGGCAACCAGGGGAACCACTGTGCCGTCGTAGAACCTGCCGATAACGGTTCCCAGAAAGAGCGAGATGAACGTTGTCAGCGATCCGATCACTGCCGCCGCGACGCCGGCGATGTGGCCCATCGGTTCCATCGCCAGGGCGTTGAAGTTGCCGAACAACAGCCCCATGCAGAAGAACGCCGCCATGAAATAGGTCATCAGTGCCCACAACGGCGGGTGACCGGACGTCACTACCGCCACGACCAGGAACCCGATCGACAGCACACACGACACTTGCAGGGCCCAGCGCGACAGAAGCCGCATGCCATACTTCATAACCAGTTTGGCATTGATGAAGCTCGCCCCCCCGATCGCCAGGGCAAGGACGGCAAAATAGAGGGCGAACTGGGTTCCAAGACCATACTGCTGTTGCAGCATCTGCTGGCTCGTGTTGAGGTAGCCGACAAAGGCACCGAAAATCAGACCGCCAGCGATCGTGTAGCCCAGCGCCTTGCGATTGCCGCAGGTCTCCGCGATGCTTGCGAACAGGCCCCCGACCGAGAACGGTATGCGTTTGGCCGGCGGCAGGGTTTCGGGCTGGCGAACGGCAAACCACGCAAATGCCAGCAAAGCGAGCAGCAGAAAGCAGACAAAGATACCCCGCCAGTGCGCCACCAGAAGCACAAGCTGTCCCAGCGCCGGCGCCAGTGTCGGCACGAGAATGAACACCGCCATGACAAACGACATGATCCGGGCCATGGCCCGGCCTTCGTAGCCATCGCGGATCAGAGCAATCGTCACGATCCTCGGTCCCGCCGCACCGATGCCCTGAAGAAAGCGCCCGGCCAGCATCGTGTTGAAGTCGGTGGCGAATATCGACAGGAGACACCCAACGACAAAGAGGGCGAGACCGGCATAGATCGCCGGCTTGCGCCCGACAGCGTCCGACACCGGTCCGTAAATCATCTGGCCAACCGCAAGCCCCAGAAACAGGACCGACAGGACAAGCTGATTGTCGTTGGCCTCGGCGACACCCAGTTCCGCACCGATGTCCGGCAAAGCCGGCAGCATGGCATCGATCGACAAGGCCACCAGCGAGCTCATGAGAGCCATGAGCACGACAAATTCGCCAATCCCCAGTTCGGCTTTCTCTTGTTGAACAGTCACGGGTTTCTCCTTGGCCACGGTTTCAAGATCATTCCGTTGCCAGAAACACAACGGCACGATGTTGACGGCCCTGCTGCGCACCCCTTCAATATCGGTTCGCCGCCGCGGTCAACCCCAATCATGTGAATCGGCTATGGCAGTTCCATACGCCGTTGAACCGGCCGTACATCTGTGACACAGTGGCAGAAAGCAAAAGGCGCTTGCCGGAAAATCCATATGTCGAATTCATGTCAGGCCGGTAGGTTGCGGAGTGTTCGGGTCGAAGCCGGCGCGGACTCGCCGGACTGGTATGCCTGCCCGACATCCCCGGTCATTCCCCGCCATGCCTATCACCGGCGCAAACAGTTTTTCGGATAACAGAGCAAAGACAACTGTCCGCACCGAGTGCGCCGACCCGGCAGAATCCGCCGATCCCCGCCTGAGTTGCATAACCAGCGGTTGTTTGACGGATGAGATCCCCTTAGTGATCCGATCCTTCCAATATGAATGCCGCCTGTTTTGCGGAAAACCCGGAGACCGTTGCCAATGAAACAAGACCTCGTATTGGTTGAAAAAGACGAAAAAGACGCCTTTGCAACCTTCACTTTGAACCGTCCCGACAAGATGAACGCCATGAACAATGCGCTGTCGGATGCGCTCGATGACGCCATCAGATCAGCAAGCGCGGACCCGGATATTCGGGCTGTCATTCTGACCGGCGCCGGTCGAGCGTTTTCAGCGGGCTATGACCTTGAAGGCGAGGATTTTGAACTCGATGTGGAAGGCTGGCGCGACGACATTTCCGCCAACGCGACCAGGCTTCGCACGCTCTGGAACGCACCCATTCCGGTCATTGCCGCGGTCAACGGCTACGCATTGGCAGGCGGTCTGGAGCTGATGATGTGCTGCGACCTGGCGATCGCGGCAGAGGACGCACAATTGGGCGAACCGGAGGTCCGCCACGTTTCCGCACCTCCCACCCTGATGCTGCCCTGGACGGTTCCGATGCGCCACGCCCGCTGGCTGATGTACACCGGCGACATGATCGACGGCCGGGAAGCCGAAAGGATTCACCTTGTGAACAAGGCAGTCCCCGGGGACCGGCTCATGGAAGAGTGCCGCCGTTTGGCCCGCAAGCTTGCCCGCATGCCGCAACCCGCCATCAAGTTCGCCAAGGCGGCCCTCAACCATCATCAGGAAACATCGGGCATGACCAGTTCCTGGGCCTACAATGTGGAGACGACAGCAAGCCTGCATGCCGGCGAGTCCGGGCGCCATTGGATGCGCATGCTCAAGGAACACTCGCTCAAGGAATTCCTCGAAATCAGAGAGGCCCCGTTCAAGGACCTTGATTGATCGTCGGGAGCGGCAAGACACGCAAAGCTCGCGAATAGAACTCCGAAAAATCACCAGACTCATCCAGGGATCGAACCCATGAAACACGTTAGCACCGCACCTCAACCTTACGTCCGGGGGAAAACCCTGACAGTTGTGAAGCCGGTCGATACCGGCGAGGTCGACCGCATCATCAATCTGGCTCAGAACGAAAGCTGTTACGGCCCCGCCCCCGGCGTCGTCGAGGCCGCCGCCGAGCGCGCACGCACCGCCCACCTCTATCCCGACCCCAGCAACCGGGAAATGCGTGAAGCCATTGCCGGACAGTTCGGGCTTGATGCCTCGCGCGTGGTCTGCGGCAACGGGTCGGAAGAACTGCTCGACGTGGTCGGCCGCGTATTCGCCCGTGCCGGCGACGAAATCCTGTTTCCTGAGTACTCCTTTCTGCAGTTCTCGATCGTCGCCTACCGGATCGGCGCGACCGCCGTCACGGCACCGACAAAGCCCGACTTCACGATCGATGTGGATGCCCTGATGGACCGGGTGACCGATCGGACCCGCGTGGTTTTTGTGGCAAATCCGAATAATCCCACGGGCGTCTATGACAGCCGCAGCGATATCGAAGACCTGATCGAACGCTTGCCCTCGCACATTCTGCTGGTTCTCGATTCGGCCTATGCCGAGTATTGCGACGCGCCGGACTATTGCGACGGATTGGAATATGTCGACCGGCATCCCAACATCGTCGTGACCCGGACGTTCTCAAAGGCCTACGGCATGGCGGCCTTGAGGGCCGGCTGGGCTTACGGCCCGGCGGAAATCATGGCGGCGCTGAACAATGTGCGCGGCATCGGCAATGTCAACGGCTGTGCCCAGGCGGCGGCCATTGTCGCCGTCCGCAACCCGGAGTTTGTTAGAGACGTCTGCGCCAAATCGACGGCGGAAAGGATCCGCCTGTCCAACGCTCTCAAGGCACTCGGCATTGAGGTTCTGCCCAGCGCCACCAATTTCCTGTTCCTGCACTTCCCTCCACAGCCGGGCCGCACAGCTCTTGATGCGTTGAAATACCTGGCGCGCAACGGCGTCATCACACGCACCAATGAGGACTACGGACTGGAGGACTACCTCAGAGTATCTCTCGGCAGCGCCGAAGAAAACGACATCGTTGCCGATCTCATGGCATCGTTTGTGACCTGACAACGGACACCAGTTTTCGCCAGGCGGCATCAGCCGCCTTCGTCGGCGACCAGTACACAGCCGGCCACTGCACTCACCCGGTCTGTTAGTTTCGACGCAGCTTGTGCGGCATCTCTGGTCTTGCCCTCGCCACGGCGGACGATGAGCACGGCGAAATCGCAAAGTCCGGCATAAGGCCCCGGACCGTCGTCATCGGCCATGGTCCCGGCATCGACAACTACAAGACTGTAGTCATCAAGCAATTCCTCGACCTTCTGCCGGACAGCCTCGGACGATGCGGTCAGTGGTTGGGCCTTGCCGCGTGGACGCCCGACCGGCAGAACCGCAAACAACCCGCTTCGGTCGCGTTGAATGCAGTCACTCACATCCGCGACGTTTTCAAGCGCACCGGCAAGCCCCAGGGAAGGGTCCTGATACCTCGCAACGCTCAAGGTCCGGCGTGCAAGGTCACCATCGATCAGCAGCACGCGTTCGCCTCGATTGGCCGCCGCAAGCGCCACGTTCAACGATATCGTCGTCCGCCCATGGTTCTGGTCGGGCGCGGTGAACAGGATCGTTTTCCGGTTGCCCTTGCTGACCCCTTCGAGCAGCGAGTCCACAAGACTGTAGACAGAGAGCGACGACGGCGATGACGGATCGATCTGACAGAAGGGCAACAACCCCGCGCTGTCCGGAGCGTCCGGAGCGTCCGTCGTGATCGGCACGGTGGCGATCACCGGCAACCTTGTTGCCTGATTGAGTGCCGGCACCGAGTGGACTCTCGCGTCGCGCGTGTCCTTCGCAAAAGCCGCGCCACAGCCGGACACAAGCCCAAACGCCAGGCCGAGGGCGATAATGACGAAATTCGATGGCCCGGCCGGTGTCATCGGTGGTGTTGCCGCGGAGAGTATGCGCGCGGTCACCGCTTGACCGGGAGCTTCCTGTTCCGGAATTCTCACCTGCGCCAGAAAGGTCAGGTATCTGGCCCGCCTGGCATCCTCATCGCGTTGAAGTGCGCGAAACCGGGAAAGCCGTTCGGCATTGCCACCGCCTGCTTTCCCGATCTTGTTCTCCAGGGTCTGTCGCTGTTCGACCGCCCGGTCAAAGGCGGCTTGAACCCGAGCCCGGATCCGGCCGAGTTCGACCATGATGGCCTGCCCGACAGATTCGACCTCAATGTTTGCGGTTTGCATATCCGGATGTTTGTCGAGCAATTGAAGGGACAACGCAGCCTGGGTTTGACGGGCGGTTGCGTAGCGCGCAACAAGCTGCCTTGTGATTTCGGTTTGCATGTCCCGCGGCAAACCCTGCCGAACGTCGCCCGGCGATCTGATGGAATCGATCCTCGACAGTACAGCACCGGCCTCATCGGCCTGCACCTCGGCAAGACCCCGTTTTCGCTCAAGTTCGGCAAGGTTACTGTCATCGACCGACGCGGTCAGGGTTTCAGAGAAACTGTTTTCGCCGCCAAATTTTGCGGTTCTCTCTTCCGCCTCCATCAGGTCTCTGCGCAGCGCCGAAAGCCGTTCTTCGATGGACCTTGAAAAGTGGTCGGCAGGGCCGGACTGCGACTCGATTTCTGAAGCCATGTAAGTTTCCGTAATCGCGTTGGCCAGCCGTGCGGATTTTTCGCGGTCGCGGGTTGTGACTTCAACCGTGATCGCGAGACTGTCGGCAGAGAACGCCGTCCGAGACGCACGGCGCAGGGCATCGAGGACGCGAGGCTCGACATGGTCCGCCGCCTGGCTGGCCGGCACCGACGCCGCCATCAGCAGCCGGAGCCGATCGACCAGTCCGGCATCCGCCCCGTTGAACTCGCCATCCAAAGCCAATGCCTCACTGTCTATGACACGCGACAAGACCTCATCGGAGAGGATCAATCGTGACTGACTCTCAAGGAAACCCTCGATGCCTGCACCCAGTTGGGGTGGTACGGCACCATCTCCGTCCACTGCATCGGACGACGGGCGCTCAAACAGGATCTGGGTGGCAGCAACGTAGCTGCGATCACGTTGCCATACGTAACCGCTGGCAACGCCGACAAACAGGACTGTTGTGAGTATGACCCACCCCATACGCCGGGCAAGGGTCTCGGAGACATGATGCCATGAACCGCCACGACCTTGAGCCGCGACACTTGGGGTCTCCCCGAAAGCTGGATGCGTTTGTGCCATGTCTTGACCACCGCCTGATTGCCCAACCCGAACGATGCCCGGTGTCCAGTCATGCCAATTGGGGACAGAATTGGTCCAATTCGGCACAACCCGACCGGGCGTTGTCTTTTCTATGCGGGTGTTTGCAAACATCGCGCCGACCGGCGCGGGCGCTGAACCGGCTGATCAGCCAAGTCCGAACAGCGGCTCGATCATCGTCCTGTGTTCGGTCATGTAGATTCTGAACCAAGGGGCAAAGATTTCAGGCGTGGTCTGCAGTTCGAAGTCAATCTGCTCAAGTGTGCACCACCGGACGGAAGAGACCTCGTCGCCGTTGAAACCCGATGCGGCTTCCGGGTCTCCGGTCGTGCCAGCATAACAGTGGGCCACTTCGTTTTCGTAGAGGTCGCCAACGGCTGCGGCATAGGCGACAACCCCCACTTTGCTGACAGGCACTGAAAATCCGAGCTCTTCGCCGAGGCGGCGTACAACACTGTCTTCAATGTTTTCCTGCCACCTCGGGTGCGAGCAGCAGGAGTTGGCCCAAAGTCCCGGCGAATGGTATTTTCCGGCCGCCCTCTGCTGGAGCAGAAGCCGACCGCCCCGGAGGATGAACACCGATATTGCCACATGGCGGACATTGCGCACATGAGCATCCAGCTTGTCGACCGGATAGGTCGTCCCGTCGTCGCGGATCGCTGTGATCATTTCATCTGTTTTCATCGTCGCCACTGAGTTTCCCCGGCAAGCTTTGTGCATTCACGCTTCACGTCATTCTGAAAATAAACCCGGGCGGGCGCAGGTTTATCCACATTGATCCGGATTAGCAACGTCCATGACAGCGGCTCGCGCGACGACCGCCGGTCGGCACGCCGCCACAAAACCTCTGCCATTGCCTTCTCCAGTATTGTCATGTGCATGGATACTGGCTATGGACCACACGGTCACATCCTGTAGGGGGTATCCGAAGAAAGTGTCGGAAACAGCAAAGCAAATCGACCTGCCGAGCAACTGGTGGTGTTGTCTGGCGGCCCTGTCGATCAACGCGCCGTTTCATGCAAAGGTGGCAAATCTGCTGATTGCCGCCCGCCATATGTCCAACACGAAACAATACATTCGCGCGGTTGGCCGGGCGCCCGATTACGTCAACCCGAAAACCTACAGTGAAAAAATCCAGTGCCGGAAACTGTTCGACCGCAACCCGCTTTTTCCCGTGTTCTGCGACAAGCTTGCGGCCCAGGCCCATGCCCGAGAAGCGGACTGCGGTTTGAAGTTCGCTCAGGTCTATTGGCAGGGCGATGATCCCGATCAGATACCTTTCGACCGATTGCCGACGCCCTACATAATCAAACCGAACCAAGGCAGCGGTGCCCGTTTGGTTGTCCACGAAGGCGACGTTGTCAACCAACCCGAAATCCGGGATCTCTGCCGCGGGTGGTTGCGGCAACCGCATGGCCAGGACATTTGCGAATGGGGATACAAGGACGTCCAGCCCCGGCTGCTGGTCGAGGAATTGTTGCTTGATGACCGGGGGATCGCCATTCCCGACGGCTACAAATTTTTCGTTTTTTCCGGACGGGTCGCCTACATCAAGCATTTTCACAGGATCACGCCCCGAAACTATTACGAAACCTACTATGCCCCGCCCTGGCAGCCTTTGGACGCACACTTGTGGTTGGGTTACGAAGCCGACTCGCATCGGATTACGCCCTATCTGAACAACACCTCACCACCAAATACACTTGAGAGGATGGTCGCCATGGCCGAGCACCTGGCAGGCGACATCGATCATCTCCGTGTCGATTTCTACGAGGTCGATGACGCCGTCTATTTTGGCGAGCTGACCGCCTACAGCGATTCCGGATTCAGTTACCTGTTTCCAGCCGGGACGGACTTCGACGTCTATCCGCCCCGAACCCTGGATTACACCCAAGGCGCCAAGTGGCACCAACCGCAGGTCACTCTCGCGGCAAAAGTCCGGCACGCGTTGTCTGGCTGAACTGCCGGTTCACAGGCACCTGTACCGATCTGCGCCGGCACGGCCGCCCGGTCACCGGCGCCTGGTCTTGTAGACCAGACACAAACCGCCGGCCTTGCGCAAACGGCGGCAGAACTTGTCGGCGTCAACGCGATTGGGCTGGCCGATGCGGATCTCGAAACGCGGTGCCGAACCCATACTGAGATTGACCGTACGGATCACCATCGGCGACAGGTCCTTGAGCACGCCGGGGTATTTGCGCTGAATTTCCGCATATTGCGAAAGCGCCTTTGTCGGCGACCAGTCCGCGGTCAGGTGCACGCCCCAGGGCTGCCACGACGCGCTCGCGTATTGCTTGCGCGGTTTGAAGCGGCGGATACGCAGCCGTCTGCAGGCCTGCTGAAACGTCAGTTTCTTCTCCAGCACATAGACCGCCTTGGGCGCTGTGTCGCGGGTCCAGTCCGCGGCGGGATATCCGGTAATCGTCAGCACGAAGTCGCGGGTCTCCGCGGGCAGGGAACTGCTGCCCGCACGCCATCGGCGCACCCGCGCGGGCCCTGCATTGTAGGCCGCCGCCGCCAGTCCCAGATTGCCGAAGCGGGCGCGCAAGTCGGACAGATAATGCGCCGATGCCGGGATTGCGCTGCGCGGATCGAACGGGTCTTCCAGACCACGAAGCGCCGCAGTGCCCGGCATGAACTGCGCAATCCCGGACGCTCCCTTGGGGCTTACCGCATTGGGGTCGAACCGGCTTTCCTTCCAGATCAGACGCGCCAGGAATCCCGGCGGCAGATCCCGCTGTTTTGCAGCGGTCTCAATTCGCCGGCAAACATCGGCAACGAATGCGGACCGGGCTGTGGCCTGGGTGGTTTTGGCCGGCTGGATGGTTTTGGCCGGCTGGATGGTTTTGGTCTTGGGCGCTTTTTCCTCCGGCCCGCCGGCGAGCGTCTCCTCGCCGCTGGCGGGGGTCAAGACAAGACACAGAATCCAGAGAACCGCGGACCCGGTCCTGGTCAGACGGCTGGCATCGATCAATCCGCCAATCCATCTCCTGCCACCCCCATGGCGCGGGTTTTCCTGTTGCCACATCGGTACATTTTCGGTTGAAAGTGGAATCGTGTCCAGAAGTTCAGCAAGTATGCTTCTCGGCTTTGCAGATATGCCTCGAGAATCGGTCAGGTGCAGCCGCCAGCCTGGTCTCGGGCAATCAGGAGCCCGCACCGCAATTGAGTTGAGCCCTGCCCTCAACAATCCGGAGTCTGCAGCCGTACAACCGACGATAAGGGAGATATTTACGTGAATATCCGTTCATTGCGCAACAAATATCCAAGCCCATGAACAGTGTGATCAAGTCGCTGCGTCAGAAGGGCGACAGTGCGCGTCGAGATACAGCCGCACGGCCGTCTGAACGTGACGGAAGCGGTCGCCGCCGAGGTGTTTGCCACCGTACCAGCGGGTCACGACCACAATGTGATCGGAAAGTCCTTCGCGTTCGAGCATGCGCAGGATGATCATTCCCGCACCACTTTCTCCATCGTCGTTTTTCAGGGAACCCTCGGCGCAGACAATACCCCAGGAATTGTGCGTGGCTTTCAGGAACTTCTTGCGGCGTTTAAGTTCCTTCAAAAAGGTCCTGGCCTCCTCTGCCGTGCGGCAGGGGCCGCCCGACACCGCGTATTTTGAACCGCGGTCGGTGATGATGTTGTCCAGGATGAGCATGCCCTGAAGCGTTAAACGCAGTCGGGCCGTGGATCAAGCGAACTCTGTGAGGCTGACAATCAGGATCATTCCGGTTTGGCAAGCAGAGGCTCAGTCCGGCACTGCGATGCCGGGTTTGCAGGCCTCCGGGGAACGGTGATGTTGTTTCCCAGGCGAGCGTCAGGCGGTAGTCGACGAACCTCTCGTGCATGTTGGTGGTGCCGAAGTTCGCGCTTCTGGCCGCGACCGCCGAGACCGGGACGAGGCACTCGTGCACCACACAACCAATGCGTGAAGGGCCCGTCCACTTCACGTCCCTGAATGTCCGGTTGGCGGAATGTGCTTTCAACCGAATGGTCTTCCGTCTTCCGGACAAAGCCTCTAATAGAGGACATCACACCAATCGACCATGCGCCAACTTCAATTCTGGAGACTCCCCATGAAACTCAATCGAGGCCGCATGCTGACGTCCATGCCAGGACCGTCCGTTATCCCGGACCGCGTACTGGGCGCCATGCACACCGCGATGCCGAACATCTATTCAGGTGAACTGGTCGAGACCAGCTTGAGCGTCTTCAGGGACCTGTCTGCCATTGCGCGGACCAGGGTTCAGCCTTTCATGACGGTGTCCAACGGTCATGGTGCCTGGGAAATGGCCCTGACAAATACCCTGAGCCGAGGCGACAAGGTGCTGGTGCTTGAGTCCGGCCGTTTTGCCCTGGGCTGGGGAGACCAGGCGGAACTGCTGGGCGCTCGGGTGGAAGTGCTCCACGCGCCGGATCGCGGACCGGTCGACCCCGACGCCGTCGAGCAGCGCCTGCGTGCCGACACCGGTCATGAAATCAAGGCGATCCTGGTGGTTCAGGTCGACACCGCCTCCGGCGTCTGGAACGACATCGCAGAGATTAGACGGTCGATCGCTGCAGCCGGTCACCCGGCGCTCTATATGGTCGACTGCATCGCGTCGCTGGGCTGTGTCGAATATCTCATGGACGATTGGGGCGTCGATGTCACCGTCGGCGGCAGCCAGAAGGGCCTGATGGTACCCCCGGGCCTGGGCCTTGTGTGGGCAAGTGAAAAGGCATTGGCCGCTCATAAAAATGCCGATATGCGCACACCCTACTGGGACTGGACGGCGCGCCTCTCCGACGAAGCTCACTATTTGAGATTTTGCGGCACAGCGCCGGTGCAGCACATCTATGCAATGCGGACGGCCCTGGACATGATCGCCGAAGAAGGCCTTGAAGCGATCTGGGAAAGACACGCGGTCTTTGCCGGTGCCGTGCGCGCGGCGGTCAACGCCTGGTCGGCACCCGATGGCCTGGAGTGCAACATTGTCAACCCGGCACACCGGTCGAATTCAACCACAACAGTCCTCGCCGGTTCCGTCGACGCCACAAGATTATGCGAGATTTGCGAAGACAGTGCCGGACTGGTCCTGGGCGTGGGTCTCGGCGACTTCGCGGGCCGGGCCTTCCGCATCGGGCACATGGGACACCTGAGTCCACCGATGGTACTGGGCACTCTGGCAACCGTAGAAGCAGCGCTCACCGCCATGAACGCACCGATGGGCGCATCGGGGGCCGCCGCTGCAGCCAAAAAAATCGCAGAAGCGTTGAGGCGGTGACGCCTTGATCGACACAATTCGCCAATCGGGACAGCCTAAAGCATGGCATCATTTGAAACCATCAAATCAGTGGAGAAGACGCTCCGTGTGATCGAGGCGATGAACCTGCGGCAGGTCTCCAAGGTCAACGAACTGGCCGATGCCTTGAATGTGCCGGCACCAACTGTCGTGCGCATTCTCGAAACTCTCGAGGCCCTCGGTTTCGTCCGGCAAATCGACCGCAGAACCGGCTATTGCATTACCGAAAGGGTAACCGCCCTGAGTGCTGGCTACCACGGGCTGCCGGCAGTGTTCGACAAGGCGTGCCTGGCCCTTGAGGAGTTGACACGGAAGCTGCTGTGGCCGGCAGCCCTAGCGACCTTGGATCGGGACGCAATGGTGGTGCGTTACAGCACCATTCCCCGCAGCCCTTTGTCACACAGCCAATCGACCGTGAACAAGAGGCTGGATCTGTTGAACCGGGCGCACGGGCGGGCCTACCTTGCCTATTGTCACGACCTGGAACGCACGCACCTCTACCAGACACTAAGCGAAACGCTGACACCCAGGATAACCGCAGGCCAGATTGCCAGGAAAATGGCACCGACATTGAGGAAAGTACGGTCGCGCGGCGTCGCCATCCGGGCAAGTGACCTGGATCCCGAGACAACCACACTGGCGGCGCCGATCGTCAAAAACGAGCGGGTAATTGCAACCATCGGCCTGACGGTTTTCAAAGGCGCACGACCCGATTCCCAACGTCTGCTCGAAAGCCTGCTGGCTGCCAGCGCTGAAATTGGCAGGAACGACTGAGTCTGTCCCGGAGCAGCCACGCTGGCCCGTTGCCGCTGCGTTAAATGGAGACTACGCAGCACCGGGCCAGCTCAGTACCAAAGGGGTCATTTTTGCACGCCGTTAGGGGGTCAAAATTGGATGCCGATTGACAACAAGATCCGCATTGTTCTGGATGGTTTGCGCGGCGAAGAGACCATCGCAGAGCTTTGCCGGCGTGAAGGCATCGCTCAGAGCCTCTATTATAAATGGTCGAAGGAGTTCCTGGAAGCGGGCAAGAAACGGCTTGCCGGCGATACGGCTCGCGCGGCCACGACCGATGAGGTCAAGGATCTGCGCCGTGAAGCCTATGAGCTGAAGGAGTTTGTGGCCGAGCAGGCGCTTGAGTTGCGGCTACTCAAAAAAGCATGATCGCAGATGGGGGAGACGAGGAATGAGATATCCCGCCTTCGAAAAACTGGAGATCATCAATCTGGTTGAACGGTCTCATCTGCCGGTCAAACGCACCCTGGTGATGCTGGGCATTGCCCGCACCACCTTCTATCGCTGGTATGACCAGTACCGCACGGGCGGTCCCGAGGCGCTGGAAGACCGGTGGTCTAGGCCGTCTCGCGTCTGGAACCGCATCCCCGACGATATCCGGGTGCGGATTGTTGAGCTGGCGCTGGAGGAACCGGAGCTTAGCCCGCGCGAACTGGCGGTACGGTTCACCGATACGCAAAAGTATTTTGTTTCAGAAGCTTCCGTCTATCGGCTGCTCAAGGCCCATGATCTGATCACCAGCCCCGCCTTCGTGGTCATCAAAGCCGCAGAGGAGTTCAGGGACAAGACAACGCGACCGAACCAGCTGTGGCAAACCGACTTCACATATCTGAAGGTCATTAGCTGGGGCCAGTATTATCTGTCGACGATCCTCGATGACTTCTCCCGATACATCATCGCCTGGAAGCTGTGCACCTCAATGAAGGTTGGGGATGTCACCGATACCCTGGAATTGGCGGTGCAAGCCTCCGGTTGTGACCAGGCCGCTGTTGTCCACAAGCCCAGATTGTTGTCTGACAATGGCCCCGGTTGCATCGCAGGCGATCTGGCCGATTGGCTCCAAGACAATGGCATGGAACACGTTCGCGGCGCGCCCTATCATCCGCAAATCCAGGGCAAGATCGAGCGATGGCACCAGGCCTTGAAGAACCGTATTCTCCTGGAGAACTACTACTTCCCGGGCGACCTTGAGGCGCAGATCAAGGCCTTCGTCGATCATTACAATCATCAGCGATACCACGAGAGCCTGGGCAATCTTACGCCCGCCGACGTCTACTTCGGACGGGGACGAACAATCCTATAGCAGAGAGAAAGGATCAAACGAAAGACAATCGAGAAACGGCGTTTGCAATACCGCAAATCCGCCGCGTAGAATGAAAAACCGGTGAGCCAGATACTCCATTCGCTCAGCCTACAAGATGTCCCAATTCATTTGATGACGGACAATTGACAAGATGTGTAGTATCTATTACACACTACATGAATGAACTTTGGACAACACATTCGGATGCTGCGCGAGAGCCTCTATCGAGAGGATACAAGCTTCTCGCTTCGAAAACTCGCCAGTCGACTGGGTATTCAACCCACTTATCTGAGCAAGATTGAGCGTGAGGAGTTCGGCCCGCCTTCAGAGAAAGTCACACGACATCTTGCCGTTGAACTGGGTGAAGACCCCGACGTCCTGCTTGCGATGGCAGGAAAGGTCTCCAGCGACCTTCAGGAAGTCATCCTAAAGAGACCAAAGCTGTTTGCTGATTTAATCAGGCAACTCAAGGAAACGCCTGATCACGCAATCCTGAGACTCGTTCGAGAGGTTCGGGACGGCGACTGGTAAGCACAAGAAATGGAGAATGAAGATGATCGAACTCGACAATGATTTTCTCAGTTTTGCATTCCCAGAAGTTCATCCAGATGCATGCTGCCGGATTGGCTTCCAACGTACACTTCGATTGCCAGACGATGACCGAACCTATCCGTTGCCAGCCGGGTTGGGAAACTTTCCCCTGCGACATCTCGACGACTACAGCACAGATTTGCCGCTTCCCGTTCGACGTCGTGGAGGCGTCATTATGCCGATGTGGCAATCCGAAGCCATGTGGATGCAGTTTGGGAATAGATCACGATTGGGTGATGGATATCCGTTCGCAGTCAAGATTGCTACCGGTAAGGTCAATGCGATCACAGGGTCGGAGTGGGATCAACATCTGGTCTCCAATCCACAGGATTACATCGTGCTCCCGTCCCAACCCTGGCTGGACGGATATTGTGTGTCAAAGGGCGAGATTCGCCAGTTCGTCGCAGCGCCGCTGGGTGATGGTCAAACCGTCGAGGAACAACTTACAGGACGTGCGGACCAAGGTGGTGTCCAAATCACTGTGTATCCGATGAAATCGAAGGTTTATGAAACCCACGTTCTCCAGCCAGAAGCCGACGCGTTCTATGACATTTCCGATCTGCGAATGAATTGTATGGCCGCTGAAATGGGGCTGGCAGCGGGTGGACTAATGCGTCAGGAAATCTACAAGGACGAGTACGGAATCGATGCATGGGATACAACAGCTTCAGCTCGGGTATTTGTCACTATTCTCAACGCACAGCAATGGCATGCGATCACTAGGGATGCGCCAGCAACCCGGCCTATTTCCAATGCCGAATATGCAAGAGCGGGAATCCCTTGGTTTGATTGGTATGACGCTGATAAGAATGCGCTTGGAGGAGCGAAAGTGCTTCGCGACATCAAGCCCGTCGTGTCCGAGCAAGACCCTACAGGCACAGGGATCCCACTGACCAAACCAGTGCAATTAGGCCCCACTCAGAGAAAGGTGCGTGAGCCCAGTCCAACATTGGACTTGACGTCGGAACTTGGTAAAGCCCTGACTCATATCACCAAGCTCGAGAAAGAAATTCGTGATCTGCGAACATCCTTACAGTCGCTGTTAAATGATGCAGAGGATGCAGAGGCGGCTATGGGGGGTGTTGACACAAAGCCGCCGATGCGTGGAGTGAAGGGCGGTCACACGAAGGGTCCGCCCACTCGATTGGTTATCATCATCGATGGGAAAGAATTTTCTGGCAATGTTGCAGCTGATGTCCTGGCTGAGGCCGTTTCCGAATTCGGGCTCGGCAGGATTGCCGGCACCGGCATTAAGTTATCTGGGTATCCACTCGTATCAAGAACCCCTCCACCTGAAGGTCGTGGTTGCCGCCAAATCGATGGTTGGTACGTCATGACCCACGCGAGCAATGCTGACAAAAAGGCGACCCTTGAACAGCTTGCCCGAGATCTTGGCGAAGAGGTCACGGTCATGGTTTTGCATCAGGAGGAGCTCTAGATTCTCTCCTCCAATCATTAACAGTTTGGCCTGTGCGCATTCCGGCCACATCCGGCCAGTGATTCCAATGGGGTGGAGGCTGTCTCTGACGGCATTTTTCTGCCCGTTTGTAGTGATTTTTAGTTCGCGAAAAAGGAACCGTCAGGAGCGAAGAAATCATAGTCAGGATAAATTTCGCGAAGTACGTTTCTTCAACCTAACGGCGGCGCACGAAACTGGAATGCCCCGTTGACACTAGTCATCATCGAGCACACTGAAAACATAGTAGCGGGAACAAGCGAGTGAGTTGGAAATTTTTTCAGAAATTGTTTTTCAGGAATTTTTCACATCAACCCTGCGGAATATTATGTACTGCAAGTGAGGTACCCTGGTTGACGAAGGGGGATGCCCCGGGGTGGGGTCGTGGTCCTGATGGTCACAGATCAGAGTTTGCTATATCGTCAATATCGCCGTAGCAACTGACTCTTGATGGTACCATTGTGGTACCATGACAAGAAACAACACACATCAACTACGGCAAACGAGTTGTAACAGTCTGTTCTTATTGAGAAAATTTGGTAGCGGGAGAGGGACTTGAACCCCCGACACGCGGATTATGATTCCGCTGCTCTAACCAGCTGAGCTACCCCGCCGCAACCAAATGACACCCGCTGCGGGCGTCGAACGACCAGATTATGTGCGTTCCGGCGCCGATATAAGGGGCCGGGAGAAGTCCTGTCAAGGTCTGATCCGCGTCCGCACCCTCAATTGCAGTGCCGGCATCGGATCGGTCGGCGGCGCCGGGGGGTGTTACAGACCTTTCGACGCCGAAACAGCCTCATTGAGTAACGATTGTTCCGGTTCCGAAATTAATTCCGGCGCGGTAATGTCCGGCTCGGCTCGGGCAATCCAGCCGCCGCCATATACCCGGGACCCGGGGCCGCCGTCGGCATAGAAGACACACGCCTGTCCGGGCGAAACGCCGTGTTCCCCGTCGCACAGCGTCACACAGACATCATCTCCGTCGAGCCACAGGCGCGCGGGCTGCGGCGGTCGTGTGGAGCGCACCTTGACGAACAGGTCAAGGCCTGCCCGAGCGGTGTCGCGAAGCTCGCTGTCACCCAGCCAGTTGATATCGCGCAGAGCGATCGTGCGGGTAAACAGGGCTTCTTTCGGACCGACGATCACGCGGGCATTTTCGGCATCCAGCTTGACCACGAACAGCGGATCGCCGGTCGCAACGCCCAGTCCGCGCCGCTGGCCGACTGTATATCGGACAATTCCGTCGTGACGGCCCAGGACCCGCCCGTCCACATGGACAATGTCGCCGGGTTCCGCAGCCCCTGGCCGCAGCTTGTCGATGATCGAGGTGTAGCGGCCGGTGGGCACAAAGCAAATATCCTGGCTGTCGGCCTTGCCTGCCACCTGCAGTCCCAGATCCTCCGCAATCTGCCGGGTCTCCGTCTTTGTTGTTTCACCCAGTGGAAAGCGCAGGAAGTCGATCTGTTGCTGGGTCGTCGCAAACAGGAAATAGCTCTGGTCCCGGGCCTCGTCGACGGCCCGGTGGAGATGGCGTGTGCCATCGCCGCGAGGCGACGGCTTGGTGGTGATGTAGTGCCCGGTCACCAGCGCCCGGGCGCCCAGTTCGCGGGCGGTGGTGAGCAGGTCGCGGAACTTCACGGTCTGGTTGCACAGGACGCAAGGGATCGGTGTTTCACCGGCGATGTAGCTGTCTGCGAACTCGTCGATCACAGACTTCCGGAACCGCTCTTCATAGTCCAGCACATAATGCGGGAATCCCAGTGTTTCGGCGACCCGGCGGGCGTCGTGAATGTCCTGCCCGGCACAGCATGCCCCCTTGCGCTGAACCGTGGCGCCATGGTTGTAGAGCTGCAGCGTCATGCCCACCACGTCATAGCCCTGACGCGCCAATAGGCCCGCCACAACCGACGAGTCGACTCCGCCCGACATCGCAACAACCACCCGCGTATCGGCTGGCCGGCCCGGCAGGTCGAGGCTGTTCAGCCCTGTTGCGGGATTATAGAATTCCGAGGTCGTCATGGCTCTGTACGGTTCTGTGCTCGTGTGATACTGCGCATTAGTGCGATCATATGGACCACCGAAGCGATCGAAACAAGTCCGATCCTGCGGAGCATCCATTCTCCGTACCTCCTGTCGACCGTCTCAACCATCCCGAATCACCGCACCAGACATGGCATACCGCTCGACCGATATGGTGGACTGCGGCACCGCCCGCTATGAAATTTTTGCCCAGCGCCCGGCAATGCCCGCCGGTCAGCGCCATAACACGCCATCAGCACATCTCATAACCATTTGATTTCAATAATGTTTGGCAAAGAACTGAACTGGCCCGGCTCTTGCTTCATAAGGGACGAACACCTGTTACCGAACGAGGCCCCACATTGGAAAATTTGCTTTCTTCTGCATTGAAACCCGAGTCCGTTGCACTCGACCGCATTCGCGACAGGCCGGTGCCGCGACTTGAGTCCCGCACCGACCGCGCCTTCGACCGCCATCTTGACGACATTGACCGGGACCGGTCCGAGCCCCGCCGGGCGGAGCGCGACCAACCTGAACGTCGGCAAGTCACTGAACCAAGTGCGCCGGATCGTCAACAAAACCGCAATCAAACCGTCAACCGTGACGAAGATCAGCGCGCTGCCGGAAGCGAAACCGGCCGGTCGGTCGACCGTTCCAACCGCAGCGATATCGACCGGGGAGCATCGGAACCTGACGACACGTCGCAACAAGGCACGGACGGCACAGTGACATCCAGCGATGCCGTGTCTCCGGAGGCCGCGTCTCCGGAGGCCGCATCTCCAGTGGCCGCGTCTCCAGAGGCCGCGCCGGAAAACAATGATACATCTGCTGCAACACTCGGCGAGAAGGCCGCCGAGATCCCGAATTCTGAACCGGCCGTCATGGTTGGCGCGCCTCCATCCGAAGCGGATCTGGGAGCCATCGTCCAACAGGAAACCACAACACCGCAGTCCGAGGCCGGACCGGATCCGGTTTTCCTTCTTGAGGACGCTGCCGTTTCCGGTGGTCCGGCGGCTCAAAACGAGACCGGGTCCCTTGTTGCAGCCCTTGACCCCACGGGCGACACACCCGATGCGAGTGGCAACCAGCCCGCACCCGCAATTAACGCTCCGGCGATCCCGTCATCCGATCCGGACGATACCGCGACCGCTCCGCTAAACAACCTTGCCGGCGAACCGGCAGTCGCTGCAGCCGCCGCCCTCCCCGCTACAGCCGAGGCCACGGCACCGCGTGCCCGGATACAACCCAAAACCCCGGCCGCAGCGTCGGCCGTCGGCAACGGTCTGCCCGCCAACGCGGCCGGTCAGGCACCGGCCGCAACCGGCAACCTGCCCTTAACACCGGGTCTGACGTCCTCACTGGCCGATCCGGCAGGCGCCACGGCTGATGAACCTCTGCCGGCATCCGGCCAATCGGATGGCGAAGAAGCGCCGCCGCCGCGTTTTGCCGACGCCCTGAAGGCAGCGGAAAGACCCGACAAGGCCCAGATCGCTCGTGCCGCCTTGAACTTCGCCAATGCCAAACCCCAGATTGAAACCGGACCGTCGGTCCAGGCGCCGGCCGCAGCATCGCTGGATAGCCTGTTCTCGGACGCGCTTTCCCCCAACGCCACGTCTTGGGGGCTACCGGGCAGCACCGGCGACAGCGTCGCAACACTGCGTTTCACAAGCATCGCCCGTACCGCCCAGGTCACAAATGTTCCGGTCAACACACTTGCCTTCCATGTTGCGCGGCAGTTTGACAACGGCGTCAACCGTTTTCAGATCAAGCTCGACCCGCCCGAACTCGGTCGGCTTGACGTCAAGATGGAAATGAACGCCGATGGCGGCGTCAAGCTTCACCTGACCGTGGAGCGTCCGGAAGCACTCGACTTCCTGCAAAGAGATGCACGAGCCCTGGAAAAGGCCCTGGCCGACGCCGGTCTCGAAACCGACGGTGACAGCCTATCGTTTTCCCTCGAAGACCAAGACGGGCAGTTTTCCAACGGTGAAGACTCCGATGCCCCCCACGACGATGCGCCCGAGCATCTGGCCAACGAAGACGGTCCGGCCGCGACACTGATGTCCAGTTATGTCAGTTCCACCGGCGTGGACATTCACATCTGATCCGCAATCAGACAATGCAAGGATGATATCAAATGGATCTCGGAGCCCTCTCAGCAATATCCGATGTCGGCAAGGCCGCCCAGGCAAGCAATTCGATTGCCGGCAATTTCGACACGTTTCTGGTGCTCTTGACCACACAGCTCCAAAACCAAAATCCGCTTGAGCCGCTGGACACCAACCAGTTCACCGAGCAGCTGGTTCAGTTTGCCGGCGTCGAACAAACCATCCAGACCAACGACAACCTGGAGAACCTTTTGTCTCTGACGACGGCAAGCACGCTGACGAATGCCGTCGGTTTCATCGGCAAGAAGATCACGGCCGAAGGCATCACCTCGGAATTGCAGAACGGACAGGCCGCGTGGAGCTACACGGTTGCCAAGGACAGTCCCGAAGCCAAGGTCACGATTCAGGATGTGTCCGGCCAGGTGGTTTTTTCAGAAGACACCACGCTTGAAGCCGGCACCCATGCTTATACCTGGGACGGGAGGCGCTCCGATGGAACCCAGGCATCGGACGGGGTTTACCGGATTTCGGTCCAGGCGAAGGACAAGGACGGCGCTGCCCTCGACGTCAACACCAGTGTTTCCGGCATCGTCGACGCCGTCGACATGACTGACACCGAACCGTTTCTGACCGTAAACGGCGCAAAAATAAAGTTTTCCGCCGTAAAAACCGTGGAGCAGCCAGCGCCATAGGCCGGCGTTTTGGGCGGTTATTGTGCGCAATCGCGCTAAATCGCGTGGAAACGTTCAGTTCTGGCACACCTGTGCCGGGATATTGAGATTATCTTTACCCTGAGCCTTAGTCCTTTTTTAAAGCGCATCGGATAATGTCCCTAACATAGTTAGTTAGCTGGATATGAGTATTATGTCCGATCAGTATAGGCCCCGCGTAAATTATGTAATAGGGCCGGACGGAAGTCCTTTGACAATAGCCGACCTCCCGCCGACCAATACACGGCGGTGGGTGATCCGTCGCAAGGCGGAAGTTGTGGCAGCTGTCCGGGGTGGATTGTTGAGTATTGAAGAAGCGTGCAGTCGCTATACGCTGACGGTTGAGGAGTTTCTGAGCTGGCAACGCTCAATCGATCGTCACGGTCTGGCTGGTCTTCGGGCAACCCGGATTCAGCATTATAGACAGTAAGTCTTCATGACCTGGGCAAGCGGCTGGTTTCTCAGTTTGTAAGTTCCAAAGTTTCAAAAGGCCGGTGACCTCGTCACCGGCCTTTTTATGTGCCTGATGTCAAAGGCGTCCCTTCCGCTCCGGCTTTTCATTCTTCAACCATTGCCGCATGGCCGTTGCAGGTCCTTGCATGCGCGGTTAACAGCGCCCGGCAAAATCTACCCTCTGAACGAAGGTTCGGTGACCCGGTCGGCAATATTTGCCGGGTGCAGCTATTCATTAACGCCCGCGTTAATAACTTGTTTAGGCAAAACTAGGTAATTTTTGCCTACTGGGACGGGGCAGTCCTTCCGATTCGAAAACCGGCCAATGCCTGGCCAAGACCATCGCAGCCACATTCGTGTTCGTTTGGTGTTCTGCGATGACAGGTGAAATGAGCGAGGGCATAGATTGTGGGTGGCTTAATTGAGTTTGCCAAAACCATTGGTGGGGCGCGTCTCGCCGCGATGGGGGCCGTTGCTGTCGGCTTGATCGGCTTTTTCGTCTTTCTGATCCTGCAGATATCGCAACCGCAAATGACCACTCTTTTCACGGAACTGCCGATTGAAGACTCGAATGCCGTCGTCACCAAGCTCGAAGGCATGAATGTTCCCTTCGAACTGAAGAACGAGGGCGCGACGATCCTGGTGCCAAAAGACAATGTTCTCCGGTTGCGCATGTCATTGGCGGAAGAGGGACTGCCCGCGGGAGGCTCTGTCGGGTACGAGATATTCGACAAGGGCGACACTCTCGGTGCCACGAGTTTTGTTCAGAATCTCAATCACCTGCGAGCGCTGGAAGGCGAGCTGGCGCGCACCATCAGGGCGCTCGACCGGATTCAGATGGCGCGGGTTCATCTTGTTATTCCGAAGCGCCAACTGTTCTCCAAGGACAAGTCCGAACCGACGGCATCGATCGTTCTGAAAATGCGCGGTGGCCTCGACCGCGGCCAGATCAGGGCGATCCAGCATCTTGTCGCGTCGGCCGTCAAGGACCTCAAGCCTTCTCATGTCTCCATTGTCGACGAAAGCGGCGCCTTGCTGGCGAGCGGCATGGGCGAAGGCGATCAGACGGCAATGATCAGTTCGTTCGAGGAGCGGAACCTTGCGTTCGAACGCCGCCTGCAGGGCCAGATCGACACCATCGTGACCAGCATTGTCGGCCGCAACAATGCCCGTGTCCAGGTCAATGCCGAAATCGACTACAACCGCATAACCCAGACGTCCGAAACCTACGATCCAGAAGGCCAGGTCGTCCGCTCGACTCAGTCGCGCGAAGAATCAAGTAATTCCCGCGACGGCAATGGCAACGGCGCGGTCTCGGTCGGCAACGAATTGCCGGGCGCAGACAATGCCGGCGGCGAAAAATCCTCGGCCGAAGCCGCCAACAAGACCGAAGAAGTCGTCAACTACGAAATCTCGAAAACCACCAAGCAGGAAGTTGTCGAGGCCGGCAGGATAAAGAAGATCTCCGTCGCCGTGCTGGTGGACGGCCTTTACACCAAGGGCGCTGACGGTGCCGCAGTCTATGCTCCCAGGCCGCAGAACCAACTGGAACAGATTTCCACGCTGGTCCGTTCAGCCGTCGGCTTCGACCGGGCGCGCGGCGATGTCGTCGAAGTCGTCAACCTTCAGTTTGCACCCGACGTGGCGCCGGCCGCGCTCGAAGAAACCGAGGGATCGTTCCTCAACCTTTCCAAGGAAGACTACTTCTACATTGCCGAACTGGCCGTTCTTCTGATCGTTTCTCTCCTCGTGCTTCTTCTGGTGGTAAGGCCGCTGGTGCGCCGCATCATCACGCCGGATCAGACATCCGGCGACGCCATCGACATGGAACAGTTGACGGCTCAGGCAGCCAACGGTTCCACGCAAACCGGCGAGGACGGTGAAGTAATCGACCGGGAAGCCAAGGCCAAGGCCGATGCCGCTGCCCTGCCCCAGCCCGAAAGCCAGGCATCGACCCTGATTGAATACGCCCAGATGGTCGGTGAAGCCCAAGGGCACACAATCAAGAAAGTCGCCGAACTCGTCCAGCAGAACCCCGACGAGGCGGTCTCGATAATCCGCCAGTGGATTCATGAAGAGGCCGCATGACCACTAGCAAAGCAAAGAAGTACATGTGATGGCCGAAGCTCTGGTCGTAAACGAAAAAGTCATGGAGCTGTCTCAGCTCAGCGGCGCCCAAAGGGCATCGATCCTGCTGATGACGCTTGGCGCGAGCCATGGCGCTCTGGTCTGGGACGTGCTCGATGAGGATGAAGTGCGTCTCATTTCTGTTGCCATGGCAAAGCTGGGAGAAGTCGACGTCGGCGTCGTCGAGAAACTGCTCGTGGATTTCGCCACCCAGCTCTCCGCATCCGGTGCTCTGCTCGGCAATTTCTCCTCGACGGAGCGCCTGTTGAGCGAGTTCCTTCCCGACGACCGTGTCTCAGCGGTGATGGAAGAGATCCGCGGGCCTGCGGGCCGCAACATGTGGGAAAAACTGTCCAACGTTCAGGAAACGGTACTGGCAACCTATCTGAAAAACGAGTATCCGCAGACCGTCGCCGTCGTGCTCTCCAAGATCAAGGCCGACCACGCCTCCAATGTACTGGCAATTTTTCCCGAAGATTTTGCGCTCGAAGTGGTCGACCGCATGCTCAATATGGAATCGATCCAGAAGGAAGTTCTCGACAAGGTCGAGCAAACCCTTCGCACGGAGTTCATGTCCAACCTGGCCAAGACCCGGCGCCGCGACTCCCATGAAATGATGGCCGAGATCTTCAACAACTTCGACCGCCAGACAGAAGGCCGGTTTCTCACGGCTCTCGAAGAAAACAATCGCGATGCGGCCGAGCGGATCAAGGCCCTGATGTTCACTTTCGAGGATCTCGGAAAGCTGGACGCCCCCGCCATTCAGACGCTCCTGCGCCATGTCGAAAAGGACAAACTGGCGCTAAGCATGAAAGGCGCATCCGATGCCTTGCGTGATCTGTTCTTTGCCAACATGTCCGAACGCGCGGGCAAGATGTTGAAACAGGACATGGAAGTTCTGGGACCGGTACGTCTGAAGGATGTCGACGAAGCCCAGATGACGCTGGTCAACATGGCCAAGGACCTGGCGGCCAAGGGCGAAATCGTGATCGCGAAATCTCGCGGCGAAGATGAGTTGGTTTACTGATGACATCGTTTTCTGAAGAAGCGGCAATGGCGTCACCGGCAAAGTACACATTCGACACGGAATTTGTGACCGGCGCCGATGGAACCGCGCCGATGCCCCGCACCTATAGCGATGACGATCTCGACGCGATTCGCGTGGAGGGACACGCGGCAGGATACGCCGCAGGACAGCATGATGCCCTGGTCAAAGCAGAACAGGAAACCGGCGCGGTCCTCAAGACCATCGCCGATGCCTGCGCGTCGATCCTTTCGACTCTCGATGCCGAGCAGGACCGCCTCACGCGCGAAGCCGGCGAACTGGCGGTCCTGATGGCTTCGAAACTCGCGCCGACATTGCTCGATCAGCAGCCGACGGCAGAAGTGGAAGCGTTGGTCGACGAGGTCTTGACGCACATGTCAAGCGCGCCCCGGGTCGTGGTGCGGGTCAATCCCGGCTGGAAGGAACGCATCGAACCAAAGCTGCAGGCGATCGCCGCCGAACGCGGCTTCGACGGCAAACTGATTGTGGTCGCGAAGCCGGACACACCGATCGCGGACTGCCATATCGAATGGGCCGGGGGTGGACTGGTGCGCGATACCCGGGCGATCTGCTCTCAGATTGAGCAAATAGTTGAACGACGGTTCGGCGCCCGTATTTCCAGGTTCGGCGATGACGATTCGCAGGATCAGTAGATGAAAAACTCAAAAGTATGCGCCTATCACGCGCGCGTAAGGAGACAGACAAATGGGTAACGGCGATGACATCGACCTGACCGATTTCGATGCGGACAGCGAACAGTCCTCATCTCTCGTGGACCCGGCCAGCGAGGATGCCCGATCTGGTGATGCGGAAGATGGGTTCGGAGAAAAAAGCGCCACCGATCTCGGCGCGGTTTTCGATGTGCCGGTCAACATTTCTGCCGTTCTCGGCCGCACCCACATGGAAGTGAGTGATTTGCTGAAGCTCAAGGCGGGAAACATCGTCGAACTGGATAGAAAGGTCGGCGAAGCCATCGACATCTTCGTCAACAACCGCCTCGTCGCGCGCGGCGAAGTCGTCATGGTTGAGAACCGGCTGGGTGTAACGATGACCGAGATCATCAAGAACGACCAGCATTGAGGAAAAGCAACTGCAGGCCGGCCGCTTCGGGCCGGATAGGGATGGAGTTTGAAAAATGAGACTACTGATTGCCGGCACACTTAACGGTCAATTGTCCGCCGCTACGAAAATGGCCATGGACCGTGGCGCCAAGGTTGTTCATGCAGAATCAATCGACCAGGCCATGAGATGCCTGCGTTCCGGCCAGGGCGCCGATCTTTTGATGATCGACGTCAGTCTCGATATCGCCACGCTGATTACGAGCCTCGAGCGTGAACACATTCATGTTCCGGTCGTCGCGTGCGGCGTCGAAAACGATGCCCGCGCCGCCGTCAGTGCCATCCAGGCCGGTGCCAAGGAATACATCCCATTGCCGCCGAATGCGGACATCATCGCGGCGGTTCTGGAAGCCGTCGCCAACGAAACCCATGCCCTGGTCTACCGCGACGACATCACCGCGCGCGTGGTCCAGTTGGCCGGCCAGGTCGCGGCCTCGGATGCCAGCATACTGATTACCGGGGAATCCGGCACCGGCAAGGAAATCCTCGCCCGCTACGTGCACCGCAAATCGAGCCGTTCCGACAAGCCGTTCATCTGTGTCAACTGCGCGGCAATCCCTGAAAACCTCCTGGAATCCGAACTTTTTGGCCATGAAAAGGGATCGTTCACCGGTGCCCTCGCCAGGCGTATCGGAAAATTCGAGGAAGCCAACGGCGGCACGCTGCTGCTTGACGAAATAAGCGAAATGGATGTCCGGCTGCAGGCCAAACTGTTAAGGGCAATCCAGGAACGCATCATCGACCGCGTCGGGGGCACACGCCCGGTCCCGGTCGACATTCGCATCATTGCGACCTCGAACAGAGATCTGTTCGAGGCGGTTCGGGAGGGAATTTTCCGAGAAGACCTGCTCTACCGGCTGAACGTGGTCAATCTGAAAATACCGCCTCTGCGCGACCGGCCGGCCGACATCCAGGCGCTTGCGGAACATTTCTCCAAAATTTACGCGGTTTCCAACGGCATGCCGGAAAAACCGATATCCCAGGGCGCCCGGCGTGAACTGGTCGCCAACCGTTGGCCTGGCAATGTGCGGGAACTCGAAAACACGATCCACCGTGCAGTCCTGCTCACAACCGGCGAGGAAATCGGCGTCGACGCCATACTGATGCCGGACGGAAGCCGGATCGATCCAAGCGCGATACCGTCCGGCAACGACCCCGCCGCCCACGCGGCAGCCACGGCGGAAGCCATCGCCCGGTCGCTCGTAGGGCGGACCGTTGCTCAAGTCGAGCAGGATCTGATTCTCGAAACCTTGACCCATTGCCTCGGCAACAGGACCCATGCGGCCAACATATTGGGCATATCGATCCGCACCCTGCGCAACAAACTCAAACTGTACACCGACGACGGTGTGACGGTTCCAGGGCCTGGAGAATCCCGGACGGCTGCGTGACCGGGTCCAATTGCATCATGGATGACGAATAGAAATGAGTGACGTCGCCAATACCGGCCCGGCGCCGATTCTTGACCCGGCGGGCAGTGATCCCGCCGTCGCCGGTCCATCGGGGCCCGGCGCGCTTTCTTCGTTTGTAGACGCCCTCAAACGACCGGATTTGGGCCTTGCCTTCGGTGTGATGATCATCCTCGTGGTGCTCCTCATCCCGATGCCCGCGGTAATTCTCGACTTTCTGTTGGCAATTTCCATTACGTTCTCGGTCCTCATCCTGATGACCGGCCTGTTCATCCACCGGCCGCTTGAATTCAGCGCCTTTCCGACAATTCTGCTGATCACGACCATGCTCAGGTTGTCTCTCAACCTCGCCTCCACGCGGCTGATTCTGACCGATGGCCATGAGGGTCCCGACGCAGCGGGCCGGGTCATCGAGGCATTCGGCAACTTCGTCATGCAGGGTAATTTCGTCATCGGAATTATTGTTTTTGCAATCCTGGTTGTCGTCAATTTCGTCGTCATCACCAAAGGCTCCGGGCGCATCGCGGAAGTCGCCGCCAGGTTTACCCTGGACGCCATGCCCGGCAAGCAGATGGCCATTGACGCAGATCTGTCCGCAGGCCTGATCGACGAAAACACGGCCCGAACCCGGCGCAAGACCCTCGAGGACGAATCCTCATTCTTCGGGGCCATGGACGGTGCTTCGAAATTCGTACGCGGCGATGCCATCGCCGGCCTTCTCATCACCTTTATTAACATCATCGGCGGTGTCATCATCGGGATGGCGCAAAGGGACATGAGCCTGACTGACGCCAGCCAGATCTACACCCTCCTCACGATCGGCGACGGGCTTGTAAGCCAGATCCCTGCCCTGATCGTGTCGACCGCAGCAGGCCTGCTGGTATCGAAAGCGGGCGTCGAGGGCGCCGCCGACAAGGCGCTTTACGAACAGCTGTCCGGCTATCCCAAAGCCCTGGGCATGTCATCCTTCGTCATGGGGTCGATGGCTTTCCTGCCGGGGATTCCGATGATTCCGTTCCTGCTGCTGGCGTCCGTCGCAGGTGGATTTGCCTGGCACTCGACAAAAAACCGGCGCGAAATTGTCGAAGAACAGCACCTGCAGCAGGAGATCACGGAGGCTGCCGAAGCGCCCAAGGAAGAGCCGATTTCGACAGCCCTGAAGATGGACGACCTGCGGATCGAACTGGGTTACGCGCTTCTGCCCCTGATCAACAACAATGAAGAGGATCGCCTGACCGATCAGATCAAGGCCCTGCGGCGGCAATTTGCAAGCGACATGGGCTTTGTCATGCCGTCGGTGCGCATTCTCGACAACGTTCAGCTGACCGCCAGCCAATACGTCATCAAGGTCAAGGAAGTCGACGCCGGCGACGGCGAACTCCACGTCGACCATTTCATGGTGATGGACCCGTCAGGCCAGAAAGTCGACCTGCCGGGCACCCATACGATCGAGCCGACCTTCGGTCTGCCGGCCACCTGGATTGATGCATCCCTGCACGACGAGGCCCAGTTCAAGGGCTACACGGTTGTCGATCCGGCGACCGTTCTGTCGACCCATCTGACTGAGATCCTGAAGGTCAACATGTCGGAGCTTTTGTCGTATGCCGAGGTCCAGAAGCTTCTCGACGAACTGCCTGAGCGTCACCAGAAACTGATCGAGGACATCGTCCCGGCCCAGATCAATACCAGCGGTATTCAGCGTGTTCTTCAGGCATTGCTCAACGAGCGAATCTCGATCCGCGATCTGCCGACGATCCTGGAAGGCATTGCCGAAGCCACCGGCTTCACCCAGAATGTCAACGCCATTACCGAACACGTGAGAGGCCGGCTCGCCAGGCAGATCTGTGCCGCGAACCGGGGCCCTGCCGGACACCTGGCCTTGCTGCCGATGTCGCCGAAATGGGAGCAGGCTTTTGCCGACTCGATCGTCGGCCAGGGAGACGACCGGCAACTTGCGATGGCCCCGAGTGAATTGCAGCAATTCATCGCGGCGGTTCGAGAAGGCTTCGAGGCGGCCGCTCTGGAAGGCGAACTGCCGGTTCTACTGACCAGCCCCGCAGTCCGGCCTTTCGTGCGTTCCATTGTGGAACGGTTCCGCAATCAGACGGTCGTTTTGTCCCAAAACGAGATTCACCCTCAGGCGAAACTGAAAACCGTCGGTCAAGTCTGAGTTCTCGGACACCCAAACGCCAGTTTTGTCGCCGGATTCTTGCCTGTTCGTAACCCGGTATTCAACATTTTCTGGCATTAGTTTTGCGTGTAATCCGCAAAGACGGAACAAAACGGATATGCCGGGACGCGGCATTTGCGACAGGAGACAGGCAAAATGCAGAAATGGTTGGAATTGAGTGACAGTCAAGCCCGGGAATTTGGCGATCAGGAGGTTCATTGCAAACACCTCTTCGCCGATAGCGGTCTGTTCACGGATGAAAAGATTGCCCGCCTGATCGAAACCTACCCGCGCGAACATTACAACGTAAACACCATGAACAGACATGGTGAAGAGCGGTTCTGGCGCGATGGCGAGATCGGCAACATTCCAGGCGAACAGGTTCTCGAAGCCATCCGCGATGGTCAGATCTGGCTCAGCCTGCATCACATCGAAAAGAACGTGCCTGAAATGGGCAACATGGTGAAACAGGCCTTTGATCAGATCAAGGCAAGCAAGCCCGGCTATGACACCTGGCGCCATAACACCAGCCTTCTGGTATCGTCGCCGGGCGCTAAGGTTCACTGCCACGCCGATGTGCCGATGATCGCGCTGTGGCATCTGCGCGGGCGCAAACGGGTTTACCTCTGGGATCCGAAGGATCCCAAGTTCCTGCCCGGCCACAAGCTTGAAAGCATCATACTCAAAGAGACCGAAGAGGATTCCCTCGACTACCGCCCGGACTGGGACGAACAGGCCCACGCCTACGATCTGGAACCCGGTGACTTGGTTGCATGGCCTCTGAATGCACCGCACAGGGTCGACAATCTCGATGATCTCAACATGTCCCTGACCACCGAATACATGACGACCGAGACGCAGCGCAGCTACGGTGTGAACTATGCCAACGGCCTGATGCGCCGGGTGCTCGGCATGTCTCCCCGGTCCCAGGAACTGACCGGTCCGGCGGCCCTTGCCAAATGTGCCGTTGCCCTGGCCTACAAGAAACTCGGACTGCGCAAGTCGCAGGAGTTCAAGTTTATCTCCACCTTCAGGATCGACCCGCAGGCCCCTGATGGGATTCGCCTTTTGGCGCCGGAAGAATGCAAGGAAATCAATCTGGCCTGATAAAGTGCCGGATTAACGATTCTGCTTCAATCTCTGAAGTTAACGTATTGAAGGGGCTGGTCAATATCCAGTCCCTTCAGCGTTTGGATCGCCGCCTGCAGATCGTCGCGTTTTTTGCCGGTTACACGCAGTTCGTCACCCTGAATGGCAACCTGTACCTTGAGCTTTGAACCTTTGATGTCCTTGACCAGTTTCCTGGCAAGGTCGCGGTCGATCCCTTCCTTGACCACGATTTCCTGACGAACCGATTGTCCCGCCGCCTTCTCGACTGTCTTGAAGTCGAGCACACCGGCATCCACCTTGCGCCGCGTCAGATGCCCTTTCAGCAGTTCGTGCATCTGCCGCAGTTTCAGGTCGTCGTCGGCATGAAGCGTCAGCACGGCTTCGGCGCGCTCAATAGTGCATTTCGCGCCCTTGAAATCGTATCGCGTTTCCATCTCCCGGACCATGTTGCCCAGGGCATTGTCCACTTCCGCCAGATCGGTTTTCGAAACCACGTCGAACGAGGGCATCGCGGTTCTCCTGATTGAGATTCCATTTAAATTCTGGCGCAAAGGATCATACCATGATCGATTGCGCAAGACCGGTTTTGCGAGACCTGCGCAATCACCCGCAACAGTCAAGTCTGCACAGGCAGGAGGCGCTGATCGGAACGTCCGCGCGCGCCTGCGCCAATTCCAGTCTTGGCGCGATCAGTTCCAGCTCAGCGGTCTTGCCCAGTCTTTGCAGGCATTCATGCAATCCATGCAGGCTCCACACATTTTCAGGGTGCCGGCAGCATCTGATCAGTGTCGTGTCAATCCCCAGGTCGGCCCGGTAAACCGCCTCTGCTTCTTCCACGTGGCCTTGTTCGAGCAGCAGAGCGCCCAGGGCATGGCGGGCGGGCTGCATCCATCCCCAGGGCTCGTCATAGGGCAACTCATCGGCAAGCACGACCGCCCGGCGCAGGTGATCGTAGGCCGGATCGAAATTGCCCTTGCGGTACGCCACCTCCCCTTCGGCCATTGCAGCGGCAATGGCAAGGATGTCGCGCACCGTGTTGTTGAAGACCATCCGTGTCACCGGCACCCGGTCGGCGGCGGCACGGAATTCCGTCATCTGTTCTTCTGCAGCCGAAACGTTTCCCAGTACGGCATGCGCCAGCGTCTTGGCATAATGAAGCAGCGCCGTCGTCGAACAATAAAGGGTCTGGTCTTCAGGCAATTGCAGAGCGACGATCTCCCGCCACTTGCCGAACCGGATCAGGGGGTGCACGCCCATCGCCACGTAGCCCTCGAGCCAGTCGGCCATGGGTGGACTTTCACGGCGCAGCAGCGCGTCCGGGATTGTCGCGACGATGCCGTTGGCCGCTTCCATCGCGGCGCCAAACTGCCCCAGCAGCATCGCCCCATACAGTTTGAAGTGGAAATTGTGCGCACGCGACAGCGCATGAAAGTTCAACAGACCTTCCCGTTCGACCAGCTTGGCGTCAGCCGCGATCGCGGCATTGTTTGACGTCACCACATCATTGTAATGGCCGCATTGGGCGTCGATATGGGTGGGCATGTGATTGAGGTGCCCGCCGTCGGGCACAAGTTTGCGCAGGCGGTCAGCCGACCGAAGCGCTCTTTCGGGATGAGGCGACATTTCCAGAATATGGATATGGCAATGCAGCAGTCCCGGATGCGGTTGCTCCCCGGCGGCCTCCATTGCCGCAATCTTCTTTTCTGCAACGGCAATCGCTTCAACGGTGTCGGCACCGTCGGCCGGTTCGCCTGACGCCAGATCCCACAAAGCCCACGGGGTACGGTTCATCATGGCATCGATGAACAGGGTGCAGACGTCCGGATCATCGGGATACGACCGGTACACATCACGCATGGCATCGCGGTAATCGTCATTCCATTTGTCGAAGTTCTCTACCGGAACAGGTTCCTGGAAACGGTGAACAAGCGCGTCGATCACAGCCCGTTCGACGGCACTGGCCCCGTCCTTCAGGGCAAGCGCCTGCCGGCTTGCCTCATAAGTCCTGGCAACCGTTTTCGCCAGGTCGACCTCATCGAATTTCACCCACTGTTTGTTGTAGTAGGGTCCTGCAGCATAGGCGATACCCCAGTGAGCCATGGCACATCCGGGATCGGCATCGATTGCCCTTTCAAAACACCGGATCGCCTCTTCATGGGCAAAACCGTAACACCACACAAGACCACGGTTAAACCACTGCCGCGCCCCGTCATTGGCAGCTGTCACAGGGCGGGCATATGTTCCCACATCGAAATAGGTCGCCATCAGTCTCCGGTCCTCGTCAATTGGTCCTTTGCCATACGGTCTGAAGTGCCCGCAGCTTTCCGCCGAACCGGGTGGCCATAGGGTCAGTGATTATCGCTACTTTATCGATACACAAGCCCGATCATCTCATCCCCGGAAGAACGGTCAGTCAACAGAAATCGAGGCATCGGCTGTCGTTTTTTTGCCGACGCGGGCGGCGGCCTATCGGCTACGCTGACCATGAAGCCCTGAGATCAGGAACGACTGACAGGAATTTGATCCCCCGATAGGCAAGCATCCGGTAGAACGGATGACAAACTCCAGCAAAGGACATTGCCGTCATGCCAAACCAGACACAACACGCCCAAGCCTTCCACGACCTGCATGTGAAAGGCGATCCCGTGATCCTTTTCAACATCTGGGACCCGGGCAGCGCCGGGGCTGTGGCGGACGCCGGCGCAAAGGCAATCGCAACAGGCAGCTGGCCGGTCGCCGCCGCCAACGGGTTCCCCGATGGCGAGAAAATTCCCTTGGACCTGGCAATCGGCAATCTTGAGCGCATTGTTGCTGCCATCGACCTGCCGGTTACCATCGACCTTGAGGGCGGTTACGGTCCGGCAGCCGACACCGTCGAAGCAACCGTGACGCGGGCATTGGAGGCCGGTGCCATCGGTTTCAATTTCGAGGATCAGATTGTCGGCACGTCTGACATCTATGATATCTCGCTTCAATCGACGCGGGTGGCTGCGGCGCGACGGGCCGCAGACGCGGCCGGTATCGCCGCCTACATCAATGCCCGTACCGATCTGTTCCTGAAAGCCAAGCCGGAAGACCACACCGACGCCATGCTGAACGACGCCATAGAACGGGCAAAGGCCTACGAGCGGGCTGGCGCCAGCGGCTTTTTTGCACCGGGCCTCGCCGACGAGAAACTGATCGCGAGGCTGTGCGACGCAACCGGCCTGCCGGTCAACATCATCGCCCTGCCCCATGTGCCGCCCGCCGAAAAACTGGCCGCCCTGGGAGTCGCCCGCATCAGCTACGGGCCGGTCCCCTACAAGAAAATGACGGCTTGGCTTGAAGACCAGGCGCGGCAGGCCCTGACCAGCCTGTAGAGTGCGTCAAGTCACGGTCTGGCGCTCATGATATCTTGGCTGATCCCACAACCGTTGCGTCATGATATTCTCGAGAATCGACACCGCGGACTTGACGTCATTGGCATCGATGTACAAGGGCGTGAAACCGAACCGGATAATGTCGGGCGCGCGGAAATCGCCGATCACGCCATGGTCGATCAGCGCCTGCATGACCGCATAACCGTCGGCGCATCGGAACGACACCTGCGACCCGCGAATCGACGCATCCCTGGGGCTTGCCAGGGTCAGGGACGGGCAACCGGCCTCCACCCCGGCGATGAACATGTCGATCAGCTCGATCGACCTGGCGCGCACGTCCGCCAGATCCACCTGATCCCAGATATCGAGGGAAGTTTCCAACGCGGTCAATGCCATGACCGGCGGCGTGCCGACCCGCATGCGCTCGATGCCGCTGCCGGCGCGGTAGTCCAGGTCGAATGCAAATGGCGCCTCATGTCCAAGCCAGCCCGACAAGGCCGGCTGGACCTTGTCGATATGATCCGGCGACACAAAGATGAACGCCGGCGCACCTGGCCCTCCGTTGAGATATTTGTAGGTGCACCCGACGGCGAAGTCGGCGCCCGCCCCCAGAACGTCGACCGGAAACGCGCCCGCCGAGTGTGCCAGATCCCACACGCACACGGCACCGGCAGCATGGGCAATCTTCGTCAGGTTTGCCATGTCATGCCGCCGTCCGGTCCGGTAGTCGACCTCCGTCAGCATCACGACGGCAACCCTGTCGTCAATCGCCGCCTCGACGGCCTCCGGATCGACGATGCGCAATTCGTGACCGGCACCCAGCGATCTGATCAGGCCTTCGGCCATGTAGATGTCGGAGGGAAAATTCCCGTTGTCCGTCAGCACGACATTTCTGCCGGGCACAATATCGAGGGCCGATGCCAGCGCCTGATAAACTTTGATCGAAAGCGTATCGCCCATGACGACCGTGCCGGGCGGCGCACCGATCAGCCTGCCGATCCTGTCGCCGACCCGGCCGGGCTGCTCCATCCAACCGGCCTTGTTCCAGCCCCGGATCAGCATGTCGCCCCATTCGTCACGCACCATCGAGGCGATCCGTGCCGGGGCCGCCTGCGGCAGCGGGCCCAGCGAGTTGCCGTCCAGATAGATCACCCCTTCCGGCAGATGGAACAGGCCCTTGATGTGGTCAAAGTCGGTCATGAGTCACCGGGCAAATTCAGAAATCCCTCGTGTATCCTGGTGTCCACGCGCCCTGGAAGCGACACTTCGAGAAGTTCAAGGTCGTCGGAGCAGCGTGTATAGGCGGTACGCGTATCAGGCGGAATGACAAAGGCATCTCCGGACCGGAGATCCTGCGCCTCCCGGCCGTCTCCGGCCAGGGTCATGGATCCATTCATGACGAATGTGAAAAGAATGTCGGTTCCATGGCTGGTAACCTGATCGCCCGCCGGTTCGCTCCGCTTCGCGACCTGCACGTTGGCGACCCCTCCGGTTGCCTTGTCGATACCCGTGTCCCGCGCCGTAAAACCGGCCAGCCGCCAGGGAAGCCAATGCGCGCCGGACACCTGGTGATGGCAGAATGTCTGTCCGCTGAAGACCCGGTCCGGATTGAAGTCCGCCGTTGGCAGTTCCATGTCGTGATCGATCGTGGTCACGTGTTCAGCCGGAACCCCGATCTCGATCACTTCCAGATTGTCGGAGGCCTCGAGGACGCGATGCCGGATTTCCGGCGGCTGGATGACGCAGTCTCCGGCAGTCAGGATGAACGGCGGACCCTGATCCTCGTATACCAGCCTTACCCAGCCGGAATAGCAGAAGATCAGCTGAAAGCCTACGGTGTGGTAGTGCACCATGTCGGGCACCGGACCGCCATCGGGGATCCGGATATGCGAGGCGATTATGCTGCCCCCGAGCCGGTCCGGGATCAGGTCGCGGTAATGCATGCCCGCACGGCCGATCACCCAAGGATCGCTGTCGACCATCCGGCGCACGACAAATGAGTGCTCTGTCGCCGGGGTTTCCAACCGGGGGTTGGCTTCAGCAATTTCGATCCGCGTACCGTTCGGCGCCGTCAGGAGGGTCTCGCCGCCGGCGATGTTTGAAGGGTCGTCGCACAACAGCCGGATCGTCCCCGGCGCCTCCGTGGCGCCGCGTTCAAGCCGGATCCGAATTCCATGGCCTGACATCACGGCAACCGCAGGATCGTCGGCGGGAAAGATCGTGTCGAGACGGAAGCCCAGTGTTTTGCTGAAAAAGGGCAGATCCTCTTTGAGGTCCCCCGTCGGCAATCTTACTTCGGCATGAATTTCGTTACTCATTGAACATCCATCGTGGTTTGGTGGCGCGTTGGCTTGGTGAACCGGTATATCCGGTTTTGAACAATCAGGCGATTCTGTCAGAACGGCACGCCGACGCTCCTGCTCAACTGCGATGCAAACAGGACGGCGAAGCAGATCCCCGCAGAAAAAAGCGCCCTCAGGAACCTCTGCCGTTTTAACTCCCGCAGGGCGGATACTTTCAAGAGTTCGAAAGCGATTTCGTTGGCCGGATCCGCCCGGTCGACCGCTTCGATCAGAGTGGTCACCGTCCGATGCTTTGTGGGCGAAACATACAAGACCTGCTCGATGTCCACGATCATCTCGTCGGCCAGGTGTGGTGCTGTCTTCCGCGTCGGATACAGGACGAATCCAAACAGCAGAATTGGCAAAACAATGACCAGCCACGCCGCGAAGATCTTCACAACCCCCACTTGATCCGTGTTTGGCACGACAGCATCCAGTTGAAAGACGATACCCAGCGCAAATATGTAACCGACACCAACAATCTGTGCCTTGGTATCATAGGCCCGCACAGTCGCCTGCGCCTCACCTAGGCTGGCATTGAGCAAACTCGTACGATCGTCGGACTTCGCCATCGTTAAAACCTGTTGCAAAGCTGTGGCGCTTTATGGTTACCCCTGCCCTTTTTCGCAGGGTAGGTGATAATAGGACATTCCCAAAACAAAACGCCCCCGAAAAATCGAGGGCGTTTCAAAACGATACAGCGCGATGATCGTGAAGGATCAACCGGAGATGGCGCTCTGACGGTGTATCCCAAGACCCACATCGTCAAGTTCGGCCTGTTCTTTAGCGGAAAGCTCCGACTTGCGTCGTCCGTCTTCCTTCTCCTGAAGCAGCTCGAACTTCTTCAGTTCGGCAAATGCCTTGGACAGATCTTCTTTGGCGCCTTCAAGCTGGACATCGAGTTCTTCTATGGATTTCAGAAGGTTATCCCGCCGTCCCTGGGCCGCCTTGGCAAAAGTCGGATAGGCATAGTGCGTCATATCGGTGATGCCGGAGCGCTCCTGCTCAGACAGCACCTGCTGCTCAAGCTCGGATTCCTTGCGCCGAAACTCAGCGATCATCATTTCGATGTCGGCAACCTGCCGGCGTTTCTCGTCAACCTGAAATTTGTGAAGACGGATAAAGGACTCACGTGACCTCATGATACTTGCCCTTGCATGTCGTTGTTGTTGTGACCGTTTTCATTCAAAATCCGGGCCAATTGATCGTAACCTTCGCACAGCAAAGTTGATTCTTCCTTTCGCTGTGAAAGAAAAGTTTCCAACATCGGTTGAAAGTGGATGGATTCGTCAATCTTCGGATCGGATCCGGGCCGGTAGGCGCCCAGACGGATGAGTTCTTCCATGTCGTTGTAGGTCGACATGAGGCGGCGTGCTTCCTGGACCACGGGAAGTGCGTGTTCCGGTACACAATTGGGCATTGTCCGGGATACCGACCGCAGGACGTCGACCGCCGGATAACGCCCACGCTCTGCAATCCGGCGGTCCATGACGATGTGCCCGTCCAGGATCGAGCGCACGGAATCCGCCACCGGTTCGTTATGGTCGTCACCTTCGACCAGAACCGTGAACAGTCCGGTTATCGAACCTTGACCGACGCCGGGACCGGCGCGCTCGAGAAGTTTCGGCAGCTCTGCGAACACCGTCGGTGTGTAGCCCTTGCTGGTCGGCGGTTCTCCCCCCGACAGACCGATGTCGCGTTGTGCCATGGCAAAACGGGTGACACTGTCCATCAGGCACAGGACATCCTGCCCCTGATCGCGGAAATACTCGCTGAGCGCAAGTGTGAGATAGGCCGCCTGGCGCCGCATCAGAGCGGCCTCGTCCGACGTCGCGACCACGACGATGCTCCGGGCAAGTCCCTCCGGTCCCAGATCGTCTTCGATGAATTCCTGAACCTCACGCCCGCGTTCACCGATCAGACCGATGATCGAGACATCGCAGGCCGTGTTTCGCGCCAACATGGAAAGCAGGACCGACTTGCCGACACCGGAACCGGCAAAAATGCCCATTCTCTGACCCTTGCAACAGGTGGCGAAAGCGTTGAGGGCCCGGACGCCCAGATCGACCGGATCGCCCACCCGGGACCGTTTATGGGCCGGCGGCGGTGAGGCACGCAGATCGTAGGCTTCACGGCCATTGCTGAGTGGCCCCTTGCCGTCGATCGGCACCCCTTCTGCGTTCAGCACGCGCCCCAGCCAACTGGAGTCGGGGCGAATCACCGGCCGGTGGTTGCCCACCACCGCCTTGCAGCCCATGCGAACGCCCTCGAGCGCACCGAACGGCATGCACAAGGCGCGTTTCTCGCGAAAACCCACCACTTCGCATGGAACATCGGCTTGACCGCGCACGTCGATCGACACGCGCGATCCGATACTCATCGCCTGAACAGGCCCGGCGACTTCCACAAGCAGACCTTGCACGGACTCCACCCGGCCGTACCGTTCCACATCCGGCAGCGCGGAAATTTCATTGATCAGAGCTCTCAATTTAAGCCGTTCCCTGCCTTGCGACTTCACCCATTGTCTGGCGAGAAATCAAAATATGAACGCACACGAATCACAATTACGCCTCTATAGTGGGCGAAAGCGTTTAAGGTTTCGTAAACCTTGTTGGTCGAGTTTTGAGTATGCCTGCCAGGTCGGTAGCGTCACCCAAGTGATTCGGTCATTCGCGTTCTGTTCTGATCTTTCACATGTACAATTTGGCTGAACTGCCTCGTTTGGTTGGGATAATTATATTTTGTTAACCAATTGCGAGATATCTTAACGATCGGAATTGTTCGGTGGTTCTGCGTTAACGCCGGATGAACGTGTCCAGCGGTTTAGCCCAGAAGGGGCCACGCAAGAGGGGATTGGAATGAGAGTTCTTCTAATCGAAGACGACAGCGCTACAGCGCAGAGTATCGAACTGATGCTCAAGTCGGATGGATTTAATGTGTATACGACGGATCTCGGCGAAGAAGGTGTCGATTTGGGGAAGCTCTATGACTATGACATCATACTGCTTGACCTGAATCTGCCCGACATGAGCGGGTATGAGGTCCTCAAGACACTGAGGGTGGCGAAGGTCAATACGCCGATTCTGATATTGTCGGGACTTGCCGGCATCGAGAACAAGGTTCGCGGTCTGGGCTTTGGCGCCGACGACTACATGACCAAACCCTTCCACAAAGATGAGCTGGTTGCCCGAATTCATGCGGTCGTGCGACGCTCCAAGGGGCATTCCCAGTCGATCATCGCCACTGGCGAACTGAAAGTTAATCTCGATACCAAGACGGTTGAGGTGAACGGCCAGCGCGTGCATCTGACCGGCAAGGAATATCAGATGCTTGAGTTGCTCAGCTTGCGCAAGGGCACGACCCTGACCAAGGAAATGTTCCTCAACCATCTTTACGGCGGCATGGACGAGCCGGAACTCAAGATCATCGACGTCTTCATCTGCAAACTGCGCAAGAAACTTGCCGCAGCGACCGACGGTGAGCACTACATCGAGACCGTATGGGGCCGCGGTTACGTATTGCGCGACCCGTCGGAAAGTGCCGAACCGATGAAAGAATCAGCCTGACGCCAGTCGCAGGCAAGAACAAAAAGCCCCGGTTCGTCCGGGGTTTTTTTGTGGCTGGAGGTGGCGGAAAACTACACGGCAAAGAGATTCAGGACTCTATTCCCCAGGCGTGTTTACGATCGAGTCGCCGTGCCTGATCTCTTCGGCGATGCGATTTGCGGCTTCATTGCGTGGTTTGACCAGACCGGCGATGAGAAGGTAGAGGGCCGGCGTCAGAAACAGCGTGAACAGGGCCGCAAGACCGAGACCTCCGAATACCACCCAGCCAATCGCGGCACGCGCTTCGACGCCCGGTCCTCCGCCCAGGATCAGGGGCAGACCGGCGAGCACCGTCGACATCATCGTCATGGCGATCGGACGAAACCGAACGATCGAGGCTTCGCGAACGGCATCGAATACGGAATGGCCTTCTTCACGCAACTGATCAGCAAACTCGACCATGAGAATGGCATTTTTTGCCATGATACCGATTAGCATCAGGACGCCGATCTGGCTGTAGATGTTGATCGTGGTTCCGGTCAGAGCCAAGGCAAAGATCGCCGCACAGACGCCAAACGGGACCGTAAGAAGGATGACCAGCGCACTGCTCATACTCTCGAACTGTGCCACCAGAACCAGAAAAACGATGAGCAATGCCACAAGATAGGTGATTGTGACACCTTGGGATGTTTCGTTCAGTGCCGATGCCTCATCGAGGAACAGCAACCCAATTCCTGCGGGTAATGTTTCGTCTGCAAGATTTTGAATGGCACTGACCGCTTCACGCAGCGAATGACCCGGCACCGGGTCGCCAAAGATTTCGATGGCACGACGTTGACCGTGACGGTCCAGTTCGGCAGCCACCGCGTTTTCCTTGAAGGAAACCAGTTGAGACAACGGAACCAGCCGGTCATTTGCTGCCGCGACATAGAGATTGCGTAAATCAGAGGGATCGTCGATGACGCCGGCTTCTGCCTGCAGAACGACGGAAACCTGTTCGTCGTCGATCGTCAGTTCTGCAACTTCGTCATTGTCGACCAGAACCTGAACGGTGGACGCCAGGCTCTCGATCGGCACGCCAAGGTCTATGGCACGGCGGCGATCTATGCTGACAGAAAGCTGCGGCTGGGTCGCTCGAAACTCAACGCGAAGGTTCTGAATCTGCACGACTTTCTTTTCCATCTCGATCGCAAAAGCGTCGGCTGCTTCGGCGATTGCTTCATAGTTGGATCCAGTCAGGGCAAAACGGATGCCACCATCAGCATTGCGCAGACCCAGGCTGTTGCTGCGCCGCACGCGCGCGCGCGCGCCTGGAATAGCACCGAGCTTTTTGTTGACCGCCTTGGCAATCTCACCTTCGCTGCGGTGACGTTCGGACCAATGGCGCAGCGGGGCATCGACTTGTCCCCGATTGAGATCGTACCGTCCCGTAATTGTGAAGAGGCCGGTCACGGTACCATCGTCGACCAGGGGCTGCAGGATGGCTTCGATCTTTTCAACCTGCCGGTCCGTATAATCCAGACCAACACCATCAGGACCCGTAAGGCGCACTGCGATCAGCCCCCTGTCCTCTTCGGGCACGAGTTCCTCTCCAAGCGAATCATATGTCACGGCGGCAAAGGCAATGACGATGCAACAAAGACCGATAACCACAAAGGGCGCGGCCATAACAAGGCCGAGCACCTTGACATAACCCGCCAAGATCGGCCGCCCGATCAGTGAACCGACAGACCAAGTCCGCCCGGCATCCGACACTGGCGGCGACCCCGTGCGCGACGCAAGTATCGGAACGATCGTCAAGGCGACGAAGGACGAGATGCAAACCGTTACGGCAAGCACAAAGCCGAATTCGCCGAACAACCGACCAGCGGTCGAAGGCAAAAATGAGATCGGCAAGAACACCGACACCAGAGTCAATGTCGTCGCGATGACGGCAAAGAAGACCTGGCGTGTTCCGATCACGGCGGCGGCCCTTGGGGCGAGGCCTTGTGCTTTGAGCCGTTGAATGTTCTCCAGAACGACAATCGCATCGTCGACAACCAGCCCTGTTGCCAGCACCAGCGCCAGCAACGTGATCAGATTAAGGGAAAAGCCAAGCAGCCAGATTGCCGCGATTGTTCCGATCAGAGCGACCGGAATGGCGACCGCAGGAATGAAGGCAGCCCTGAGCTGTCCAATGAAAAGTGAAATCACCGCGACAACGATCAGTACCGCCAACGAAAGGCTGATGAGCACTTCGGCAATCGCCCCCTTTATGAAAATGGAGTCGTCCGAAGTCGTAACGATGCTCACGTTCTTGAGCCGTCGGTTGAGTTTGGCGACCACCACCGCCACATCGCGCGAGATGGAAACCGTGTTCGATTGCGCGCGCCGGATAACGCCCAGACTAACGACCGTGCGGCCATCGAGGCGTACTATGCTTTCAGCGTCGGCTGGGCCGAAATAGACGTGACCGACGTCTCCTATCCTGATCGGATCGCGAATAACCAGCTTCTCGACTGCATCGGGCCTGGTAACCGACGCATTGGCACGGACGATGACTTCCTGTTGGTTCGACTTGAAACTGCCCGCCGGCACATCGAAACGGGCGCCTTTGAGGACATCGACCACATTGCTCACGGACAAATTGTAGCTTGCAAGCCGCATGGGGTTGATTACGACCCTCATCACCCGTTCGCGTTTTCCGAAGAGTGCGACGTCGGCGACTCCGGCAACAGATGTTATTTCGGGAATGATTTCGTTTTCGACCTTGCGCGTCACATCTTCGATCGGTAGTTCATCGCTAATCACGGCAAGGCGAATGATTGCCTGGGAGTCTGCATCGGCCTTGATCACAAACAGGTCCTCGACACCGGTCGGCAGTTCACGTTGCACCCGGCTCACGGCTTCGCGCACATCGTTTGCCGCGGTAACCAGATCGACGGAAGGCCGGAACACCACGCGAATGCGGAAGTTGTTCTCTTCGCTCGAGGAGCGCACTTCAACGACACCGTTGACCCGCGCGACGGCCCCTTCGATCACACTGGTGATTTCGGCATCAATGGTTTCGGGAGAGCCGCCGGGAAAATTGGCACGCACGGTGACGATCGGCCGGTCGACGTCAGGCAGTTCCCGGACTTCAACACCAAAGATTGCGCTGACACCAGCGATGATGATCAGGAAATTGATAACCGCAGCAAGATAGGGACGGCGAACACTCAGGGCGGGAAGATCGTTGGCAATGCCCACTACCGATCACCCCTTGTCAACGTTGTTGTCTTTGGCCGGATCCATCCGCCTTGTCTCAGGCACCGTTGCCGGTTTGGCTTCAGGTTTCGGCCTGGTATAGGACACGGCACGCCCGTGTCGCAGACGCTGCACGCCCTCCACCACCACCAGTTGACCGGGCTTCAAATCGGCATCCACCAGAATGATGCTGTTAAGCCTCTTTACCGTCCTTACGAGTGTCTTGATCACCCTGCCGTCCCGGGCGACCCAGACGTAGCTTTCTCCTTTGCGCCATTGCAGTGAAAGCTCGGGCACCGCCGGATACATCTCACCCGGCAAGACAAGCTCCACCGCAAAAGACATGCCAGGCCGCAACAGGTCGTGATCATTGGGTATGACCGCACGAACCGCGACCGTCCGTGATGCCGGATCGATCCGGCTGTCGATGTTTTCTATCCGCCCTGAAAACGTGCGCCCTGAATGGCTCGGGGTTACTGCCGCAACGGCATCGCCGGCCGCGATCCGGGCCAGAAATTTCTCCGCCACTTCGAATTCGACCAGGATCTCGGAACGCATGTCCAGCGACACGATTGCCGTGGCCGTCGTCACGCGATCGCCGACCTCCACTTTGGGAATGCCTATAACCCCGTCAAACGGCGCCTTGATGTTCAGATCGAGCAGTGCCTCACGGGCTTGCTGAAGTTCAAGCGATGTCCGCTCTACCACAGTTTTGGAGTCTTGGACCTTGGCGCTGGAGTTGACACTGCTCTGCTGCAGAAACTTTGACCGATCGTGCAAGCGGCTGACTTCTTCCAGTCTGCGTGTCGCTATCTCCACAGCCAGTCTTGCCTTGGTGTCGTCGAGTCGAACGATGGAATCGCCCTTTTTGACGGCTGCGCCCGCACGGGGTCCAAAGGCGACGATTTCACCGTCAGTTTCCGCCTGAACCGTAACCGACCGGCGGGCGCGCGCGGTTCCGACGGCCGCCACGATCTCGTCGTTCTTCACCTGCCCAACTTCAACGACAATGACGGGTACGTCGCGGCCGGGCTTCTTTTCCCCGGATTTCTGGAGCTTCTGGTTTGCGTTTCCGGAACTTCCGGTCACCGCATCGCCCGCTGGCCGCATTGCAATCCACACCGCGGCAGCGATGCCCACCAGAGCCCCCAGAAGCAAGATTTGCACCCGCATCGATACCGGATTGGCCACGAGGACAGTTCCTGTGATTCAGTGGACAGTCTGGAGCAGTTTGCCTCAAGGAGTTCATAACGATGCATCGGCATCGCCAGACTTTAACGCCACAACAAGGCGCCACATTAGCACAATTGGGCTTGCAGCGCATGTTTTCTGGGAGTGATCCGCCAACTCGGTCGGTTGGAAACGTCCAGGGATCTGTTGGCCCTTGAAGCGTTTACTCTCGCTCAACCGGGAGTTTCAGCCATTCGACACGTTCAACGCTGCGACACCACGGGGCGCAAACGATCCACCGGGCCGTGATACCGGCGATTCCTTGGCATCCTCGTTGAGCGCGATAATGCCCCGCTTGCCGGGGATCGAGTAAAGCCTGTCGGACAGACCCATGATGGTTTCAGCCGCCCCAAGGACAACGAAGCCGCCAGGATTGAGCATCGACGCAATGCGTTTCAGGATGTCCTTCTTCGTGGGTTCGTCGAAGTAAATGAGCACATTCCGGCAGAACACGATATCGAACTTACCCAATCTTGAAAAATCATTGAGCAGATTGGCGAACTCAAACCTTACCGCGGAACGGATGGCCTGGTTGATCTGCCAGGTTTCATCGGTCTTCGAGAAATACTTCATCAGGAGCTTGATCGGCAGTCCGCGCTGGACCTCGAACTGGGTGTAGATGCCCGACTTCGCCCGTTCAAGCACCTGTTTGGAGATATCGGTGGCAACGATCTCTGCCGACCGGCCTTTCAGGTCGCGCGCCATTTCGTTGAGCAATATGGCAATCGAGTAGGGTTCCTGTCCCGTGGATGCTGCAGCACACCAGACCCGGAGTTTCGCCGAAGCACGTCCGTTTTCCAGCAGGGAAGGAACCATGAAGTCCCGCATGAGGTCGAATGGCGTACGGTCGCGGAAGAAGAACGACTCGTTTGTCGTCATCGCTTCCATCACTTCGGTTTCCAACGCCAGATTCCCGCCTCGGCGCAATGCCGCAATCAGTTCGGATATGTCCGCAAGACCTTTTTCACGGACAATCGGCCCAAGTCTGCTCTGCAGCAGATATTCCTTGTTTGGCGCCAACGCCAGGCCGGATTTCTGTTTCAGATATCGGGCCATGAACTCGTATTCTGTTGGTGTCATGACAATCTCTCCCCACGCAGTAGTCTCGTCACGCTCGACGCAATTACATTTACCGGCACCACGGCGCTGCACAATCCGGCACGCGCCACTGCTCCTGGCATGCCCCAGACGACGCTGCTGGCCTCGTCCTGAGCAAGCAGGGTACCACCCTTCTCGACAATCACCCTGGCGCCATCAAGCCCGTCCTGGCCCATACCCGTCAAAATGACGCCAAGCGTCTCCGCCTTGTAAATTCCGGCAACGCTTTCAAACAGGGGATCCACAGCGGGTTTGCAGAAATTCACCTGCGGTCCATCGTAAAGCCTCGCCTTGATCTCGCCGTTCTGATCTTCCAGCTTGAGATGTAGATCACCCGGGGCGACATAGACCTTGCCGGGCAATATGGTCTCACCGTCAACCGGTCTCCTGCAGTCCCGCTTGGATTTCTTGGCGATATGATCAGCGAGCAGTATCGTGAACGCATCGGGCATGTGCTGAACCACCACGATCGGGACGTCGTGCGGTCCAGGCGGTATCTGACAGATCAGGTCCATCAAGGCCGGTGGCGCTCCGGTGGAACCTCCAATCGCAAGGATTTTTGGACGGAACCTGGAGTACGGCCGCAAAGCGCAAGCCTGCCCTGCGGTGCCCTGTACGGGGCCCGGGGTCGACGGACGGGCGACCGATACGCGAGCGGACGCGGCCGCCGGTCTTTGCGACCCGCCAGTGCTTCTCGCGCTGCGTTGAGCCAGGGTGAGAACGCTCATCGTAAATGTCGACTTGAAAGCTCGCGACTCTCCAGTTTGCGACAGACTCACAGGCCTCGTGAGAATGCCTTGCGCGCCCAGTTTCTTCACCTTGTCGGCGACAGCAGAAGGATCTCCATTTGTCGACGCAATAACCAGTATCAGGCTTCTTGCAAATCTGGCGTGCACAGCTTGGAGCACCGCATATCCGTTTGTCTCCGAAACCCCCAGATCAAGGACAATAATGTCCGGCGCCTCCACATCGGGTCGTCTGAGCACCGAATCCGCGTTTGAAAATGTGGCCACATCGGCGATTTCAGGCAATTCGGACAGCCAACGCGATGTCAGACCGCGAAACACCAGAGATGAGTCGATAACGACGACCCGGACCCCTCGTTGGGCTTCAACCGGCGACGGGCGTGGCCTGGAAACGGTACTTTGCATGTGGACTTCGAACTATCTTAGAGGAGGCCGACTTCTTGGAACTTGGCCTCGATAATTTCCCGGTCGAACGGCTTCATGACGTATTCGTCAGCGCCCGCGGAAATCGCTCTCGAAATATGATCGTAATCGTTCTCGGTCGTGCAGAATACGACGACCGGCTGATCGCCGCCGGATTCCTCTCGCAACGCCGATAGGAAATCGATGCCGTCCATGACCGGCATGTTCCAATCGAGAAGAATCGCATCGGGCATTTCCACGCGACATTTGTCTAGCGCAACCTGACCGTCTTCGGCTTCACTTATTGAAAAATCCAGTTGCTCCAATATCTGTCGAGCAACCTTGCGGATCACACTACTGTCATCGACGACCAGGCATTGTTTCATAATTTTTTCCCTCATCAGACATTCAGTCCCGGCTTCACGCCGCACGGTTTTCCCGTTCGCTCTCAAATATGCATTCAGGATCGAGAACCATCATCAACTGGTCCTCGAGCTGAAGCACGCCGGTACAAACCTGTTTCCAGACCTGGTCAAGGTGAGACGGTACCGGCTCGACACTCGAACCGTCGGGGCGAATGACGTCGCCGACCTCATCGACCATAAGAGCGTAGGCGCCCTCATCCCGGCGCAACCCGATCGCCATCGGTTTTTCGACGGTAATTTGGTCAATGCCCAGTTTCACACATACATCGACAAGCGTGACCAGGCGCCCTCTGAGGTTCAAGACACCGACGACTTCCTTTGGCGACAGCGGGACACTGGTTACCATCTGCGGTTCAAAAACATCCTCGACATCACCGATCGGCAGGCCGAACAGCTGCCCTTGAATGAGAACCGTCACATACTCGCCATCGTAATCTTCATGTTGAGACTCAATGGTTTCACCGATTACGTCTTTCATGCGGCAACCCTCATGACTGGAGAACAATTGTTAAGAATATCGAGAAGGCGCATGCGGTCGAACTTCGCAACATGGTCAGTAAAACCGCTTGCCCGCGTACGTTCGACAATCTCGTGGCTGGTATGACCAGACAGGGCAATGAATTGCGCATCGGGCCAGGTGTTTGAGTCGCGGACAGCACTGATGAATTCAAACCCGTCCATGTCCGGCATTTCCAGGTCGCTCAGGACGATATCGTATGACCGGCCGCGACGGGCGGACTCCATGGCCTCAGTCGCCGAAGACACAGCGGTCACATGGAAACCATGCGCCGACAGGAACGGCGTCAGCATGTTCCTGAAGAAAGACGAGTCGTCGATCAACAGAATCTGACTTTCCAGTTCTTTTTCGAATTTTCCGTCCGCCACTTCAAGGGTTTCCGGCATGTAATGCGCCAGATCGAGGATCTCGGTCACTTTTTCGGAGACAACCGCCGATCCGATTGTACCCATTCCTGACGTGCCGGGTTGAATCGAAAGATGCTCTTCGACCACATCCACAATGTTGTCTACGACAAGCCCCGTGTGCCGGCCGTTGTGCTCGATTACGATAACCGGTTTGTTGCCGTTTGAACTGTGGTCATCCATCCGTATCAGGGGCATCAGGGCGTCTCGGTACTGCACCACATCGCGGTCGCCGGAATGCTCGACGACGGCCATGTCGATTTCCTCGAGTCGGTTGATCAGCGCAAGCGGTAGCGCTTTTGGATCGGTCGACCCTGCTGTAAACAGGAGCATGGCAATCATCTCGTCGCTCGATTCGATGTTGTCCATGTCTGTCTGGACCTCATCGCCCAGTGCCACGGAGGTTCGCATCTCTCCGATCTCGGCTATGCCCGACGGATCTATGATCATGACCACATTGCCGTCGCCAAGGATCGTGTTGCCGGAAAAGGCTTTGACGTTCTTCAGAAAACCGGAAAGCGGTTTGACCACGATTTCTTCGGTATCGAATACCGCATCCGCCACTATTCCAAATTCAAACCCGCCGATTCTGAGAACAGCAACAAACTCGTTGCCATCCTGGGATTCGCCGTCAGCTTCAGAATCGGGTGCCGGTTTCACGCATTTCCCCTGAAACACATCGGCAAGGCGAACAAGCGGCAGGAGACGGCCGCGCAGTCGCAGAATCGGTGACCCGTTGACCACTTCGACGCTGTGCTCGTCACCGGACCGCACCCGAACCAGTTCAATGATGTTCAGTTGCGGCAGCGCGAATTTCTGCTCCCCGGCACCGATGATCAGAGCCGGCACGATTGCCAGCGTCAGCGGAATCTGGATCGTAAACCGGGAACCTTCGCCGGGCCGCGATATCACGTCGACCGATCCGCCGATCAGTTCAATATTGGAGCGGACGACATCCATTCCCACACCGCGCCCGGAGACATTTGTCACCGCCTCTGCCGTCGAAAGCCCCGGCTCGAAAATCAAGCGGTTGACCTGGATATCGCTCATCGCCTCAACGTCAGCCGCGGACGCAAAGCCGTTGGCGACAGCTTTCTGCCGGATTTTCTCGGCATTCAGGCCCCGGCCATCGTCGGCAATCTCAATGACGATATGGCCGCCTTCGTGGCGGGCGTTGAGCATGACCCGTCCGGTCGCCGGTTTGCCCGCAGCAAGCCTGCCTTCGGTATCCTCGAGGCCGTGATCTGCCGCATTGCGGACCATGTGAGTGAGTGGATCCTGGATCAATTCAAGAACCTGACGGTCAAGCTCGGTATCTTCCCCGGTCATTTCCAGTTCGATCTGCTTGCCGAGGTCGTTGCCGAGGGTGCGGATGATACGCGGCAGTTTTTGCCAGGCGTTTCCGATCGGCTGCATCCGGGTCTTCATCACCCGTTCCTGCAGTTCCGCTGTAACACTGGACAGTCTTTGCAACGGAGCCTGAAGTGCGCCGTCCTGAATGTGGCGGCCAATTTCAAGCAGCTGATTTCGCGCCAGAACCAGTTCGCTGACCGTCGTCATGAGGCGCTCAAGAGTGTCCACATTGACACGGATGGACTTTGTGCGCACGTCGCCCTTCTTGGGTTCTCCGCGCGGCGTGTCGGCTTCCGCCTTTTCCGCCGATGGCTTCGCCTGGCGTGCCGGCATAGGCGGTGCTGCCGGTGCAGGTTCAGGTTTCTTGTCACGACCAAGCGGGTCGGGAATGTGCACATCCGACGGCGCTGCATCAAAAATCTTGTCGAGTTCTTCCAGGGAAACTTCATGAACAATCGACGAGTTATCGCCAATTTCAAGGGAAGCTTGAGGCTGCGGCGCTTCGACGGCGACCGGTTCGGGTTCTGCTTCCACGGCAGGCTCGGGTTCGGACCCCACAGCCGACAGTATGTCGAGTTGTGAAATCAGGTCCGCATCGGATCCTTCCGGTTCCTTCTGATTCTTTTCCAGATCAGCGAGAATTTCTTTGATCCGGTCGATCGATTCCATCACCACAGTCACCGCTTGTTCGGTAACCGGCAGTCCCTCACGGAATCGCCCCATGAGGTTCTCGGCCGCATGGGCAACCCTCTCAAGTCGCGGCAGTCCAAGAAAACCACACGTCCCCTTGATCGTGTGCACCAACCTGAAAATGTTATCGAGAATCTCCGCGTTATTCGGATCTCGTTCAAATTTCACGAGCTGAGCGTCAACGACGTCCAGACTTTCCTCGGTTTCGGCAAGAAAATCACCGAGAAGATCATCCATTACACTGCCCCTTCCAGCCATTGCGACGCCCTGAAAATACAGAGCGATTGTCTCCGCAGAGATCCTGACCGGAAAGGGTTAACAATGGTTGAAACGGTGCGGATTTTTCCCGCAATGGATGCTCTAAACTGCGCGGGCAATCAGCTGGACTTCGCCATCGCCGGCCTGAACGTCGAGCTTCATCCCCGCTTGTGTAGCGACCCGGCCGGTAAAATAGATCTGCACCGAACGAGGATCTATTCCTTCCACATCGGCGGTGCCATCCAGAAGCTCGCTTGTGCCGGCGGGAATGTTGGCGCCTTCGCCAACACACAACACCACGATCGAAGAACCGTCGATGCCGACCGACAGATCTCCGCCGCGCGGAATCGTCGTCAAACCGACGAGGATCATATTCAATAGCAGTTTGACTTCATTCTTCGGACGGGTTTCTCTCGGCCCGGTCCAGTGCAAAGTGACCTTTTCCTTGCCGATAAATCCCGAAGTGACATCCTGCGCATCACCGAGATCGATCTGCGCCCCGGCGGAACCGGCTGCGCCAAATGCCAACCGGGCGAACTGAAGTTTGGCGGATGCCTGCTCGGCACTCTTCTTGATCAGATCAAGGGCGAAACCTCGCATCTTTTCGTCGTTTTCGTCCTCCAGCACCTCAAGGCCGTTCGTAATGGCGCCAACCGGGCTGATTACGTCGTGACAGACACGGCTGCACATCAGAGCGGCCAGTTCCAAAGCTTCAAGCGGCGCGGCATTCATCGGCAAGGCTTCCCCAAAATTCTTCATCTCAAACGCTGATACAGTGCATGACGCAGAATGCCAAGGTTGCTGATACCGAAGTTCTAAGATGCCGGTCCATAAGGACTTTTAAATTCCACCTGCATTTTGTTCTGGCTAATGGCAGTGCGGTTATGACAAAACGAATCAGTTTTTGCGTTTTTTCGGGGGCCCGCGCCGACGGTCGCCCTACAGGACCGGATACAGAGCCAACCATGCAAGACCACACGCCCGACAGCAGCAGCATTATCCGTTCCCTGGTGCCTTGCGCCTTTGAAGCCGGGCGAAGGATCATGGACATCTACAGCACCGGGTTCGAAGTATCGGCCAAGGATGACGACAGTCCGGTGACGGACGCCGACCATGCGTCCGAAGCGATCATCTTGGAGCACCTCGCGGCACGCGCGCCTGGGCTCCAGGTGATTTCCGAGGAACAGCACGCTCTGGCCGCCCCCACACGAATCGCGCGAACGTTTTTTCTTGTCGACCCGCTCGACGGCACGCGGGAATTCGTAAACCGCAATGGCGAGTTCACCGTTAATATCGCGCTGGTACACGATCGTGTTCCGATCGCCGGCATCGTCTACGCCCCCGCCATCGGCCGGTTTTTTATCGCCGGCCGGGACATCGGAGCGTTCGAGATCAAGGGTGACAATGCGGGTGGTGTCTGGGAACCCATATCCGTGCGCAGACCACCCGATATCGGCCTGACCGTGATCGCCAGCCGATCGCACGGCGATCCAGCCCTTGAAACCTATCTCCGGGACTTCACGGTCGTAGAACGGATATCCGCCGGATCATCCCTGAAATTCTGCAACTTGGCCTGCGGTCAGGCCGATCTGTATCCCCGGCACGGCCGGACCATGGAATGGGATACCGCTGCCGGCCAGGCCGTGCTTGAATGTGCCGGTGGCAGCGTCACCACATTCGATGGCACGCGATTGCGTTATGCCAAGACTGAACGGGGCCTCGACAATCCGGGCTTTGTTGCCCGCGGCTGGCAGTAAGGCACGGTCAGGCGGCGGGGAGTACCGCGGTCCTGTTCAACTAAACATCTAGCGGCTGAGCGTCTTTGCGGCAACCGGCCACTTGTCGATTGCCATCTTCGTCCATTTGTCGGGGTCTAGCCGCCACGCGTCTCGTGCTTCAGCCGTATGGAAAAGATAGAGCCTGCCCTTATGAATCGACCAGACCTGAGGATGCCCGCGCGCCGTCAGGCCCTCGGCTGCCGCCATCACGCCATAACCGCCCAATTGGGGCGCATAGACAACGGGATGCCTCTTGAAGGCCATGAGGTTGCCTGAATTCCGAAACCGCCAGGTAACGCCGCCCCACGTCCATTCGTGGGTCGCCAGACCTCGCAGGGCCTCGCCATCCACAAAATAGGTCATGGGGTCATAGCCTCCGATTGCAACGCCGGAGGCGGTATCGGTCCAGATCCGTTCGCTGGTTGAAGCGAGCGATGGGCTGCCGAACATCCAGACCCCGAGCATCAGGCCCAGCGCCAAGCGGCCAGGCGTGCCGGTGCACTGTTGCATTTTTCGCTGCGAATCGGATTGCCGCGGCCTATTCTTTGACATAATTCATGCTCATATACGCTGGGTGTTCGAAGCGGTGTCGAACCGTAAGGTCAAGGACCCAATTCATAGAGCCTAGGACAAACTGGTAAAAAAGCGGCAAACACCGAATTCTACCGGCTCACGCGTTGTGCCGCGCCCGACGACCGGCAAAGCATTAACTCCAAGCAGCTCGACATGGTATCCAATCACGGGGTCTCCAATCACAAGGTTTCAGATCAGATGAAGACAACCTTTCGTATGATTTTCACGATGACGATTTGGCTGCTTTTTGGCGCTTTTGCCACGACCAGTCCGTCACTGGCGCAGTCACAGTCAAGCCAACCGGCGCCGTCACAAGGCGGCACCTATTCGCCCCAGGAAATCATCGATGCCGGCCACGCCTTCTTTGGCAAGACAACCGGCGGTCTGGCTGAGATGGTCGAATATGTCTTTCGCCAGCGCGGCAGACCCAACGCCTACATCGTGGGAGAGGAGGCGGCCGGATCGTTCGTCGGCGGGCTGCGCTATGGCGAGGGCACCATCCATCCCAAGTTCGGCGGCCAGCGAAAAATCTATTGGCAGGGCCCCTCGATCGGTCTCGATTTCGGTGGCAACGGCTCCCGTGTCCTGACGTTGATCTACAATCTCAGGTCAATGGACGACATTTATTACCGCATCCCCGGTGTCGAGGGTTCGGCATATGTCGTTGGTGGGCTGGGCGTAAACTTCCTGCAGCGCTATGACTTGGTTCTGGCACCCATCCGCACCGGTGTCGGCGCGCGACTTGGTGTCAACGTCGGATACCTCAAATACACGCCCAAACCGACCTGGAACCCGTTCTAGCAAGGCGGCCACCGGGAATTTCAGCGCGGTTTGTATTTTTGACCTGTGTGGCCGGTCGTGCTAACTCACCGACAGTCTGTTCACATACGACGCGCCATGCCATTATTGGGAGGCTGTGTTACAGAAGCAGCTTTAACCCTAACTGTGCACGGGAATGGACGCCGGAGCCGGAAAATGGCAATAGATACAACTAGAATTTCCAAATTGGCACAGGTTTCTTAAAGGGCGAGCGTTACGATGATTCAGACGATTATGTTCATCGCGCTGGGTTTTCTGTGTGCCGGATTGCTCGGGTTGTTCATTGCTCCTGTCCTTTGGCGCCAGGCCGCCAGGATCACAACCAAACGAATTCAGAGTCAATCGCCGTTGACCATGGCTGAGATTCAGGCCGACCGTGACCAGCTCAAGGCGGAATTTGCCCTGTCGACGCGCAAGCTCGAACTCACCGTCGAAGAACTGAAAGAAAAGAACGGCCGCCATGTGGTGGAGATTTCCCGCCAGACTGACCGCATCGACGAATTGATGGAGCGGTCCAAGGATCAGGCCGCCCAGATCATCGAGCGCGATGCCAAGATCATGAAGCTCACCAGCCGCGCGGCCCCCCTGGAAGAGGATCTTCGCGTCAAGACTGAGTTGGCCCTGCAGCAGGGCGAGAAGATCCGCAAGCAGGGCGAAACCCTTGAACGCCAGCGCAGGGCACTGAAAGAGCAATCCGAACTGGCCAGCGGCCGCGACAGCGAACTCGCCCATTTGCGCAATCATTCCAAGCAACAGGAAGCGGAAGATCGGACATTCGAGCTTGCCCACCAGGCCATGGCTGACCGGGTCAACCAACTTGGCCGCCTGGCCGCAGAGATCGAACGGCAGCGCGCGAAACTGTACGAAACCCGACGGGACGTTAGCATGCTGCGCGAGTCGGTCCGCGCCGAAGCATCGAATGACCCGCGCCAGGCACAGACCTATCAACGTCATCTTACGCGCCTGCGTGAGGACCGCGATGTCCTCCTGTCTGATCTCGAGCGGGCCGAACGGGAATCGTCGAGGCTGCGTGAAGAAATCGGCGCCCTGGAGACCACCTGGAAAAGCCGTGTCAATCCTTACGGGAGCCTCCGCAAGGAGGTCGATGCCGTCACGGTCGATATGAAAAACATGTCCTCCAGGCTGGTTGCGGAAATCGATGTCACCAAGATGCAGCTCGAACCATCGGATGAGCCGCCTGAAACCCCCAGCAATGTCACCCCTATCACGGCAGCACGAGGGTCACAGGACAAACCGCCTGCACCGGCCGCCCAGGCAAATGAACCGACGCCCGACACGGAAAATGGTGATGTGTCCCAGACCGGAACCGATAATCAGAGCGGCAAGGGATCATCGTCGCTTGCCGCCCGCATCCGCGCATTGCAGAACGAACTCACTCAAAAATAGCGCGTCAGCCAAGACCACTGCCATCACGGTCGCCTGCCAATGCGCAAGACCGTATCTGGCCTAACCGCCGGTCTGCAGTCGAATGCGGCCGAGCACCCGGCCCTGACGGGTATCGACGATCAGGATCTCTTCGCCACTATCCGATCGCACCTGAACCGCGAGCCTTGCCCCGTCCAGTTCCATTGATGTTATGGTCGCGCCGACCGGGATCGCAATAGTCATGTCTTCAAACCCCGGCGCACCCGAATACCCCGTCTTCGACTCGGGCAGGTTGACCGCACGGTATATGATGGTGGAAAACACAACAACGAATCCGCCGATAAGCAATACACCGAGAAAAATAACCAGCCCCTTCAGGAACCGGGGGTTTTTGACAGGCTCCTCTGATTCCGGGAACGCCGTTCCATCGGATTTCTCGTCCTCTAACATCTGCGATTCAGTCATGAACTCCACCACTCCAGATAAACGTAGTCTTATAGCCGCAGACGCCGACGAAGGCGAACGGCTTGATCGGTTTCTAAGCCTTACCGTTCCTGATATCAGTCGGTCCCGATTCAAGGAACTTATAAAGCAGGGTTTCGTGGCGATCGGGCAACAGGAAACACGGGAGCCCAACTATAGGCTCACTCCGGGCGATGAAGTAAATGTCGTTCTGCCGGCACCTGAAGATCCGGTTCCCAAACCGGAAGACATCCCTCTCGACGTGGTCTTCGAAGATGACCATCTGATCGTCATCGACAAACCGGCGGGCCTGGTCGTACATCCTGCTGCCGGCCATTGGACGGGAACGTTGGTCAACGCCCTCATTCACCATTGCGGCGCCAGTCTCTCCGGCATAGGCGGTGTCCGCAGACCGGGCATTGTTCACCGCATCGACAAGGACACATCCGGCCTTCTGGTGGTTGCCAAGACCGATCCGGCCCATGCCGGCCTGTCACAGCAATTTGCCGCTCATGGCCGCGACGGCCGGCTTGAGCGCGCCTATCTGGCGCTGGTTTGGGGGGTCCCGGACCGCCGGGCCGGCACAATTGACCGCGCCCTGGCCCGGGCCAACGCCAATCGTCAGAAAATGTCTGTTGTGCGTGAAGGCGGCAAAGACGCGATTACCCATTTCACAGTGGAAGACACCTTGCCTGCCGGATCGGCCGACCCGGCTGTAAGTCTGGTGAAATGCCGGCTGGAAACCGGGCGAACTCATCAGATACGCGTTCATATGGCGCATATTGGTCACCCTCTGCTCGGCGACTCCACCTATGGTTCCGGTTTCGCGGCGAGCCGCAGCAGGCTGTCCCAACAAGCGGCCAGTGCCCTGGACCGTCTCAACCGGCAGGCTCTTCACGCAGCTGTCCTGGGCTTCGAGCATCCGGTGACCGGAGATCACCAGAATTTTGAAAGCCCGCTGCCGCAAGATCTTGAAACTCTTGTCGAATTATGCCGAAACAATAACTGAAGGGAATTGTCCTTCGGATCTTACAATCGCCATACGGAGTGCCTATATAAAGCTTAACTACGTCGAAAGGCGCAGCACGGCAATGTGCGCGCGTTCGTCAGGAACACAAATTAGGACTTTGGGGTAAACCTATGGCAATCCGATCAGTGCCGACAATTACGAGCGAAGGCCTGAGCCGTTATCTCCAGGAAATTCGGAAGTTTCCGATGCTGGAGCCGGACGAGGAATACATGCTGGGCAAGCGCTGGCGCGAACATGAAGATCCCGAGGCAGCACATCGTCTGGTTACCAGCCACCTGCGCCTCGTGGCCAAGATTGCCATGGGCTACCGCGGTTACGGCCTGCCGATCTCTGAAGTCGTTTCGGAAGGCAATGTGGGGCTCATGCAGGCGGTCAAGCGGTTCGAACCCGAAAGGGGTTTCCGGCTGGCGACCTATGCCATGTGGTGGATCAGGGCAGCCATCCAGGAATATATTCTGCGTTCGTGGAGCCTTGTAAAGATGGGCACCACGGCAAGTCAGAAGAAACTGTTTTTTAACCTGCGCAAGGTCAAGGGCCAGATACAGGCATTGGACGACGGAGACCTTCGGCCCGACCAGGTGACCCTGATTTCCGAACGCCTGGGTGTGCCGGAAGACGACGTAGTATCCATGAACCGGCGCCTCAGCGGCGATACCTCTCTGAACGCTCCGCTCAAGGCGGACGCCGAGGGCGAATGGCAGGACTGGTTGGTCGATGAGGAACCCGATCAGGAAACCCGGCTTGCGGAGTCTGAAGAATTGATCCAGCGCCGGGCTCTGCTGAGCACTGCTCTGGAATCGCTGAGCGAGCGTGAACAGCGGATTTTTGAGGCCCGGCGCCTGTCAGACGAACCGATGACGCTTGAGGACCTGTCGCAGGAATTCGATGTCAGCCGCGAACGAATTCGCCAGATTGAAGTCCGCGCCTTCGAAAAGGTTCAAAAGGCCGTTCAGAAAGCCGCCCGCGACGCTGCTGCCTCTCACGCGGCATAGAACTCAACACCACCACCGGCAAGTGGGCCCCTGTCGGGGTTTACCGTATCGTGGAAGTCGAGAGGCGTTCTCGCGCCCGGTTTCACGGTGATGTGATGACACCTTCAGACAGTGCGGTGTAGGTATCCTTCAACGGCCACCCGAATGATGTAAGGAGACACCATGTCCGCAATCACTCCCCTGATACCGCGCCAGCCCGTTCCCGCTCTCGATGTGGCAACCGTCGGCGGTGGCCGATGGTCGCTTGGCGCTCAGAATCCTGAGAATTTCACCATGGTTGTTGTTTACCGCGGATTGCATTGCCCGATCTGCGCCAACTACCTGCGTGACCTCAATCGCAAGCTAGGCGACTTCAACGACAAGGGCGTCGAAGTGATTGTCCTGTCCAGCGACACCGAAGACCGCGCAACCACGGCAAAGGCCGACTGGGGCCTGGACAGTCTGACAATCGGCTATGGCCTCGGCCTCGATACGGCGCGCAGATGGGGTCTGTATATTTCAACCAGCAACGGCGTCACGTCAGCGGGCGTCGAAGAACCGGCCCTGTTCGTCGAACCGGGGCTGTTCCTTGTTCGCCCTGACGGCACACTCTATTTTGGCACGGTGCAGACAATGCCGTTTGCGCGGCCGGCCTTCGGCGACATACTCGGTGCTGTGGGCTTCGTCGTGGAAAAAGGGTATCCCGCCCGAGGTGAAGTCGTCGACTATGAGGCGGCGGCGGAGTAACCCGATCGCGTGTCGCGATTTTTGGGTTCATTCCTGATGCCGATCGTCATTGCACTGCCAAAGCCGATCAGCGTCAGGAATGAATCCCGTTTATTGCAACAACCGTTGGAGGTTCAACGGCACCGGCGGCGAGGGCCGTCATAAGGCTGATAGGTGCCGGACCTGGCGTCGAATGAGCGGTATTTGTTGGCGCAATAGCGATACCAGGCTTTGCTCCACGGCCGCGGCGCGTCATAGGAAACCCTGCGGGTCGTGCTGTAGCGGCGACTCTTGCGCGGCGGCGCATCGTAGCCGTCATTGCCGTAGGCATAGGCCGGGGCGTCGTACGCGTCCTCAATGTATTCCGGCTCTTCGTAATAGACGTGCTCCTCATAGACCCGCACAGGGCGCCGGTAATGGCGCGGACGGTAGCGGGGTTCATAGTAGCTGCGGTGATGGGAGTCATGGGCGATACTGCCCAGGATGGCACCAGCCGTTATGCCGATAATCGCACCGGCCAGGATATCGCCGCCGTCGCCGGCCTTTGCCTTGGTTGGGACGGCAAATGCTGCCATGACAATAACTGCGGACAGGGCAAGAGGTTTAAACAAACGCACTGACATGGATCTTTACTCCTGAAATTTCTTCGCGGCGCCCCGACACATCGCATGCACCTCGAAAATTCGATGACCCGATAAAACACCGCCGTGCCTGAACGGTTGCTGAACGAAAAACGGCAGCAATGAGGACAGACAGGCTTCGGGCCGGTCCTGATGCATCTTGCGATTCATGGGATTCATTCCTGACGCTGATCTGCAGTACAAAACCGCAACGCTGGTCCTGACGCCCGTTCAATCTATCGTCCTCGCGCGTCGACACGAGGACCTGCTGCTTTGCAGTTCAGGAGATGTACGTGTCAAGCACGTACAAGACAGTTCTTGAAAATATCGGGCATCCACACACATGAACTTCTGGGTACGATAAAAAGCAAAATGCCCTAAGACCGTATCTGGTCTAACCCCGGCAGGAATGCCTTCTGCAGGCGATGGCGACCGGTCCAGATCCGGGAACGTACACGGCATTGATCAGGACCATGGCAACGGTACCGGTGTTCCTCAAGGCTTCTGCGAACTCCCGAAGCGGGGGATACTCAGGCAAATGCCGGATCAGTCCTCAAATGGATCCTTCATCAGGATCGTGTCGTCGCGTTCGGGGCTGGTCGACAATAATGTCACCGGCGCTTCGATCAGCTCCTCCACGCGGCGGATGTACTTGACCGCCTGGGCCGGCAGGTCGCCCCATGATCTGGCGCCCGCGGTGCTGCCGGACCATCCCTCAAGGGACTCATAGACCGGAGTGGCGCGCGCCTGGGCTCCCTGGGAGGCCGGAAGATAGTCTATGCGTTCGCCGTCGACCATGTATCCGACGCCGACCTTCAACTCCTCGAACCCATCGAGAATGTCAAGTTTCGTAAGAGCAATTCCGGTGATTCCGCTGGTCTTGATCGCCTGTCGCACCAGAGTGGCATCGAACCACCCGCAGCGCCTCGACCGTCCGGTGACTGTGCCGAACTCACGGCCGCGTTCGCCCAGTCGCTGACCGATCTCGTCGTCGAGTTCGGTGGGGAACGGCCCGGAACCGACACGGGTCGTGTAGGCCTTGGTAATGCCGAGCACCTGGGATATCGATCCCGGCCCGACGCCACTGCCGGTGGCGGCCTGAGCGGCAACCGTGTTCGACGATGTGACAAACGGGTAGGTGCCGTGATCGATATCGAGCAAGGTGCCCTGCGCGCCTTCAAACAGGATGCGCTTGCCGCTGCGTTTCGCGCCGTCCAGAAGAGCCCAGACCTTGTCCATGAAGGGCAGGATCTTGGGCGCCACTTCGGCCAGCGGCTCAAACAGATCGCTGTTCGAAACTTCAGGTTCTCCAAGCCCCCGCAGCAGAGCATTGTGATGCTGGAGAAGCCGGTCGATCTTGCCGCTCAAGGTCTGCAGGTTCTGGAGGTCCATGATCCGGATCGCCCGCCGGCCCACCTTGTCCTCATATGCCGGGCCGATGCCCCGCTTCGTCGTGCCGATCATGCCGGCACCGGCGGCCGCTTCCCGAAGGCCGTCCAACTCCCGGTGGATCGGCAGGATCAGCGTCGCGTTTTCCGCGATCCGGAGGTTGTCGCGCGACACTTCGATGCCTTGCGACGACAGTCTGCCGATTTCGTCGACCAGAGCCCAGGGATCGACCACCACGCCATTGCCGATAACCGACAATTTGTTCTGGCGCACTACACCGGATGGCAGCAGGCTGAGTTTGTAGGTTACTCCGTCAATGACCAGCGTATGGCCCGCGTTGTGTCCGCCCTGGAACCGCACCACGATGTCGGCGCGTTCCGACAGCCAGTCTACAATCTTTCCCTTGCCTTCGTCTCCCCACTGGGAGCCGACCACGACAACATTCGCCATGTCTCAACCTTTTTGATTTTTCGCAAACCCGCCTTGGCGGATATCTAAAGGAGGACGAACGCACTCCGCCCTTTTCGTGCGGACTATAATGCCATTTAGCGCCGGATGCGAGCCATCGTTGTCATTTCTGCAAAACCTCCTGGCGCAGTTTTTTCGGATCAGGTCACTGGAAAATGCAGCGGTTTCGCCTGTCGCACGTGGGGCAGGTTTTCGACGGTTTTGAGGACCTCCGGCGACACCGGTTCATCCACGGCAACCAGCGCAATGGCATCGCCACCCTGAAGCTGCCGGCCCAGATGGAAGGTCGCAATATTGACCCCGGCGTCGCCGAGCGTCGATCCGAGCGCACCGATGAAACCCGGTTTGTCTTCATTGGTGACGTAGAGCATGTGAGCGCTGAGGTCGGCTTCCATATTGATGCCCTTGACCTGGATGACGCGCGGTTTGCCGTCTGAAAAAACCGTCCCGGCCACAGAGCGTTCCTGGCGTTCGGTTTTCACCGTCAGGCGAATGTAGGTGTCATAGGCCCCGTCCTTGTCACGCCGCACTTCTTCAAGGGCAATGCCTCTGTCGCGGGCCATGACAGGAGCGCTCACCATGTTGACGTCGCTGAGCACCGGCCGGAGAACACCGGCAAGGGCTGCCGACGTCAGGGCCTTTGTGTTCAGGTCCGCGACATCGCCGGCATATTCGATCGTCACCCCTTGAAGGCCGGATTCGGTGAGTTGGCCGGCGAACGATCCCAGTTGTTCGGCGAGCGTCACAAACGGCCTGAGCCTGGGCGCCTCCTCGGCTGAAATCGACGGCATGTTGACCGCATTGCTGACCGCGCCGGACATCAGGTAGTCAGACATCTGTTCAGCAACCTGAAGCGCCACGTTCTCCTGTGCTTCGGCAGTGGCGGCACCCAGATGCGGCGTGCAGATGACATTGGGCATTCCGAACAGCGGGTTGTTCTCGGCCGGCTCCTCTTCAAAGACGTCGAGGGCCGCGCCGGCAACATGCCCGGCCTCGAGGGCAGCCTTCAGAGCCGCTTCCACAAGCAGGCCGCCGCGCGCGCAGTTGATGATGCGGACACCGGGCTTCATCATGTCGAGCGCTCTTGCATCGATGATGTTTCGGGTCTTGTCGGTCAGGGGCGTGTGGAGGGAAATGAAATCGGCCCGTGCAAACAATTCGTCGAGCTCGACCTTCTCGACGCCCAGGTCGACTGCACGCTCCGGCGACAGAAACGGATCGAACGCAATCACTTTCATTTTCAGTCCCCGGGCCCGGTCGGCAACGATGCTGCCAATGTTGCCGCAACCGATAATCCCGAGCGTCTTTGACGTGATCTCGACGCCCATGAACCGGCTTTTTTCCCAGCGCCCGGCCTGGGTGGAAACGTCGGCCGCGGGGATCTGGCGCGCCAGCGCCAGCATCAGCGACATGGCGTGTTCGGCGGTTGTGATCGAATTGCCGAACGGTGTGTTCATGACGATGATGCCCTTGGCGGTCGCGGCCGGAATATCGATGTTGTCGACCCCGATTCCGGCCCGCCCGATCACTTTCAGCCGGTCGGCGGCGGCGATCACTTTCTCGGTCGCCTTGGTCTTCGAGCGAACCGCCAGGCCGTCATACTGGCCAATGATGTCGATCAGTTGATCGCGGTCCAGGTCGGTACGGATATCGACGTCAATGCCGCGGGCGATGAATATGTCCCGGGCACGCGGGCTGAGGTTATCGGAAATGAGAACGCGCGGTGTCATGGATGGTCTCCTGACAGAAGTAATTTGGCAGGCTTTTCTAGTCGTCGGCGGTTGCGACAGCCTGTGCGTAGGCCCAGTCGAGCCAGGGCATCAGGGCCGCCATGTCAGACGTCTCGACTGTCGCCCCGGCCCACAGGCGCAAGCCCGGCGGCGCATCGCGGTACGCACCGATATCGAAGGCAACGCCCTCCGTCTCAAGCAGCGAGGCGACCCGCTTGGGAACGCTTGCCGCTTGTTCGGCAGACAGTCCGGCCAGCGTTTCCCGGGCAAGACGCAGGCACACCGACGTATTGGAGCGATGTTCCGGGTTCTCCGTCAGGAACGATACCCAGGACGTCCGCTCGACCCAGTCGGAAATAATCCGGGCGTTGCCGTCCGCCCGCGCCATCAGCGCGTCAAGCCCGCCGATTGACCGGGCCCAGTCCAGCGCATCCAGATAGTCTTCGACGCAAAGCATCGAAGGTGTGTTGATCGTGGCACCGGCAAAGATTGCCTCGTTCAGCTTGCCGTCCTTGGTCAACCGGAAGATTTTGGGCATCGGCCAGCCGGGAACATGGCTTTCCAGACGCTCTACCGCGCGCGGCGACAAGACCAGCATGCCATGGGCCGCTTCGCCGCCCAGCACCTTCTGCCATGAATATGTAACCGCATCGAGCTTCGCCCAATCGAGGGACTGAGCAAAGGCCGCCGACGTTGCATCGCAGATTGTCAGGCCTTTGCGGTCGGCCGCAATCCAATTGCCGTCGGGCACGCGGGCGCCCGATGTGGTGCCGTTCCAGGTAAAGACCACATCACGATCAAAGTCGACCTGCGCCAGATCCGGCAGATAACCGTAGGGCGCGTCGAGAACCCTGACATCGTCCAGTGCGAGTTGATTCTTGACATCGCCGACCCAGCCCTTTCCAAAACTTTCCCAGGCCAGCATGTCGACCCCGCGTGGTCCGAGAAGGCTCCAGAGCGCCATTTCCACAGCGCCTGTATCCGACGCCGGCACGATGGCAATGCGATAATCGTCGGGGATGCGCAAGACGTCGCGCGTGACGTCGATTGCCTGCCCCAGACGCGCCTTGCCCTCCTTCGCGCGATGCGAACGGCCAAGAAATGCATTGTCGAGAATGGTTGGGTTCCAGCCCGGCCGCTTGACACACGGGCCGGAAGAAAACCGGGGATCGGCCGGGCGGACGTCCGGCTTCGGAGTATCATTCATAAGTCTACCCTTCCAGATAGTAGCTCCTCGTTGGGGAGGAGTGTCCCACCGCCCTGATAGGATGTGGCTGGCGCGGAGTCAAGTGCCGAAAGGATTGAGAAAAACGATACCGGGAATCAAAAACGGCGGCACTTCCGTGCCGCCGTCGTTGAAAAATGTCGCGAGATCGGTCTCTAGAAATTGAACCGCAGACCGGCGCGAATCGCGTGATCGTCGAAATCAGGACCCGAGATATCAATCGCACGATAGCGATAGCCAATATCAACCTGGGTCTGTTGAGTGACATCGAAGGCCACGCCGGCATGCAGCGCATAGGCAAAGCCATCATCGTCACCACCGCCGCCACTGCGGTCGACATCGCCATAACCGACACCGACACCGACATAAGGCGTCAGAAGGTCGGACACGTTGAAGTCGATATAACCGTTCGCCAGCAGGGTCCAGGCCTCGGCATCGACATTGTTGTTCAGATCATACTCGCCGGTGTAATCGAATGTCACGTCGGTACGGAACATTTCCGACCAGCGATAACCAAGACCAGCACCGATCGTGAGAGCTTCATCTCCACCCTGACCGTCGAAGAAACCGACGCCAATATCGCCACGCACATACCAGTGCTGAAGCGGGTTCAGCGGCACATCCTGGAAGATTTCGGGGCTTTGTTGCGGGGGCAGGTCGGCAGCGTTGGCCGCACCGGATACCGCGATCAAGGCGATCGCTGCAACAGTAGATTTCAACAGATGACTGTTCATCAATAATTCCTTAAGAGTGTGCTGATGCACATGACGACTTTAAACTGGTCGTGTTGGTAGAACTCAATTATGACCAAATCGGGGCAACCACAAGTCTCAAACAAGCGGCAAAAACGATTTCCGGAAACTGTGGCAAAAATACCCGACCCAAATGCCGGTTACCGTGTTTGCGGCTGAATTCGGTTAACTCTACCCAAGTCAACTTGGTTAAATTTCGCACATAATCAAGGCAATTTCCAATCAACTCTGCGTGGCTCTCGTAAAAACGGAAAAACGAAGTTTGACAAAAAAAAGACCCCGCCGAAACCTCGGCGGGGTCTTGTCTGCAATTTGGTCCGGTACGGTCAGTAATCGTTGAAATGGTACCGGATACCGACTTTGACATCATGAGACTGAAGGTTCTTGACCCGAAGCGGGTCGGCACCCTTGCCTCTGGCCTGGCCAAGATCGATGTATCTGTAGCCGGCGTCGACCGAAAGATTGTCGGATACCGCTACGCTGACGCCAGCCATCAGGGCATAGGCAAACTCAGTGCGTGTATTCTTGCTTTGCCCGACCGGCAGGTTGATGTTGCTCAGCTCGTTGAGCGTCAGACCGGCGCCGACGCCTACATAGGGCGTAATGCCGCCGAAATTGGCGATATCCCAGTAGAGGTTGACCATGCCCGTATAGGCTGTGAACTCGGCATCGAGATCATTGAATTTCGTGTACATTTCGGCGCCGTCGCGATAACCGACCGTAATGTCGGCACGGAAATACGGCGTTACCTGGCAACCGACGCCGGCTTCAGCGAACCAGCTCTCGTCCATGTCTTCGCCAAACGCAATGCCGTGGGTTTTCGAGACTTGCGGCTTGTCGTTGAACGCATACCCGCCGTCGACGCGAACATACAGGCAGGACGGTTCGGCCACATCGACAGGCGGCGGCACCAGAATCGGTGGTTCAGGCGGAAGATCGGCAGCAACAGCTTGACCGGCACCCAGAAAAAGCCCCGCTGCCATGCAACTCATTATCAGTTTGGCACCCATACGCATGTAATCAACTCCATTTTTACCCAGGCCGTCATACCGGCTGCAGGATTCTACGCTCACTCTACACCCCGTCCCGGGCCAATCCCCTCGTCCGAAGACATGTCGTCTCCGGCCCTCTACGGGCTACTACCTGGTCTTCATCGTGTCCCGTTAAGGACGAATTCAACCGCTTGGTTAACGTTATTTATTAGCCAAACAGATTAAAAAGGCCTTAAGCGGAACAGGAAACTTTTAGTGCTGGGTTTTACTGAATGGAATGGATACGAATAATTAACATTCGTAAACAAATGCTTGCGAATACCTCAAGCTTCGCAAGGCTTTTGCGCAGGAAATTTGAGAACAAAAAGACGCGAATGTTCAGTCCGGGCAACCGGGGAACGCAAGCAGCAGTGCGGCGGGTGCGCCGTGTCAGGCAGCGACCTGCTCCAAGCTTAGCACGATGTCGTCCACAACCGCCTTGACCAATGACACGTCATCGCCCTCGGCCATGACCCGGATCAGAGGTTCGGTTCCCGACGCACGGATAACCAGGCGCCCGGAACTCCCTAACCGTGCTTCCGCTTCGCCGATTGCGGCGCGGACAGACTTGTCGTTCAGAGGTTCGCCGGACTTGTACCTCACGTTCTTCAGAAGCTGGGGCAGCGGGTCGAAGATATCGCAGACCTCGCTCACCCGCTTGTTGCTCTCGGCGATGACACCCAGAACCTGAAGGGCCGCCACAAGGCCGTCCCCGGTTGTCGTGAAGTCGCTTAGAACGATGTGACCGGACTGCTCCCCGCCGAGGTTGAAGCCGTTGCGGCGCATATGCTCGACAACATAGCGGTCGCCGACCTGGGTGCGGACCAGAGAAAGGTCGAGCGACTTCAGATACCGTTCAAGTCCCAGGTTGGACATGACCGTCGCCACCACGCCGGGCGCCGTCAGTTTTTGCCGTTTCTGCCAGTCCGTCGCAATCAGGCCCATGAGTTGGTCGCCGTCAACCAGGGTACCCTTTTCATCGGCGACAACCACACGGTCGGCATCACCATCAAGCGCAATCCCGATGTCGGCGCGCAATTCCCGAACCTTGCGGCAAAGCAGTTCCGGCGATGTCGAGCCGCATTCATCATTGATGTTGAAACCGTCAGGATCAACCCCGATGGATACCACTTCCGCGCCAAGTTCCCACAGAACCTCCGGCGCAACCTTGTAGGCAGCACCATTTGCGCAGTCGATGACCACCCGCAAACCGTCGAGACGCAGATGCCGGGGCAGTGTGCGCTTGGCGAACTCGATGTATCGGGCCTGGGCATCGTCGATACGTTTGGCACGCCCTAGAGCGTCCGGTTTCGCAAGGGCCGTATCGAGCCCGTTGTGCATCAGCGCTTCAATCTGCATTTCCTGGTCATCGGACAGCTTGTATCCGTCCGGTCCGAACAACTTGATGCCATTGTCGTGATAGGCATTGTGCGAGGCCGATATCATGACACCGAGATCCGCCCGCAAAGACCGGGTCAGCATGGCAACGGCCGGCGTCGGCAACGGCCCGAATTGGAACACATCCATGCCCACAGAGGTAAAACCGGATACAAGGGCGGATTCGATCATGTATCCCGACAGCCGGGTATCTTTGCCGATCACGACCCGGTGGCGATGATTGCCGCGGGTAAACAACCGGCCGGCGGCCATACCCACACGCAGTGCCGATTCCGCCGTCATGGGCCAGTCGTTGGCCATGCCGCGGATACCATCTGTTCCGAAATACTTACGCGTCATAATACTCTAACCCTGAAAACCTCTGTATCGCCATGGCATACAACCGGTCATTGACTGCCGCCGGCACTTCCGGACGCATTCCCTGTCCTAGAACCATTATAACGATGTTGCGACAAAAATTCGTTAAATCCGGCCTGTATCGTCCACATCTTCTCAGGCATGAACGGCCTGCCAGACCGATGTCGCCTGAAGTGTTTCGGCAACGTCGTGAGCCCGAATGACCTGGACGCCACGCCCAATTGCCGCGAGGGCTGCGGAAATAGAGCCGGAAACGCGCTTTGCCGCAATGCTCTCTCCGGAAATTGTGCCTATGAAACGCTTTCGCGAGACCCCATAGAGCACTGGCACGCCGAGTCCGTGGAATATCGCGGCACCATGAATAAGCGCCAGATTGTGCTCGCCGGTTTTTCCGAATCCGATACCGGGATCGATCATGATGTGATCCTTCGCGATACCGGCGGCTTCGCAAGCCAGAACCCGTTCCTCCAGGTAGTCATAAACGTCGAGCAGGACGTCGTCGTATCGCGGGTCGTCCTGCATCGTTTTCGGATCACCCAGGGCGTGCATCAGAATCACCGGAGCGTCCCACGTTGCCGCCACGTTCAGGCTTTCCGGGTCGTAACTGAGCGCTGACACGTCATTGATGACCGACGCGCCAGCCCGCAAGGCTGCCGTCATGACGTCTGCCTTGCGGGTATCGATCGACAATGCGCCGCCGGGGTCGTTCAATGCCTCGATAACAGGCAGGACCCGCCGGCATTCTTCGTCTGAAGAGATGGTCTCTGAGCCCGGCCGTGTCGACTCACCACCGATGTCGAGCACATGGGCGCCGGCACTTCGAAGTGCCCTGCCCTGTTCAACGGCCGCCTCGTGATCGGAAAACAATCCGCCGTCCGAGAAACTGTCCGGCGTCACGTTTATCACACCCATTATTGTAGGGCCTGAGAAGGCGCACCATTCGGGCAATACCCTGCGCGTTTCAATGCGTTCGCGAATCGTCCGTATCGGATCTTCCCGGATCGCCGCGAGTTCCTGATAGGACAGAACCCGGGCAATGGTGTTTCCCGGAGAGCCTTCAATCAGTTGGCAGGCCGTGTACCCGATCTGCCCTGAGGCTAGGGACCCTGCCCGGCCCTGGGCAATGCCGGACGCCGCATCTTCGCCGTAGACCAGGCCAATGGGGTGAAGATAAATACCGGAAGCCATCAAACGTACTGGCGCCTCGCCGACAAGTTTGTGGCGGAGCCGAAAATGGCCCCGCCACAGCAATGCCTATAACAACAGCAACTAACCCTGGGGCTGGGGTTCAAGGCCTTCGGCACCTGAACCGTCGTCGTCTTCCGAAATTTTTCCTGCCGTCGGTACCGCAGAACTCGCGTCGGGCGGGATGTCGTCGGCGGCTTCCCGTATCGGCTGGATGCCTTTGAGCAGGCCCTTGATTTCGTCGCCTGACAGGGTTTCATATTCCAGAAGACCCTTGGAAATGATGTGCAACTCGTCCACATGATCGTTCAGAAGCTTGGTCGCCAGGCTGTACCCTTCATCGACAAAACTATGGACCTCGCTGTCCACCAGCTTTTGGGTCTCTTCACTGAGATTCTGGGTACGGGTCACCGAATGCCCCAGGAAGACCTCTTCCTCGTTCTCGCCGTAGGCAAGCGGTCCCAGCTTGTCGCTCATGCCGAACTGTGTGGCCATCGCCTTGGCCATTTTTGTCGCCATTTGAATGTCCGACGAAGCCCCGGACGTGACCTTGTCATGTCCGAAAATCAGTTCCTCCGCGACCCTGCCGCCCATGGCCACGGCGATATCGGCCTTCAGCTTTGCCCTTGTGTAGGAGACCTGATCGCGTTCCGGCAATCTCATGACCATGCCCAGCGACCGACCGCGGGGAATGATCGTGGCCTTGTGAATCGGGTCCGACGCCGGCAGTTTGAGGGCAACCAGAGCGTGGCCGCCTTCGTGATAGGCGGTCAACCTCTTCTCCTCCTCCGACATGACGAGAGAACGCCGTTCCGCGCCCATCATGACCTTGTCCTTGGCGTCCTCGAATTCCTGATGAGTGACCAGCCGCTTCGAGCGGCGGGCGGCAAGCAGGGCTGCCTCGTTCACCAGGTTGGCGAGATCGGCACCAGAGAAACCGGGGGTTCCGCGGGCAAGTGTCTTCGCCTCCACGTCGGGCGCCAGCGGCACCTTGCGCATGTGCACTTTGAGAATTTTCTCGCGGCCGATAATGTCGGGATTTGGCACCACGACCTGGCGGTCAAAACGACCCGGCCGCAGCAATGCCGGATCAAGCACGTCGGGACGGTTGGTTGCGGCAATCAGGATGACGCCTTCGTTGGCCTCAAAACCGTCCATTTCCACCAGCAACTGGTTGAGTGTTTGCTCGCGCTCGTCATTGCCGCCACCCAGGCCGGCGCCACGATGGCGACCGACGGCGTCGATTTCGTCAATGAAAATGATGCACGGTGCGTTTTTCTTCGCCTGTTCGAACATGTCGCGCACACGGCTGGCGCCAACGCCCACAAACATTTCCACGAAGTCGGAGCCCGAAATCGTGAAGAACGGCACATTGGCTTCACCCGCAATCGCACGGGCGAGCAGCGTCTTGCCGGTTCCTGGAGGCCCGACCAGCAATGCGCCTTTGGGAATTCGGCCGCCAAGCCGCTGAAACTTGTGTGGATCTTTCAGGAACTCGACGATTTCCTGCAAATCTTCCTTGGCTTCATCGATGCCGGCAACGTCTTCAAACGTCACCCGCCCGTGGCGCTCGGTCAGGAGTTTAGCCTTCGACTTGCCAAAGCCCATGGCCTTGCCGCCGCCGCCCTGCATCTGGCGCATGAAGAATATCCATACCGCGATCAGCAGAAGCATCGGGAACCAGGACACGAACACATCGAGCAGTGACGGTGTTTCCTCGTTTGTCGGCCGGGCGGTAATGTTCACGCCTTTTTCGTACAGCCGGTTTACGAGATTGGGATCTTTCGGCGCATAGCTCTGGAACGTCGTATTGTTGGTGAAACGACCGTTGATCAGGTCACCGCTAATCGTGACCTCCCGCACATTGCCGTTATCGACTTCGGCCAGCAACTGAGAGAAGCTGATCTCGTTTGCCGTTGTGCGCTGACCGGGGCTCTGGAATAGATTGAAGAGCGCCATCAGCAAGAGCGCAATAATCACCCACAGGGCGAAGTTCCTAAAATTGTTCACGCAAATCCCTTTCACAGCGAGAGCAGTACGGCCAGACCGTACTCATCCTACCCCTCTCGGGTGCCGGATAACCGGGGCGCTCCCGGCATTGTCCTTAAAATAGGTGCCCTACCATCATTTGCCAAGCGGCCAGATACACAGAAACGACAGGAAAACCGCTAATCTTCGTTTCTCTTCGGCTCATTTTAGCGCCTACCGGTAAATTCGTCGTTACGACGGGCGTTTCATTGGCGAATCTGATCCGCGCCACGCAGCAGGTCTCTGTCCGTAAATTCAACCATAACACCTTCGTTAAGCTCTGCACAGGTGCTGTGAGGAACGCGTATGCGTCCGTCTTCCAGGCGCACCGCGGGCAAGGCATGGCACACCGCCCCCGGCAGGTGCGACAGGTCGTGCGCTCTTTCCTTGACCTGCCTCCAGCCTTCCGCCTCCAGCGCTCCGACCGTTGCCAAGTTTGAGATCCCGTGAGCAACGCAGATCTTGTACCTGTTGTCCCACTGGATCGTCTTGTCTGGCTCGACGGTCATTGGGTCCGCAGACCGGGAGCCGGTTTCCCTGGTTATCAATATAGTGTCGGCTGTCGGCTGCAACAGACAGTTATGAAGCGTCTGCCGTCCGGTCTGCGCACCAATGAGAGTATCGTAGAGCAGGTTCAACGCATCCCAGTTGCACGGATAAACCTGTCCGCCAATTGCCGACAGGCAACGTGAAACAACCCGCAGACCGATCTCTCGAACGTTCGCTCCGAGGCCGGCCCTTCCGATTTCACAGTATCCCAGGGGACTCCAGCGCACGCTGTCGGCAATAGCCCGGTCCGTGAAATGTTCAAGCGCTTCGCGGGCGGACTCCATGCGTCTCGCGGTCCGGGCCAGAGCATCGCGTTGCAGGCCGTGTGACTCAAGAACGCAGAGGGCCTGCCGCAGTCTTACCCGTTCAAACCGCGTGTCCCGGTTGCTGGGATCGTTCGCGGCGTGCACGCCTTCATGTTCCAACACGGACGCCAGATCTTTCTTCTCAATGCCCAGCAGCGGCCGGACGAAGTCGACGACGCCTTGTGTGGTTGTTTGTGACATGGCCGACAACCCGTCGACGCCGCTACCGCGCAGGAATCGCATTAAAACCGTTTCCGATTGATCGTCACAGGTGTGGGCAAGCACAAGCGCCTCGGCCCCGTTTTCCCTACACCAGTTTTCCAGGAGGTCATAGCGGGCCCGTCTTGCAGCATCCTGAAGCCCGCTATCGGGTTTTTGGCCATGCCAGACGAGAATTTCGCACTCCAGGCCCAATCGGTTGGCCAGATCCCGGACCATTCTGGTTTCGTCACCCGCCGCGGCTCTCAAACCATGGTCGACAGTGAGAACCGACATCACCGGTCCATTGTTTCGCCCGGCATTCCAGCGTCGGGCGAGCATCATGAGCGCAAGGCTGTCGGGACCGCCGGAGACAGCGAGGGCCACATGCGAATAGCGTGTCAGAGGTTTGAAAAGGCCGTCTAGATGATCGCCTGAAAATCGCTCGGGAGAGGTCCCGTCAGCATCCCGCACGGGCCCGTTCCCGTTTCGCAATCTTGATTACCGACTTCGCCTTGGGAAATTGCTTGCGCGCCTGAGCCAGGGTCGCGCAACCCTTCTTCTTCTCGCCCATCTTGTTCAGGGTCATGCCAAGCTTGACCAGACTGTCCGGTGCTTTGACACTCCTGGAGTAAGTCCGGTAACCTTTGAGAAATGCCTTGGCGGCCGACGTCCAGCGGCGGCGCGCATAATAGGTTTCCCCGAGCCAGTACTGGGCGTTGCCTGCCAGTTTGTGTTTTGGGTGCTTCCTCAGAAACTGCTTGAAGCCGAGTTCGGCAGGCTCAAATTGCCTCTGCAGCAATTGGCCGTAGCTTTGCTGGTAGAGCTCTTTTGGGCTCGATCCCTCGACCGGGATGCTGGCAACGGCCTGCGGCACGGTTGAGGATCCCTGCTGCGAACTGCCGGAAAGAGTTCCCAACGACTGGACCGTCGCTGCGAGATTGGGGTCAAGCAGGCTGCCGGAGCCGGATCCGGAACTTGACGGCTGAATCGTGCCCACCGATGCGGTCTGGTTGACACCGGACGACGGCTGATTAACGCCAGAACGCTTCTTGCTGCCGAGTTGCTGAAACCGGAAGTCCACGTCCTTGGAAAACCGGTTCAGTTGTTCCGTCAACTGCTGCAACTGGAAGGACATCTGTTCGATCTGGCCGGTCAGCCCACGCATCTGCTGCTCGACATTGTCCATGCGCAGGGACAGTTCGGCTTCCGTTACGGGAGAAGCGATGCCGCCCTGGCTTCCCTGAAGTTGGGTCGCACCGCGCTGACCGTCGCGAATGTCGTAGAGTTGTTCCTGCAATCGGTTGATGCGGTTCAACATGCCCTGCCAGTCGCCCGGCTGCTGGGCACTCGCGAGATCGAAGACCGAGCAGGTCAAAATCAGGAAAACCGCCGTGGCGACCTTGTTGGCAATTCGTCGGTGGCTCTTGCGCAGCACTGTCATCGCAGACGCTCCAAAGTTAAGAATATTCAGCGGACCCTAATCGAATTCTCCGGCTTTTGAAACCGTTCCCGTATACAGGTCAGGGTATAGCTTATTTAAGGCGACAGAACGAATGTGCGATGCTGAAGCGTCAGCTTTGGGACCTGGGGACGCAAACAACGACTGCCGTCTGCATCAGGCCATTGGCCCCGATTGCAGCGGTTTTCAGGACGCGGCCCCGCCGGTCACCACTGTCACAGAACGCCGATTCTGCGACCAGCATGATTCTGAATCACACAAGGCCACCGGGCGTTCCTTGCCGTACGATATCGTCCTGATTCTCGAAGCAGCGATCCCCTGGCTGACAAGAAACGACTTTGTCGTGGCACCGCGCCGGGCGCTGAGACCGAGGTTGTATTCCCGGGTGCCGCGTTCGTCGGCGTGACCTTCCACCAGGATTGTCACTTGGCCGTACTGTTTCAGCCAGGTTGCCTGACGGGTCAGCGTTTGACGCGCCGCATCGGTCAATGTCGTGACATCGGTAGGGAAGAAAACACGGTCCCCCACATTGACGATAAAATCCTGTTCAGAGCCTGGTGTCGCCGCCGTCCGGCTGTTCAGCGTGCTGGATGACGAACACGCCGCAAGCGCCAACGCAAAACAACAAACTATAACCGCTCTAAAGCTGTTCAAATGGCGTGCCATTCCAATATACTCCTATTTCACCGACCTTATAGGCAACTCACGGAAGGATGGCCAGCTTCCGTCTGACGGCATAACGCCGCGCTTACTCCTGCGGGAGTACTTGTTCGACTTTAACTTTTTTGCTGAATTGGCCTCTCGCATCAAAGCTCTCCGAACACTACTGCGATGCACTCAATTGATCAAGGGTGACCATGCCGGATCCGATGCCCAGTTCTTGGTTTCGATCTTGCGTTCATTGCGCCCGGTCAGGTCGACCATCCAGAGTTTCGGCCCGCCCGTTGCGCCGCCGGTTTCACGAAAAAACAGCAGAACTCTGCCATTCGGTGCCCAGGTAGGCCCCTCGTTGTGACGCCCTTCGGTCAGAATTCGTTCACGGCTGCCGTCGGGTTTCATCACGCCGATGAGAAACTTGCCCTTGGCGATCTTTGTGAACGCGATGAGATCGCCTCGCGGCGACCAGACCGGCGTCGAGTAACGCCCTTTGCCAAATGAGATTCGTTTTTGATTCGAACCATCCGCGTTCATCACATAAAGCTGCGTGCCGCCGGCGCGATCTGACGAAAACGTTATCCGGCGGCCATCCGGTGCATAGGATGGCGACGTATCGATGGCGGCCGTATTGGTCAGGCGTGTCATCTTGCGGGTGCGCAGGTCCATGGAATAGACATTCGAGTGCTGCCCGCCGCTGCGCGACAGGCTCATGACCACACGCTGGCCGTCGGGTGAAAACCGTGGAGCAAAACTCATGCCCGGAAACTTGCCGACCGCTTCCTGCTGTCCCGTCTCGATGTTGAACAGATAGACCCTCGGGTCATCGTTCCGGTAGGACATGTAGGTGATTTCCTGCTGGTTCGGGCTGAACCGCGGTGTCAGGACGAGATGGTTGCCGTTAGTCAGGCGCTGAAAATTGTAGCCGTCCTGATCCATGATCGCCAGCCGCTTGATCCGGTTGTCCTTGGGCCCGGTTTCTTCGATGAACACGATCCTGGTATCGAAGTATCCATTCTCACCGGTCAGGCGCTTATATATCCTGTCGGCGATCAGGTGACCGACCCGGCGCCAGTTGCCCGGGGTTGTCAGAAATCCATGCTCCTGGAGTTTCTTCTGCCCGAACACGTCCCACAGCCTGAACTCGGTCTTGAGGCGGCCGTCTTTCTGGACCGTCACCCGGCCGGTCAGAAGGGCTTGCGCGTTGATGATGCGCCAGTCACCGAAACGCGGTGCGGTCTTGAAATTTGCCAGTTTTTCGATGAACGATGCCTGGTCCAGCGGATCAAACAATCCCGAACTGCGGAGATTGTTGGTAATGACACCGATGATGTCACGGCCCAGTTTCTTGTCCTTGTCTGTCGTGCCAAAAAAATTGGGCAGAGCGACCGGCATGGGTTTGACTTGTCCGCGGGTGAGATCAAGTTCAAGTTCGGCGTGGGATGCCGGAACCCGCACGACCATGGCCGCCGCGGCCACCAGCACGACAAATACCGTCCGATACAGACGAATACTATCCCTGGAAAATGCCCACATCGATAATAATTCCTCTTTGTCCAATGCCCGCCCATAAAGTACGGGCAGGAATATAATTTGCAGGTCCGTTTACGACAAGCCTGGCCTGCACCAATTCAGCGCATGTGTTCTAGCGTCTGTACGTCCTGCCATCATCCCCCCGCCAGATCACGCGGATCGAAGTTAAGAATGACGCTTTGCCAGGCGTCATATTTGTCCTGCGGCATCCTGTAGGGCTGACAAATATGAACCGCCCGGATCGCACTGTCTGATGCCGCCTCGAAATACCGGCTCGATCCGCTGTTCAACAGCTGGGGCGGCCCCTGCAGCGTGCCATCCGGCTTCAGCCTAATCCGTAATCTGACAATCAGTTCGCCCGCGTTCTCCGCACCCACGGGCGGTGACCAGCAGGCTTCGATCTGCTCGCGCAAAGCATCTTTCTCATCGCGCGTGATGATGTCGGCGGTTCCTTTGTCTATGTCCAGTCCCAGTTCCGGAATTCCGTCTTCCTCGGTCGTGTTGTCAATGCGCTTCACTTCTTTTTCGGGGGTCTTGTCCAACAGTGCGGCGATCTGGTCGAAGTCGAAGTCGGGCTGCTCTTTCTTTTTCTTTTCAGGCTTTTTGGGTTTCGGCTTCGGCTTTTTCTCTTCCGGCTTCTTGACTTCCTTTTTCGGCTTTTCCGGTTTCTTTTCCTTAGGTTTCGGCTCAGGCTTCTTCTTGACCTTCGCTTCTTCCTTTTTCGGTGCAGGTGCCGGCGTCACCGCTTCAGGTTTCGGTGCCGGTTCCTTCGGCTTGGGCGGTTCGGGCTTTACCGGTGCAGGCTTCTTTTCCTCCGGCGGCGCCGTTTTGGGTTTGACCGGGGGCTTCTCCGCTTTCTTCGGTTCCGGTTTCTTCTTTTCCGGCGTCTTGACCTTGGTTTGCGCGCGCAGCGCGGTCAACTCCGCGAGCGTCACAACCTCAATCGGCACCGACTCCCTGATCTTGACGTCATATTCTTTAGGCTTCGGCAACCCGACGATCGCCACGAACAGTATGGCGACGTGAACGATCAGCGATATCCCAATGGACACATGCATGACGGGTTACTTCTCTTCCTCAAGCTCCGTAACCAGTCCGATACGCGTGAAGCCTGCGGCACTGACGGTGCCCATGACCTTCATCACCGTACCGTAATCGACACTCCGGTCGCCGCGAACATAGATTCGTTCCTGATATCCGTTTGCACTAATGGCAAGCAATTTCGGCACAAGTTTGTCGACGTCGATCTCGGTCTCCTGAAGGAACACTCTTCCCTGGGTATCGACCGATATGGTTAACGGTTCCTTATCGCCCTGCAGGGGATTGGCCGAGGTTTCAGGCAGTTCAATCGGCACGCCGACGGTAAGCAATGGCGCCGCCACCATGAAGACGATCAGCAGCACAAGCATGACATCGACCATCGGTGTCACGTTGATCTCGGACATTGGCGAATAAGACGGCCTGCGCCTGCGTCGCCCGCCGCCGTTGCTGCCGCCTGCCGAAGTCATGCCCATCGCCTATATCCGTCCGTCGATCTGGCGCGACATGATCGCTGCAAATTCATCCGAGAAATTTTCCATCCGGTTGCCCATCCGGGCAAGATCGGCGGAAAACTTGTTGTAGGCGATGACTGCCGGGATGGCGGCAAGCAGTCCAAGCGCTGTAGCAAACAGGGCCTCCGCAATACCCGGGGCCACCACCGCCAGGTTTGTGCTCTTGCTGACGGCGATCGCCTGGAAACTGTTCATGATCCCCCAAACCGTTCCGAACAGCCCGACAAAAGGCGCCGTCGAACCGACGGTTGCCAGAAACAGCAACCTCCCTTCAAGCCGCGCCATTTCGCGCTGAAGTGACACGTCCATGACCTTTTCGAGCCTCATCTGCAGACCGCCGAGCGCCGGCCGGTGACCCGCCTCTTGGCTGCGTTTCCATTCCCTCATTGCCGCCACGAACAGCGCGGCAGACCCCTGGTTCGTGCGCGTTCCCAGATTTCGGTAAAGCTCCTCGAGCGATTGACCGGACCAGAAGATCTTTTCAAACCGGTTGATCATCCGTCTTGTGCGCCCGATCGTGAAGAGTTTTTCGAAGATGATCGCCCAACACCAGACCGACGCCAGCATAAGACCGATCATGACGACCTTGACGACGATATGCGCCTGGAAGAATAGTGAAACCAGGGAGATATCCCCCGGCGGAGCGTTCAGTGCCGCCGAAGCGATGTCAACGGGGTTCATACAGGTGGCCTCTTTGTTTTCCCGTTCGCCGGAGCCTTGTCGGAACGATCACGGTCATCTCATACCGCGTGAGGGCAGGTGACCGGCGTGATGTCGAAGCATGTGCAATTGAATGCCGCAACCTGACCGGCATTTTCCCATCAAACAGTCCCCTTTGACCCGGTGACATTCCAGTACCAAGTACCTGCCATGTGGCAAGTGAACCGCGAATGAACGACCGAACCCCACGGGTGCCCCGTTTGGGAGGCATGCCCACTCGCCGTGACATGGTTCGGTTTGAATGCATTAAAAGCCGTTCAAATGTGTTGAAACTAGGGCGAATCGACCCCTGATATAACGCCGACTCACGCCAACCGCTACCAAACACGAGCCTTATTGTCACAGCCAACCGCCTGAGGCAATAGAACACGTTCCGCGACCGCCCGCCTTGCATGCTGGAATGGCTGCCGAATTCATCACAGATAGTCCGCCATCCGTGCCGTCAACTCTCTGGGAATACGGGCAATCCGGCCATGGCCATCGACCATTGCAATGGTCACGGCTGCATCGAACAAGACCTCCCCATTGCGCCGGACACACTGTTTCATCTCAAGCCGTGCGCCGGTATGTCCCGTAAACTGCGATGTCACGTCAAGCAGGTCGTCGATCCGGGCCGGTTTGAGAAAATCTATTGTCATGCGCCGGACCACAAAGCCTAGCTTGCCGCCGCCCCAAACGCCCGCCTCCAGGTCGCGGTGCCCGATCCCCAGCAGACGCAGAAAATCGGAGCGGCCGCGTTCGCAGAACTTCAGATAATTGGCATGGTAGACAGCGCCTGAAAAGTCGGTGTCCTCATAATAGACCCGAACGGGAAGGCGATGAATTCTGCCGTCCAGATACCCTGCCATCGTCGCTGACTCCGAATCAGTCATCGTCTTTATCGGAGAACAGTTCGGTTTGAACATGAGCGAATCCGGCCGGTGTCGCCATCCCCAAATGCGCGAAGGCATGTTGCGTCAACAACCGTCCCCGTGGCGTCCGGTTCACGAAACCCTGCTGGATCAGATAGGGTTCAATGATTTCCTCGATGGCATCGCGCGGCTCGCTGAGCGACGCAGCAATGGTTTCCACACCGACCGGCCCGCCGCCGAAATTGAGTGCAATGCAGCTGAGATAGCGATGATCCAGCGCGTCCAGCCCGCGCGAATCCACTTCCAGTCGCCCGAGCGCCTGATCGGCTGCAATTTGGTCGATAATGGCGGTACCCGCGACCGCGGCAAAATCCCTGACCCGCCGCAGCAGCCGCCCGGCGACCCTCGGCGTTCCCCGCGACCGCCTGGCGATTTCACGGGCTCCCTCCTCCAGTATCGATACCCCGAGCACGCGAGCGCCCCGAAAGACGATCTCCAGCAGTTCGTCCTCGGTATAAAAATTCAGCCGCACGGGTATCCCGAAGCGGTCGCGCAAGGGTGTGGTCAGCAATCCCGACCGCGTCGTCGCGCCCACCAGGGTAAACTGCGCCAGATCGATCCGCACCGACCGGGCAGCCGGACCCTCGCCGATGATCAGGTCCAGTTGAAAATCTTCCATCGCCGGATAGAGGATTTCCTCAACCGCCGGGTTCAGCCGGTGAATCTCGTCGATGAAAAGCACATCCCGGTCTTCAAGGTTGGTCAGCAGGGCCGCCAGGTCACCGGCCTTGGCAATCACCGGACCCGACGTCGCCCTGAAATTGACACCCAGTTCGCGCGCCACGATCTGCGCAAGCGTGGTTTTGCCCAGACCCGGCGGACCGGCAAACAGTACATGGTCGAGGGCATCGCCGCGCCCCCGTGATGCTTCAATAAAGACCCGCAGGTTCGCCCGTGCCTGCTGTTGCCCGATGAAGGCGTCAAGGGTCAGCGGCCGAAGCGAGCTTTCGTCGCCATCTTCACCGACTGAATCGGTATCAACCAGCCTGTCGCTCATCGGGCAAGCTCCCGCAGGGCAACCCTGATCACGTCTTCGGTGCCGGCATCCTCGTCCAGACTACGCAATGCGGCACTGACCGCCCCGCCTGCCTGAGCCTGGGCGTAGCCGAGATTGACCAGAGCGGACAGGGCATCGCGCGCGGCCGACGGTGCGGCGGCCGCCTCGCCGGCTGCGCCGTGGATCTCTGCCAGCGCCGGATCGACGGACGCAAACACCGGGGCCTTGTCCTTCAGTTCGGTCACGATCCGCTGGGCGACCTTGGGACCCACCCCCGGGGCACGCGCGACGGACGCCTTGTCTTGCAGCGCGATGGCACTGGCTACCTCATTGGGACTGAGTGTGCTCAGGATCGCCAAGGCAACCTTGGTGCCGACCCCTTGCACATTGAGCAGGAGTCTGAACCAGTCGCGCTCATGGTCGGAGGCAAAACCGAACAGCCTGATCTGGTCTTCACGCACGTAGGTTTCGATCGCAACCGCTGCGGCTTCGCCTTTGGCCGGCAGGGCCGACAGGGTTTTCGACGAGCACTGCACATGATAGCCGACGCCACCCACATCGATGATCACCCAGTCATCGCCGTAGGAGTCGATCAGACCTTTGAGTTTGCCGATCATCCCATAGCCCTTTGCAGCCGGGTCTGGAGATCGTCGCTCCCCCGGTGGTGCGCGTGGGTAATGGCAACCGCCAGGGCATCGGCGGCATCGGCCGTCTTCGGAGAACATTTCGGCAAAAGAATGCCGATCATGGTCTGGATCTGCGCCTTGTCGGCATGGCCGCTGCCGACCACGGTCTTTTTCACCAGGTTGGGAGCGTACTCAAATACGCCGATGCCGGACAATGCCGGGACAAGCAGGGCAATGCCGCGGGCATGGCCGAGCTTGAGCGTGGCGGTGGCGTCCTTGTTCACGAATGTCTTTTCCACAGCCGCCTCGTCGGGCCGGAATTGGCGCATGACATCGGCGAGACCATCGTGCAACTCCACCAGCCTGGACGCCAGATCAGCTTTGTTGTCGGAGTTCACGCAGCCATTCGCAACATGGGTCAGCCGCGAACCTTGATGTTCGATGACGCCCCACCCCATGTGCCGAAGGCCCGGGTCGATACCGATCAGTCGCAATGGCCCGGACATGATTTGAGAACCTTTCCCTCTGGAGCCGCAAAGGGAGCCCCCTCAGCGGCGTCAGGCTCCGAGGTTTTCCAGCACCTGATCGGAAACCTCGAAATTGGCGTAGACGTTCTGCACGTCGTCATTGTCCTCGAGTGCGTCAAGCATGCGCAGCAGCTTCTCGCCAGCTTCATCTTCAAGCTCAATATTGTTCTGAGCCTTCCAGATCAGCTGGGCGCTGCGCGGTTCGCCGAACTTGGCCTCAAGGGCACGCGACACATCATGCAGTGATTCGGGCGCGCAAATCAGTTCATGTCCTTCCTCGCCGGACTCGCAATCCTCGGCACCGGCTTCAAGGGCCGCTTCAAACATGTCGTCAGCTGTTGCCGCATCCGACGGGTACTCGACGGCGCCGACCCGGTCGAACATGAAGGACACCGATCCGGTTTCCCCAAGATTGCCGCCATGCTTCGAGAACGTCGACCTGACGTCGCTTGCCGTACGGTTACGATTGTCCGTGAGTGTTTCCACGATAACGCCAATGCCGCTGACGCCAAAACCTTCATAGCGGACTTCTTCGTAATTTTCGCCGCCCGCATCCTGGCTCTTCTTGATGGCGCGCTCAATATTGTCCTTTGGCATATTCAGCCCTCGTGCTGCCTGGATTGCCGAACGCAGGCGTGGATTAGCGTCCGGATCCGGCATGCCCAACTTGGCCGCCACGGTGATTTCCTTGGCCAGTTTGGCAAAAATCTTGGCGCGCTTCTTGTCCTGCGCGCCTTTGCGAAACTGGATGTTCTTGAATTTTGAATGTCCTGCCATAGCACCCTCTTTGAACCGAATCGCGCGCAACCGCGTCCACTGTTCAACAAATGTCGGAATTTGGCGACGTTATAAGCGCGGTGCTCGTGAAAATCCAACGGTTTTGCAGCAAATCGAAATTCCACCATAGGGTTATTGCTCAAATCCGAGTGCCTCAAACAGTCTTCATCATCGAGACCGTGTTGCCCGCTCTCCCAGTTTCATTCCAACCCAAATGCTTATAAAGCTGAATGTTTTCAGGCATCGCCACATGGGTGTTCAAAGCCAGTTCGCCGTAACCCTGTTTGCGCGCTTCGCGCTCGGCAAGATCAATCAGTACGCGGCCCAAGCCTTTTCCGTTGTGATCCGGGTGAACTGCCACGTTGGCCAGTTTGAGAAAACCGTCCCGGGCAACCAGAACAAGACCGCCAACGAGCTTTGCTCCGACTTCGGCCACCCACACCTGATGTCGAGCGATGTCCTCCGCACACCCTTCCGATACCGGCGGCAGGTCCATAATCCGATCCGCATACCGCGCATAGGCGGCATCGATGCACGACGCCAGGGCTTCCGCATCGCCGAGTTGCGCCTTGCGGATCGACCAATCGTTCATCTTCACTTTTTTCCCTTCGTTTGAGGCGTCCGGTCATCCTCATGCCATCACGGATGTTGAGACCCATCAATGTCATTTCTTCCGCGCCTTTGCTCGTCATGCGGGCCTTGCTGCCCTGGTATCCATTCAGGCCATTGGAGAAGACATGATTGTCGGCCCATCCGTCGCTGCCGTAAGGGCAGGTGGAACTCCCGGCGGCGGAAATAATATTGCCCGAATGAGACCCACGGTGCCCTCAAAAACTGTCATGTACGTGCTTGACACACACGTCTCCTGAACAGCAACTCGGGAGATCCTCGTGTCTGTGCACGAGGACGACAATTTGGAGGGAAGCAATACCACCGTTGCGGCCGTGCCCTGCGGATAAGATTTCCGAATGCGCCGCAACCGTCGGCACTCCCGACAATTCGAACTGTCAGGTGTTGGCCGCGTCTCTTTCAAACGCCGCACGCAACTGGATGATGTCTTGCTCCAGGGCCTCGTCTGGCTGAAAAATGAGCCAGTTGTGAAATTTCTCCGCCAGCGGATCGTCCGGCGGCATCGGAAGCGGACGCTGTTTTTCCCGGGCGCGCCGTATCTTATCGCGGTGCCCGCGCATCCATTTCCAGAAGCTGTAGAAATCCAGCTTGATCTTGAACTGAAATCCGCTGACATCTTCGGCCACGAAGCCTTCCACATGCTGTCCGCGCCAGCGATATTCCCGGCCCGCCGTCTCGACCGCCTTGAACCACCCTTCGAACTCCTCCCACGACTTTAGAGTGGGCCCGGATTGTTTCACGGCGATCCCGCCGATAGCGGACCCGATCTGTTTGAGCTCTTCGTGCGACACATGCGAGAATTTTTCCTCCCGCCGGATGGCGTCAAGCAGAACCACATGCGGCCGCTCGTACGTGATCATATGGGGATCGCGAACCGGATCATTAACCTCGAAAACCAGGCTCAAGTTGCGCTTGCCGACAATATCAACGGCCCGGCGCAAACCCGTGTCGCCGGCTTCCGATTCGAAGATTTCACGGAACCACATGGCAAATTCCGACTCCGGCGTGCTCTTCGAGGCAAACAGCAACTCAGCCGACACATGATCCCATCCCAGAATGCCGAGGAACCCATTTTCCTTGACCCAGAGTTTCAACGGAAACTGGAGCCGATTGCGCAGGTTTCGAAACTGCGTCTCGGCGCGTTCCTCCAGATTGAAGAACTTCGGGTAGGAACGCGCCACGATACGGCGGTCGTCGGCCACAAACAGGCCCCGCGCCATAATGTTCACCTGGTCCCAGCGCCCGTCGAAAAACGCCTTGCGCGTAAAGTTCATCGACCGGATATGAGGATGCGATGCGAACCGCTTCTCCTTCACCAGCGGATGACGCTCCAGTGCTGCCAGAGTTGCTTCGGAGATCGATCCGATGCCTTTTTGCTCGTCCGTCTCCGCCGCCTCGACGCCATGGCGCGGCGCGCTCTTGTTGTAGACCTCATTCTTGATTTCCCGCGTCGCCGCTTCCACCTGTCCGGCGTCGGCTGTCAGCGTCATCACTCGAAGGTGTCCGCCAAACTCGACCTGCCCCTCGAGATTATAACTTCCAGGAGCTGCTTCCACCGGCAATTCGCGACTGTTGCGATGGCCGTGCACCTGCAACCAGCCTGTCCCCGCCATTGCCGCCGAAAAGGTCGCATCGACAGGATCGTTGTAATTCCCCGTCCCCTTCCAGAATTGCAGAGACGGCAGCGTAACCAGCCGTTCCGGCACCTTTGACAGCCCGGCATGCGTGACCAGGACCTTTTTGCCATGAAACTCGTAGGTGAAGGCGTCTTCCGCCTTGTCGAGCAACGCATTGGCCTGGGCCCGCGTGAATTTGGCGGCCTCCAGTTGTGGCAGCGTATTGAACCTGAAGTCCTTGGAAACCGGTTCCAGGTCCCGTGCGAACCGGTGAATGTGATATTCATGGTTGCCCCAGATCAAGGCCACGTTGTCGCGCGGCAGGATCTCATCGACGGCAAATTTGATCACCTCCCCGTTCTGAATGCCCCGGTCGAGCAGGTCGCCAATGAAAATGTAATATGTGTCGTCGCGAAATCCTTCTGAAAACAACGCCTCGACCGGCGCAAAACAGCCCTGCAGATCACCGACATGCATGACCGACCGGTAACCGGAGAGGTCGCGGCATTCAGGCTCCAGCCGTTCCAGCAGGGCACCATCCTCCAGTGCCCCGGCGTCAATCGCATGGACGTCCTTCGGAACCGGGTTTTTGTGGAGTCGCTCATAGGCCGTTTCGATCACCGCGTCGGGAACGGTTTTCCATTCCTCCCGCATATGATTCTGCTTTAGCGCGACCGCTTTCGGAACGTTCGCAAAGTCCACACAACTGATCTGATATCTGTGGGCGTTCGCAAGCTTTCTCGGCATCGCGAAGTCTCGCGACCTCTGAAACGTCGCATCGAGAATGACAAGCTGGCCCTGGTTCATTTTGAAATCGAGCACTTCCTCGACCTCCGCCCAGACACGTCTTTCGTTCGCATGGCTCACCGCCAGCGTGCCGTCGGGTGCCATGACGACCCCGCCCAGACGGATGCGAAAATCATCGGGTGAAACCACATAGGCCCGCAGGCCCTGCCGATCGATGAAGGTTGATTTTCCCGCCCCGGGCGCCCCTCGCATGACAATGAGGTGTCTCATTCTTGTCCTCCTCTTTTACTCAGGCTGACCGCATGCCGAGCCGCACGGTCACCAGGCCAGCGCCGTCGTGCTGTTCAAATACCGGTCGAACCGTCAGGAACTTCTTAATCGTTTCCGCATTGGTCAAAGTGTGCGGTGTCGGTGCCCCGGTCGTGAAGCAACCGGCACCGGCAAGCGACAGCGGCAGCAGGAGCTGGTCGGCAAGGTATGGCCCGACAGCGGCATTTGACGCGATATAGCGTGCCGCCTTGTTTGCCGCTTCACGGGCGACATCTTCCGCAGAAACGCTCCTCCGGCCGAATGCCGTAAAAACCTCTGTTACCTGTTCGCTTGCAACAGTCACCATGACCACATTGCCCGGTCCGTCCGACTTCACTTCACGCACCCGCCTGTCCGCAGGCGACAGCCGCAGGTGTGTCCCGACTTCCGCGAGTTCGCGTTCGGCCACACCAAACGGGATGTTGGAGAAGAACGCCTCGGCGAAGACCTCCTGCTGTTCGCCGCGCTCCGACAGGTCGATCGGCATCAGTTTTCTTGACGGCTTGATCTCTGCGACAATCCGGCCGCCGCCGGCCGGCGCAAATCCATAACGGATCAGTTTCACATCGACGTCGGCTCCCATGCGGCGCAGTAACGGCAGGTAGGCGGACGCCACAAACTCAAAAGGCGGCGACAGGGGATTATGTGTTCCCCCGGTGATAATCAGGCGTGACGGCTCATCTGCACCGAGAAGCGGCAGAAGGACGGTCTGAAAAACCAGCATGGCGCTTCCGGCCGTACCGACCGCAAATTCAAAGGTCCCCGCCCGGACCTTCCCCGGATAGAACTCAAGCTCCTGCACCCCGAGACCGGTGCCATCGGAATATTTGCCGCCGCACACGGCAGCCGCCGCCTGCAGCGCCGTCAGGTGCTGGCGCAACAGGCCTGGCCGTGATCGTCCGGCCCGGATCTTTTCAATCCGAAACGGCTGACCGGTCAAGGCCGACAGGGCAAGCGACGAGCGCAGAATCTGCCCGCCGCCTTCACCCGCCGATCCGTCAATCAATATCATTGCTTCCATCCTCACAACAACGAGCCGCGGTGACAAAAATTGGTGAAACATTTCCCGCTCTTCCGCTGAGCTACCGGCCCCTAAAAGTTTGGTGGACCGGGCGGGATTCGAACCCGCGACCTGGCGATCCTAAGTCGATGTAGTTCCACCCGCATTCACCGCGGCTGTGTTGTTCTTCAGTCTTCCATTGTCATATACCGGCACGGCGACAAGGTCTTGGCGAAACGTTCAAGTGCTCTACCACTGAGCTACCGGCCCATTCGATTCTCGCAGACCGGGCGGGACTCGAACCCGCAACCGCTTGATTAACAATGTAGTTCCACTGCATTCGCCGTAATGTCTCACGTCGTTCAACGTCGAAAGGCCGGGGAACAAGTTTTTGGCGAGACATCGTTCAACCGGATGATCTAGTCCCGCCGGCATTTCCCCGGCCTTGTCTTCTATAACCTCACTTTCTCGATTTCACCGACCCAGTGGTCCGGGCCGAGGCGGTCTTGCCCAAAGGCGGCGATCAAATTGAACACCGTATCGGAGAAACCACCTATATTCAGAACGTCTGGTCGCTCGTGTGCCGGGGTTGTTGCGTAGGGTGCTATGTCCAGACACACGAGCTTGGCATCCGGGCAACGGCGCTTCAAAGTCATCCACTCCGCCATGACCGGTGTCCCTGCGGACCGGGTGCCGTCTGCCCATGACTGATTATCCGAAACCAGGATGACCAGGTCGACCTTGGCCTCTTCCTTGTTCAGTCTTGCCAATGGCGCCGAACAGGCCGTACCGCCGCCGCCGAAGGACGCAAGATGGGCTGCGTTTTCCATCACGCGAATGTCCGGACGGATCTTGACGTCATGAACCATCGTGTCAAACGGCATCACCCGGGCCACGGTGTTGTTGCGCACGACAGCCGCGGCAAACAACGCCGCCACGTCCACGCAACGCATCGCAGACGTCGACCCCTGACGATGCCCTGTCACCGGCATCGTCATCGAACCCGAGACGTCGGGACAGACAACCACGCGGCCGTCGAGGGTCGGCACGTTATCCAGCGCCATCTCCATGGCTTGCGCCACCGCGGCCTTGATCTCGTCCGGCATGGCGTCGTTCAGGTTCATCCACGCTGCCATGATCTGGTAGGGGAGAACGCGGGCCTTGGCGATTTCATCGCGATCTGTCAGGCGCTCCACGATCTGGCGACGGGCAGTCGCCAGATCGAACACACCGTGGCGCTGAAACGTATTCAGGTTCATGCGCATCATTTGCCACCCGCTGCGACGCGCGACGCGAGCCCACTGCTTGGCGGTCAGCGGCACGGACGTGAGCATCTGGAATGGTACGTCCGGCACCGGCTTTCCTGTCGGCGACGCCCGATACGCCAAATAATCCTGGACCGTCCGGGGCAACAGACCGGCATCGCAAGGCTTGCCGATCAGCCACGCATAGAACGCTTCGCGGCCCGCCGAACCGGGCTTTGGATGAACCATCCGGATGACGTCCGCCAAAGACGGCGACCGGCCTATCGATGCCCGCAGCAATGCATCGTCTGACGCCGCGTTCAGCCACGACTGGACAAGCTTCTTGGGACGGGTGCCCAGCGACGAGCGCCCGGTGGTGCCGGAACGCAAAACCTGGACAAAATTCCGGAGCATTCGACCGTTATCGACGACCCGCGGAAACGCCACACTCAAAAGCTGAGGCGAGATCGATGCCAGTGCTGCAAGCAGGATCGCCGGGGTATCCTTCATGTGGCCGTTGCGGCGGGTATAGACCGCCGTCTTGGCAACAAAATCCGGTTCGACCCGCCCGACCGCTGCGAGCAGTTCGTCGAGCTGGCTTCGCTCATCGACATAATAGGTCTGGGCCACACAACCGGTTGCGGCGAGCTGCGCAAGCGCCTGACGGTCCGTCAGTTGGTAGGCAGGCCCGCCCGCGTGATTGCGAGCTCGCATCCACTGCGCACTCTCGCGGGAATTGAAAAGAGCCTTGTTGGCCATCATTGCCTCCTTGGTTTCGCCCTCCAATCCGGCGGGCTTGCCAGGAGCGTTTCAAACAACGTGCCAGAATCGATGTGCGCGGCAATTCTCACGATTAACGCGTTGATTCATATGGAAAAGAAACTTCAAACCAGATCGCGAAGCAATCGCACAAGGTTGCAATATTCGAAAAAATACTATAGCAAAATATCGTAATTTATATGAACAGATAGAATAACAAATGCGCCGAACCGTTGTATTTGGTTTTCTTGGCACGACCTTGGACAAGGGGCGTGGCCCTGACCGCTGGAACCGCTGGCGTCCGAGTGTTGCCGTGTGCCAACACGCTGACCTGCTGATCGACCGTTATGAAATGTTGCTTGATCCTGCGCATGCCAGGTTGGGCGACTCCGTGACCCGGGACATCAGGCGGATTTCTCCGGAAACCGAAATCCGCTCCCACAATCTGCCGCTTCGTGACCCGTGGGACTTCGAGGAAGTCTATTCCAGCCTCCACGGCTTTTCATCCGGCTATGATTTCGACCCCGACACTGAGGATTATCTGGTTCAAATTACCACCGGCACGCACGTTGCGCAGATTTGCATGTTCCTGCTGACGGAAGCGCGCCACATACCGGGGCGGCTTCTGCAGATATCTCCGCCGCGAAAGTGGGCGCAAGGCGGTCCCGGCGGCTATTCCGTGATCGATCTTGATCTGTCGCGCTATGACCAAATCGCAGTCAGGTTCAAGCGGGACCGCGAAGAAGGCGCCTCTTTCCTGAAGTCCGGCGTCCAGACCCGCAACGGCGACTTCAATCAGATGATCGAACAGATCGAGCAGGTTGTGGTGCGTTCGGACGCACCGATCCTGCTCACCGGCCCCACGGGGGCCGGCAAGACACATCTTGCTAGGCGGATCTACGAACTCAAGAAGGCACGCCACCGTGTCAAAGCCGACCTGGTCGAAGTCAACTGCGCGACACTGCGCGGCGATCAGGCGATGTCGACGCTGTTCGGTCATGTCAAGGGTGCCTTCACCGGTGCGACAACCGATCGTCGGGGCCTGCTCAAGGCCGCTCATCGCGGCATGATGTTTCTTGACGAAATTGGAGAACTGGGCCTCGACGAACAGGCCATGCTGTTGCGCGCGATCGAAGAAAAGCGCTTTCTGCCCCTTGGCGCCGACACAGAACAGGTTAGCGACTTTTCACTTATCGCCGGCACCAATCGCGATCTGATCGCAGAAGTCCGCGCCGGCCGGTTTCGCGAAGACCTTCTCGCCCGCCTTGACCTGTGGACTTTCAAACTGCCGGGCCTGGCCCAACGGCGACAGGACATCGAACCGAACCTCGAGTTCGAACTGCACCGGCATGCAGAGAGAACCGGCGACCGCATCACCTTCAACAAGGAAGCCCAGGCCCGGTTCATGTCGTTTGCGACCGACAGCGGTTCGAGCTGGAACGGAAATTTTCGCGATCTGGGCGCTGCCGTCACGCGCATGGCGACGCTTGCCTCATCCGGACGCATCACCGAAGAGGTTGTCGCCGCTGAAGTCGACAGGTTGACGGCACGGTGGCAAGACGAACCCGTCAGCAACGATCATGATGTCCTGGTCTCCGCCTTGTCCAGAGAAGCGATGGACGGGATCGACCCTTTCGACCAGGTTCAACTCGCACACGTGATAAAAGCGTGCCGTCGTTCGAGAACGTTGAGTGACGCGGGCAGAGGCCTGTTTTCAGCGTCTCGCAAGCGCAGAAAAACATCGAACGACGCCGACCGCCTCAGAAAATACCTGGCTCGCTTCGGTCTTGATTGGGCGTCGGTGCAAACCTGATCTGGTCAAAATTCGACTTTCCGCCGCTCCATCAGTCTGGCCACCGGCCGCAGCAGCAGGGGCGACAGGTGGATCGGAAATTGTGCAGCGGCGAAGTAAAGCCAGGTCAGTTCCGGGACCGCACCGCCCACCCCCGCAATCATCAGACCCATGTTGCGCTGTGACGTCATCATGCCGACCGCAAACGCGCGCTCCACGCCGCTTGCGGCAAAAACCGTCGTCGTCACGATCAGCAACAGCGCGAAAACAATAAACGCCAGGATCACCAGCCCGCTCATCAACAGGGGCTGTTCGAGAAACACAACGCCGACCTCCCCGATCGCCGCCGACGCGAACACGAACATGACGACAAGATTGATCCCGTCTATTTCGTCTCGAAATCCGACAACTCTCTCGCTTCCGATAACCCTCCGGAGCAATAGACCGACAAGCGCCGATCCCGCCAGGATGGCCATAAGTTTCAAACCCAATGCCGTCGGCGACAGGGCAAGATCGAGACCGAAAAGCGCCGCAAACACCGGTGCGGTCAGCGGTGTCGCAACCGTACTGATCACAAGCGTAACCAGGACCAGCGTCCCGTCCAGCCCCATCAGTGCGGCCAGGGCCGGCGCGGCCATCATGGGAGAGGCCACCGCCTGCAGCATCAGCCCTGTGTACAGGGCCGGCCCGCCGTCGTTGACACCGAAGAGCCGGCACCCCAGTGCGAACAGGATGGGGACCGCGATCATCGTCCAGACGGACGCCGCCAGGACAAGCCGCGGCCGCCGCAGGTATATCTGAAAGGCGGTCACGTCGATACGCAGGAACGCAATGCAGAGCAGCACGATCACCGCTTCCGTGAGGTACGGTTTGAGCACCGCCCCGAGCGGCGGCGTCAGGATGGCGAGCACGAGGACCGCTGCCACCGCACGCGCCCGTTGTCGCCCTATCCACGCAAGAACCGCCATCAAGGCTGTCCTTCGATGCCGACAGCCCTGTGCAGCGCGGCGCGCGCCAGCAGGCGGGTCGAGTCGAGGGTGGGCAGGGGCGAGTTTCCGTCATGCAGGATAAGGGGAATTTCGGTGCAGCCGAGAATCACGCCATCGCAGCCCTGCCCCTTCAACTCTTCGACCACACGCTGGAATGTGACAAGGGCCTCGGGATTGAAGACACCGTTGACCAGTTCATCCATGATTATCCGGTTGATTTCGATGCCGTCGGCCGGGTCCGGCCTGACGCACTCCAGCCCGCGCGCGGACAATTTGGCCGGATAGACATCGCTGTCGACAAGCCAACGCGTTCCCGTCAAGGCAAGTTTCTTGTATCCGCGGATTGCGGCTTCGCCGGCAACCACGTCGGCGATATGCAGCCAGGGAAGCGGCGATTGCTTCTCGACAAGGGACATCGCCTGATGGATCGTGTTGTCGGGGCAGATCAGAAAATCCGCGCCGCACTTCTTGAGTTTTTCCGCCGACGCCAGCATCAGCGCTCCGACCCCTCGCAGATCGGCGTTCTCCAGGCATTCCACGTAATCGCTGAGCGACGGCGTATGCATTGAGATTTCCGGATGGGTATGTGCCCCCAGAAGCCGTGAGCCTTCAGAGCAAATGGTCCGGTAGCACAGCGCGGCCCCTTCGGCAGAGCACGCCACGATGCCGATGTGCTGGGGTGATTCTGCTATCGTCATGACAGCGTTATTCCATCGATTGTCCGGCAGATCAACGCTCTGCACTGTCATGGGTGGCACCTTAAAAGGACCGCCCCCTCAGGGCCAATGGATCTGGCAACAAGAAGCGCGCCGGCCGTCACTGTGTGTTGAGTTGCGCGTTCAGTTGTATTCCGGCTTCGGCTATCAGTTTATGAAGCCACTTTGCCGGAACGCCGAGGTTGGAACCGTCGTAGTCCTTCAGGATGGCGGCATTGACGGCAACAACCTCGCCCTGCGAATTGAGGACTGGCCCACCGCTGCCTCCGTGTGTGGTTGCAGCATCGTAAACCAGAAAATTGGCCGTGACCTGGGCGACGATGCCTAAACTGGCCAGGGGCTTGATCATGTTCATTTCCGCAAGCCGTTTGGCAACATCCCAGAACCCGGTCGCCTTCGATCGTTGCAGCTCTTCAACAAACGACGGCCCGGCTCGCGCAAGCATGGAGCGAAGACCTGTCGGGTACCCCATGACGATGACGGTACCACCCTGGGCCGCCGGTCCTTTGGCGATCCGCAGGGGAACCAGCGGCTGTTCGCCGGACGCCAGCCGCAGCAGCGCCAGATCGGTATCTCCCGACACCTTGAGCAACTCCACCAGCCGCGTGTCCCGCGAGTCCGGCGCATAGGCGATCAGCTTTATCAGGAAGGGCTCAAGCCCGTTGGGCAAAGCACCGGAAGTGCTGTCGTCCGACTTCCAGGGCACAGCCACATGACGGTTTGTCACCAGAACGGAGCCATCGGAAATGGCAAATCCCGTGCCGGTGTAGTTGCGTTCGGCCGGAGGGCCGTTGCCGCCGAGCCTCAGCAGGGGTGCCCCCGTCGGTCCGACAAGCTGTTTGCCGTCGGGGCCGACCACAAGACGCATGATGTGTCCCGACGAGGGATCCCGGTAACCATAAGCACCCTGCAGGAAAACGACCGAGGACGCTGAATTTCGGATCACCGTTTCAGTTGACACCGATCGTCTCTCGAGGACTTCAAGCCTGCCGGCACTCTCACTGAGATCGCGGGCGAATGTTTCCTTCAATTGTGCCAGGTCCGACGGCGTCAGGGCTTCCTGGCGAATGCGCGCCAAGGTCTGGGCATAGTTCTCGATCTGCCCCCGGCTTGCGGTCAGAGCGGCCTGTTGCATCTGGTTGATCGAGTATTGCTGGTACGTGATGTATCCCAGCAGGATCAACGCGAACACGATACCGGTTCGAAACAGGACCGTGGTTTCGCTCGCGACCCTGGCAACGCCCCGGCCGACGGCATTTGCCACACGCCTTGGTGCGGGCCTCCGGCTGGTGCGAACATAATCCCAGCAGTCGTCGCAGATGTCGGAGAAATACCGGCGGGGATGGGCGGAAACGTCGATCAGGCGAAACCGGGACAACGGACCCTTCTCGCCGAACTCGATGATATCCGCATCGTGCAACTCGGCGACTTCGACCAGACGCCCGTTAACCCAGACCGGGCCGTTGACGGCTTCCATCCGGAACGTTCCGCCGGCGCGCGCCAGACGGGCGATCAGTCTGCCGTTCGCTTCGTTTTCCTGCGGTGCTGCAGGCGAAGGCTCCACGGTCAGCAGCCGGTCCGGTTCGAGACGGACATCGAGCTGGTCGCTGTAAAGCAGCGTGTCGGTCCCCATCGACGGGCCCGACAGGTGTTCGAGCACCGCAACCGCTGCGTTAGTGTCCTTTCCAGACGGCTTTTGCATCGTTCTCACCACGTCCTTGGTCGACCGGTAGAGCAGCCAGGTTCGTTCATCGCCTTACCTGCCTGAAACATCGAACCTGCAGGCATGGAATACAAATCAATTTGCGCAAACCAATTGGTAAGCGATCGCCAGCGAAGGTGACCGTACACGGAGACCGGTCTCGAAAACGACAGCTGCGCGCCCAGCCAGTCTACCGCATTTGTGCACGTCCAATTGGAATTTCTGATAGGATTCCCTCGATGCCCAGCGTTCAGATAACAGACACAATTTCGCTGTCGGACGATGAACTCGAGGAAAAGTTTGTTCGCTCCAGCGGTCCGGGCGGACAAAACGCCAACAAGGTGGCCACGGCGGTTCAGCTCAGGTTCAACGTGTGCACGTCAACATCCCTCCCGGAAAGGGTGAAGAAAAACATTCTGAACAGTGGCGACAGCCGTCTTACAAAGGGCGGCGCCCTCATCGTGATTGCCGAACGCCACCGGACACAGGAGGCCAATCGCCGCGACGCCCTGAAACGGCTCAGGAGGATAATCCTGGAAGCCTGCCGGGTCCCCAAACACCGCATAGCGACACGACCCACGCTTGGCTCAAAAAAGCGTAGGCTTGCGGGAAAAGCCAAGCGTGCCACCGTGAAGAAGAACCGTAGCGGCAAGGTCGATCTGGATTGAGCGGCATCGGCTGCAACGCCCGTAAGCCGTACCCGGCCGACGGTTCCCGGCGCAAGGACTTCATTCGATCACGCTAAACCATTTGATGGGGCGGATCCTGTTTTCACATAGCACCCAGGGCGTGACGAACCTCGGCAAGTGTGTCTGCCGCACAGGCCACATTCAGGCCTTCAAGTTGTCCCGCCAGAGCTGAGAGCGCAACAGCTTCCCGACGACGGATTTCTGCAAACCGGTCATGCCCCTTGGGACTCAACTGCAGCAGTCTGGACCGCTTATGTTGCGGATTGTCCTGCCATTGGGCCAGACCCGACGCAACCAGACCATCGGCCAGTTGCTGAATGTGCTGACGCGAGACTTTCTTGACTCTGGCTATGTTGGGCACAGTGTCCGGGCCCCTGTCCGCCACATATTCCATGACCGCTCGGCTTGCGGCGGTGACCCCGAGGTCGGCATGCAGAGCGTCGGCATACTCGGCAAGGTCATGGAACGCCCCCCGGACCTCGACGATCAGCCGGTAAAGGGTCTCAGGGTTTGATGGCTTCGGGTTGTTGGCTTTTGTCATGAGTGTTTTTTCGGTCGCCTGCCGGACTCAGCTTATAGGGCCTGAACGGCAATGTCAGCATGAACCAGAGGGAATGGGCACTGGGTTCAGGCACTTCCGACAGTCCCAATGGTTGCCGGGCAAGCTCGGCAGGAGGTTTCTGACGCAGCGTACCGAACAACTGGTCCCAGACAACGAGGGTTGCGCCATAGTTTGAATTGGTTTCCCGCACCACAGGCGAATGGTGGATGCGGTGAAGGTTGGGGGTCACGACAATCAGGCTCATGAACCGGTCCAGCTTGACCGGGAGCCGGACGTTTGCGTGGCTGAACACGGCGATGGCGGCATCGAACAGCTCAAACATCATCACGACCACGGGCGGAATTCCAAAAAGCATGACGGTCGCCACCACCAGGGGAGCCGAGACCAGAAACTCCATGGGATGAAACCGAACCGTGGTCGAGACGTCGAGATGCGTATCGGTGTGATGGACGCGGTGAACCCGCCACAGCACGGCAATGTTGTGAAAGCCGAAATGTATGGCCCAGGACACCAGGCTCCTGGCCAGAAAACCGCCCACCAGGACAACCACAAAAGGCATCTCCACCAGATTAAAAACACCCAGACTGTTTGCCCGTGCCAGGTCAGCCGCGACCAGCGCCGTGACCGGAATGGCGCCCATGACGACGATGTTGGCGGCAGTCAACGAAAAATTGGCCGTCCAGCGGCGCCGGCGCTGCGCACCCTCCGCTTTCATTGCCCATATCGCCTCCATCGCCCCTAGGCCCGCGAGAAGCCCAAAGAATATCACATATGTCAGCAATTCCACGTTGGCCCGAAGCATGCCTTCGAAGGATTCCATGATCAATCTCCTTATTTGACAACATACTTGTCATTATGAATTTTCGACAAGTATGTTGTCAAATGGAAAATTGTGATGCCGTCAGGAAATATATTCTTGCAATGTCTCGTGGGACGCCCATGTCGCTCAAGCGAAAGACGGCCGGATCCGTCAAGTTCTCTGCCGGCGGATCTCTTTAAGACAGCGTTAACCCGGCAGCGTTTAGCGTCTTTGGCGCAGGGCAGACGATTAGTTTCAAGAGCGAGGCAGCACAAATGTTGGAACCAGAAAACCGGGAAACAAGTCAGGCGGTGGACAATATAGCGCCGTCGACATCATCCACATGCGCCATGGCACTGCGCAATATTGGCAGGCTTTCCGAAATGAGCGTCGTCACCCATGAAGCCGTTGAACACCTGCAGGGCCTGGTGGCCATCTGCAACGATGCCAGTGCCGTTGTCCGCGACATTCAGCAGAAAATCGACGCCGGCGACGATGCCGCCAATCCTGACGAGTTAATCGAAGCCCTCACCCGGCTTAACGAGATAAGCGTGTCCGTCAAGCAGGCAACCGATGCCGCCGATGGTTCGATTGTCGCCTTTGCCGCCGCTTCGCGCTAGATCAGGATGAATTATGGTTGATTCAACCATAATTCATAAAACCTGATCGCTCTCAAAATCTTGGAGCGGGATGCGGGCGGAAAACCACTCACACTTTTCCTCATCCCGCTCTAGGGTCTGTTGAGTGTCAGCTAAGCCTAAAGACAGACACCTCGAGTCAGTTCACCTGTGGCATCGCCTCCGGCAGACATCCCCCCAGACGCAGCGGTTCAATCGACCGCGCAAGACCTGTGGCATCATCGGTTTCGACCAGCACTCCGCTGAGAGTCACATCACCCATGGCGGGTGTGAACCGTCCGCGCGGGATGTGCGTCAGAAAACGGTTGAGCGGCTCTTCCTTGTCCATGCCCAGAACCGAATCGTAGTCGCCGCACATGCCCACATCGGTCATATAGGCCGTACCGCCGGCAAGGACATGACCGTCGGCCGTGGGCACATGGGTATGCGTCCCGACGACAAGTGACGCCCGACCGTCGACAAAATGACCCATGGCGAGTTTCTCCGAAGTGGCCTCTGCGTGAACGTCGATGATCGCTGCATCGCAGGCATGGCCCAGCGGGCATGCACTCAGTTCCCGTTCGACGCTTGCGAACGGGTCGTCCAGTGCCGGCATAAAGACCCGGCCCAAGACATTCATGACAAACACACGGGCCCCGTTTTCCGCTTCGAACAAGCCCGCTCCCATGCCGGGTGTGCCGGCGGGATAGTTAGCGGGGCGCAGGAGCCTGCCGTCGCGCTCGATGAATACGAGTGCCTCGCGCTGGTCCCAGGAGTGATTACCGAGGGTCACCACGTCTGCACCGGCATCCAGCAGCGCGTGAAAGATCGATTCCGTAATGCCGAAACCGCCCGCAGCGTTTTCACCGTTGACGACAACAAAATCAGCCTTCAGGGACACTTTCAGGCGGGGCAGTTGCTTGTAGATTTCTTCGCGCGCCGCACGGCCGACAACGTCACCCAGGAAAAGAAGCCGCATCAGGCCGAGCCTTCCAGTTTTTCGGTCATAAACAGACCGTCTTCCGTCAGCACGCCATCAAGCGGTTGATCAAACGAATCAATCGGACACTCATTCACCTGTTGTGCGGCAAAGGCCAATCCGATCGCGTGAACCGTTTTTTCGGTCCGCAGTTTCTCGAGCGTACGGTCATAGAAACCGCCACCATAACCAAGCCGATAACCGCCTTTGTCATAAGCAAGCATGGGAACGAACAGGAGATCCGGTTCCAGGACTTCGCTATCCGGATCGGGGATCGGAATTCCGAACACGCCATTGACCAGCGGCGAATCGACTCGCCACGCACGAAACTCCAATGGCTTGTCTTTGCCGACAACAACCGGCAACGCAACTTGCCAGCCGGTATTCTCAAGATCGCGAAGCAGCGCCAGGCTGTCGATCTCGGTCTCATAAGGGTAGTAGGCGGACACGACCCCGGCCTTCAGACCTTGGGCAAGCTCCCCGCCAAGGGCCGCCAGCCGTGTACCGATGTCAGGACCTTGAGCCTCGAAGGCCTGCGCTCTTTGTTTCTTGGCAGAGGTCCGCAGCAGCCTCTTCTGTTTGGGGATATCACTCATGCACGAACTTTGGTTCCGGAAGGGCTTTAGGGGCGTAGGGTCACCTGATTCCCGAGAACCAGATTTGGCAATCAGTTAGGCAAACGACTAAATTGCAAGCGATGCCGCATCGGCCGTCAGACGTTCGATCCCGGGAACCTACATATGTAGGTGGGCGCCGAATGAAAGGAACCACGGCTCCAGCCAGGGTCAGCTCCCGAAGGAATCGGTAAGGCCCCGGGGATTGTATGTCCGGTCGAACCGCGCAGCACCGCCGAGTCCTATGTAGAACCGAAAGCGGCAATAATCCAGAGCAATTTGTTCAGGTGTCTAAATCAGTGGTCATTCCGGCAGGCGCGAAAAATAGGCAATGCGTTCGTTCAGCACCCCATCCTCAGCCACCTTGATCAAGGCACTGCCCTGGAGCTCGGTTTCCCGCGCCCGCCACCAGCACCAGACGGTGGCGGTTCTGCCGTCTTCCTGGACGACCACATCGGTGTACTGCAGAAACGGATCTGCCAGTACACCGTCGTTGAGATCTCGCGCAGCACTCTTGAAGTTTTCAACGAATTCAACAAACTCGGACCGTTTGATCCGTCCGGTATTGGGATCGTCATAGTAAAATTCAGATGACGTAGCGCTCAGGCTAAGGACGCCATCGCCCAGACGCCAGCCCTCCAGATAGGTCTCGATTTTCTTGGTGATTGTCACCCGCGGCACCGTTTACCGGCTGGCGGCGGTGAGTTCGCCGCTGAGCATTTCTATACGCGCTGCAGCCGCATTCAACTTGTCTGCCAGTGCATCCTCTATGGATTTGCCGCGGTCCACTGCCGCGGAGCGGGCATCTTTCAGGCCGTCAGTTTCTTCCTGCATCGTCTCGATTTTCCGCAACGCTTCCGAAAGCCTGTCTGCGACCACCAGTCCAGCCATCAGAAGCAACCTGCTGTCGCCGACCTGCCCCACGCTTTTTTTCAGTTCCGTGACTTCCTTGTCGAGGAAAGCAGCAAGTTCGGCTAGATGTTCTTCCTGTCCCTCATCACAACTCATGGTGTAAGGGCGGTCGTTTACGCGAACAATTACCTGAGGCATTCAATCCACTCTTCGTTGGGGGGCGGGCATCAAACCAATGTACGCGGTATCACGCGTTGCCCAGAGCTACCCTAATACTGTTCATTGCTGCGCCAACGCGTCGCGCACTCACACTTCTTGCCTTGTCCAGTTTGTTGACCCGCGCTTTCGTGGCATCGAGCTCATCGGCAAGCCTTGAACGATCTTCGAGTAGAACCTGGCGTTCCTTATCGAGGGCGTCCCGCTTTTTTTCAGCGTCCTTGGCATTTGAAACCGAGGCCTCGAAGCCCTGAAGCGCTGCTTCAAGCCGCTCGGTCGCCAGTTGCATGTTTGATTTTTCCGACATATTTCATCCGCCGCTGGATTTGAACCTGTTGTTGCAGTGGTGCCTCGCGGCACGTTGTTCTTGTTGTTCACCGCCTACCAGTCAGAAACATTAGGCGGTTGCGGACGGGAGCGTCAACCATCCGATCGAGATCGGCGACATGAAATCGGTCCATCAAACCCCGGAGGCCCGCCTTGGCAAAAACCGCCGGTCGCTTATTGACTCCGCAATAGCAAGTGGTATTTGTGGCCGCGTTCAAATTCAATTGTCCCAGGGGCCCCGGACGGCAATGTCATGACACCAAATGAAACGGCAACGGCTGCAGTTGAAGATGCAGACGACCTAACGTCTTCAGAGTCGGAAAACGGAAAATTGGCACGGATGGCAAATGCCGTTCGAGCGCTGTCCATGGATGCGGTGCAAAGCGCCAAGTCCGGACATCCCGGTCTGCCAATGGGGGCAGCCGACATCGCTACCGTGCTGTTTACCAAATTTCTGAAATTCGACCCAAAAAACCCCGACTGGCCGGATCGCGACCGGTTTATCCTGTCGGCCGGTCACGGATCGATGCTGCTCTACTCCTGTCTTCATCTCCTCGGCTACGAGGATATGACAATCGACGAGTTGCGCAACTTCCGCCAGTCAGGCGCCAGGACAGCCGGCCACCCGGAATTCGGTCATGCCACCGGCATCGAGACAACGACCGGACCGCTGGGACAAGGCCTCGCCAACGGTGTCGGCATGGCGATTGCCGAACGGCTGATGTCGGCCCGTTACGGCAGCGATATCGCAGATCACCATTGCTATGTTCTGGCCAGTGACGGCGACTTGATGGAGGGCATAAGCCACGAGGCGATCTCGATCGCGGGTCACCTGAAGCTTGCCAAACTGATTGTCCTGTTTGACGACAACGGCATTTCGATTGACGGCGCTCTCGATCTTGCCGAGTCCGGTGATCAGCTTGAGCGATTTGAGGCCGCCGGGTGGTCTGTTACCCGGATCGATGGCCACGATCATGAGGCGATTGCCGCGGCGATTGCCAACGCCAAACAAACCGATCAGCCGTCCCTGATCGCCTGCCGGACAGTAATCGGATACGGTGCGCCCAACAAGCAGGGAACCTCCGGCGCCCATGGTGCGCCTCTCGGCGATGATGAAATCGCAGCAGCCCGCACCGAACTGGGCTGGGAACACGAGCCGTTTGAAATCCCGTCCGACGTGCGCGATGCCTGGCGAATTTCCGGCCTGCGAAGCAGCCAGGCCCGGAAAAGCTGGGAATCAAGGCTGGGCGAACTCGACGCCGAGACCCGCGCCGAACTTGACCGTTGCCTGCGCGGCGACCTGCCGTCGGATTTCGCGGCGGCTCTCGACCGGTACAAGGCCGAGCTTGCCAAGGAACAGCCTGCCCTCGCGACCCGCAATGCCTCCCAGAACACCCTTGATGTCATAAACGCGATTGTCCCCGAAACCATCGGCGGATCGGCCGACCTGACCGGGTCCAACAACACCAGGTCCAAGGACATGGTGGCGGTTACCCCGGACGATTTCTCGGGCCGGTTCATCCATTATGGCGTGCGCGAACATGGGATGGCCGCGGCCATGAACGGAATTGCCCTGCACGGCGGGTTCATTCCCTATAGCGGCACATTCCTGGTGTTCTCGGATTACTGCCGCCCGGCAATCAGGTTGGCAGCGCTGATGAAGCTGCGGGTAATCCATGTGATGACCCACGACTCGATCGGACTTGGCGAAGACGGCCCGACCCATCAACCGGTCGAGCATCTGGCAAGCCTGCGGGCAATTCCCAACGTCAATGTCTTCCGGCCGGCCGACGCGGTTGAAACCGCCGAGTGCTGGCAGCTGGCCCTTGAAGCCCGCGAGACACCGAGCGTGCTGGCCCTGACCCGACAGAAACTGCCGGCAGTGCGGACCGAACACGAGGAAGAAAACCGGTGCGCACGCGGCGCTTACGAATTGCGCTCAAGCACCGAAGATGCCGTTGTTTCGTTGTTCGCGTCCGGTTCCGAGGTCGAGATCGCCGTGGCGGCAAAGGCAATGCTCGATGAGGCCGGGATGCCCGCCCGCATCGTCTCTGTGCCGAGCTTCGAGCTGTTTGGGCAACAATCGTCTCAGTACCAGACCGAAACCATCGGATCGGCGCCGGTGCGGATTGCCATTGAAGCGGCAATCTCGATGGGATGGGAGCGGTTCATCGGCTCTGACGGCATTTTTGTCGGCATGACCGGCTTTGGCGCCAGCGCGCCCTATCAGGAACTGTATGAACATTTTGGAATAACCGCCGAGGCTGTGGTCGAGGCCGCCCGCACCAGGCTGTCTGACACTGCTTAAGCTTTTTTGGTCGTCATCAACACATTCAAGGCGGCAACGGCTGAGTAAACCGCCGCCGCATTCGGGAGAACAAAAATGGCTGTTCGTGTAGCAATCAACGGGTTCGGCCGCATTGGCCGCCACATCCTTCGGGCCATCGCAGAGTCTGGACGCACCGATATCGAGGTCGTGGCCATCAACGACCTGACGCCGTTTGAAACCAGCGCCCATCTGCTCAAATACGACTCCGTGCACGGACCCTTTCCCGGTACCGTCACCGTGGCCGACAATGGCATCGACATTGGAACCGGCAAGATCGAATGCTGCTCGGAACGCAACCCGGCCGACCTGCCCTGGGGCAGACTCGGCGTCGATATCGCGCTTGAATGCACCGGCATCTTTGCCAGCAAGGAAAAGGCTTCGGCTCATCTGGAAGCCGGCGCCAGGAAGGTGCTGGTTTCCGCCCCGGCGACCGGTGCCGACCATACAGTCGTCTACGGCGTCAACCACGAGCAGCTGAAGAGCGAGCACACGGTCGTTTCGAATGCCTCGTGCACGACCAATTGCCTGGCCCCCGTTGCCAAGGTTCTCAACGATGTTTGCGGCATTGAACGCGGCTACATGACCACGGTTCACGCCTACACCGGCGATCAGCGGATCGTGGACACCGAGCACCCCGACCCGCGCCGCGCAAGGGCGGCCGCCATGTCGGTTATTCCGACCTCAACCGGTGCGGCGAAGGCTATCGGCCTGGTTCTGCCGGAACTGGCCGGCAGGCTCGACGGCACGTCGGTGCGAATTCCGACTCCCAATGTATCCCTGGTCGATCTGGTCTTCGTGCCTGGACGCGACACCAATGTTGAAGAAATCAACAACGCCATGACTGACGCTGCCAATGGTGCATTCGCCGGCATTATCGATGTCAACAGCGAAGCGCTGGTATCGGTCGACTTCAATCACCGCCCGGCGTCGTCTACCTTCGATCTCACGCAGACACAGATCGTCGACGGCAAACTGGTACGCATTCTGAGCTGGTATGACAACGAATGGGGTTTTTCCAACCGCATGAGTGACACGGCTGTCTACATGGGCAAGCTTTGATCAGCGACCCGGCGCGCGCAACATGAGCGGCTTCCGCACTCTCGGCGACGTCGACGTGACCGGCAAGACCGTGCTGGTGAGAGTCGATCTGAATGTTCCCGTCGAAGATGGTGCGGTCCGCGACACAACACGCATAGAGCGGGCGGAACCCACGATTGCAGAACTGAGAGACCGGGGGGCGGCCGTTGTGTTGCTGTCCCATTTCGGCAGGCCCAAGGGCAATGTGGTGCCCGCCATGTCGCTTCAGCCGATTGCTGCGGCCGCATCAGCGGCCTTCGGCTGCCCGGTGCGGTTTGCAAACACGGATTGGCGCGACAACGTACCGACAAGCAAGTCTCTGGCACTCGCAGCCGGAGATGTCGTGCTGATGGAGAATACGCGATTTGCCCCCGGCGAAGAGAAGAACAGCCCGGAATTTGCAGCCGTGCTGGCAGAACTCGGCGACATTTACGTCAATGATGCCTTCTCCGCGGCGCACCGTGCCCACGCCTCGACCGAGGGGGTGGCTCATCTTCTGAAAAGTGTCGCCGGCCGTGCCATGGAAGCCGAGCTGTCGGCACTTTCAAACGCACTCGACACGCCTGAGCGGCCGGTAGTTGCCGTCGTCGGCGGCGCCAAGATATCGACCAAACTGGAATTGCTGACCAATCTCAGTGCCCGTGTCGATGCCATCGTTGTCGGCGGCGCCATGGCAAATACCTTTCTGGCAGCCAAAGGTCATGATGTGGGCCGTTCACTATGCGAGCACGACCTGATCGACACGGCACGTGACATATTGGCATCGGCCTGCGTCAATCGTTGTGATATCGTGCTGCCGGTGGATGTGGTGGTGGCAAAGGAGTTCAAGGCTCAGGCACCGCACCGCACCACAACGATCGACGATGTGGGGTCGGACGACATGATCCTTGATCTGGGTGCAGCAAGCATGGATGCCCTGAAGCCTCGGTTCGCCGAAGCCGCAACTGTTGTCTGGAACGGACCGCTCGGCGCCTTTGAAATTCCACCCTTTGACCGGGCGACGAACATCGCAGCCCAAACCGTCGCGGAACTGACATCGCAAGGCAAACTGCTTTCCGTTGCCGGCGGCGGTGATACTGTCGCAGCCTTGAACAATGCTGGCGTGTCGGACCGGTTTTCCTATATTTCGACGGCCGGCGGTGCTTTCCTCGAGTGGCTTGAAGGCAAGCCCCTGCCAGGCGTCGATATCCTGAGATGTGCAAGTAACTAGGCGTTGATGAGTAGCAGTGGTTGAATAAAACGATTTGGTGAGGGTGTCTGTGGCAGAACCCCGATTGACGAGAAACCGGACAGCGTTCTGAACGCCTCAATCCGATCCGGCAGGTCGACGGGTTATCGCGATCGCAATAGCCGCCACGATGGACAAAGAACACGGAGACAGGAACGCATGTGGGATACACTTGAAGAAATTGCACAGGCAATGGTTGCCGAAGGCAAGGGCATACTGGCCGCCGACGAAAGCTCGGGCACGATAAAGAAGCGTTTTGACTCGATAAATGCGGAATCGACCGAAACCTCCCGGCGCGACTACCGCGAGATGCTGTTCCGCACACGCAGCGCAATGACGGATCACATTTCAGGCGTCATTCTGTTTGACGAGACACTGCGCCAGAACGCTGCCGACGGGACCCCGCTGGTGGAATTGATCTCCAGCGCCGGTGCGGTGCCGGGCATCAAAGTCGACACCGGGGCAAAGCCGCTTGCCGGAGCGTCCGGTGAAATGGTCACCGAAGGCCTCGACGGTCTGCGCGACCGGTTCGCGGAATATCATGACCTGGGTGCGCGGTTCGCAAAATGGCGGGCGGTAATCAACATCGGCTCCGGCATCCCGAGCCGGTATTGTCTCAACGCCAACGCCCATGCCCTGGCACGCTACGCCGCTCTCGCCCAGGAGGCCGGGATCGTGCCGATCGTCGAGCCGGAAGTGATCATGGATGGCGACCACGACATTGACCGCTGCTTCGAAGTGACGGAAGCCGCCCTCAATGCTCTCTATGACGCTCTCAGCGAACAGCGCATTCTGCTTGAGGGCACGGTCCTCAAACCCAACATGGTGGTATCCGGCACATTGAACCCGGTCCAGGCCGGCGTTGAAGAGGTAGCCGAGAAAACCGTGCGTTGCCTCCGGCGTTGTGTACCGTCTGCCGTTCCCGGTATTGCCTTCCTGTCCGGCGGACAGTCCGACGAAGACGCAACTGCACACCTTTCGGCCATGAACGCCATGTTCGACCTGCCCTGGAGCCTGACATTCTCCTATGGCCGCGCACTTCAGGCATCGCCCTTGAAAGCCTGGGGCGGCAACAGCGCGAATGTGGCATCCGCGCAGTCTGCATTTGCTCATCGTGCCCGCATGAATGGCCTGGCGGCCAGCGGTGCATGGACCAGAGACCTGGAACAGGCGGCTTGATATGCCGGGCGCCGGCAACACAGCCGATGACATGATTGTGTTCGGGACCACGCCCTCAAACTGCCCTAATTTCGGTTAGGTTATGGGCCTGATCGATTGCCTGAACAGCCAGAAAATAGCCAGACGGATGGGCACGTGACTGCAAGCAGACTATATCTGATCATAGACGCCGAGACGGTGACATCCTTGTCTGATGACGCGCTCAAGTCTCTTCTGGCAGCCGGTGACCTCGCCTGTGTCAGGCTCCTGGGCACCGGGGATGGGAGTGAAGAAGCCCTCAGGCATGCCGCAGGCCGCCTGGTTGCGATGGCGGCGCCGCTGGATATCGCCGTTGTCGTGGAAGATGCGATCGGGCTTGCTGCACAGGTATCGGCGGACGGCGTCCACCTCAGTGACAGCAACGTAGACATGGCGGCGGTCCGGTCTTCGGTCGGCGATGGTGCAATCGTTGGCGTCGCGTTTGCAGGGTCGCGGCATCACGCCATGGAAGCCGGCCAGGCTGGAGCGGACTATGTCGCATTTGACCCCGACGGCCTCGATGATGCTCTGTGGTGGGCGGAACTTTTTGAAATTCCCTGCGTCGCGGAAGCCGCGAGCAACGACGACATTGAAGAGATTGTCGGAAGCCCAATCGAGTTCCTGGCTCTGCGTGTGCCGTCCGACCCGGCCGACCGCAGTATCCTTGGAAAAATCGAATTGGCCACACAGTGTATTGCTCAAGACCGAGTAAAGGAAAGCGCATGAACCGGCACGTCACCGTTTTCTTTGGCTGCTTATGTCTGGGCCTGTTGCAGGCATCTTCGGCGACGGCCGGTTATGCGGAAGCCTACGCAGCTCTGTCCAAGAAGGACTACAAGAACGCCTTCGTCCATGCAGCAATCGCCGCAGAAACCGGCGACGTCCGGGCACAGGCGATGCTGGGCGCACTCTACATGCGCGGCGCTGGTACCGCGCGTGACGTCGATCTTGGCCTGAGGTGGCTCAAGAAGGCAGCCGATGACGGACACATGGAAGCCCAGTACAACGTCGGCCGCGTCTTTGTCGACGGCCAGTCGGTAGGCCGCAATTTCGAGGTCGCCAAGAAATATTTCGAATTGTCAGCCATCCAGGGCCATCTCGGTGCGCAATACAATCTCGGCCTGATCCACATGGGCGCCGGCGGTCAGGAGCCAAACTGGGACGGTGCTGCCAAGTGGTTCAGGAAAGCGGCCGAAAAGAAGGTACCGGAGGCCCAATACGCACTGGGGCGTCTCTACCTCAGGGGTTGGGGTGTCGAGAAAAATGTCATCAAGGCCGCGACCTTGATTTCGATGGCCGCGGTACAGAACTATGCCGTCGCGCAGATCGATTACGGCCTCATGGTCATCAAGGGCGAGGGCGTCCAGAAGAACCCGGCGATCGGTGCCAAGTGGGTCCTCAAGGCGGCCAATACCGGCGATCCGTTTGCCCAGAGCCACATGTCGACGTTGTATGAGTCTGGAATCGGCGTGAAGGCGGACGCCATCGAAGCCGCGAAATGGCACATGCTGGCCGTCTCGCGCGGCAAGAAGTCAGAAGAAGGCGACAAGCTGCTGGCCAGACTCAACGACGCAGAGAAGAACGAGGCCAAACGACGGGTAGCCAGTTGGATCGGACGCGCCTCAAATGCCGGTTCAAAAAAGCCGCAGGGAAAGAGCAAACTGGGCGGCAGCAGCCAGACTCAATGATCTTCCAGGGAACCCGCCTGAATTTTGGTGCAACGCACACCAAGACTTGGTAAGGTCCGCCCGAATTCTCGAAACATGACCACACAGAGACAGAAGTTTGTTGCAAAAGTCCCGAATGGGGCCTTTTTGAAACACAACTGATTGTCTTTCCGGCCGGTTGAAGAATACAACATCAGACACGAGCCGGACAGGCCCCGAACGCTCGTTTGGGACAGAGTGTAGACCAACGAAGGCACCAAGAGGCGCAATGAAGATCAACGGCAATGAAATTCGTCCCGGTAATGTGATTCAGCACAAGACCGGACTCTGGGTCGCGGTCAAGATACAGGCGGTCAAGCCCGGCAAGGGCGGAGCGTTTGCCCAGGTTGAGTTGAAGAACCTCGTCGACGGCAGCAAGCTGAATGAACGGTTCCGGGCATCGGAAACCGTCGAACGCGTGCGCCTCGAGCAAAAAGACTATCAGTACCTTTATGCCGACGGCGAAATGCTCACGTTCATGGATTCGGAAACCTACGAACAGATTGAGCTGGCGACGGACTTTGTCGGTGACCGCGCGGCGTTCTTGCAGGACGGCATGATCGTGACTGTCGAAAGTTATGAAGGCAAGCATCTGGGCATTCAGCTTCCCGAACAGGTGACGCTCGAAATCACGGAAACCGAACCCACCGTCAAAGGGCAGACCGCTGCATCGTCCTACAAGCCGGCAATTCTGGAAAACGGTTTGCGCGTGATGGTGCCGCCCTTTGTGTCTACCGGTGAGAAGATCGTCGTCGACACCAGCGAAACAACGTATGTCCGCCGCGCCGAATAGCCCGTATCCCTTCCCTGTATTTGAAAGTTCAATCTGATGGCCCGTTCCGCGCTCCTGAATGTAATGGTGGCAGCAACGCGCAAGGCGGCGCGTGTTCTGAGTCGCGATTTTGGAGAAATCGAAAACCTGCAGGTATCCAAGAAGGGTCCGGGAGACTTCGTCACCGCTGCCGACCGCAAGATTGAAAGCATACTCCACGAGGAACTCGAACGCGCCCGTCCCGACTACTGTTTTCTCATGGAAGAGAGCGGCAAGGTGGAAGGCAAAGACAAGTCTCATTGCTGGATCATCGACCCGATCGACGGCACCACCAATTTCATGCATGGCATTCCCCTCTTCGCAATTTCGGTGGCCCTTCAACGCGATGGAGAACTGGTCGCCGGTGTTGTCTATAACCCCGCAACCGACGAGCTCTTCGTCGCAGAACGCGGCGCCGGGGCCTACCTGAACGACCGGCGACTGAGGATTGCCGCACGCACTGAGCTTGAAGACGCTGTCGTCTGTTGCGGCATACCGCACATGGGCCGTGGCGACCCGGCACAATTCATGCGTGAGCTGGCTGCCGTCCAGCCGCGGGTAGCCGGTATCAGACGCACCGGCACAGCTGCACTTGACCTTGCGTGGGTGGCCGCAGGGCGATTTGATGCATTCTGGGAAAGTGGCCTGAGCGCCTGGGACATGGCGGCCGGCATCGTTCTGGTTCGGGAAGCCGGCGGCATGGTAACCGACATGGAAAATAATCTCAAAATGCTTTCTTCAGGCCATATAATTGCGTCGAATGACGGCATTCATCCCGCTCTTCACAAATGCCTGAAGTCAGCGGCAGCATAGAATATACGCGCACTGGAAATTCTCGTGCGCGAAATGTCATAAGATACTGGCGTCTTCCCGCCAATCAGGTATCTTTGCATCGTTAAGCATGCGGCAGGTGGAATAGCTTTTATGGATAATGAAGCGCAGCCAAGGATTCTGGTTTCGCCCCGGGTCTATTTGATCCGAATGGGTATTTTTCTCATCCTTGTGGCATTTATTGCCGCAATCTTGTTCCCTCAGATCAAGACAGCCTTCCTGGCAAATCCGGGGCTGAACGGGCTGATCGTGTCGGTCCTGTTTCTCGGTATTATCTATGCCGGCCTTCAGGTCAGACGTCTTTATCCGGAAGTGAACTGGGTCAACAGTTTTCGAATCGGCGATCCGGGTCTTGAAATCATCTTCAACCCGGTATTGCTGGCGCCCATGGCCGCCATGCTGCGCGACCGCAGGGGCCGTATGGTTCTGACCTCCCAGTCGACACGTTCGATTCTCGACTCGATCGGTATCCGGCTTGACGAGGCCAGGGATATATCGCGTTACCTCATCGGCCTTCTGATTTTCCTGGGTCTGCTCGGCACATTCTGGGGCTTGCTCGATACGGTAAGCTCGGTCGGCGCCACCATCCGTAACCTCAATGTGGGAACCAGCGAAAGCGGTCTTATCTTCGAAGAACTGAAATCGGGTCTCGAAGCCCCGTTGCAAGGTATGGGCACGGCTTTCTCGTCCTCGCTCTTCGGTCTTGCCGGTTCACTGGTGCTGGGCTTTCTGGACCTCCAGGCAGCCCAGGCTCAGAACAGGTTCTACAATGATCTTGAAGACTGGCTGTCCACCGTGACCGATCTTGAGTCCGGCGAAGGCCAGGAAAGCGGCGCGCCGGGTTATTTGCGCCTCGATATGCGCGAAATGAACGAAAGCCTGGCCCAGATCAACACCGCCCTGCAGCAACAGCTGATGAACCAGGCGGTCACGACGGCACCGGGCGACGAAACCGAGGAGGCCATCGGGCAGCTGGCCGACGCCGTTCATGAACTGGTACGGCAAATGCGCGAGGAACAGAAGGTCGTCCGCGAGTGGGCACAGGCCCAGGCAGATCAGCAGTCCGACATGAAGGAAGTCCTTGAGCAACTGGCCAAACCCGCCCGCAGTGCAGCAAGACGGCCGGTGAAGGACTAAGTCCATGAGCATGTCGGCACGGCGTAGCAGAAGATCATCCAGCACTGACTACTGGCCAGGCTTCGTCGATGCCATGGCCACATTGTTGTTGGTGATCATCTTCCTGTTGTCGATTTTCATGATCGCCCAGTATTTTCTGGCCCAGGAAATATCGGGACGTGATTCTGCGCTGTCCAAACTCAGATCCGAAATCGCCGAGTTGACTGAACTGCTGGCCCTTGAAAAGGCAAGCAAGCTCAATCTTGAAGCCACTCTCTCGGCTCTGACGGATGATCTGGCGGCAGCGGAAAGCCAGAACACGCAGTTGTCAGCGCTTCTCGCGGCCAAGGACCAGGACAGTGATTCCGCCAATAATTCGATCACCGCACTGACGACGGATCTCGATGAGGAAAAGTCTCTGCGTGCCGAGGCGCTGGCGCAAGTAGAACTCCTCAACCAGCAGATTGCAGCCCTGCGCCGCCAGCTGGCGTCAATCCAGGAAGCCCTGGACGCTGCCGAGGCCCGCGACCGCAAGTCCAAGACTCAGATTGTCGACCTCGGCAAGAGATTGAACGCAGCCCTTGCCCGCAAAGTCCAGCAATTGGCGAAATTCCGGTCGGAATTCTTTGGCAGACTGCGAGCAATTCTATCAAGCCGCTCCGACATCCAGGTGGTTGGCGACCGGTTTGTCTTCCAGTCCGAGGTGTTCTTCGGCAAGGCCGAAGCCCAGATCAGTTCGATCGGCCAACGCGAGCTCGACAAACTCGCTGTCGCCCTGATCGAGATCGCCGGTCAGATTCCCAAGGAAATCAACTGGGTCCTGAGGATCGACGGCCACACCGACCCGGTACCGATCAGCACCTTCGAATTCCCGTCCAACTGGGAATTGTCGACCGCCCGCGCGATTTCCGTGGTCCGCTACCTGATTTCCAAGGGCGTGCCGCCCGACCGCCTTGTCGCCGCCGGTTTTGGCGAATTCCAGCCGATCGACACCAGCGGCTCGGAAGAAGCCAACCTGCGAAACCGCCGTATCGAACTCAAGCTTACCGAGCGCTAGGGCATTTCGCTGCAACATGATTCATACCGGAATTTCTTCAACTTTGCGGCAAACGCCACAGTCCGGAGTGCGTCTGGCCGACATCTGGAATTTCACCTCACGCGGGCAACCTTCGCCCACCTTCCGCCGATGCCCCGGCACCGTTCCAAACACTGACCGTTGAGATTGATGCGGTCCCGGTTCTGCGAAGCAGCACTGGCATGCTGCTTCGCAGAACCGGGAAAAGAGTGCCCCGATCGATGTTCACCACCTTCGTTCCCCGGACGCCCGACAGGGCGAGCCGGGGTCGTTCCAGACAGGATGAGGTCAATTGAACGCAATACGCCGTAGGGCGCTGACAGCAGCGCCGCCGTGAGAGTGGTCCGCTACTTTTTCGCAGCCATTCGGCACAACAGCATCTTGGACTCAAGAATCGACCCGACCAGGTAGCGGTCGCCAAAGGATGCGGCCACGCTCGCGCCTGATAGTTTGTCGCCAAGGTCCAGCAACACGGTCCGCAATTCACCGCCTTGATCGGCGCCGGGCACGGCCCTGATCACCTGGCTGGGCGAGGTTGTGTCCATGCCCGACAGGTGGCCCGCCAGGTCGAACAGTTTTGGATGGGCGGCAATCCACAGAGCGCCGTCTTGCGCCACGTCTATGTTGTCGAGTCCGGTGCCGACAAACAGCGATCCCGATTGGGTCAGCCCCCCGGTTTGTTCGTCGCGGGTATAAAACGACAGCCGCCGGGCAAGTGTGTCGGCCACATAAACTGTTTTCCCGTCCGCAGACCGGTTGATGCCATTGGCCATGACGAAGCCGTCGGCAACCTGGCGAGCGTCGGTGCCGTCGAAATAGGCGACGTTCGCGCGTTCCCGCTGGCGTCCGAAATCGATTAGGCGCGTCAGAACCTCGCCGCCGCCATCGTTGGTGACATAGAAACTGTCCGGTCCCACGGCCAGGACATCGTTCGGTGACGTGAATTTGTCCGAATGAACGGTTTTCACATGTTTCAATCCGGACGGCTCAATCTCGAAAATCTCCACCGTGTGCTTGTTGTCGGCGCGGTGGTTGACCGCAAACAATCTTGTGGGACCGGTCGGCGAACTCAACAACGAAAGGCCATGGGGCCTGAAGTCCGATGGCACGCCGCCGGTCAGCGGTTGGAATGTCAGCGTCTCGTCCGGCTGGTTCAGGTCAAGCGCCATGATCTCGCCGCGCGAGCCTGAGCCGTCCTTGCCTTTGATCATCGACAGCCGATCAAATGTGGAGACATAGGCAATGCCCGATGTCTGATCGATGACGATGTCTTCCGGTCCTTTTACATTGACCAGGACACGGCAATTCTCGGTGTTGACCGGTTTGATGGTGGTAAATTGCCCTGCCGCGTTCATCATGCGGATGACCAGGACGGAGACAAGCAAGGCAACAGCCCCGGTGCACCAGGCAGCAATTTTCATTCGACGCGACATTCATACTCCAGATGCATATCCAAAACTCTGCAAAAAATCGGCAATTCCGTGCGGACAGATCGTCGCAAGGTTGTCTTTGCGGGCGTCAGTCGGCGGCCTCCACCGGCAGGTTCTGCCCGGCTCCGGTAGCACCGGAATCGAACTGAAGGCGAGCCAGGCGGGCATATATACCGTCCTGGGCAAGCAATTCCTCATGACGCCCTTGGGCGACGATCCGCCCGCCATCCATGACAATGATCCGGTCGGCATTGACCACGGTCGCCAGGCGATGGGCAATGACCAGTGTCGTACGGCCTTGCATAAGAACGCTCAGGGCCTGCTGCACCTTTGCCTCGCTTTCAGCATCGAGGGCGCTTGTCGCCTCATCCAATAGCAGCACCGGCGCATCGCGCAGAAGCGCTCTGGCAACGGCGATCCGCTGGCGTTGCCCGCCGGACAGGGTGACACCGCGTTCTCCGAAGCGGGTGTCATAGCCCTCCGGAAGAGCGGTAATGAAGTCATCAGCAAGGGCGGCTCTGGCCGCGGCCTTCACTTCGTCGTCACTGGCCTCAAGGTTGCCGAACCGGATGTTCTCCATGGCGGATGCGGCAAAAACCATTGTGTCCTGAGGCACGAGGGCCAGGCTTCGGCGAATTTCTTCAGGGTCGGCACGGCTGAGTTCAACACCGTCCAGGGTGACGCTGCCGGCCGATATGTCAAAAAACCGCAACAACAAGCTGAAGACCGTGCTCTTGCCGGCCCCCGAAGGTCCAACGATCGCTACAGTTTCCCCTGGCTCAACCACAAATGAAACACTCGACAATGTCCGGTCGTCAGGCCGCGTAGGGTAGGAAAAGCCAACGCCGTCGAAAACAATCCGTCCGGAAACCGACTCCGGCAGAGAGACCGGTTGGGCGGGCCGCCTGATCTCGGGATCGACTTCAAGCAATTCCGATAACCGCTCGGCAGCACCGGCCGCCAGCTGGACTTCGCCCCAAACCTGGCTCAGGGCACCCAGGGCACCGGCAGCAAAGGCGGCATACAGTACAAACTGTCCGAGAGCACCTCCGGACAGACGGCCGGCCAGCACGTCCTGCGCGCCGTACCACAGCACCGACACGATACTGGCGACGGAGATGAAGATGATGCACGCCGTCAGTACCGACCGTGCCAGCGTGCGCATGCGGGCCGATTCAAACGACGCCTCAACCGCATCGCTGAAACGCGACGTGTTGTAGTCTTCACGCCCAAAGGCCTGAACGGTCTGGATCGCGCCAAGATTTTCGCCGGCGAATGCGGCCGAGTCCGCAAGGGTGTCCTGGGCATCGCGTGACAGGCGCCTGACCCACCGTCCGAACAATACCAGCGGCAGAACGATCAGGGGGATCGCCAGAAGCACCAACCCGCTCAGAGTCGGACTCGTTACCGCCATCATGATGGCGGCGCCGAACAACAGAACCACGTTGCGCAAGGCGATAGACGCACTGGCGCCGAACGCCGACTTGATCTGGGTCGTGTCCGCGGTCAGACGCGACAAAACCTCACCGGTCTGAGTCTTCTCATAAAACGACATGCTGAGGCGCATCAGATGACCGAACACTGCCGTCCGAAGATCGGAAACCACGCGCTCACCGATCCAGCTCACGTAATAGAACCGTCCGGCGCTGGCAAGCGCCAGGACAAGCCCGACAACGATCATCATACCGAAATACTGATTGACGAACTCCGAGTTTTCGCCGGAGAAACCGTGGTCGATCATGCGCCGGACGGCCGTCGGTATGGCGAGTGTGGCCGCGGACGCTGCCAGCAGTGCGATACCGGCACAGACCAGTTTTGACTTGTAGCGCAACAGGAAGGGCAGAAGTCTCATGAGCGGGCGCAGGTTACGGCTCTTCGGCCGTTCACCGCCGTTCGCCGAAAGAGATTGCGTCACGCCGGCGGCCTGGTCCCTCGCCGTCCCAGAATGCGACTGTTCTTCACTCACACGTCTCTCCCGCAATACCGTTTCGTTGGCCCGAACGCGCCAGAGCCTGTGCCGGAATCCCGGGCAAAGCTACCATTGAAAAGCGCGGTCACACTCGTGTGTCTTGATCCCACAGGCAAAGTCTCATATTGCCGCACTCTGTTTGTAGAATGGCGGCCTTGCCAACCAGTCGGCGCTCCTGTATACGGTGCCGCCTGATTGAGATTCTGATTAGTCACGTTGCATACAACACTGCAGGGTGATGGGAGAGACCGATGAAAAAAGACATCCATCCCGATTATCATGACGTCACCGTGGTCATGACCGACGGAACAACCTTCCAGACCCGCTCCACCTATGGAGCGGAAGGCGATACGATCACGCTCGATATCGATCCCAAGACCCATCCGGCCTGGACCGGCGGCGGTCAGCATCTGATCGACCGTGGCGGCCGTGTCAGCCGGTTCAAGAAGAAGTTCGAAGGTTTCCTGGGCTAAAACCAGTCTGCGCCGCCTGCACTGTCGGAGCGCTTGTTCGAGCATTTGAATTCATTCGACATCGGGTTTGCAGTTGCAGCGATCATCGCCTGCAATCGCTGCTGCTTGCCTCTTATCCTAGGTGAGAGCTTTGTCGAAAATCTGAAAATCAGATCGCCGGCCGGCGCCTTGCACAATCCAGCCGGGGCATGATTCATTTCGAAACCGAAGCCACAGGAAAAACCCGCGCGTTGCCGCCGGCGGGGATCAGAGCGACTTCGTCAAGACTGCCCGGGGCGCCATTCCAGCCCGGATTCTTTTCAAGGGTGAACCCCGTCGCCAAACGGCGAATCTCAGACGGTTCCATTTTGCTCCCGGAATTGACTGCAGTAGACTGAAGCGGCACCATCCGGCAGGCGTTCCAAAGACAAGATCCAGGAAAATCATCATGGCCAAAGTCGGCATCGTGCCACCACAGAAGACCGGTCCCTTCACCGGTCCGGCAACCTTCATGAACGTACCGTTCTCGACGGATCCGACAGGCAGTCATGCCGCAATCATCGGCATTCCGTTCGATGGTGGCATTCATCCCACCCGGATTGGTTCGCGTTCCGGCCCCGCGGCCATTCGCGAGCAATCCCTGCTTGTGCGGCCCTACCAGCCCCCACACGCGGCCTATAACCCGCTTGAGCTTCTGAATGTCGTCGATTGTGGCGACGCGGACGCCACGCCCGCCGTCGTCGAAGAATCCTTTGAAGAGATCGAGCTTGCAGCCTTCACAATTATCAGTGCCGGCGCAGCCCCACTTGCCCTGGGCGGCGATGGCATGATCTCCCTTCCCTTGCTGCGTGCGGCGAGCCGGCGGCACCCCGGTCTGGCTGTGCTGCACATCGATGCCCATACCGACACCTATCGCGGTGACGGCAACGCCACGCACAACCGGTACAACGTGGCAACCACCTTCACGCGGGCAGCCGAAGAACGGCTGGTCGATCTTGAGCATTCCTATCATGTGGGCGCCCGCGGACCGGTCATGGTGGCTGACGTCTTCGAGCACACCCGGGAGAACGGGTACAACCTGATTGACGGCCGCGACCTTTTTTCACAAGGCCTGACGCAAACGGCGGCTCAGCTCAAACGGCATCTCGGGGACCGGCCGGTCTACCTGTGTTTCGACATGGACTTCTTCGATCCCTCCTGCGCCCCTGGTGTTTGCACGCCGACCTGGGGCGGCGCCAGCGCACGCGAGGGTCTGGGCTTCCTGCAGGCGCTAAGCGGCATCAACTGCGTCGCCGCGGACATCAACACGGTGTCGCCGCCCCACGATCTGGGCGGCATGACGGCCTTCCTGGCGGCAACCACCGCTTTGGAGATCCTCACGCTGATCTGTCACGCAAACGGCCTGGGACAATCCAAATGATTGTCCGATCCGCAATCCGAGCGGCGCAATATGTCAAGCACATACAAGGCAGTTCGTGAGGATATCGTGCGTCCTCGCAACCGAGTTGGCGAGTACGATCAAACGCAAATTGTTTAGTTCGGGCGTTTGGTTGGGCCCTGTCCGAAGGCCGCCTGTAGCTGGCTCAGGTGTTCCGACACCGGGTTGGACGGGATCTCGTCGGGCTCGGTTCTGCCGTGCAGCATGCCGTCGAGACGCATGATGCGCCCATGCAGATGCAGGCTTCTGGCAATCAGGTCGCTCAGGATATCCGGCAGTTGCCGGGCTTCTTCTTCCAGCGTGCCGGTATGGCCCAATTCCGACAGATTGATCTTGAACTTTTCGTCTCTGGCTTCCTCGAGAGACATCTCGCCGTCCTTAACCGCCCGCTGCAGCAGAAGCCAGGACGCCAGTTGCATCAGCCGGGTTGTGAGGCGCATGCTTTCGGTTGCGTAGGTCAGGGAAGCCGAACGGTTCAGTTCTCGCGACTCCTCACGGCCGGGTCCGTCCAGATAAGCCGCCGTCTCTTCCACCAGCGTCATGCCTTCGCGGAAAACCTGGGTAAACAAGTCAGACGCCGCAAATTTTACGCCGAAATCGACGGTGACATCCCTGTTGTGTTCCCGGCTTTCGCTGGGCGTGGGCTTTTTCATGCTTCAAACACTCTCACGCTACCAATACGCTGCCCCTTCGCCCGAACCATCTTCACACAAGGACAAGCGGCAAACAATGCTCTAATTGCGTCAATTTAGCATACTGTCTACCATCGCGCCCACAGATCGGTGAATTTGATGTTTGGTAAGATTAACAAAATCCAAACAAGACCGCGCGGCAGCCTGAGCCGACAGCAAGCCGTCCACATATGTCAGAGAATGTCGAAAGAAAAAAAGGAGCCGCGGGGGGCGCGGCTCCGAAGTTTAACAGGGAGGCGTCAAACAGAGTGGACAGGAGCCACTCAAAATCCAGAT
>JAJFHD010000002.1 GCA_021775805.1 Alphaproteobacteria bacterium | reverse complement strand
GACGGAAACTTCCATGACAGGAGCCGGCAGGTCTGCAGTTGGCGTGATAGCCACTGTAAAGCCACGATCTTCTTCGAAGTTGTGGTTTACCGGGCCGTCATTGTACTCAAGAGAGCCACGACGGAATGTCATGTAGCTCGCGCCTTCCGGAGCACCAGCCGATGTGGCAGGTCCAGTGGACTCGATCGAGTTGACGCGTGATTGAAGGGCTTCGAGCTGAGCCTTCAGTGCACTCAGTTCGTCAGCCTGTGCGGTAGCGGCAACCGCCCCTAGGGCGCAACCCGCCAACAGTACTGATTTAAATGTGTGTTTCATTTCAAATAATTTTCCTTCGTGAGTGCCGTCCTAGGCAAGTCATGTTGGTGGGACGGGAACGGCCTGTGTTGACGATTTCGTTGGTTGTAACAACAACGGAGAAAAGCAAAAACCCCAATAATTGTCAGCAAAATCTCCAACCGCGGCACGTTCCCTGTGCGGACTAAACCGCACACGGACCTTGCAATAACGACCCCGTGAACGCAAACAATGATTAACTTCTGGATGCGGATTTTCCACAGCATGTGACAACGTTGCAACACGTGGCTGCTCCCTTGAAATGCTGTCAGATCCCGGATATCGCTGTACACAGAACAAAATGGGCCGGGACGGTAGAGGTTGCAAAGCCGCGGTGTTCGCTTCCCTTATGAGTTTGGTGGGACATTTTGGGGCGTCGAATCAATATCCGGAAATGCCCGTTCCCGAGAATCAGTGACACCAAAACGGCTGCAGTGGAAACTGCTGATTCGGCGGAAAACAGCGGAATTTGCACGTCCGGCGGATGTTGTCATTGTGCCCATATTTGGTGTTTTAGGCACTGCAACCAACATGTTCTGGCTTGTTCCGAGGGCGGCTGTTGCCAAATTACATCGGGTTTTGCGTCGGCAGCACCTGACCTGCGGGTGCCCGTCAACTCTCACCCGCGGCGAAAGTATGCCAGGCGGGAGAAGACAAACGGACAAGCACTGAAGATTGTCTGCTTGACTTGCCCTGCAACTTTGCCAAACGTGGTTGAATCACGGTTCTGAGGACAAGGCCGGCATGTCCAAGCGCGACTCAGTTGCCCAATCCCGCAACGCCAATCCCCACAATGGCAGAGCGGAATGGAATCATCACCCGGAGTTGCCGATCGACACGGCACCCTATTTTAACTGGCCGCCGGAACCGGGGCATGTTGCCCGGTGGCTGGCACGCCTCTGGTTCCCGATCACGGAACGCGGCCTGATCGTCTGTTTGTCCGTGCTGACTTGGATTTATCTGACCCCGGCACTCGAACGGTGCCGAACAATCGCCGTCGGCTGGATCGCGGAAATCTATGTCCGCAATCTGGCCATCATGCTGATTGTTGCCGGCGGCTTCCATCTCTATCTCTACACGTTTTCGAAACAGGGCAAGTCGTTCAAATTCGATCACCGGGATCTTGCCACCAACAACCGCAGTTTCAGCTTCCGCAGCCAGGTCCTCGACAACATGTTCTGGAGCCTGGCGAGCGGTGTCACAGTCTGGACAGCCTACGAAGTGTTGCTCATGTGGGGCTTTGCCAACGGTTATGGCTTCATGATCGGCTGGAGTGACAATCCCGTCTGGTTTGTCTCGCTGTTTTTTCTGCTGCCGTTCTGGGTGGCCTTTTCATTCTACTGGATTCACCGCGCACTGCACTGGCCGCCGCTATACCGGCTTGCCCATAGCGTCCATCACCGCAATGCCAACATCGGTCCCTGGTCGGGCAACTCCATGCATCCGGTCGAACACGTTCTGTGGCTCAGTTCGGTTCTGATTCACTGGATAATCGCCTCGCATCCCGTCCATGTCATATTTTACCAGCAGATGCAGGTTCTGACCGCCATCACGTCGCACACGGGCTTCGAGGGCATTGCAATCCACGACCGCAACCGCATGGTGCTTGGCGAGTTCTTCCACCAGCTCCATCATCGTTATCATGAGTGCAATTACGGCTCGTCGGAAACCCACTGGGACCAACTTTTCGGCACGTTCCACGACGGCTCGCCGGCCGCAACCGGGCAAATGCGCGAAAGACGCCGCCGGATGCATGGTGAGGGGCGGAATTCCTGACCCGACAGGCGGTGTCCTACAGGTTGGCGTACCTGTCAGGCATGAACGGCACATCGGTGTCGTCCGGGCGTGCACCGGCGGCCGTCAGCATGGCGTGGATCTGCCCCCGGTGATGTGTCTGGTGATTGAAAAAATGCATGGACAGTATGGATTTGGGCTTCGTCACATGGCGTTCCATGGCGCCTGAATACCAGCTGAGATCGCCGTCAAACCAGCCGCGATCGAGCGTCCGTGCCCAGCCCAGAATTTCCCGGTCAAATGCTGCCCGATCCCGCTTGAAGACAACCCAGTCCGTATACAGTTCGACTGATTCCGGGATTCCGCCCTTCGGTGGCGGCGTCTTTGAAAATCGGCTGATCCAGATCCGGTCCCCCCACAGAACGTGGGAGAAGGTTCGCTGTATCGATCCGAAAAAGGCGCCGCGGTCCGCGTGTCGCGCCTCGTCGGTTAACGTGTCGGCAGCCCGGACCAGGCTTTCGTTCTGCCACATGTTGTAACGTGCCATCGTCAGCACGTAGTCATTGTTTGCCATGAATGTACCAGCACTGTTCGGTCGAGCGGACGGCTCGGTTGAGGTGAAGCCGGGCACACTATGCACACCGCCGTGGCTTCGGGCAACGAGGCTGTCGCAAACCATGCCTCAGCCCGAAATCTCAGATGGCGGATTGCTGCAGATGACGCTAATCTCCTGCTCCTCAAGACTCCTGGAGTTGTTTCGGTCTGCCGCCCATGACGGATACCTTTGACTACATCATAATCGGCGCCGGCTCGGCTGGATGTGTCCTTGCCAACCGCCTGTCCGCCGACCCGGGTACCCGGGTCTGCATTCTGGAGGCCGGACCGTCGGACTGGAATCCGTTGATCCACATGCCGGTCGGATGGATGAAGCTGATGAAGGATCCGACCTACAACTGGCTTTATCAGACCGAGCCCTCGGAGTGGACCGGTGGCCGTCAGGTGGAAATTCCCAGAGGCAAGGCGCTGGGCGGGTCCTCGTCCATCAACGGCTGCATATTCAACCGCGGAACGCCAGGGGATTTCGACCATTGGGCGCAACGGGGCAACCCAGGCTGGGGCTACGCGGATGTCCTGCCCTATTTCAAGAGCCTGGAGAGTTACTCCGGCGAAGATCCCGACGGTCGACGCGGCCGCGACGGACCGCTCCGTGTCACCCCGACGGATTGGCGGCACCCGCTCGTCGATGCCTTTATGGACGGTGCGGAAACGCTGGGAATTCCAAAGAACCCCGACTACAACGGCCGGACGCAGGAGGGCACGTCCTATACCCAGCGAACCATCGTTGACGGGCGGCGGCAAAGTGCCGCCAAAGCGTTTCTGACACCAGTCAGAAACCGCTCCAATCTGGACATACGCACAGGCGCGCATGTCACCGGCCTGACATTCGACACCAGGCGCTGCGTTGGCGTGCGTTATCTCAAAGGCGGGCGTGGCGGTGCGGCGGTGGAACTGCGCGCCAGGCGCGAGGTTCTCCTGTGCGGCGGGGTCATCAACTCGCCACAGCTCCTGCAGCTGGCCGGGATAGGCAACCCGGAACACCTGGCGCAGAGGGGCATAGAAATCCGTCAGGCACTTCCCGGTGTCGGCGAAAACCTGCGTGACCATTTCACACCGCGCTTCACCGCCCGGGTTAAGAATTCCGACACGCTCAACGAACGGGTGCACGGTCTGCGCCTCATGGCCGAGGCCGTGAAATGGGCCTTCAAGCGGCCGTCAGTGCTCGGCATCGCATCGACGGTCTGTTATGCCTTTGCCCGCTCCGATCCCGCTTTGGAGATAAATGATCTGCAGATCACCTTCATGCCCGCAAGCTACAAGGAGGGCCACCAGAGCACGCTCGACGACCGGCCGGGGATGACCATCGCCGCCTGGCAGCAAAGGCCGGACAGCCTGGGCTCGGTGCGCATCAGATCGAGCGATCCGTTCGACAAACCGGCGATCGACGCCAATTACCTGGGCGAGGCCAGCGACCGGCGCGTGCTGCTGACAGGCCTCAAGATGGCGCGCCAGTTGTTGCGCACCAAGCCGATGGAGCCGTACTTCGATGGTGAGATCTATCCCGGCGACGGGGTGGTCACGGACGATGAACTGCTCGACACCGCCCGCCAGCGTGGCACCACCGTCTTTCACATGATGGGCACCTGCCGGATGGGCCCTGACGGCGATCCGACATCGGTGGTCGATCATGAGCTTCGGGTCCGCGGCGTCGATGGTCTTCGCGTCATCGACGCCTCGATCATGCCGACCATGCCGTCGGCCAACACTAACGCCGCGACCCTGATGATCGCCGAAAAGGGTGCAGCCATCGTTCGGGCAGGGTAGGGCGCGGCGCGTCCGCCTGACATCACCACATCGGTTCCCGGGCCACACCGCATCTCTCCTCGTCAAACCGGCGAAGGCCGGTGTCCCGTGGATTGCTGTCAGATTCCGCTCGACGGCCCAGGGGTCAATAGTAGGCACCGTTGATGCGATTCGTCATTGCGGTGAAAACGGCAATCCAGAGCCACGCCAATTCAGTAGGATTTGGGCTGGTCGAGAACGCGCTCGGCGATGAACGACAGGATCAGCTGCTCGCTGACCGGAACCAGGCGGCAGATCAGGACTTCGCGCAGAAGGCGTTCGACGTGATATTCCTTGGCATAGCCCATGCCGCCATGGGTCATCACCGCCTGCTGGCAGGCCGCGTGGCCGGCCCGTCCGCCCAGCAGCTTTGCCGCGTTTGCCATCGCCCCGCACGGGTCGCCAGCGTCGTACAACCGGGCTGCCATCTGGGCGACCAGATAGGCGGCTTCGAGGTTTGCCCAGCATTCGGCCAGCGGGTGCTGAATCGCCTGGTTCTGGCCGATCGCCCGGCCGAAGACGATGCGTTCGCGGGCATAGGCCGCCGCCCGTTCCAGGGCGTCCTGGCCGATCGCTACCGCCTCCATGCCGATCAGGATGCGTTCGGGGTTGAAACTGTCGAGAAGATACCGGAATCCGAGGCCCTCTTCGCCGATACGGTGGTCTTCCGGCACAAAAAAATCGTCGATGAACGTCATGTTCGAATCGACCGCCGCGCGACCGTGTTTCTCGATTCGCTGAACTTCGATTGCCGAGCGGTCCAGATCGGTAAAGAAAATCGTCATGCCGTCGGTTGGCCGCTCACAGTCCTGGCGTGGCGTGGTCCGGGCAAGAATCAGAATCTTGCTGGCAATCTGCGCTGTGGTCGTCCAGATCTTGCGTCCCGTGATGCGGTAGCCGCCGTCGGTCCGCTGCGCAAAGGTCGAAATGTTGGTTGTGTCGAGACCGGCATCGGGTTCGGTGACGGCAAAGCAGACCTGATCCTGGCCCGAGATCAGGCGCGGCAGCCACGCGGCTTGCTGCTCAGGCGTGCCGTGAACCACGATCGGGTGCGGCCCGAACATGTTGATGTGGATGGCGGACGCCGCCGTCATGCCGCCGCCGTTACGCGCCACCGCGTGCATGACCGCCGCCGCGGCTTCGACCCCCAGTCCGGCGCCGCCGAATTCCTCCGGCATGCTCACGCCAAGCCAGCCTCCCTGCGCCATGGCCCTGTGGAATTCGGCCGGGAACCGGGCCTGCCGGTCGCAGTCGGACCAGTAATGATCGTCGAATTCCCGGCAGATTCTTGCCACGCCGTCACGGATGGCCTGCATATCGTCGAATTGGGTCAAGTTCCTGTATCCGGGTGCTGATCTGTTTTCGACTTTACCCGCTTCAGCGGTCTGCCGCCAGGTTTGCGCCGGCGGCCATTCAATAGCGAAGCACGCTTTTGGCTTTGTCGACGACGGTCGCCAGGCGTTCCACGTGAAGTTTGTCGCCGTATGACCGCAGCACCCGCTTCTTAACCGACGTCAGGATGCGCAGGGCAGCTGTGATGGTCCGCGCCGCGCGTACCCGCTTGGCCGCCCGCCTGAAGACACGGGCAACAGGTCCATACTCTGAACGGACGGAAAGGCGGTTGGCCAATCGGTCGAGCGCCTTGGCCACACAGCGGATGCGTTGCGTCTTTGGGCGGCTGAGACAGCGGCTGAGGTCGCCGTTTGCGCTGGCCGTCGCCCGGTCGGTAAAGCCGCCGCCGAATGACCCGGCACCGCTGTCGCTGCCCCCCGGACCGGGAGCACCGCCCGGTGGTCCACCTGGCCCTGCCGGGCCAGCTGCAGCGGGACCTGGACCGACTGACGACTGGGCGTTGGCTTCCTGCGTAAACAAGGTTGACGCCTGAACAAGCGCGACCATCATGAAAAGCGCAGAAAAAAAGCATTTTGCGCGGGCTCGTGTCAATCTCACCATGCTGCAGAATAACACAGATGTTCCGGTGAAACCGTTGCATTCAGATCACATGGTTTAAGTTTTGTTCAGGACCCATAGCGGTGACCGCTGCGCATCGGTCGTCAAAAAAGGGTTGACGCGTTTGTTCCGCTACCCTGTGGGCCGCGCCCCGGTCGTCTGGGAGCGGATAACACCAGGCGCAACCTGCCGGTACGTCATGCGGAAGTCGGCCCGTTAACGTCGGTAGTCCCACCGCGTCCTGATTTTCCGGCGTTGCCGGATGTCAGAAATGAGCGGTCGTGTGGGATCCTGCCTGTCTCAGCCAGCGTCGCGGACGCCCGATATGTCCGGTGATCACGCAATCCCCCAACTCAATCTTAGCGGATTTTTCGTTGTCCTGCGCGACGGTAGTTTTAATTTCGTCATCGGCTGACGCAAACTGATCTCATGTTTCCAATGCGCAAGATCGTGGAAAACGACATCGTGGCTTGAAACCATTGTGGTGCATCTGTCATCTAACCATTGAAGTCACTCTGGAACAGGGCACACAAACTGATGACATCGGGTTTGCTGTTGTTGGCGGTCTTTGCTGCCGGATTTGCGATGCTGGCGAAGCGACTTTCGTCGACCGTGCTGACGGCGCCGATGGTGTTCATCGCGTTCGGATTTGTCCTGTCTCACACCGGTTTGTTCCCGCATTCAAGTGCGGAACAGCTTTTGCATATCGTTGCTGAAATTGCCTTGATCGTTTTGCTGTTCCTTGATGCAGCCCAGATCGATCTGCGCGCATTGCGTGAACGCCATGTTTGGCCGGTGCGCATGCTCACGATCGGCTTGCCGGTCTCTATCCTCCTGGGCACGGTCGCTGCCTGGCTGTTTTTACCGCACTGGCCAATGTTCGCGTTGGCGTTGGTGGCCTCCATTCTTGCCCCGACCGATGCAGCCCTTGGCCAGGCTGTCGTCACAAACCCGGTGGTGCCCGAGCGTTCAAGACGCGCACTGACCGTGGAAAGCGGCCTCAATGACGGCTTGGCCCTGCCGGCCGTCCTTCTTTTTGCGAGCCTGACCGCCGGGGTGGCGGAACCCAACAGCACCGGCTGGCTGTTGTTTGGCGCCAAGCAATTGGTGTTGGGACCGTTGGTCGGCGGGGCGGCAGGCTTGGTCGGCGGCACCGTTCTGATGTGGGCAAAAAACCGCAATCTGACCGCTGACGCCTTTGAGGGCGTCGGCGCCCTCGCGCTTGCCGGCGCGGCTTATCTTGGCGCGACCGCAATCGGTGGCAACGGTTTCATATCCGCCTTTGTCGCCGGCCTGTGCTTTGGCCATGTAGTCAAGGGTCAATGCAAGTTCGTCTACGAGTTTACCGAAAGCGAAGGCCTGATGCTCACGTGGAGCGCGTTTTTTCTGTTGGGCCTGGCGCTCCTGCCGGACGCTTTGCAGCATCTATCGTGGCCGGCCCTGGCGATCATACTGGTCAGCCTGTTCGTCGTCCGCCCCCTGGCGATCTGGCTGTCGCTGGTCGGAACGGACGCATCCGTGACAACACGCCTGTTTTTTGGCTGGTTCGGTCCGCGCGGCCTTGCAACAGCCTTGTTCGCGCTGCTAATCGTGCCGCAGATCGATCACAGCCTGGCGCAGCCCATTCTTGCCCTCGCCATCAATGCGGTGTGGATCAGTGCTTTGCTCCATGGCCTGAGTGCCCAACCGGGTGCCAAGTGGTATGCGGCACGTGTCAGGGCCATGGGCGATTGCGCCGAGATGCGCCCGATCAGCCATACCGCCAAACCGCTGATCACGATCGACCCCTTGCACCCGCCTGACGATCAGAGTCACAGGTAAGCGGCGAAAACGGCTTCGTTCATGCTGCAGCTGGTTACAATGTGAACAGTATTTGTGGCTTCAGAATTTGAGCCGAATGCCTGCTTGGAAGGAATGATCCTCGAAGTCCGGACCTGAGACGTCGATGCCGCGATAACGGTAGCTCAGATCAAGCAGTGTCCTCTGGGTGACGTCGAAAGCCAGGCCGGCATGTACCGCATAGGCCAATCCATCGTCGTCGATTCGGGCCGCGCCCACATCTGCCTCTACGTCGCCATAGCCAAGCCCGGCACCGACATAAGGGGTCATGAAGCTGGACAGATTGAAATCGAAGTAGCCGTTTGCGAGTACTGTGACAGCGTCGACGTCGTTCGTGCCATTGTTGAGGTCATACTCACCGACATAATCAAGTGTTAAGTCGGAACGGAAATTGTTGGACCACCGATGTCCCACGCCGAAACCGAAGGTGAGGGCATCATCGTCCCCCAATCCGTCGAAAATACCGACACCGACATCAGTGCGAACGTACCATTTCTGGAACGCGTTCAGGGGCGCATCCTGATAGGACTCCCCACCCTGCGCAGGGGGCAAGTCGGCAGCAGTTGCCGGACCGGATAAAGCAAACATCGTTGTGGTTGCAACCACAAGTGCAAACAGACGCGTCTTCATTCTCATGTTCTCCTGAACAGG
>JAJFHD010000001.1 GCA_021775805.1 Alphaproteobacteria bacterium | reverse complement strand
GGGAAACTCCTTCGTGTTGATTGAGACAAACGCCTCAATCTTCACGCCGGAGCGCCCAAACGTTAATCAGCATCAAGCGCAACGGTGGAGAGCAGAACGAAGACCCTCTCTCAGCTACTATCGCGACAGCGATTTAGTGCTGTGGCACATTTTCTCCGTTTCGTGGCTTGCAGGAAACCGTCTTGAGTTTGAGGTTAAGCGGTCATTCTCCTGAGCGGGTCAATGGTGCGTGTTAATGAGTACACAGCCTAGGCTTCGCCGAGGATCAGCCTTCCCGGCCACTGAGAGGTCCTAGACTTTTCGCGCGACGACGTAGCGGCTGGGCGGGGCAGCCGGGTAGTTTCCCGATTCTATAATCTTGAAACCACCCGACGAGATGATTTCCTCAAGCTCCGCAATCTCCATGAAATTCACATAAGGCGCCTTTCCGAAGAATTGCATGAGCGGCAGAATGAGTAAAATGAGCCGGAGCTTGAACGGTATTCCGGCACCTGGCGTGCAGACGGTCTTGGAAATGAACGTACCGCCCGGTTTCAGCAATCCATTGATCCTCTGTACGGCCGCCGGCACGTCTTCCAGAAGATGCAGCACGTTGAAGGCCATCACCACATCGTAGGGGCCGCTCTCAAGGGCGTTGTCGAAAAGGTCGGCATTGACGAATTTCACATTGGAAATGCCCTCGGCCGCAGCTTTGTCCGATCCGACCCTGATCATGTTGCCCGAAAGGTCGCTGGCGGTTATCTGCCCGACATCGCCTGCCAGCAGCAACGCCGTCGATCCCGTGCCGCAGCCGACCTCCAGCACAGTGTCGTTGGGCGAAAGGTAGCTTCGCGTCCGTTCCAGGGTGTAGGTGTAGGCATCCATATCCGCGATCGGGGATTTCGAATATTTCGCCGCCGCCTTGTCCCAGAATATCGCAGGGTTTTGCATTTGTGTTCTCCTTCGCCGACAGAGATACATATACGTAACACGAATATGAATTGCCGAATTTCGTTGAACTGATATGCATAAATGCATGAACTGGCAGTCTGTCTCCTTCGACTGGAACCAGGCACGCGCGTTCCTCGCAACTGTGGAGGAAGGCTCGCTGTCCGCTGCCGCGCGAGCGCTCGGCCTCACCCAGCCGACCCTCGGCCGGCAGGTTGCCGCCCTGGAAGAAACCCTCGATATCGTGCTGTTCGAACGGATTGGCAGGTCGCTGGTTCTGACCCAGTCAGGGGTCGAACTTCTGGACCATGTCCGAAGCATGTACGATGCCGCCAATCGGATTTCCCTGACCGCGTCCGGGCAGTCCCAGACGATCGAAGGTCAGGTACGCATCACCGCATCCGATGTGATGTCCGCCTACATCCTGCCGCAGGCCCTGAAAACATTGCGGCAACGCGCACCCCTGGTGGAGATTGACGTGGTGGCTGCCAACGATATTCGCGATCTGCAGCTGCGCGAGGCCGATATCGCCATCAGGCATGTCCGTCCCGAACAACCCGATCTGATCGCCAAATTGGTCGGCGAAGCCACCGCAAGCTTCTATGCATCGAAGGATTATCTCGACCAAAAGGGCCGACCGGCATCCCTTGACGAGTTGTCCGATTATGACTTCATCGGACTCGGCAACAACGACCGCATGATCGACATTCTGAATCCGGCGGGCCTGTCCCTGACGCCGGAAAACTTTCGACTGGGGTCGGAGAGTGGTGTGGTCGCCTGGGAACTGGCGCGCAACGGTCTGGGCGTAATCATCATGTCCGACGAAGTAGCCGGAGAGACACCCAATATTGAGCGTGTCCTGCCCGACAGGGAGCCCTTCGCCGTTCCCATCTGGTTGACAACCCACCGGGAACTTCACACCAGCGGCCGGATTCGACTGGTGTTCGATCTGCTGGCCGACTTCCTGACCCACAGAATGACGAAAAAGGCCATCGCAGTGTATGACGCGAGATCTTAGCCGGCACCCAGCCGGCGGGCCAGATACCTCTGGAACTCCCACAAGGACCGCTCTTTCGGCGCGATCGGACCCGGTTCGGCAAACGGCGAGCGCACATTGCGCTGGATCTGTTCCACGACACCGCGGTCTTCCTCATTGATCCTCTCGAACGAGGCCCGCAGTTCCTGCTTTCGTTGTTCGCCTTCCTCGCCGGCAGGTATCGTTCCGGGAAACACATCGACGCCCCAGAAAATGTTCACATGATCCGTGCCTTCAGGCTGGAGTGACAACCAGAACAATCGCTCCGCCGACAAGGCAATCAGGTGGGAAGGGTAAATGCAGATGATCGGCTGCACCAACTGTTCAGCCTCCGCCAGCTGGTCGTTCGCATAGACCACGTCGCCGTCATATTCGAACGACGACCCGGGCACCCGGTGCTGGTGAAATATGTTGTAGGCCTCGCCGCACTCCTGTTCGTGGTCGGTCAAACGGGTCGGCAGTGCAGGCTCCACGGTTTCCGTGTGCACCATGGCAAAATGATAGGGTTCGGTGAAATTCTCGACCAGCGATTTCCAGTTGTTGTTCCAGGTTTCCCGGGCGCGGAACAGGGGCACGAATTCATCGATCCGAAAATTCGCCAGCCGGCCCGTCAAGTCGGTCAACCGGGAGGTCAGCGGTTCCGCGTCACGGTCGAGGCTGACATAGACAAAACCGTTCCAGATATCGACGGCAAATTCCGGCAACCGGATGCCGTCGGTCCGGAAGTCTTCGGGCATCAGCGGTGCGCGCGCAAGCGCACCAGACAAATCATAGGCCCAGGCGTGATAGGGACACGAGATCCGCTTCACCGTCCCCGAGCCTTCCAGCAAGCGCGCCATGCGATGACGGCAGATATTGGAAAGCGCCCTGATACCCTTGTCTTCGTCGCGCACCACGATCACCGGCTCGCCGGCAATTTCACACGTTACATACGATCCGGCCCCGGCCAGGTCCTGCTCCCGTCCGACGCAGCACCATTCGGCTCTGAAAATCTTCTGAATTTCGGCTGCGTGAAACGCCTCCGACCAGTAAACCGATGCCGGCATCGCCCGAGCATCCAGGCGGGGTCGTCGGGCCTGCTCATCAAGATCTCGTATGATTTCGGTGGCCGATTGCACGGCCGCCCCGTCCGGAGGAGATGTCATCGCGTCCACTTCCCCGTATTCGTGTTTCGCCACTCTGAACTCTAGACTCAAAATGAAATTGCCGACAATGAATTAGTCAACGTCTGCGATGGAACATCCGGCCGGCGAAGGTTGGTTATGCCGCAATCCGCGGTCTGCCCGCCGCCGTCGCCGTCAGTCTTGATTCAACCAGCATATCCTGTCCCTCGACCGTGGCCATCCTGTCGATCCGGTCGAGCTTGATCTCGATATCGTCCGCTCCGGCCTCTCGCGCCTGGTTCCGCGCGTCTTCGGACAAGGCGCCTTCGGCAAACGTGACGGCGGCATCCATAGACAAGAAATCCTTTGGTGGCCCTGAAGAATACACCCGAAACAACCCCTCGCTGGGCTGCGAGATTGACGCCTCCACGCTGACACTGACCCGCCCGACCACGGCGCCGACGGCATTGGCGACCCCGGCGTGGCCAGGAATGAGGGCCTCGGTTCCCAGTCTCGCGGCAACATCGGGATAATAGGTCGGGGCGGATGCGCCCAGCCCGATAACCGGCACATCCAGAGACGTCGACAGGGCGACCAGTCCCTTGGCCGGACTTTTTTCGCCTGCAGCAAACACCGCGCGTGCCAGCGCCGCGTCTCCAAACCCGTCTTCGGCAAAGGCGGCTTCAAACAACGTCACCGCCGAAGTTTCAACCAGGCAGTCGATAATCAATTGACTGATCTCATGCGGACCGGCAGCGATCGCCGTTCCAAGTGCCGACTTTTGCCGGGCAAAAAGCTGAGCACCTTTCCGTGCAGCCTCCTCGTCCCAGGCGTTGTGCTTGCCCAGGACATGGGCTGCATCACTGGGCGTCATGCCCGACTGCATCACCAGACCACGGGCCACAAGCCGGTTGAGCGGGCTGATTTGGGAACGGTTCTGGAGAAGCCGGTCCAGGGAAACCGGGCCGCTCGTGAGTTCTTCAAACAGTTCCGTCTCGTTTTTCGACAGGCCCGAAAGATGCGCGCTCTTGCGCATCACGGCGAGGGCGAACACCCCATCGTGGTCGCCCCGCCGTTGTGCCTTGAGTTGCCGGTCCAGCGTCTCGTGAACCAGCGCAGGGTGATCCATGGCAAACAGGCTGAGCGGGATCATCCGGCGCGGTCCAAGCTCAAGCGTGAAAGAAAGGCCATTCGGCATGATGCGCACTTCGCTGTCACCGCCCAGGCCGATCGTGCGCATGGCCACCGCCTCGACCATTGTGCGCCATCCACCGACCGTTGCCCCGTCAGGATCGAGCCGGGGCTGACCGTCGCGCAGGACGGCATAGTCCGTCGTTGTCCCGCCGATGTCAGACACCAGAGCATCAGGTGCACCGGTCAGGTAGGACGCCCCGACCAGACTGGCAGCCGGGCCGGACAGGATGGTCTCGATCGGCTTGAGTTTTGCGACATCGGCAGATATCAAGGCGCCGTCGCCGCGCACCACCATGACCGGCGCACTGATTTCCCTCGCGGCAAACAGGGATTCCGCGGCCTCAATCAGATGATGGATCAGGCTGATCAGGCGGGCATTGAGAACACACGTCAGCGCCCGTCTCGGGCCGTCGAGTTTCGACGAAAGTTCGTGGCTGCAGGTGACCGGCAGGCCCGTGCGTTCGATGATCATGTTGCGTGCGGCAATTTCATGAGCGGGGTTTCTGACGGCAAACTGACCGGCCACGGCAAAACCGGAAACCTGGTCTTTCACAGCGTCGAGTTGTTGTGCAAACCCTACTTCATCGAACATGGCACGCGGATTGCCGTGAGCATCGTGGCCGCCGGCGACCAGCACATAGGGATCGTCCTTGAGTGCTTCGGCGAGACCGGCACGCGACAGTGCGGTCTCGTCGAACCCCACCAGCACGAGGCAGACACGACCGCCCTGACCTTCGACCAGGGCATTGGTGGCCAACGTGGTTGAAAGCGAAACCAGTGCGATATCAGAACCGGAGACCCCCGATTGCCCAAGCACGGCATCGACCGCACCGCCAATCCCGATCGACAGATCGTGACGGGTGGTCAGGGCCTTTGCGTCGGCCACGACCCCTTTGTCCTCATCGAACAGTACTGCGTCGGTATAGGTCCCGCCTGTGTCTATCCCCAGCAAAACCGGCATTTCGCCCGATCCTCCCGCACTGGATCAGGTTTACCCTGATCGATCTGGATTGCGCGCGCACCATTATAGGTATCTGCCAGCCGCCACAACGAAAATCGAATTCAAACCTTCCTGGCAGGCACACACATCACAGTGGCTCATGAGGCTCCGGCACAGGCTCGCTGGCTTTGCCGGCGTGGGCCCGGACACGGCTCCCCCTCGCTTCCCGAAGATTCGCTTCATAACCAGCGTCCAGAGCCAGTTCCCTGATCCGAAGACGCTCGACGTCGGGTGTCAGTTGTCCGGCAGCCTTCAGTCCGGCCAACCGCGCCCAGACCGCTCTTTTTTTGCTGACCTGATGCGGTTGGTAATCGGTCATCTCGTCTGGTCCGATACTACCATCGGCTGTCAACACCCCGTCGCGAATCGCATCCGCCAACAACGCCTCTCCCGCCTTGGTGCGGGCGATGACGCCATTGGTGCCCAGGTCGGTCTTTTGCCCTTCCAGGGTCGGTCCGCCTCCGGGCCAGGTATCGGACGCCGCAATATCGGCTGCTTCACCGATGGCATCCGGGCAGATCTTGCAGCGAAACGGCATGCTCCACGTGCTTTCGTCACCGCCCCAGAAATCATGGTAGTCGATCTCGTGAACTTTCCCGTCTTTCATTTCCATCCGATGAACACCGGGACAACCGAACCCGCGATAGCGAAACGCGGTCAGGTCGTCAAAATCTATGTTTCGCGCCTGAAGAAAATTTCGCATGTCCTGCGTCGGCATGTAGCCACCGCACACGGGAACGATCGTGTAGCGGCATAACGCGTTGGTTCGAGGATCATGGCGCGCGTAGTTGCGCACCGCGGTCACGTCGCAGGGTTTGCCAAAAAAGGCGAACGGCTGGCCGCGGTCGAGAATTTCCCGGAAGTCGAGCAGCGGCGCCGTGGGGCCATAACGGGACCCGGCGCCCTCGATCACGCCCGCCCTGTCAAAGCTCAGATGCCGTTCTCCAAACGTCGGATTCGCCTCGGATGCCCGGGCGTGCAGGATGAAATCCACCCGCTTCGATTCCAGAAGATAGACTCCGAGCGCCGACATGACCCCGCCGGTCGCTGCCACATGACGGATCTCCGCATCGCTGGCATAGGCCTTGACCATGCGCCGCCAGGAGCCCCAGACCGGATCGCTCGCGGTGTCGTCGTCCACCAGGTCGTCCGGCAGCCCCTCAATGCGCGTGCCCGGACAGGTGTCATAGATCCGGTCGACTGTTTCGTGATCGAGATCGCCGATCACCACAGGTCTCTCGTCGCCCCGTGTCGTCTTGACCACGCGAACACGATCCGGTCCTGCCACGCTCTGACAAAGCCCGCATCCGATGCAAAGTCCGCTTTGGGGAATCAGGTTAAGCCGTTCAGCCGGCGAAAGTGGTAGCGCGGTAATCTTTGTCATCGACGACATCCCGTACGAAGAAGTAACACTTCAATCGGGATATTCAGACGAAAAATCGATCTGTGGCAACCGATTCCACAACCGTTTTAGAACTTACTTCCCGCCTTCTGGTTCGGATTTCGAACTACGCGGGTTCAGGAAAGCATAAAGCCCCTTGATGTCGCCCTTGTTCTTTTTCAGAACGGCCGTGAATTTCGACCGTAACTGAACGCCAAGCCAGACACCGTGAACATTGACGTCGAGAATCTTGAAACTGCTTTTTTGCTGCTTGAGGCGAAAGATGACAGGCCTGACGCCGTGCCGGTCCGAGTGCAGTTTACTGCTGACGCTGATCAGTTCACCCTGACTTGGGCATCGAACGATTTCGAACCGGTTCCCATGAAACTGGACAGCGTTCTCCGCCATCAACCCGGCAACAAAATCGGCGACCAGCTTGGAATATCGGCCCGTATCGTTCTTCGGAAGAGATCTGCGGTATTTGCCAAGTGCAAATGCGCCGATCTGGTGCGTGTGGGCATAACGGTTGACGACCCGCCTGAAGCCCCTCTTGGAACCGGACTTGGCCGCCGAAAACAGGTCTTTCCCGATCGATGCGATAAACTTGTCAGCCTTACATGTGGCGGCCTCGGCAGCCGTCACATTCAGCGAAAATACCGCGCAGCATGCAACCACACATCCTGCTATCTTTCTTCGTAGAGAATTGTTCTTCAGTTTCGCTTCAGTCATCGGGCCAGCTCCCTTCTGTGCGATGTTCAGGCCGTCTCCGTGAATATGATTATGGCCTCATGTGGTTGCGATACCATTTAGGTTCAACTTTTTTCACGCAGCCGTTCCAAAGTATTTTGCAGTCCTGCTTAATTTTTGCTTGATAATGCGCAATAAAGCAACCATCCCCTTTTTTCGAACACCAGGAACACGTGAACGGGCCATTGAATCGCCCTAAGGTCTCTTGGACTCGAAAAAACCGTTGCAGCCGGAGACAGACGCCAATGAAGATTACAGACGCCAAGATATATGTCGTCGGCAATCCGCCACCGCATTTTGGCGGACAATATTTCATATTCGTCAAGCTCACGACCGACAGCGGCGTCGAGGGGATCGGCGAGGTCTATGCTGCGACCTTCGGCCCTCACACGGTTGCCGCCATGATTGAGGACGTCTGCGACCGCTATGTAATTGGTTCGGACCCTTTCCGGATCGAGCAACTCTGGCGACGGGTTTACGGCAGCGGCTACAGCCTGCGCCCCGACGTTTCCCTGATGGGCGTTCTAAGCGGCGTTGAGATCGCCCTGTGGGATATCATCGGCAAGGAACTGGGCAAACCGGTTTACGATCTTCTGGGCGGCAAGGTTCACGAACGCCTGCGGTCCTACACCTACCTCTACCCCAAGGAAGGCGATCAGAAAGACGTTTACACAGACGCAGACCTTGCTGCGGAACGTGCCGCGGAGATGGTGGCGCTGGGTTTCACCGGCGTTAAATTCGATCCCGCCGGTCCCTACACCGCCTTTGACCCGCATCAGCCTTCTTTGGAAGATCTTGAGCGTTCGGAGCTTTTCGTAAAACGGATTCGCGAAGCCGTCGGCACCCGCGCCGACCTGCTGTTCGGCACTCATGGTCAATTCACCACATCCGGGGCCATCAGGCTGGCCCGCCGGCTGGAAGCCTACGACCCCCTCTGGTTCGAAGAACCAACGCCGCCGGAAGTCCCCGAGGAGATGGCAAGGGTCGCCCGGCAAACCACCATTCCGATTGCGACCGGCGAACGGTTGACGACAAAATACGAATTCTCCCGCGTCCTCGAACTGCAGGCCGCCTCGATCCTCCAGATGGCCCTTGGCCGGGTTGGTGGCTTGCTCGAAGCCAAAAAGATCGCCGGCATGGCAGAAGCCCATTATGCCCAGATCGCACCCCATCTCTACTGCGGTCCGGTCGAAGGTGCCGCAAACATGCATCTGGGTGCCTGCAGTCCGAACTTTCTCATTCTGGAGAGCATTCAGACCTGGGACGGCTTTCATGCCGAGATCCTGAAAAAACCGATGCACTGGGAAGACGGATATGTCATCCCGTCCGATGAACCGGGACTTGGCGTCGAGCTTGACGAGGAGGTAGCTGCTGCGAATCCCTATACCGGCACGAGGCTCCATCTAGAGATGAAGGACACACCGGTTTGAACGCCTGCGACGTCCTCATCGTCGGAGCTGGTGCCGCCGGTCTGATGTGCGCGATCGAAGCCGGCAAGCGTGGCCGCCGGGTTGTCCTGATTGATCATACGAAGAAGATCGGCGAGAAGATCAGAATTTCCGGCGGCGGACGGTGCAATTTCACCAACCGGCACACGTCGCTGAAAAACTTTCTGTCGTCCAATCCACGGTTCTGCATATCCGCCCTCAAGCGTTACACACAGGAGGACTTCATCGCCCTGGTCGACCAACACCAGATTGCCTGGCACGAAAAAATGCTCGGCCAGCTGTTTTGCGACGGATCGGCCCGTCAGATCATCGACATGCTTCTGACCGAGTGCCAGAAGGCGAAGGTCAGAATCTTCGCTGGCACGGAAATCGAAAGCGTCGACAGGACCGCCGATGGCTTCTCCGTGAGCACCAGTGAAGGTCTTTTCGGCACCCCTTCGCTGGTCATTGCCACTGGCGGCAAGTCGATCCCAAAAATCGGTGCTACGGGTTTCGCCTATGACATCGCCCGCCAATTTGAAATCGATGTCATCGAGCCACGTCCCGGGTTGGTGCCTTTCACGTTTCAAGGCGACACGCTGGAGGCGATGGCAAGCCTTTCGGGCGTGTCCGCACCCTCGATCGTCTCTATCGGCAAAGACGCGTTTTCCGAAGCAATGCTGTTTACCCATCGCGGGCTTTCCGGCCCGGCGATACTCCAGATCTCTTCCTATTGGCGCGAGGGCGACGCGATCCTGATCGACCTGGCACCCGATACTGATGTTTTTGGCAAACTTCGTCTTGCCCGCACCGAGCATCCGAAACAATCCGTGGCAACGGCCTTGTCGAGCATGGTCCCGGCACGCCTCGCCGAAAACATCGCGCGCGAAACCGAAGCCGGCGCGGCGCGGATCGCCGACCTCTCCGACAAACGCTTGAAGGTGATCGCCGAACGCACCAAAGCGTGGCGCGTCACGCCTGCCGGAACCGAAGGCTATCGCACGGCCGAGGTGACCCTGGGTGGCATTGACACGAACGAGTTGTCTTCTCAGACCTTCGAGGCCCGGGCTGTCCCGGGTCTCCATTTTATCGGTGAGGCCGTCGACGTTACCGGCCACCTGGGCGGCTTCAACTTTCAGTGGGCGTGGTCTTCGGGCTGGTGCGCCGGACAAGCCGTCTGACGGACTTCAGCCTCGCATCCGGCGGTTATCAAGATCGTACGGAGCAGCCTCCAGAATACGGGCCGCCACCTGCTCGTTCAAAACCTTGGCGATCAGTGACACATCTGCCTGCCGGATCCCCGGCTTGAGGTAGGCCAGGGCCAGAGGCCTGGCCACCCGGTGCCCGTAGGCAGCCGACGTCACAAGACCGGCAATCTGGTCTCGGACAAACAACGTATGCATGGCGAACGGGTCCGGTCCGTCGTCGAGTTCCAGAAGCACCATCTCAAAACCGTTCGATGAACGACGCAGCGAGTCCGCCCCTTCAAAGGAACGGCCCTCCGGTTTGACGAACCGTCCCAGCCCTGCCTCGATCGGCGTCCGTTCGGTGGACAGGTCCATGCCCCAGGCCCGGTAGCCCTTTTCAAGCCGCATGGCATTCATCGCGAAGGCGCCATAGTGACCAATGTCGAACGATTGGCCTGCGTCGAGCAGCGCATCGTAGACCGGCCTCAGATCGGTGTTGGCACAGTGCAGTTCCCAGCCCAACTCGCCCACATAACTGACGCGCAGCGCAAGAACCGGCTTACCGGCAACCACTGCATTCTGACCTGTCAGCCAGGGAAATGCATCATTACTGAAATCATGATCGCTGATTCTAGAGAGCAGATCGCGGGCCATTGGTCCCATAACGGCAAGAGCCGATTGCCCATGCGTCCTGTTTTCAACCGTCACATTCCTGAAACCCCGGGCATGGGCATGCAAGAGATCGAGGTCCTGGCGTTCGGCTGCAGCGGCGCTCACGAGGTAATACGATGCCTCACCGGTTCGGGTGACTGAAAATTCTGATCGCACACCACCTTTCGGAGTCAATGCGTGGGTCAAACCGATCCCACCCACACGGACAGGCGCCCGGTTGGCTCCAAGTGTTTCCATGAATGCAGTCGCATCGTCGCCGGTTACCTGGAACTTGGAAAACGCCGTGATGTCGGCAAGGGCAACGCGGTCGGCAACAGCCCGGCACTCGTCGGCCACGGCCTCGAACCAGTTGGCCCGCCGGAAACTCAGGCACGGCTCCCGGGACCCTCCATCACGTGCAAACCAGTTTGGCCGCTCCCAGCCGTAGGCCGCACCAAAGGAGGCTCCGGCCTTGTCCAGGTCGTCATGGATCGCGGAGGTTTTGGCTGGACGACCGGCTGTGCGTTCCTCGAAGGGATAGTGCACGGCGAACTGGTTGCCAAAACTCTCTACCGCCTTGGCGATGCGATAGTCACGATCCGCATAACCACCGAACCGACGCGAATCCACGGCCAGGGCATCCATCGGCGGTTCCCCGCCGATCATCCATTCCGCCAGCAACTTGCCTGCGCCGCCGCCTTCCATCACACCCATGCTCGATCCGGTCAGCAACCAGGCATTGCGCAAGCCGAACGCCGGACCGATCAGAGGGTTGGCATCGGGCGTGAATGTGATCGGCCCGTTGACCACAGTCTTGATGCCGGCGTCCGCGAGGATCGGCACTCGCTCCATGGCACTGGCGACAATATGTTCGATCCGGTCGAGATCCGGCGGCAGGAGTTCCATGCCGAATTCGGGCGGCACGCCGTCAATCGACCAGGTCACGCCGTCTTTTTCGTAGGGCCCGACAATCAATCCGTCGCGTTCCTGGCGCACATACCAGCTCTCCTCCGGATCGCGGATCATCGGCAATTCTTTTTCCCGGCCCTTCAGGACATCCAGGCTGTCGGTCACCAGATACTGGTGAAGCATCGGCACGACCGGCAGATCAATACCCATCATGCCGCCGATTTCCCGGCACCAGGTACCCGCCGCATTGACCACCATCTCACACTCAATGTCGCCGCTTGCCGTATGGACGATCCACTCACCCGATGGCTTCTGTTCCAAGCCTTCGACCGGATTGTTGCGCTGTATCCTGGCACCCCCGGCACGCGCGCCCGCGGCCATCGCGTGGGTCGCCTGACTGGGATCCACATACCCGTCGTCAGGTTCATGGATAGCGCCGAGAAGGCCATCGGTTTCGGCAAACGGGTAGATTTCCTTCAACTCGTCCGGGCTCAGCACATGGAAGTCAAACCCGGCATAACGGCCGATCCCCTGGACGTGACGGAACTCGTCCATCCGGTCAGCCGAGCGGGTCACGCGCAGGGCGCCGCACTTGTGAAACCCCACCGGATTGCCGGTCTCTTCGGGGAGGATCTCGGAATAGAGACGCACACTGTGCGCACGCATGTGCATGATCGTGAGGTTATGGGCAAAGTGGGTGCACAGCCCGGCCGCATGCCAGGTCGACCCGGCCGTCAGTTCGTTCTTCTCCACCAGCACCACATCGGACCAGCCTTCTTTGGTCAGGTGATAAAGCAGGGACACGCCCATCGCACCGCCACCGATCACCACTACTTTTGCATGTTCAACCATCTCGCGGACATGTCCCTTTGCAGAATTTTCCCGATCACGCGCGCATGCGCAGACCGTCGGGATCGTAAGGCGGGCGGACCAGAGGCTTCAACGTGTACGTCTCACCGGCAACGGACACCTCCAGGCCATCGGCCTGAAGATCCTTGATGTTTTCGGCAGGGTCCATCGCAAGGCTGGCAAAGCACAACGAAAGCCCACACCGGAACCCCCGCGCCCCCGACGTGGTTCGGCCTACCATGACACCGTTCCGGTAGACCGGTTCGTCGTGAAGCAGCAGGGGATGTGCGCCCTCGACGGCACACAGGACCAACCGGCGCGACACAGGGTTTTCGCGCAAGCGCAGGAGAGCATCGCGGCCGTTGAACTCACCGGATTTGTCCCAGGCCACCGCAAAAGACAGGCCGACTTCCATGGGGTTTTCCTCAGGCCCCATGTCGTGGCCCCAATGCCGAAAACCCTTTTCGATCCGGCAGGAGTCGATGGCCAGCAAACCCATATGACCCATATCGTGTGCTGCGCCGGCCTGGCACAGCACCGTGTGAACATGAATTGCAAACTCGTTGGGGACGTAAAGCTCCCAACCAAGCTCGCCGACAAAACTCACCCGCGACGCCCGCACGATCGCCATTCCAACATCGATTTCGCGCGTGGTGCCAAAAGCGAATGCACTAGGCGACAGATCGCTCGAACTGACCGATTGCAGGATATCAAGCGCCCGAGGTCCCATCAGGCCGACAACGCTGTAGGCAGATGTTACATCGGTCACTACGGCGAAATCGTCGTCGATGTGTTGTTTGATCCAGGTCCGGTCCTTGATCCTGGTCGGCGCACCACCGATCACCCAGAACCGGTCATCGGCCAGCCGCTTGACCGTCACGTCCGCCTCGATGCCCCCGGCCTTGTTCAGCATCTGGGTGTACACGATCTGGTCCGGCGCAACCGCCACATCGTTGGCGCAAAGGCGTTGCAGCACTTTTTCCGCATCGCGTCCCTGAATTTCGAACTTGCCGAACGGAGTCAGTTCGAGCAAGGCGGCACGCTCCTGGACGGCGATACACTCCCGTTCGGCACAAACCCACCACGGCTGGTCGCCATAGCTGTACCGGATTTCCGCTTCCTCTGACGATGCCGCATACCAGAGCGGTCGCTCCCAGCCGGTCGGCGCCCCGAAGACAGCACCCTTTTTTTCCAGAACCTCGTGCAGTGGTGAGTGCTTGATGTTGCGCCCGGTCTTCAGTTGCTTGTGGGGCCAGTGCATCTCGAACTGTGTGCCCACCGCTTCGCGAACCCGGGCATCAAGGAAAGCGGCAGTCGACGTATGCGGTTCGAAGCGTGCAACATCGACCTCCCACAAATCCATTGGGGCCGCGCCGTCCACAATCCACTCAGCCATGACCTTGCCAACACCGGCCGAAGAGATGATCCCGATCGAATTGAACCCTGCTGCCACGTAATAATTCCTGTGTCCCGGCAGTTCCCCCATCGCCTGCTTGGTATCGGGGGTAAACCCTTCAGGCCCGGTCATCACATGCTGGATGCCAGCGGTCTCCAGCACCGGCATCCGGTGCAGGGCCGCCGTCAGGAACGGCTCCAGGTGGTTCCAGTCTTCCGGCAGCATGATATGGCCGCCATCTGGCCCCGCCCGGTCCGGCATCCATGGTTTGGCGTCGGCCTCGAAACCACCGATAACCAGCTTGCCGGTGTCTTCCTTGATGTAGATCCGGCCCTCCAGATCCCGGACAATCGGAAACGGTTGCTGTAGCGCCTCGATCGGTTCGGTGACCGCATACATGTGCTCGACCGCCTGAACTGGAATACCCGCGCCGCTTCGTCCGCCCAGTTGCCCGGCCCAGACGCCGGTGCAGTTGATCACGGCCTGACAACGAATGACCTCGCCGTCGACAAGCTCGACAGAGTGCACGGCACCGTCTTTCATGTGCACGGTTCGAACCGAGGCGCTTTCACGGATGCGGACACCGCCGTTACGGGCGCCCTTGGCATAGGCCATGCAGGTATCGACCGGGTTGGCCTGACCGTCTTCATCGACCCACAGAGCACCGGCAAGATCCTCCACATTGAGCATTGGCAGAAGTTCTGCGGTTTCTTCCCGCGTCACGATTCGCGCATGCAATCCGGTCAGGTCGCCCATCGCCTTGATGCGCGCCAGTTCGGTCATGCGCTCCGGCGTCTGGGCAAGCCACAAGCCGCCCGTTTGCCGGTAGCCGGTCGCCTGTCCGGTTTCGGCTTCCAGGGAGGCCAGAAGCTCGATCGCATAGATCGAGAGTTTCGTCAGGTTCATGCTCGCCCGAAGCGGCCCGATAATCCCTGCGGCATGCCAGGATGTCCCGCTGGTCAGCGTATTGCGTTCGAGCAACACGGCATCGGCCACCCTCAGTTTGCCCAGGTGATAGGCAACACTGAGCCCGACGGCACCGCCGCCGATGATCACGATTCTTGCACTGTCTGGCATAGAGCCCTGTCCGAACGTCCTGGAAACACCGACTATGCACGTGGGGCCAGCCTCATTTCAATCGCCCTCGCCCTGCATTAGATAATCTAATAGTCTCCGTGAGCGATGCCAGAGTATCGTCCGGTGCGACAACGCCGCCGGAGAAATGGAAAGGCCATGGCAAAGGGCGACACCAAGCTGAATCTTTTCCGGGCGATGGAGGTTTTTGTCGCCGTCGCCGAAACACGCCAGGTTACCAAAGCAGCGGCCATCCTGGGCATCACCCAGTCCGCGGCATCCCAGCACCTCAAGAGCCTCGAACAGGAAATCGGCGCCCCATTGTTCGACCGCAGCAGCAGGCCGATTTCCCTGACCCGGACAGGTGTGGAGTTTCACAACCGTGCCGAGCAGATTCTGGGCGACATCGACGCGCTGCGTACCGACATCAGGCAGGCCCGTTCGTTTCAACCGACAATCCTGAGGACAGGGCTGCTCGCGTCCCTTGCCACCACACTGACACAACCGCTCCTGTCCATGATCTCCCGGATGTTACCCGACGCCAAACCGGTGATCCGGGCGGGGCTCGCCTCCGACCATCTGGCATTGCTCGAAGCCCGCCAGATCGACCTCGCCGTCACCTCCGACCCTTACTACGATCTCGACCGCCTGGAGCGGCGCGCACTTTTGACGGAACCGTTCTGCCTGGTATTGCCACCGGACTTTAACGAGCCAGTGGAGAGGCTTGACGATCTCACCGGTGTCCTGCCTTTGGTAAGGTTCATTCCCGGATCGCCGGTAGGCCGTCGCACCGACCAGCATCTGCAACGCCTCAAACTGTCCTTCCCGCGATCCGTCGAAGTGGACCGTTCCAGCCTCGCCGTGGCCGCGGTTGCCTCCGGCCATGGCTTCGCCATCCTCAGCCCGAGCCTTCTGATTGATGGCATAACCGAGGGCCTGCCCATGCAGATCCGGCCGCTGCCCGGCCCCACCCTCACACGAACCCTGACCGTCGTGTCACGGGAACGCGAACTGGGCGACCTTCCCGAGCAGATCACCGCCGGTTTGACCTCGGCCCTGCAACAGGCGTTCGCCGAACGGCTGGAACCGCTTGCTGCCTTTGCTGCTGATGCCATTCGGTATGACGACATCGGTCAATGAGTGTGCTGCGACCGGTGGACCGCGGACCGGTGGCCTTATAGCGATCATTAGAATTCGCGATTCACGTACTCTGTGACTGTTGTTCTGCGCAATTGCTCCTAGAATGATCACATCGGAGCGCGGAGCGCGGATCGACGGATCGCGCGCGGCAGGCTGGATGGAACATGACAACAGCGCGACAAGAAGTAGGCAAATCCAGGCGCGGCGGCCGATCCGCCAGGCGGGAGAAACGCGCCCAATCGGCGCAGCCGACGGCACTGCCGTACATCCAGCGCAACGTGGGTGTTTACACCCTGCTTGACGACGAAGGTCTGAGCCTTATCGAGCACAACGCCGACACGATCCTGCAGGAAGTCGGCATGGAATTTCGTGACGATCCTGAAGTTCTGGACATCTTCAGAGATGCCGGGGCTGACGTGCAGGGCGAACGGGTGCGTTTTGAACGCGGCATGTGCCGCCGGATCATTCAGACGACTGCGCCGCGACAGTTCCGGCAGCACGCGAGAAATCCCGAACGCACGGTCATGATCGGTGGCAACAACACGCTGTTCTGTCCAAGTTTCGGCCCGCCCTTCGTTCACGACATCGAGCGGGGCAGGCGCTATGCCACGCTTGAGGATTTCGAGAATCTTACAAAGCTGCATCATATGCTGCCGGCAGTTCATCACTCCGGCGGCGTTGTCTGCGAACCCGTCGACGTACCCGTGGCCGAACGCCACCTCGCCATGACGTCGGCCCATCTCAGGTTGAACGACAAGCCCTTCATGGGAGCCGTCACCGCCCCGGAGCGTTCTCTCGATACGGTCAACCTGGCAAAGATCGTGTTCGGCGACACCTTCGTTGAGGAAAACTGCTGCATCTATTCCGTGGTCAACACCAATGCACCCCTGGTGCTCGACGCCACCATGCTCGGAGCCCTGAAGACATACGCCCGGCACAACCAGGCGGTGGTCGTCTCGCCCTTTATCCTGGCCGGCGCCATGAGCCCGGTAACGGTCGCCGGCACACTGGCACAGCTCTTTGCCGAGGCCACAGCCGGACTCAGTCTCATTCAGTTGATCAGGCCCGGCGCCCCGTGCGTATTCGGGACATTCTCAAGCCCGATCTCGCTGCAGACCGGAGCGCCCACTTTCGGCACACCGGAGGGCATGCAAATCCAGTATTGCGCGGCAGCGCTCGCCCGCCGCCTCGGTGTTCCGTTTCACTCGGTTGGTGCCTTGACCGCTTCAAAGGTCCCGGACGCCCAGGCAGCCTACGAAAGCGCCATGCAGCTCAGCGCGGCTTTTCATGCCGGTGTCAACTTCATCATTCATGCCACAGGTTGCCTCGAAGGCCTGCTGACCACCGGCTACGAAAAAGTCATCATGGATGCCGACCGTTGCGCCGCTCTCCAAAGGTTCGCCGAAGGCGTCGACCTCTCGGAAGAAAACCAGGCGCTCGACGCCATCCGCGATGTCGGGCCTGGCAATCACTACCTAGGGTGCGACCACACGCAGAGAAATTTCGAAACTGCCTTTTTCCGCTCAACCGTCTCAGACAACAAAACCTACGAGCAATGGAGTGCGGATGGCAGCCTGTGGGAGCATGAACGGGCAAACGCAACCTGGAAGTCCATGCTCTACACCTATCAAAGGCCGCCGTTGGAACAAGGCATTGACGACGGCATCAGTGACTATACGGCCAAACGACTCGAGCAGATCAGATCGAATGGAGACAGCTCATGAACGACACCGCCACGCCTTCTGGAATGGGAAGCCTTGGACACAACAGCGCCGGGTTCCCCGTCGACTGGTCCACCGACGCCATCGTCGAACGCCGCAATCGATACTACGCCGCCTCACAACGTGCCTTCGTTCCCTACAAGACTCCGCTGATTTTCAACCATGGCCAGGGACAGTACCTTTGGGACGAGAAGGGCAACAAGTACCTGGATTGCCTGAGCCAGAACCTGACCATCAGTGTTGGTTACAATCATCCGGTCATGAACCAGGCCGTCATCGAGCAACTGCAGGCAATTCAGCATGCGACCGCCATGTTCTACCATCCCGTCCCGGCTCATTTTGCCGAAGAACTGGTAGCAACCATGCCCGCCGGCGAAGAGTGGGTGGTCCATTTCACCAACAGCGGTGCCGAAGCCATAGACCTTGCCCTGATGATGGCCCGCACCTACACCGGCAACGTCGACGTCATATCGCTGCACAACAGCTATCATGGCGCAACATTCGGTGCCCAGTCGGTCACCGGCGTCAGCGGCTTCCGCCACAATGTACCGCTGCCCGGAGGGGTTCGTTTCGTCCCCAATCCCGACCAGTATCGCGGCGACTTCGGGTCCGGTGTCGACCCGTATCTGATGGCCCTGGACAGAACCATTCAATGTGAAACCCCAGGGCGTCTCGCAGGGCTTATTCTGGAACCAATCCAGGGCTATGGCGGCATCGTTCCCTTGCCGGTCGGTTATCTCTCGGGCGCCTTCGACCGGATCCGTGCAGCTGGCGGTGTCTGCATCGTCGATGAAGTCCAGGCAGGTTTTGCCCGCACCGGCGAGAACTACTGGAGTTTCGAGTACCACGATGTCATGCCCGACATCGTCGTGATGGCCAAGGGCATTGGCAACGGGCTGCCTCTGGCAGCCGTCGTCGCCAAACGCGAGGTCGCGGAATCCATGGCCGAGAAGTTTCTGTTCCACACCTACGGCGGCAACCCGGTCGCCTGCGCCGCCGGCCGGGCGGTCTTGCGCATCATCGAAGAGGAAGGTCTGCAGGAAAACGCCCGCAAGGTCGGCGCAGAACTCCTGGGCGTCCTGCAGGATCTTCAGAAAAGCCATGAGATCATCGGCGACGTGCGTGGCAGAGGGCTCATGATGGCCGTCGAACTGGTGCGCGATCGCGAGACCCGGGAACCGGCCGCGGAAGACCTCGCGACCCTTTTCGAGTTTACGCGCGAAGAAGGACTGGTGATGAGCAAATCGGGCACCTACCGCAACGTTCTGCGCATGTGTCCGCCGCTTTGCATACAGATGGAGGATGTCGATTTTTTTGCCAGCGCCCTGGGAAAAGCCTTCGACCGGCTCGCCGGTACAAGGGCATAAATGGGGGCATTTGGTTCGGCTTGGCAAAAAAGTTTGGCTGCGATGGGATTCTGTCTTGCAACCGTAATGTTTGTGTGATTTCGATCCATGGGACAGTCGCTGTACTCACGTCTCAATTTCTCACTGGAAACAAGCGATGCCCGACATTTCTCCTTTCACGTTGCCGGGCCGTTTCTGGCGCGGCAATCTGCACACCCATTCCACTCTGTCGGATGGTCGGTTGACACCCGAAGAAGTAATCGATGCCTACAAGAACGCCGGCTACGACTTCATGATGCTGTCCGATCATTTCATCCACCATTACGACTGGCCGATCGCCGATACGTGCGGAATGAGATCCAACAATTTCACCACCCTGATCGGTGCGGAAATCCACGCGCCGAAAACCTCCGTAGGCGAACTCTGGCATATGGTCGCCGCCGGGCTGCCGCTTGACTTCGAACCGTGTGGCGACGACGAATCCGGCATAGATCTGGCGCGGCGGGCGGCAAGTGCGGGGGCCTTTGTCGGGATCGCTCATCCCTCGTGGTCGCAACTCACGATAGAAGACGGCCACAGCATCGATGTCGCTCACGCTGTTGAAATCTACAACCACGGTTGTGCCATTGAGTCGGATCGCGGCGACGGCTGGTACCTTCTCGATCAGATGCTCAACAACGGCAAGCGTCTGACGGCCTTTGCCACCGATGACGCCCATTTCAAGGATCACGACAGAGATGCATTTGGTGGCTGGGTCCATGTCAGGGCCGAAAGCCTCGAACCCGATGCCCTCCTCGAAGCCCTCAAGGCCGGCCATTACTATTCCAGTCAGGGACCGGAGATTCGGAACCTCTCCATGTTCGGCAACGAGTTGACGGTGGAATGCTCGCCGGTCGACACCATTGTCGTTGTCGGTGGAACGTCACGCACCGCCGGCGAAGAAGGCCGCGCCATAACCCGGGCAACCATCAATCTGTCCAAGCTCGAAAAGGGTTGGCTTCTGGAAAACCCGAGTCCCTGGATTCGTGTGGTTGTGATCGATGCAAACGGCAAACGTGCCTGGTCCAATCCGATCTGGCTGGACGAGATCTGAACGCATAGAACGTGTCTGGTCTCTAAAGCCGATCCCGGAGCGCATAATAGGTCATCGCCAGAACCAGCAGGGGCCAGCGAAGCCGGCGGCCGCCGGGGAATCGCATGGTCGGTACTTTCTCCAGCACATCGAAACGGCCGAGCGTGCCGTCGACCGCATCTCCCAGCACCTGGCCGGCAAGGGTTGCCATAGCGACGCCGTTTCCGGAATAACCGCAGGCGGTCAGAACCTTGTCGGAGAGGCGTGCCACGTAGGGCATACGGCTGCCGGTTATGGCCAGGGTGCCGCCCCAGCCATAGTCGATCCGCACGTCGCGCAGTTGCGGATAGACCTGCAGCATCGGCCGGCGGACGAAGTTCTTGATGTCCGATGGGAACGAATGGGAGTAACTCTCGCCGCCGCCGAACAACAATCGGTGATCGTCCGACATGCGGTAGTAATTGACCACAAACCGGGAATCGGAAACGCAAACGTCGTCCCGGATCAGGCTGCGGGCACGGTCCCCGCCGAGCGGTTCGGTCGCTATGATGTAGTTGTTGATCGGCATGACCCGCGACGCAATCCGGCTGTCGAGATCGTCGAGGTATCCATTACAGGCAAGAATGAGAAAACCGGCGTCGATCTCGCCCGCGTTCGTTTTGATTTTGACGGTCTTGCCGTTTCCGGAATTTTTGTAAGACACAACCTGAGACCGTTCGTGGATACGGGCCCCGGCATCGGCTGCCGCGCGGGCAAGGCCCAGCGCGTAGCGCAGGGGATGGAGATGCCCGGCGCCCATATCGAGCGTGCCGCCGAAATACGTGTCACTTCCCACCAGCTCGCCAATCTCGTTTTTCGGCACAAAACGGATCTGGTCATAATCATAGTCGCGTTGCAGTTTCTCCGCGTAGGCTTTGCTGGAGTCCACATAGCGGTGCTTATGGTCGGCATGGAGCGAACCATGTTTGTACTGGCAGTCGATCTCATGATCCGCGATCAGCGACTTCACGAGGGCGTTGGCGTCCTGAGCCAGAGACCACAAGCTGCGCGCCGCCTCCGGACCCAGTGAGTCCTCGAGGGATTCCTGGTCTTTGCGCTGACCGGACGCAACCTGTCCGCCATTGCGCCCCGACGCGCCCCATCCGACCCGGTGGGCATCGAGCAGAACAACATCATAGCCGCGCTGCGCCAGATGCAGGGCGCTCGACAACCCGGTATAGCCTGCCCCCACGATGCACACATCGCACGAGCCGGACCCCTCAAGCGCGGCAAACGGCTTCAGGGGCTCTGCCGACTCCGTATAATAGGACGGCGGATAAGCACCTTCCGCGTCATTGTCATAAAGGAATGAACCGGAGAACACGGGGCAAGCTCCTGCCTGGTCGGTGATTAGTGAGTCAGCCAGCCGTTCGATTGCACATCTTCCAGCGTCTGGTCGAGGCTTTTTCTCGTCAGATCGATCATCTGATCGATTTCGCCGAGCGAGATGACCAGAGGCGGCGACATGATCATGCAGTCGCGCACGCATCGCAGGATAATCCCGTTTGCCAGACAGTGTTCGCGGCATATCAGGCCAACTTCACCCTCATGGCCGTCAAACCCCGCCCGCTTGGCCTTGTCGGGCGTCATCTCGATGGCACCCATCATCCCCATGATGCGGGCTTCGCCAACCAGCGGATGATCGCCCAGCTCTTTCCAGTGTTTCTCCAGGTAGGGCGCGGTCGTCTCACCGACACGGTCGACAATGTTTTCGTCCTGCATGATCCGCAGATTCTCGAGCGCCGCGGCACAACTCGCCGGATGCCCGGAATATGTGTAGCCGTGGGCAAACTCACCGCCTTTTTCATTCAGCACCTGCGCCACCCTGTCGCTCACCATGACGCCGCCGATCGGCAGGTATCCCGAGCTCAATCCCTTGGCGATGGACATGACATCGGGCTCGAAGCCGTATGTGTTTGAACCGAACCAGTTACCGGTTCGCCCGAAGCCGCAGATCACCTCGTCGGCCACCAGCAGAATGTTACGCGCCTTGCAGATTCGCACGATTTCGGGCCAGTAGGTCTCCGGCGGCACAATCACGCCACCCGCACCCTGAATCGGCTCGGCCATGAAGGCAGCAACGTTGTCTTCTCCAAGCCGGTCGATTTCCTGTTCGAGCGCACGGGCGCATTCCAGTCCAAACCGGTCGGGTTCGCTGCTTCCGCCTTCGGCATACCAATAGGGTTGATCGATATGGGTAATGCCCGGTATCGGCAAGCCGCCCTGCTCGTGCATGGCCGACATGCCGCCAAGGCTGGCGCCGCCAATGGTTGAGCCGTGATAGGCATTCTTGCGTGAAATCACGCCGCTCTTCGTCGGCTTGCCCAGGGAGGTCCAGTAATGACGGACCAGGCGGATGATAGTGTCCGCGGACTCCGATCCCGAGCCGGTAAAGAAAGTGCTGTTGAGAGTGCCGGGCGCAAGTTCGGCAAGCTTTTCCGCCAGGGCAATTGCCGGCGGATGGGAGGTCTGAAAAAACGTATTGTAGTAAGGCAACTGCATCATCTGGCGAGCGGCGGCCTCGGCGATTTCGGTGCGGCCATACCCGACATTGACGCACCACAGGCCGGCCATGCCGTCGAGAAGCCTGTTGCCGTCGGAGTCGGTAACAAAAATGCCGTCGGCGGCTGTCATCACCCGTACGCCCTTATCCTTGAGCGATCCGCCGTCCGTAAACGGATGAAGATGATGGGCGGCATCCATCTGTTGCATTTCAGCCGTGGATGGTAGATTCGGGATGTAACTCATCGTGCCTGCTCCGCGTTCAAGGGTAGGTTCGGAATTTTTCCAATTTGTGATCACAAAACCGGATTTGTCAATCGCCACTACCGCAAGTTTCTCGATATTTTTCACCGTATCGGATGTTTTCTGACGTTTTCATAACGCCGCTGCACTGGATTTCTTGCATCTAAGGCCATTTTGTGATCAAAAACTGCCTCCGTGGACAGCAACCAACCGTCCATTGAATTCATACCCAAGCACAGGAAACTGAAATGGGCGCGGACACGACGACCGGCTTCGATGTCGAAGCACAGATGTTTCTGGAAGCCAACCCGGACATAACGTCGGTGGAGCTTGTTTTCCCCGACATGAATGCTGTGCCCCGAGGCAAGTGGCTTCCGGCGAACGCAATCGGCAAGTTGGCGAAAGGAAACGTGCGTCTGCCCCGTTCCACCTACGCCCTCGATATCTGGGGCGTTGACGTTGAGGCAACCGGACTGGCGATCGCCACCGGGGATCCCGACGGCATCTGCTACCCGGTTCCCGGTACGTTGACACGCATGCCCTGGAGCGCCCGACCCATGGCGCAGGTCCTCATGACCATGCGTGAGCCCGACCGGACGACGCCGTGTCCCTACGATCCCCGCCACGTGCTTGGGACTGTCGTCGACCGGTTTCGTCAAAAAGGCCTGACCCCGGTTGCCGCCACCGAACTGGAATTCTATCTCGTTGACGCCGACACCACGCCTGGCGGTCACCCCAGGCCACCGCGCCGCCCCGGTCCCGGCCGGCGGCTCGACGGACCGCAGGTGTACGATCTTGAAGTGACCCAGGATTTTTCCGCGTTCCTGCACGACATTACCGATGCCTGCCGCGTTCAGAACCTGCCGGCCGACACGACGATTGCGGAATTCGGACCGGGGCAGTTTGAAATCAACCTGCTCCATGTGGCCGACGTGGTCACCGCCGCCGACCAGGCATTCATGTTCCGCCGTCTGGTCAAGGCGGTCGCGCGGCGCCACAGCCTCGTCGCCACCTTCATGGCCAAGCCCTATGCCGAACACCCCGGCAACGGTCTTCACGTTCACACAAGTCTTCTGGACAGCCAGGGGCAGAATGTTTTCTCTGGCTCGGCCGATGCTCTGGCCGCCCCGCTGCGCCACGCCATTGCCGGCCTGTTGGCGACCATGCCGGATACTCAGGCCGTGTTTGCACCGCACGCGAACTCCTACCGCCGCTTCCAGCCGGACTCCTTTGCACCGGTCAGTCCGGTCTGGGGAATGGATCACCGCGCCGTGGCCGTTCGGGTGCCCTCCCAGACCGGGCCGGACGCCCGCCTGGAACATCGTGTGGCTGGCGCCGACGCCAATCCTTACCTGGTTCTGACCGCCATTCTCGGTGGAATTCTGCATGGATTGGAAAACCAAAACGATCCAGGGGAGCCGCTCACCGGCGACAGCAAACTGGACGAGACACCGCCGCTTACCGGCAATTGGAGCGCTGCAATCGAGGCCTTTGCGGGCTCACCGTTCGTCACCGACGTCTTTGGCCGGGACTATCAGAATGTCTACGCCGACTGCAGGCGGTATGAATGCGGACAGTTCGCAACGACGATCACAGATTTCGAATACCAGACCTACCTTCACCGCCTGTAGCGCCGGAACATATCTGGTTTTTGCTGAACCATGTCACCAACATCTGTCATGTATGTGCCTGACACCTGCACCTCCAGAATTGCACCGCAGGATGTCCTCGTGTCGGCGCACGAGGACGACAGGATGAAAGAGCGGTAACACCACCTTTCCCAGGTTCCGTTGCGGTTCGGGTTCAGGGACGAAACCCGCGGATCGCGACAGTCGTTGGACAACCTCAGCGACCGTTGGCCCGTTCGTCGAGACAGTGCTGCAGCGACCGGTCTAGAACCTCCACCCCACGGTCCAGCTCATCCGTCGAGACTGTCAACGGCGGTGCAATCCGCCACACCGCACCGCGTTCCGGCCGGCGCCTGATGTTCATGCTCAAGCCGAGCTCGAAACACCGCTGTGTGGTTGCAGCGCCCAGGCGGTGATCCGGAACCCGGGTTTCCCGGTCTTCCACCAGTTCCACGCCGATTAGCAGCCCTTCCCCGCGGATGTCGCCGATGGCTTCATATTTCTGTTGAAGATCGTCGAGTCTGGACCGCAGATAGGCACCCATGTCGACCGCACGCTCTAGCAGGTTTTCTTGTTCGATGGTATCCAGCACCGCCAGCCCGACGGCTGCCGGGAGGGGGTCCGATACGTGGCTGGTGTAGAAACTGAAGCCCTTTTCATGAACGCTTTGTTCGATCTCGTCCGAGGTGATGGTGGCGGCCAGCGGCAAACCGCCGCCCAGGGTCTTGGAAACCGACATGATGTCTGGGACAACCCCGAATCGGTTCGCCGCAAATCTGTGCCCCAGGCGTCCGAACGCGGTCTGGGCCTCATCGAAGACCAGCATCATGCCGCGCTCATCGGCCGCCTCGCGAAGGTCCTTGAAATAGCCTTCCGGCGGCACAATCACGCCGCCCGCGCTCAGGACCGGTTCGGCGATAATCGCCGCCGCCTTGCCGGTCGTCTGCATGTCGAACAGGCGCAGGCCGACCTTGAGGCAGGTCATGTCGCAAGCATCCCGGCAGTGTTCCACAGGGCAGCGGTAAGCGTTGGGTTCAGGCAAGGCGAACACGCCGGTGGCGGCCGGCCCGTAGCCTTGCCGGTCGCTGGCAAAAGACACCGAACTCGAGGCACCCGTCACCCCGTGCCACGACCCGCCCATACCGATGACCTCGTGGCCACCGGTATGCATCTTTGCCATCCGGAGGGCCGCCTCATTGCTTTCGCTACCGGTGTTGACAAACAATGACCGGCGCAGCGGCGCCGGCAGCCAGTCGCCGAGTTTCTTTCCCAGTTTGGCAACCACCTCGGGAATCATGCCGCTGAAAAGGTGATAACCCTGCCGGCCTGCCGCGTCGACCGCGCCGACGATGGCCGGATGATTGTGGCCCAGCGTGGCGCACATCTGGCCCGACGTGAAATCGAGGATCTCACGGCCGGTGTCGTCGGTCACGACCGAACCTTTGGCAGACACGAAAAGGTTTTCGAATGCATCGCCGCCATAGCGCACGAGATAGTCTCGTGCTGCCTGTCTCAATTCCTGATTCACAGAACCCACGCCTCCGGCCGAATTTCACGCACCTGGGAAACCTGCGGGATCAATCCGGTGGCGTCAATCCGAAACACCGCGCTGAGCGACAAGGGCCTGGTCGCCAATCCGGTCACTGGGGTGAACGATCACCGTCTCGCCAGCCGTGAGGCCGTCGAGAACTTCCGCAGTTTGATCGTTGCGATGGCCGACCGTGACAGGTGTCAGCACCGCCCGCCCGTCGACCTGCCGGAAGACAGCCCATTTTTCCTGATTTCGGAACAGCGCGCTGAGGGGAACCATCAGCACATCGTCGGCCTGCCAGACCACGATCCGGACAAACACACGGAAGTCGTGCCCCAGCGCCGCGCGGGTTTGCGGCGTTCCGACGAGATCGAGCAGGGTATTGACGCGCTGTTCTTCGATTCCCAGAGCAGAGATCTTGGTGAACCCGGACGGTTCGACCCGCCTGACCCGGGCCTCCAGTATTTCAGCACCGCCCCACCCGTCGATCATGGCAACCGCACCCCTTTCAATTTTGACAGCATCGGTAGACAACAGCTCGACAACGATCTCCAGATCCCGCGGGTCGCCGATTTCAAGCAACGGCGCGCCGGCACTCACGGCCTGCTCGCTTTCAGTCACGATTTTCAGAACCCGTCCGCTCACCGGCGCCAGCACCTTCTGGCAGCACAGTTCGGGGTCCTTGGCAGGCCCCAGCGGATGTTCCGGACGGGTCAGTTTCGCCTGTGCACTGTCGCGTTCGCGTTCGCGCAGCTCAAGATCGGCACGGGCAGCCGACAGGGCGTCCCTGCGCACGTCGACCTCGAGGGAGGCTCGCTCCATGGCCCGTCCCGATATCACATTGGACCGGGACAAGGACTGTGCCCGCTTCAGATCGCTCTGCGCAAATTTCAGCTCCGCTTCGGCCTTGCGTATTTCCGTGCGCGCATGGGCAATGGCAGCCTTGGCAGCCGCAAGTCCGGCCTCCAGTTCGCGTGCTCTTCGCGCATCCAGAAACGGCGGATCGTTTGCCTCGATGACCGCCACCAGGGTCATGCCTGCGGTTACCGAATCGCCCACTTCGCGCGGCGATCGCCTGATCTTGCCTGCCACCGGAGCCGAAACCTGATAGATTTCGCGGATCCGGGTCTTGCCCTCCTCGTCGACCGTCACGGTCATGGATCCCCGCGTCACGGTCTCCACGTCCACAAGCACAGGCTGTGGCCGCAGGGTGTAGGCAAAGCCTGCTACAATCGCTGCGATTATCACAAAGGTCGCGGTGCGCTTGATCCACAGTGTCTTCATCTTCTCAATCCCGTGTTTTTAGAACGCTGATCATGTCGAGCCGGTCTACCCGGCGCTTCACGACAATCGCCGATACCACCGACGCACTCAAAACGATCAGAGCCGCGATCGCATAGGTCGACGTATTGACGATGAAGGGAACCCGGTAGAGTTCACTGTCCAGACCCCGCACCGTAATCCAGGCAATCAGATAGCCGATCACCCAGCCCACCGGGATCGCGGCCGCGGTGATCAGAATGAGTTCCAGAAAAAGAATGCGGAACGTCTCCCATCTCGTGAAGCCCAGCACTCTGAGGCTCGCCAGCTCACGCGCCCGTTCCGACAGATGAATCCGGGCGCTGTTGTAGACCACGCCGAATGTGACGATGACGCCGAGTGTTACGTAGACGGTGATCATGATGACGATGTTCTGCGCCAATGTTTCCCGGAATTTGGCCAGCGATGCCTTCTGGAGAGTGATCGAGGCCACCGCGGGGATCGCCTTGATCGCGTCAAACAGCTCATCCGAGGCATTGCGGTCATAACTGATATGCACCCCGCTGATACGCGGCCCCTCGTCGACAAGTCTGTTGAGGGCGTCGAGATCCATGTAGGCCGCAAGCCCCAGATAGCTTTGTACCAGGCGGGTAACCGGAACGAATATGGCCTGCACGCCGGCATCGGGATCGAAACCGGCGACGATGTCGGTGACCTGCACCCGGAAAGTCTTCCGGCTTCCCTCGAGAACCTCGACCTCCACCACATCGCCGCGCCGGATATCGATCAGGGTAGCGAGTTTTTCCGACATGGCCAGGCCGTCCTTCGGCAATACCAATGGACGGAGGTCCAGTTCAAGCACGCGGCTGAGCCTGGCATCGGGCGGCTTGCCAAGGATCGAAATGCTGCGCTTGAAGTGACGGTTGCGCAGGCGCACCGAGATCGCCCGATAAGGCTCCGCCCTCAACACCCCCGGCAACTGCGCCACTGACTGCAGGGCGTTGTCCGCCTTGTTGTCGGTAAAGGTCACCGTCGCATCCTGGCGATCGGACTGGAAAAACGTGAAATCGATCATGTGCTCGATCGAATCGAGCGAGAACAGAGAGCCCACCAGAAGCGCCACCATCATGGCCAATCCGAGAGCTGTCAGGGCCGAGCGGACCGGCCAGCGGAACATGTGCCGCAGGACCATTCGTGTGGGCTGGGACCAGATGACAAACAGCCTGACCTTCTCGGTCCACAAATGACCGTACCCGGTGGGTGCCGGCGGCTGCATGGCAACGGCCGGCGGCAGCGCGACCGCCGACGCCACGGAACGGTATCCGCCAAGCGCCGCCGCCGCGAGCGAGACTGCCGCCCCGATTGCATACAGATCGGGGCTTTTCTTGAAGATCAGGAACGGAAAGCTGAAGAACTCCGTATAGAGCCTGGTCAGGCCGTGGCCCAGCCAGACACCGGCCAGGATGCCGATTGCGGTTCCGGTACCGGCGATCAGCATGACGAATTTCAGATAGTGAACCGCAATCGCCGTGCGGCTGTAGCCGATCGCCTTGAGAACGCCGATCTGTTCGCGCTGAAGCAGGATGATCCGGGACAGGATGACATTGATCAGAAACGCCGACACGCCCAGGAAGATCGGTGGAAAGATCTTGCCCATGGCCGCCAGCTGATTGAGTTCGGCATCGATGAAGGCATGCGACTGCTGGTCCTTCCGGCCATGGGCGGCGAGACCACCGTAGCGTTTGAGCAACCGGTCCAGGGCATCGATAACGGCGTCCTGGGACCCGTCCCGCAACAGCTTGACCGAAACGGAGTTGAAGGCGTTTTCCAGATCGAACGTTGCCTCAAGGGACTTTCGCGACATCCAGACAATGCCGTATCGCCGGTCATCGGGGATCATGTCTCCGGGACCGAGCGCATAGATGAATTCCGGTGACAGGGCGATGCCGGTCACTTTCAGGGTTTGCTGGCGGCCGTTGAGCAGCGCCTTGAAGCGCGACCCTTCGGCAAACCCGTGCGCCTTTGCAAAGCCCTCATTGATCACGGCCTCGGCCCGGCTGCCCGGTTCCGGCAGCCGGCCGGAACGCAGATAGAGCCGGTTGAGTTTCGGCAGGCCCCGGTCGGGCAGCGAGATGACCTGTGCCGTTACCGGCTCGGACATGCCCGTGATCTCCAGCAGGGCCGTCTTGGCAATCCGTGTTTCAGCGGCCGCAACGCCCGAGATCTCGAGGATCCGGCTTTCCATTGACGAGGGTGCGCGCCGCAACAGGGCGAAGATGTCGGCAAACTCATAACGCTCGTAATAGGCGTCACGGGTCTCGTAGAGCGACCGGTAGGTGCCGGTGCTCAGGATCAGGGTCGCAACGCCTGCGGCGATCACCAGGGCGATCGCCAGTGCCTGCACCCACATCCGCGCAAGTTCCCGCAGGAGTTTCCGGTCGAGGACACTGATCATGGCATCACCAGCTGACCTCGTCCGGCCGCACCCGGTGTTCATTTTCGACCATTTGGGAGATGCGGCCGTCGACGAAATAGAACACCCGGTGCGCAATCTCCCGGATTGCGGCATTGTGGGTGATGACGGCGGTTGTGGTCCTGAACTCTTCGTTGATCGATGTCAGGGCTTCGAGCACCCGGATTCCGGTCTTGCTGTCCAGGGCCCCGGTAGGTTCGTCGCACAAGAGGACACCCGGGCGCTTGACGATCGCCCGGGCAATCGCCACCCGCTGCTGTTCGCCGCCGGAGAGTTGTGCCGGGAAATGATCCAGCCGGTCCGACAGCCCGACAAGGTCGAGGGCGTCCTCCGGACGCATCGGATCGTCGGCAATTTCGGTAACGATGGCAACGTTTTCCCGTGCCGTCAGGCTCGGCATCAGATTGTAGAACTGAAACACAAAGCCCACATGCTGGCGTCTGAATTTCGTCAGGGCGCCCTCGGAAAGGCCGGTCATGTCGCGCCCTCTGAACTCGACCGTCCCCGCGGTTGCCCCATCGAGCCCCCCCAGTATGTTGAGCAAGGTCGACTTGCCGCTGCCCGACGGTCCCAGCAGGACAGACAGTTCACCGCCATAGAGTGTCATGTCGACGCCGCGCAGCGCATGCACGTCCACATCGCCGGTACGGTAGATCTTGGTCACGCCCTTGACGTCGAAAGCTTTGTCCATCCAGTCCTTCGCAAATTGACCGCAAGCCATCGTACAGTAGCGCTGCCCGGCCAGAAAACTATTGCTCTGAATCAAACCCGCGTTCATCCCCGTCTTGTAAACCACACCCCGAAAGCGCTAAAAAGCGGCGACACACGCAAACACAGATGAACACCAATGACGGATTTCCTGGTCGCCGCTCTCTACAAGTTCGTGAAGCTGCCGGACTTTGCCGACCTTCGGGCACCATTGCTTGAGGCCTGCGGGACCTCAGGCGTCATGGGAACCATTCTATTGGCGGCCGAAGGCATAAATGGGACGATCGCCGGTTCTCAAGAGGGTGTCGGCGCCGTATTGGACCATATCCGCGGTGATCCGAGGCTGGCCGACCTCCAGCACAAGGAATCATGTGCTGCGGAAATGCCGTTTCTGCGCATGAAGGTTCGCCTCAAGAGCGAAATCGTGACCATGGGCGTTCCCGGCCTCGATCCGGAACAATCGGCAGGCACCTACGTCAAACCGGATGACTGGAATGACCTGATCGGGCGCGACGACGTCGTCGTTGTCGACACGCGCAACGACTACGAGGTTTCCATCGGAACTTTCGCCGGCGCCGTTAATCCGGCAACGAGTTCGTTTCGCGAGTTCCCGCAGTGGGTCGAGCGCACGGACGTCTTGAAGGCAAAACCAAAGGTTGCCATGTTCTGCACCGGCGGCATCCGATGCGAGAAGTCGACCGCCTATCTGCGCAGCCTGGGTTATCAGGACGTCTATCATCTCGAGGGCGGCATCCTGAAATACCTGGAAACCGTGCCGGAGGAAGAAAGCCTTTGGCAGGGCGAATGTTTTGTCTTCGACCAGCGCGTCTCGGTCGGCCCGGGGCTTCGGCCCGGTTCATACGACATGTGCCACGCCTGCCGTCAGCCGATTGACGACAATGACAAGACGTCGCCGCTTTTCGTTCCCGGCGTCAGTTGCCCGGCCTGCCACGCGTCCACAGACGAGGACCGCAAACGCCGGTTTGCCGACCGCCAGCACCAGATCGACCTGGCAAAGGCACGCAACGAAGTCCATCTCGGCGCGCGGTCAAATGTGAAATCCTGTCCACGTGAGGGATAGCCCGACAACCGCCGTGAGCGCTGTGGAGAACCGGCTGCCGATCCTCTACAGCTTTCGCCGCTGCCCCTATGCCATGAGGGCCAGGCTTGCCCTGCAGTCGAGCGGTACAGCCTGCGAATTGCGGGAAATCGTATTGCGCAACAAGCCGGCGGAGATGATCGAATCGTCCGAAAAGGCCACCGTCCCCGTGCTGGTTCTGCAGGATGGAACGGTACTGGAAGAGAGCCTGGACATCATGCTCTGGGCGCTTGACAACCATGACCCGGAGCACTGGCTGACACCTGCAGGCAACAGCCTTGACGCTATGTTGGAGCTGATCAAACGCTGCGACGACGATTTCAAGCAACATCTCGACCGCTACAAATACTCAACCAGATACGAAAATGCCGACCCCGGTTATCATCGGCGCCAGGCCTGCCTCTTTCTCGGCGAACTCGAGACCCGGCTCGCACAGGAAGGTCATCTTTTTGGTGTCCGCCCCTCGCTCGCAGACATGGGCATCGCCCCCTTTATCCGCCAGTTCGCCAACACCGACCGGCCGTGGTTCGACCAGACGTCCTATACCCACGTAAGACGCTGGCTCGACCGCTTCACGGCAAGCGCGCCATTCCAGTCGATCATGAAAAAACACCCGGCATGGGTTTCCGGCGAACCCGGCGTCGCCTTCCCGGCGCCCGACGCAATCCCCACATAGTCAGGCTGCCGTCGACATCCCCTGATAGGTCTCTTCCAATCGGTAGAGTGGCGACAGGCCGTTGACACTGACCCGCCACAGGATGCGCGCATTGGGGTCGTCCGGTCCGGCACCGGCAAGCGGTGTCGCGCAGTGCAGGGTCGAGAACGTGTCCCAGGCGGCAAAGTCGCCCACGTCGTAGTCGATCGAGGTTATGAACCTGTCCTGCAGACAATGGTCCATCAGTTCGCGCAGGAGAGCCACCGCCTCGTCTTCCGGCCAGTCGACGATACCCCAGCTTGTTCCGGCAACGCTGTAGAGCGACTTTCGCCCGGTGATCGGGTGGCGCTTGACCAGTGGATGATAGACGTCCTTGACTTTCTTCTTCTGATCCTCGGTCATCCGCTCGGCTTCGAATTTCGAGTTCTTTTCCGCCGCACCCGACTGGAAGTCGCGATTGCCGTAGTGATGGATACAGACCAGATCGTCGATCTTTCGTTTCATGGACTCCGGCAACGCATCATAGGCCCCGAAACAGTCTGCCAGGGACGTCGGGCAGCCATCGCGCGGTCTCTTGACCGAATAGACCATGGTGGTGGAATTGGCCGGGTCCAGATAGGCCACGTCGGTATGCCAGAAACACGCCCCTTCATGGACCCCCAACTGACGGCCGTTTTCATAGATGTTCGACAGCATCAGGATCGCCGGATGGCCGCGCATGCGCAGGTGATCCAGAAAATGGGGATGCTGATGCCCGAACTTCTTGGTGATGTCGTCGAACCGCTCGAACGACAGGTCCTGGCGCCGCAGAACAACCACCTGATGGCGGTAGAATATGTCGAGCAGCTGCCTGATTTCACCGTCCGAAGCCGTGCTCAGATCAATGTCGGTGACTTCCACGCCAAAGGCGCCGGGCAAGTTCTTGAATCCAACCATGATGACGTCTCCCCGCTTAAATTTCTGCTCTGGCCTTCCGATAGAAAGGCCGCCTGTCTGCCTGTTCCAGGTCCGCGAACCGGGTCACTGCCGAATACCGGTACCGGTCAGCCCGCAAATACAAATGGGTCACGGCGGCAACCGAGCCCGATGATGTAACGTAGACATTTTCAACAAAGAAAATCGGCGCCCCGAACCCGATGTCCAACAGCCCGGCGATGTCCATGTCGGCGGTTCTGGCCTCAACGTGCTGGTCGGCACGATCGAGAGGCTCATCAAAACGCTGACGCAGAAGCTCGACAAAGTTGCCGTTTTCCCGGAAGTCCTCTTCACTGATCAGGCGCGCCATTCCGGGCCGTGCAAAATTGACATGGTAGGAAATCGGATCGCCGCCGATCGACCGCAGCCGGCGCATCTGCCAGGCGGGATCGCCATCGGCAATGCCCAGTATCTCGCCAACCGGTTTCGGACACCCCTCGACCGACGACCCCAGGACCTCCTGCCGGATGTCATGGTCGACAGCCGCCGCGGACGCCAGCCACTCGGTGAAATTGCCCGTCAGCCGGATGTCCACGAGAGCCTTGGGCACACTGTCGCTGACAATCGTTCCGACGCCACGCTTTCCGGTCACCCAGCCTTCCCGGGCAAGTGTCTGGAGCGATTTGCGCACCGTGATCTCGCTGACATTGAACATATCTTCCAGCAGAACCGACGCCGGCATCCGGTCGCCCGCCCGGTACATTCCGTTGGCGATCCGCGCTTTCAGCGTGTCGGCAATCTGCCGGTATTGGGGAACCGATGGTATAGTCGACATGAGACAGGTCCTTGCCTGTTCGGATCATATCCATTATGTATATTCGTATACGATTATCGCTTGCGGGTCAAGGCATGCAGGAAAAAGGGGCACAGCAGTGACGCAGCAAAAACCGACCTGGCGCGAACTCATCGACAGGGACCGGCCGTTCGTCCTTCCCGGTGCCTACGATGCCCTCAGTGCGCGCCTGATCGAGCGTGCCGGCTTTGAAGGTTTCGTGATCGGCGGGTTTCCACTGGTCGGGGCCCGCTACGGCCTGCCCGATATCGGCATTGTCGGCCTTGGCGAAATGGCCGCCGGCATGCGCGACATTCTCAATGCGGTCGACCTTCCGGTCCTGATTGACGGTGACCACGGCTATGGCGACGTCAAGAATGTGGTGCACACGATCCGCACCTACGAAGCCATGGGGGCTGCCGCCATCTTCATCGAGGATCAGGTCTCGCCCAAGCGATGCGGCCATACCGCGGGCAAGGATGTCATCGCGACAGGGGACATGGTGGAGAAAATCCGCGCCGCGGCCGCTGCCCGCGACAACGAGGACTTTTTCCTGATGGCGCGGACCGATGCCCGCGCCATCCACGGCCTCGACGACGCCCTGCGCCGTTGCGAACGTTACATCGATGCCGGCGCGGACGGCATCTTTGTCGAAGCGCCGCAAAGTGTCGCGGAACTGGAACAGATCGCGAAGGCCTTCGATGTGCCCCAGATGTGCAACATGCTGATCGGCGGCAGGACCCCGATCCTGTCCAACCGGGAATTGCATGACATGGGGTTCAGGATGATCGTCCACGGCACCACGCTGATCAAGCGCGTCGCCAGGGCGCTGGAACAGACCCTCGCCGATCTCAGAGCGGACAGCCTGGACTGTGAGGCGGACAACTTCATGCCGCTCGACAGTTTCATGAAGACAGTAGGTGTTGAAGACTGGCGCAGGCTTGAGGATCGTTTCGGTGGCACCTGACACCTGTTGATCCGTCGATGTTGGGCGATCCTTGTCATTGAGTCCGGGGCCTTCGCGCACAAGCGCCAATCCGGTAGGATGGCGGGGCGCACTTCGGTAGCCCCAAAAAGAGTGGCCCATGCTTCCCTGGATTGAACTCGACACCGCTATGGTCCCCGACGGCGGCGGCACGCTTCGCCTAAAACAGCGCGGCACGGAATTCTCGATTATGTCGGGCTCAATCGAGCTCATGAACAGCCGGCTCAGCGGCTCGGAAGAAGCGCTGGCAAAGCTGTCCTGCGAGAGGATTTCAGATCGCGACACCCCGAGAGTCCTGATCGGTGGCCTGGGCATGGGCTTCACCCTGCGCGCAGCGCTGGCCGGGCTGAATCCACAGGCCCAGGTCACGGTTGCGGAACTGGTGCCGTCGGTGATCGCCTGGGCACGCGGGCCGATGGCGGAAGTCTTCGGCGGATGCCTCGACGACCCGCGTGTTGACCTCTGCCAGGGCGACGTCGGCGTACTGCTGAACGCCTGCAGCTCAGCCTATGACGCGATCCTGCTCGACGTCGACAATGGCCCGGAGGGTCTCACGCGCAAGGCCAATGACGGCCTCTACAGCGACAGAGGACTGGCCACCGCACGCACCGCACTGCGGCCCGGCGGCGTCCTGGCGGTCTGGTCATCGGCCCCCAGTGTCCCGTTCACGCAGCGCCTGAAACGGGCGGGCTTTGCCGTGGACGAAGTCAAGGTCCGCGCCAACCGGGGCCGCAGCGGCGCCCGGCATGTTATCTGGATCGCGGTCAGGACCGAGACGTCGAGCGCCCCGGTAAACCGTATGACCAAACAGCGTGTTCACAAGAACCAACGTCGCAGTTTGCGGAGAAAATAGAAATCTCACAAACGTTGCTATTTGTGATATTTTGTGTATTCTGAATCGTACCGTGATAATTGCAGGCGATAGGCAATGGCTTGGCACCAGACGATTATTGAAGACCTCGACGAACATCTCGGCGCAGCGGCGCGGCGTCTTCTGACGGCCATGCTGGACCTGGCTGACGATGGTTCCGAAGACCAGACTAAATTCGCGGCTCTAAAGCGTGCGGTCATTGAGCGACTAACGGAGGTTGAAGGAAAGACGTCGAGTGAGGAGGCCCTGCGCAAACGCATCGAGCTCATAAACGCCGCCGCGAAAGCCTTGGACGACGAAGGCCTTGCGCAAGAACCGCTCCTGCGGGTTAAGTCCAGAACGACACACTACGAGATCGTATTTGCAGCGGGCCTCAAACACAAACTGGAACAGCGGACAGCCCGTGAGCAGGCGGTCAGATCCACCCGCGAGGACACCAACATCGATTCGGCGGACCACGAAGAACCGCGCATCGTCGATCCGCGTCCGCTTTACCGGATTTTCGTGTCCCACGCCCATGAGGAAGAAAACGTAGAAAAGATCGTCACGGGTTTTGCCACGAAACTGAAAAGCAAACTGCAGCACCTGCCGCACAGGTACAACGACAGGTTCAAACTTGACCTGTGGATCGACCACCTTGACATGCGCGGGCGCGAGCCCTACGAGGGACAGACCGATGAAGAATGCAAAAACGCCGCCCTCGCAATCTTCCTTCTGAGCGACCGCTGGTACCACAGCGAGGCCTGCAGACGGGAGGCGGGCTTCTTTCACAAACCCGGCGCGCCGGAGCATCCGCGTTACCTGCGCATCCAGTTGTCGGGCAATTGGGAGGACGGCGATCCGGCCTTCACAGACGGGCCGTGTTTTCCGGAGGCCTGGCGCGCAGACACAACAAACCTTCTGCACGTGTGGGACTTGTCGGAAGCTGACAAGGACGCCTTCGTTACGCGCTTCCGGGACAAAATATGTCTCGAGATAGAAAAACAGTATCTTCCGGACGGACCTCCGCACGCCGCCCCTCGCCCGCTACATCGCAATATGAAGGACAGAGGGCCAGGTCCTTCACCCCATGGACCGTTGAGCTCGAAAGACGGTTCGGGTGCCCTATTCAGGGAAACCCTGGCAACAGACCTTCTTGAGCGTGAAGTTCGCGAAGGCATCACGGAAGACCCGCAGATTTCACGCGAAGAGGGTGGCGAGGCCGTTCAGGAAGCCCTGCCGATTCTCATGGAATGGGCATGTTCGGAAACCAGTTCGAACCGGATCTACGCCCTGCTCGGCAGCTTCGGCGCCGGCAAGACGACAACGTCACAGCTTTTTGCCTGTGCGCTCAATGAAAAACGGGCAGGCGATCCGGCCACCCCCTACCCGGTTTATCTCGACTTCCGGCGTCTGACGGACGTATACGGCCGGGACACCAAAGCACCGCCGACACTGGCGGAAATCATCAGACAGTGTCTGCACCCGGATGTTAGAGACCGCATCGATGCCGGGCAATTGCTGACATCGCTACGCTCTGAACCCTGCATCATTATTTTTGACGGTCTCGATGAAGTCGGCACAAGAATCGGCTCGGAGCGCATGGCGAGCCTTTACCGCGAGCTCCTCGAGCTTGTGCCGGCAGATGCCTGGAAAGCAGATCGCCAAAAGAAGTCGGCGGACTGGTCGGCCTGCCCGACCCGCATCCTTGTCACCTGCCGCACCCATTTCTTCCGCGACCACATCGAGCAGAAGAGCGTGCTTTGCGAGAACGACCGTTTTGCCGGTTTGCAGGCGATGGAAGGCAACGAACCGGTCAAGACCGTCTACATGGCGCCCTTCGACGTGGAACAGATCCAGTCTTTCTTCTGCAAGATACTGGGAGACGAGGCGGGCCAAACGGCATTTGAGTCCGTCAGCCGTATTCACGACCTGGCAGGTCTTGCCACCAAACCGATCATGGCACGCTACATCGCGGAACTGGCGCCGGATCTGGAAGCCGACAACGAGGCAGGCCGCGTGATCAACGTGGCCAGTGTCTACGGCCACCTCTTCAGGCGCGCGCTTGAGCGTGACCAGGACAAACGTCCTCTCCTGTCCCCGTCCGACCGCCAGACCATGCTGGAGAGCCTCGCCCAGCATATGTGGCAGCACCGCAGCCCGTCTCTATCTGTGGATGACCTCGGCGACTGGTTCGATGCTTATGCCCTCGAAAACCCCGGCCTGCGCCTGGCCATGAGCTCCGGCCACGACGCCCGTGCTCTGCTTCATACGGAACTGCGAAATGCGAGCCTGCTGGTACGCGCAAACGACGACGCCTTTCGGTTCGTGCACACGTCCTTTTATGAATATTTCCTGGCAAAGCGTTTGTACAAACTGCTGATGGCGGGCGATCTGGGTACGTTGAAGGAGATGCCGGAAGTCAGCCGGGAAACACTCAAGTTCGTTCCCGATCTGGTCGCAATCGACGATGCCTGGGGCGCATTCAAAAAGGCACGTGATGAGATAATCATGCCCGGTCGGCAAAGAGCACTGAGAGTGTTTTGGTTGAAACTTTCACTCGCATCATCTCGCACCGGCTACAAGGATGCCTTGCCTCAAGGGGCGGATCTATCCGAACTAAGCCTGAAGCACCTCGCCTTCACCGGTCAATCAAATCCATATCGACTCTCCGGAGTATCCTTTGCAAAATCGAATCTGTTGGGTGCTCGATTCTCAAATGCAACGTTCACAGATTGCAACTTTTCAGCCACAAATCTGGCCCAGGTTCAGTTTGACCGGTGCCGTTTTGTAAAGTGTCATGGGGCGCCGAGCCACGTTGCTTCTGCCAGAATGTACGTGGTGGAGAGTGATGAAGTCAGCGAGTCGGCAATTTCAACTAGATCAGCCATTCGTTTCACCGGAATGTTTGAGCAGACAATCTTCAAGAATTTGGCTGAGGCTGTCAGAGCTCGGTTGAACATTGGAAACACCACTTCCAGCGCCGTCTTTGCCCCCGATGGCAAGACAGTCCTCACTGCGTCCAACGATGGAACCGCTCGTTTGTGGGATCTGGAAACCGCTGCCGAGATCAGGCAGTTCAAGGGCCACGAAGACTGGGTTCGGAGCGCCGTCTTTGCTCCCGATGGCAAGACCGTCCTCACTGCGTCCGACGATGGAACCGCCCGTCTGTGGGATCTGGAAACCGCCACCGAGATCAGGCAGTTCAAGGGCCACGAGCAACCGGTTCGGAGCGCCGTCTTTGCCCCCGATGGCAAGGCCGTCCTCACAGCGTCCTACGATGGAACCGCCCGTCTGTGGGATCTGGAAACCGCCACCGAGATCGGGCAGTTCAAGGGCCACGAGCGACCGGTTCAGAGCGCCGTCTTTGCCCCCGATGGCAAGGCCGTCCTCACCGCGTCCAACGATGGAACCGCCCGTTTGTGGGATCTGGAAACCGCCGCCGAGATCAGGCAGTTCAAGGGCCACGAAGGCGGGGTTCAGAGCGCCGTCTTTGCCCCCGACGGCAAGACCGTCCTCACCGCGTCCATCGATGGAACCGCCCGTTTGTGGGATCTGGAAACCACCGCCGAGATCAGGCAGTTCCGTGCCACAGGTGTGTCAGGTGTGTCAGGTGTGTCAGGTGTGTCAGGTGTAAGTGCTGCAATTTCAATCGACGGCAAGAAAATTGTCCTCGCGTCC